>CAYPNT010000020.1:0-36372 GCA_964412235.1 uncultured Rhodospirillaceae bacterium
TATATGCGGACTGACAACGTAAACCTAGGGCAGGAAGCGATTGTCTCGGTCCGAGCGACCATCGGCCAGGAATATGGCCACCAGTACCTTCCTGATAATCCAAAAACATACCGGAATAAGTCAAAAAATGCCCAGGAAGCCCACGAAGCCATCCGACCCACCGATTTTGACCAACCCCCCACTCTTATGAAGAAATATCTAAATAGTGACGAACAGAAGCTGTACGATCTAATATGGAAACGTGCGGTTGCTAGTCAGATGAAAAATGCCGTACTAGAACAGGTCGCAGTCGATATAGGGTCCTCTGACCGTCAGATAACACTTCGTGCGAATGGTTCAATATTAAAGTTCGATGGCTTTCTAAAACTGTATCGTGAAGGACAGGATGAGAACAACTCTTCCCCTAACGACGAGAATGAACACCAATCAGAGGGCGACCGAAACCTACCTTCAATGTCAAACGGCGAGCGACTAAATCGTGACGTTGTAAAACCCGAGCAACATTTTACCAAACCTCCGCCCCGCTACACCGAAGCGAGCCTCGTAAGCAAAATGGAGGAGTTGGGCATTGGCCGGCCCTCCACTTATGCCACAATCATGCAAGTCCTGCAGGATCGCAATTATGTCACGCTCGAACAACGTCGCTTTAAGCCTCACGATAGGGGCCGAATGGTCACGGCGTTTCTAGCGGAGTTTTTTAAACGATATGTCGAATATGATTTTACCGCTGAT
This sequence comes from uncultured Rhodospirillaceae bacterium, assembly GCA_964412235.1. Classification (GTDB taxonomy): domain Bacteria; phylum Pseudomonadota; class Alphaproteobacteria; order MPNO01; family UBA830; genus JAYZQT01. Next base: position 733 of record CAYPNT010000020.1, read on the forward strand.
CTGGAAAACCGTCTTGATGACATATCGAACGGAGATATGAATTGGCAATCACTTCTGGGGGATTTTTGGCGGGCTTTCTCCGCCGCTATAGCCGATACCAAAGAATTACGCATAACGGACGTGATCGATAAGTTAGATGCGGAATTGGGGCCCCATTTCTTCCCCCCTCAAGAAGACGGCCGCGACCCTCGCCGTTGTTCAGCGTGCGAAAACGGTAGGCTCGGTCTTAAACTAGGGCGAAACGGTGGCTTCATTGGATGTTCAAACTATCCGGAGTGTAGCTACACAACTACACTCACGGTCTTTACGGGTGAAGATGATGAAATTGCTCTATTTTCGGGTCCAAAAGACTTAGGAAATGACACAGCGTCAGGACTTCCCCTGAGCCTTCGCAAAGGGCCCTACGGCATGTACGTCCAGCTAGGGGAGGCGCAGAAAGGTTCTAAGGACAAGCCAAAACGACAGTCTCTATTAAAGGGAATGGTCCCATCGGACATAGACACAGAACTTGCTCTTGCGCTGTTATCATTACCCCGTGAGGTCGGAAACTATCCTGAAAGTAATGACATAATAATGGCTGGGGTTGGGCGTTTCGGTCCTTACCTCAAAGTTGGGGCACGCTATGTAAAACTGGGTGAAGACGATGACGTGCTTACGATCGGCCTTAACAGGGCGGTTACATTGATTGCGGAAACACCTGTCCGGGCTAGTCAAAAAAATACAAAAGCCAAGAAAATTGGCGATCACCCAGACGATGGAAAACCAATAGAACTGAGAGAGGGACGTTACGGCCCTTACGTCAAGCACGGGCGTCTTAACGCCTCTTTGCCCAAAGACCTGGAACCCGAATCCTTAACTATCAAAACCGCAGTCGAACTTCTGGTTGCCCGCGCGGAAAAACTAGGGGCTAAGCAGTCGGCGAAAGGTAGAACCAAAACCAAATCGACAAAGAAGAAAACAAAAAAGAATTCATCCAAATGACGATCCACGTCGGGGCCGTAATCATTTACCCGGTTACAGTAGTATTGCATTGAAACGTTCCCAATCTGCATTTCCAACCAAAAAGCAAATTCGCGACTTCGTCCATAACGGAACGGGAAGCATTGGCAAGAGGGAAATAGCGCGGGCCTTTAATATACGGGGTGACGACCGGGCCCAGCTAAAAAAAGTTCTTCGAGAATTGTTGGCCAATGGAGAATTAGATCGCGGGCGTGGCAAAAAGTTTGGCGCGCCAGGTTCCCTACCAAAAGTGACCGTAATTGATGTGACGGACATTTCCCCAGACGGGGATGCCATTGCCCGCCCCAGCAAATGGGAAGGAAACGGCGATGTACCGACAATTTATTTAACATCCCATAATCGCGGGGTTGCCCCGAGCGTCGGCGACCGAATACTTGCGAGGCTTACCCCACTGGACGAGGGGAGTTACAGCGCCCGCACGATTAAAAAGCTCAATACAACACACAAAATGCTCTTGGGTATATTTAGGATGGAGGGCCAAGCCGGTCGTGTGCTGCCGACAAATCGAAAAATTCGTGCGGAGTATTTTGTTGGACGGGGGGATGAAAATGGGGCCTCTGCGGGAGATCTCGTCGAGGCAACATTAACGGAAGGCCACAGTTTTGGATTGTTGAAAGCTAGAATTTCTAGGGTGATTGGATCTGCAGAAGGCGGCCGCTCGGCAAGCCTCATTGCGACTTACACACATAACATCCCAACGGAATTTTCTAACACAGTCATCACCGACGCTGATGCAGCGAAACCAATATCGGCTGCGGGACGAACCGATCTCCGGAAGGTGCCATTTGTCACAATTGATGGACAAGATGCACGCGATTTCGATGACGCCGTTTGGGCGGAACCCCACAACGATACTGATATCTCGAAGGGCTGGCACCTTATTGTAGCCATCGCAGACGTCGCTCATTACGTATGTCCAGAGACGCCCTTGGATAGAGAGGCATACAAACGAGGTAATTCTGTTTATTTCCCTGATCATGTTATTCCGATGTTACCCGAAAATATTTCTAATGGTCTCTGCTCGCTTGTACCCGGAGAGGACCGCGGCTGCCTTGCCGTACATCTGTGGATTGACGAAAAGGGCGAACTCATCAGACACGAGTTTGTGAGAGGGATTATGAGGTCAATTGCCCGCCTGACTTATGAGCAGGTCCAACAGGCCATAGATGGGGAGCCAAACGAAGAAACGGCGCCGATAAGCAAAGATGTCATCACACCCCTCTTCAATGCCTATTTAGCTCTTGCACAGGCCCGAACAAAACGTGGAGCGATTGATCTTGAACTCGGTGAACGCCAGATCAAATTAGATAGAGCGGGCAATGTAGTGGAAATAAAGCCAACCAAACGTTTGGACAGCCACCGCTTGATCGAGGAATTTATGATAACCGCGAACGTCGCGGCGGCTCTGACACTTGAAAAAATGCGCGCACCCTGCATGTTTCGGGTCCACGATCACCCCTCTGACGAAAAGATAGAAAGTCTTCGCGAAGCTTTAGCCCCCCTGGATATAAAAATCCCAGAAAATCACCTGGTTGGACCCAAACTATTCCAAAAAATTGTAAAGAAGTATCGGGACACTCCCGAAAGTCATTTTGTGAGTACAACGATACTTCGGAGCCAGTCCCAGGCGGAATACTGCCCAAAAAACATAGGACATTTTGGTTTAGCTTTACGGCGCTATGCTCATTTTACCTCGCCCATAAGGCGGTATTCGGATTTACTCGTTCACCGCGCTCTTATAGATACTCTAAAATACGGGGATGATGGTTTGAGACCCGAAGACCGCGCCTCCTTTCCCGAATACGGTCGGCACATTTCAGCTACTGAACGCCGGGCGATCGCTGCCGAACGAGAAACAGAAGACCGGCTAACAGCAATCTACCTCGCGGATAAAGTGGGCGTCACGTTCAAGGCAACTATTAACGGCGTTCACCGCGCCGGCGCATTTATAACATTGCACGAGACGGGCGCCGACGGCCTCGTCCCAATGTCAATGTTGAGCCATAATCGGTTAGACCTCAACATGGGAAAAGGACTAATTACTGGCCGAAATAGTGACGTAAAATTCGCGGTTGGTGACCCGATTATCGTCCGCCTGGAAGAAGCAAATATTATTACTGGCTCTTTGGTATTTTCGGTACCTAACAAAAGACGCACTTTCAAAGGAAAACGTACCCGCAAAAATTCTAAAACAAGAAATAAAAGACCTAAGGGCCCCCAAAATAACCTCAAAAAACATCCCATTTAAAGAGAATTAAGATCCAAAGTGAAAGATTATGGGTTTTTGGAAAACTATTTTCTATTGGAACGCACTTGACACAGGCGCTAGCTGTCGTCAGTTTCCGCCTAATTGGATGCTAAAATCGCGTGAGAAATATTAAATGGCTAAGGCAAATACGATAGTAGTAAAACTGCAAAGCTCGGCAGATACGGGATACTTTTACGTGGCAAAGAAGAACCCCCGAACCCAGACGGACAAACTAGAGTTTCGCAAGTACGATCCAGTTGCGCGGAAGCACGTGCTTTTTAAGGAGACCAAAATAAAATAGTCTAAAGTATCGTGCTAGGCGTAAATCACGTAGCCGCCCATTGGGCGGCTTTTTATTTGTCTCGTCTACAACGCTAACATAGGAACAAATGGACCGGAAATGATTTCAACAGACAAAACACTTTAAGGAATGAATTTTGCGAATAGGCATAGACCTTGGGGGCACAAAGATTGAAGGCATAGCACTAGCTAAAGATGGCAACACGCTATATCGAGACAGAATTGTCGCGCCGAAAGGAAGTTATAAAGAAACGTTAACGGCAATCGCTTCTTTTGTAACCATTATAGAAAAAGAAATCGGGCGTAAGGGAACTGTGGGAATAGGCATTCCGGGAAGTATTTGTACAAAAACTGGCCTTATCAAAAATGCAAACTCTACCTGGTTAATAGGGAAGCCGCTAAAAAATGACCTTGTTCAGCAACTCCAACGTCCGGTAAAAATAGGGAATGACGCCGATTGCTTTGTACTCTCAGAAGCTATAGATGGCGCCGGAGCAGGCTACACATGCGTCTTCGGGGCAATTTTGGGAACCGGTGTTGGCGGAGGTTTCTATATAAACGGTACACTTGAAACTGGAGCAAACCGTATAAGGGGTGAGTGGGGTCACAATCGGCTTTATATTCCCGACGACCTAACACCTCCAAAATGCTATTGTGGGCATATCGGGTGCGTAGAAACATATGTATCCGGGCCCGCCCTAAGTAGGGCATACAATCATCTAACTGGGAAAAACTTGACGGCGAAGCAGATAAATGATGCATCGATCACTGGAGATGCGAGCGCAGAAACTATACTTAGTCAATACGAGGACAGGTTGGCGTTAGCTCTGAGTACCATAATTAATGTTATGGATCCAAACGCTATTATCCTTGGTGGTGGGTTATCGAACCTGGAAAGACTTTATCAAAATGTTAAAAGAAAACTTGAAGCGCACGTGTTCTCAGACACTGTCATGACGGCCTTGCTGCCTCCAAAATTTGGAGATTCTAGTGGTGTCAGGGGTGCCGCTTGGTTGTGGCCTGAGAGTTAGTAGAAAGCCCACACAAATAGACTAACTCCCCGGGTTTTTAATTGAGGGACTAATCAATTTCAACGAAAGCTCGCTCAGTCGGGCCTCATCAACGGTAGCCGGGGCATTCATCATTAGGTCCTGCCCTTGCTGGTTCATTGGAAACAGGGTTACTTCACGAATATTGGGTTCATCCGCCAGAAGCATGACAATCCGATCTATACCCGGCGCTGAACCCCCGTGGGGTGGCGCCCCATATTTTAAAGCATTAAGCATCCCGCCGAATTCTTTCTCCACCTGATCCCTGCTGTAACCGGCGATTTCGAAGGCTTTATACATTATATCTGGACGATGGTTTCTGATTGCACCGCTTGAGAGTTCGACACCGTTACAAACGATATCATACTGATACGCAAGAATCTCGAGAGGGTCCGTGTTTTCGAGCGCCTCTAAACCCCCTTGCGGCATTGAGAAAGGGTTGTGACTAAATTTAAGCGCGCCCGTTGCCTCATCAAGCTCGTACATTGGGTAATCGACGATCCAACAAAATTCAAAGGTACTCTGATCGATAAGATCCAGGTGTTGACCAATCTGATTTCGCGTGAGGCCCGCGAATACAGCAAATGTTTTAGGATTCCCGGCAACAAAAAATACTGCGTCGCCATCAGCGAGTCCCAATGAAGCACGTATAGTTTTCGTTCGCTCTTCACCGATATTCTTTGCAATGGGTCCAGCCCCCTCATCATCACGGAAGAAAATATAGCCCAATCCTGGCTGACCTTCTTTCTGGGCCCAGTCATTCATGCGATCACAGAAGGCTCGCGAGCCACCGCCAGGAGCAGGGATCGCCCATACCCGAATTTTTTCGTCCTGTTCAATCATGTTAGCAAACACCTTAAACCCGGAACCTCGAAAAACGTCCGTCACATCCATCATTTCCAGTGGATTTCGAAGATCGGGTTTATCAGACCCATATCTTTGAATTGCTTCAAAATATTTTATTCGTCTAAAAGGAGCAGATGAAATCACCCGTCCTTCGGCAAATTCTTCGAATACTCCGTGTAATACGGGTTCTATCGCATCAAAGACGTCCTCTTGCGTAACGAAGGACATTTCAATATCTAGTTGATAAAATTCGCCCGGGGAACGATCAGCCCGCGCATCTTCATCCCGAAAACACGGAGCAATCTGGAAATATCGGTCAAAGCCGGCGATCATTATTAGCTGTTTAAACTGTTGTGGCGCTTGGGGTAGTGCGTAAAACTGCCCCGAGTTTAGTCGGCTCGGGACAAGAAAATCACGAGCACCTTCAGGAGAAGTAGAGGTTAGAATGGGTGTCTGAAATTCTTCAAATCCCTGCTCTGTCATTCTACGTCGGATACTTGAAATGACCGCACTACGAAGCAAAATGTTACGGTGCACCTTGTCTCTTCTGAGATCAAGAAATCTGTACTTTAACCGGACCTCTTCCCCATAATCTCGGTCGCTATTGACTTCTAGTGGCAGCGGATCAGTAAGGCCAAGAATTTCGCAAGTTTCAATGCGTAATTCTACCTCCCCCGTGGGAAGATCCGAATTTTTCGTATCAACACCACGATTGTCAATCCGTCCAGTAAAACACACCACGGTCTCAAGTCGCAACGCTTCCACTTCATTAAAAATCCCTGAATCAGTTTCGATTACACATTGGGTAACGCCAAAGTGGTCACGCAAATCTATAAATAACAAATTACCATGATCGCGTTTACGGTGTACCCAGCCTGATAATCGTGCCGCCGAACCGGAGTGTTCGGCGCGCAATTCGCCACAATTATGGGTTCGGTAAACATGCATATTAAGCCCTTCATTTGGGTTTCAAGAATAGAACAATCGGCCGCTGCTACGTTAACTGCAGCGGTTTGTATATCTAACGGGGCCACGCTTCAAGTTATGCTGAATACCGTGTATGACCGTACATATGGGAATCATAGCAAGCACTGAAGAACTCGCAGCATTTTGCACGCGAGCCAATAACTATCAATATATAACTGTCGACACAGAATTCATCAGAGAAAAAACCTACTGGCCACAACTTTGCCTAATCCAAATAGGCACACCAGAAGAGGCTGTCATCATAGACGCCCTCTCAAATGGCATCAAACTAAATCCGTTGTTTCAGTTATTAGTTAATCAGGATGTACTGAAAGTTTTTCACTCTGCTCGCCAGGATATCGAGATATTTGTGCACCTCTCGGGAGAAGTTCCACGCCCAATTTTTGATACTCAAATTGCCGCTATGGTGTGTGGATATGGTGACGCGGTGGGCTATGAACGACTAGTCTCAGATATAGCTAAAGTCTCAATAGACAAATCATTGCGTTATACTGATTGGACAAAACGGCCCCTCACAAATAAGCAGATTGAATACGCACTTGGAGATGTCACCCATCTCCGCAAGGTCTATTTATACCTTTCCCGCATGTTAGAGGATACCAGTCGAGTCGAGTGGTTATCCGAAGAAATGAGTATTTTATCGAATCTTAAAACATATGTCCTTTTGCCGAAAGATGCCTGGAAACGCCTAAAAACACGCAATAAAAAACCTGCGTTTTTAGCAAACCTCCAGGCTATCGCAGAATGGCGCGAACAGACCGCACAAAAACTAAACGTTCCCAGGAATAGGGTCTTGAAAGACGACTCTCTGACCGAAATTGCCACGCACACTCCTAGTTCTTTAGTCGAACTTCTTGGTCTTCGTGCAATCAGTCGAGATCGGATGAACAGTGAAAAAGGGGAAGCGATTCTTAAAATTCTTGATGCTGTTCGGCAACAAGACAGCACGCAATACCCTAAGCTGCCCCAGGGAAACACTATGAAAGCCCACCTCGGACCCTCCATAGACCTCTTGAAGGTATTGTTGAAACACAAGTGTGACACGCACAAAGTCGCCCAGAAACTAATAGCGTCATCTAGTGATATCGAGGAATTAGCCCGTAATGATCGCGCTCATATTCCGGCATTGGCTGGTTGGCGTCTCAAGATCTATGGAAAAGATGCGTTAAAGCTCAAACGCGGGGAGATCGCGTTAACGGCAAATGGCACACAAGTAAAAATTATTAAATTGGGATAACATATTTTAGCGCTTGCACTAGAGAAACTCTGCAAATGAACGAAACACTTCTCTGCCGTTACGACTTTACCGCCATTTCTTCAAATACTTGTCGAGCAAGTGGGATTGTTATTCCCCGCCTATTTTCGAAAGAAGCGTTATTCAATAATGAAACTAAGTTCCGCGCAGCTTCAAAAGACCGTTCCATGCGGTTGAGCAAATAATCCAGAACTTCGGTGCTAACGCTTAACTTTTGATCGCTAAACATTTTAACCATGACTGCCGCAATCAAATTTTCATCGGGTGGGTGTATTCTTATATTGGGCGCTGCAGAAAGGCGCGATGTTAGATCAGGCAAGCGATTTTTCCAACGTACTGGGGGTGTAGTAACGGCAAAAAGTAAGCACCCACCAGCTGACACAACATTATTGAAAAGATGGAGGATATCCTCATCACAAAAACCGTATTCTGTATTATCTACAAACACTCTTGGTTCCGAATCTATTTCTAAAACTGTTTCTTGTCCCAGATACTCAATGGCGTTCGCGGCTTTTCTCCATACATGGCCGAGGTGTGTCTTGCCACAACCTGGTGGGCCGACAAGAAGAACTGTTGGGCTAGGCCAATCCGGCCATCTATCAACCCAAGCCACAGCTTCAGCGTTAGACGGGGATATAAGAAAATCCTCCCTACCCACTGCGGTCCGATATCTTAAATCCAAAGCAAGTTGTGTTTGTTTTTGAAGCATTAACTCTTGAACTCACTCGACTTCCCGTTTCTTGTCATGCGGCGAGCCCAAGAAACAATATAAGCGCCACCCGAAATTGCCGTCGTTGCCGCCGCAAGATAGATCATCAAGTTAGGAAGAAAGTCAAAATCGACTTTTAGCGAAAGCTCGGCAAGAATCAAAACAACGAGCATCATTTGAACCCCGGTGTTTATTTTACTCACCAATAATGGGTGCATCCGTACCTTGACCTGCAACAAAAACAGCACAATAACTCCACCCAAAATAAACAAATCTCGAAAAACAACAAAGACGACAAGCCAAGTCGGCAAATCTTGCCGCAAGCCCAGTGTAATGAATACACTAACAAGCAACGCCTTGTCGGCCAGAGGGTCTAGCATCGCGCCCAATTCGGTTACCTGATCGTTACGTTTTGCGAGATAACCATCCAGTCCGTCGGAAAACACCATCACGACAAACAGTGCAAGTGCCGCCATATAGGCGGCCTCAATTAGCAGATAAACCTCAATCGGGACACACAGGAGGCGCCCAACAGTGATTAAATTAGGTAAGTTCACGCCATATAATCCTAGTCTTTTCCAACATTACCTCTTAGATACTTTGTTCTTACGCAAGTCTCTAAGCAGCCAACGATTCTTTTCCTTTCTCAGAGATAAATCTTGTTGGGCAAGTGCAACACAAAGTTGATGGGCATCGCCATAAAAAACTATATTCAGGAAGATATGACGACGTGAAATGGAAATTATCTGCGCCGCGTTCAATAAGGCAATACGACGCAATCTAGCTCTTATGTTTACCCAGTCAGGAAGGGTATTGAAAGATACTTTTGTCTTAAGCTCACTGAGTTTATTGAAGCGTATCAAATTTTCTCTTTTCCATTTTTCTTCAATGATTTCTGCGAGACTTTGTGCTACACGCCTGGTCGCATCCTCGATGGTCTCGTTATCTCTCAATGCAAAAATAAATTCACTAGGGGCTTGTGGGTTTAGGTCACCAAAATACCGGAGAGATGTGGTAATCGACCTCGTACCGGTAGAAAAGTCTATATTTAACGATGCGTTTACAACGATAACTTTTTCTGAAGAGTACCTATTTGCGACAAGCTTTAGTTGATTTAAGTCGCCAGATACCGCCTGGCGTGCGCTCAGGTCTCTGATATCAAGAAGACTCCCAATTGGTAATCGCATCGGCACTAACCCGTCCGAGACAGGGATGCCCCGCCAAGCAGCTAGCCAAGGGTTTGGGTTGTCCCAAAGGAGCGTAACCCCAGATGATGCAAAAACCGGAATGATCAGCAACGGCTTAGACATAGTTTCAGCAAATCCGACACCCAAAACACGAAGAAAACGCCGGACTTCTGAGCGTCTAAATTGAAATCTCAGCGTTCCAATATAACGTATCGCCGAACGCCGTTCTTCATCCACGCTGTAACTTTGTATTAGAAGATTAAGTTCCGACTGGTCAATTTCTGGCACCGAGTTACGCTCTCCAACTGGAACTAAGCGTTTAATCAACCGGTCTGACGCCTTGCGATGCCCTAGCTCTATAGCTTTCTGACGCGCATCAGCAGCCGTCGCGGCAGTAATATCAACCAACACATCGGTTACGAGATAAACGTCTGTATGCTCCGCACTGGCAGCCGGGGAGCCATTTATCTGTTGCCATAAAACAACTATCAAACCAATTACACAACAGATTCGCCCAATAGCGTTCAAATTTATGCGTAATTCGGATAAAATGTGTTTGAAAGGTGCGACTCGCCTCATCATATAGTTATAATACCATTTTTTGTTAGGCAACGTAGTTATAACCAGTCCAACATACAAAAATTCAGGTGTCGATATAGATGCCGCCTCGAAGCTCGTCGAATCCATTAAGCCTTTAGCGAACGCAACTAAAACTTCAGGTGTAATTGGCTCGCTAGGTGGTTTCGGTGGTTTATTTGACCTCCAAGCAGCAGGATACTCCGACCCCATTTTAGTGGCAGCAACGGATGGTGTGGGTACAAAGCTTAATATCGCGATTGAAATGGGTGTTCATCGTACAATCGGAATAGATCTGGTTGCAATGTGCGTAAACGATTTGATTGTTCAGGGTGCAGAGCCCCTTTTCTTTTTGGACTATTTTGCAACTGGGCGCTTGAACAATACCGTGGCATCCGACGTTATAAGCGGGATTTCTACCGGATGTAGATACGCGAGTTGCGCACTAATTGGGGGCGAGACCGCGGAGATGCCAGGTATGTACGGCGGTGGAAGTTATGACCTGGCAGGATTCGCGGTTGGAGCAGTTGAACGTGACAGGTTACTTCCACACAGCAACATTGGCCCAGGCGATGTTATTCTAGGCCTAGCATCGTCGGGTCTCCATTCAAACGGTTTTTCCTTAGTACGTCACATACTCGCTGATAAGAAAATACAATATCCAGACCCAGTACCCTTTGCCGAAGACGTCTCGTGGGGGCAATATCTTCTCACACCAACTCGGATATATGTGGACGCTTGCTTGGACATCCACCGACTTGGCCTGGCCAAAGGTTTTTCGCACATAACGGGCGGTGGATTGTCTGATAATATTCCACGAATTCTTCCAGCTGAAACTTCGGCTGTACTCGAACCATCGGTCTGGGAAACACTGCCTATCTTTCGATGGCTTATTACCGAAGGGGGTGTATCAAGTGAGGAGATGGTTAAAGCCTTTAATTGCGGAATTGGAATGGTTGCAATTGTCGACGCCGATGACGCACAGATCGCCATTGAAACCATGGAAAAGCGAGGCGAAAAGGTGTGGAACATTGGACAGATACGGGAATTCGAGGGGGACGAAAGAGTTGAACTAAACAACCTCCTCACGTCTTGGGGCATATGAGGACCGCTATACTGATTTCTGGTCGTGGCTCAAATATGCAATCTTTAGTGAATGCCGCCTCGGCTCCCCATTTTCCCGCGCAAATAAGCCTTGTTATATCAAATAGGGGCGATTCTCCTGGGCTAAATTGGGCACGCAAAAAAGGTATCAATTCGAAACTGATAGACCATCGCAATTATTCTGAACGCGATACATTTGAGAAAGAGTTAGACCGGAACCTGGTGGGAGAAGGGATCGAACTAATATGCCTCGCTGGGTTCATGCGGCTTTTAACTGGGGAATTTGTCTCCCGTTGGCACAATCGAGTACTCAACATACATCCATCACTGCTTCCCGCCTATAAAGGCCTCAACACACATCAACGTGTGATTGATGACGGTGTCAAATTTACCGGATGTACTGTCCACTTCGTCCGTCCTGAGATGGATAAAGGGCCAATTCTAGCACAAGCGGTTGTACCTGTTCTCCCAAACGACAATGCGGAAATACTTGCGGCTCGAGTTATGGTAGCGGAGCATAAATGCTATCCATTCGCGCTGAGGCTTGTTGCAAGCGGAAAAACTAAGATAGCGAAAAACATCGTACTCGTAGAAAATTCCACAAACCTTGAGGTTGTTATAATGAATCCCGATGACAACCATAGCTGAACAGATTATATTCCAATTGTGGTACTGTAGCTGATCGATCCAAATTTTCTCTGTAAACTAAGTAAGCGTGGAGTACACCAACACATGACGTTGAACATGGACCAAGAGATTGAGCGCCATCAAAAGGGATGGGAAAGTTTCGCCAAAATGTTGTTTGTTGGCACCGTCTCAGTAGTTATAATTATTGGACTAATGGCACTTACCCTCTTATAGGGACCCGTCCGAAACACACCTACTAATTACATCCAACTTTATCCAGTCGCTCGAAGGCTTAACCGACAATGTCAGTTGAGCTAAAGAAAAACGATATCTCTTCTTTGGCATTAGCGGCCGAATCTGATCCGTGGACAGAGTTTGCTTCGACCGACTCTCCAAACTCATTACGGATTGTTCCGGCATCAGCATTTGCGGGGTTCGTCGCACCCATCACAGACCTGTTCTTAGCAATAGCAGACTCACCTTCCAGAACTTGTACGACGACTGGACCTGAAGTCATAAAGGTACATAAATCTTCAAAAAAAGCTCTTTCTCTGTGTACAAAATAGAATTTCTCCGCTTGTTCACGCGATAGCTGGACCCGCCGTTGAGCCACAACCCGCAAGCCAGCTCCCTCGAGACGCGTTACAATTGCACCGGTAATATTCCGGCGTGTCGCATCTGGCTTAATAATCGAAAGGGTTCGTTCTATTGCCATGGCCGCGGGGACTCCTCTTTCAAAATTTGGCGGGCCTTATAGACGGTAAATTGTAGTCGGGCAACTGGTTGATCAAAGAATAGACTAAACTTTCTTTTCCCACCGCCCCATTTCTGTCTGTTGCCAATACATTAATGCATGCCCGTTATCATTGTATAACTGCCAACGGATACGCGCATCGCGCACAGCATTTTCGTCTCGACCGTCAAATATGTCTAAACACCGGCGGTATAATTTAAGATTGGTGCACGCCACACCATCAATTAACAAGACAATTTCTGCGCCATTTGGATTTTCTTCGTCTGGCGTAATCCAAATTGGTTGTTGCTTAGCGTTGGCATCCCGTTTAGTCCCGTGTGGAATAAAAGAATTAGTGTCATAGGTCCACAACACACTAGAAATAACCTCAGCTCTTTCTTCGGATCCAGTACGTATTAACCCGCGTGATCCACTCTTCAGAAGCTTTTCGACCAATAGAGGAATGGCGTTTTCTACTGATGTATTTAACAAATGGTAGAAGCTGATTTCGGTCATTTCTGCCGTATATCGTTATTTACTCTTCATAGCATTCTAAGATTAATCGGTCTAACAATCTGACACCAAAGGCCGTTCCACCCTTTGGAACTGTTGGGGCATTTTTATTCGACCAAGTTACACCCGCTATATCTAGATGAGCCCACTTAACTCCATCTTTAATGAACCGTTGGAGAAATTGTGCCGCAGTAATTGATCCACCCCACCGCCCACCAATATTCTTCATATCAGCAATGTCGGAATTAATGAGCTTATCGTATGCTGCTCCAAGAGGCATACGCCACACATTTTCTCCTACCGCCGCTCCCGAAGAACTAAGACGTGCGGAAAGCTGATCATCGTTACTAAAAAGGCCCGCGTTTTCATTGCCCAATGACACTATGATTGCACCTGTTAAGGTGGCAAGATCGATCAAAGTGTGTGGCTTATATCGTTCTTGGCAGTACCACATAGCATCGGCTAGAACTAAACGCCCTTCCGCATCAGTGTTTAAAACCTCTACAGTCTGCCCAGACATCGTTTTAACGACGTCACCTGGACGTTGTGCTTTTGAGGAGGGCATGTTTTCGACTAGGCCCACTACGCCCACCGCATTAACCCTTGCTTTACGGCCGGCAAGGGCCTTCATCAAACCTATAACGACGCCTGAGCCAGCCATATCCCATTTCATGTCTTCCATACCAGAGGCCGGTTTTATGGAAATGCCACCTGTATCGAATGTTACTCCCTTACCCACAAAAGCGATTGGGGCTTTGTTTTTAACGCGAGGAGCGCCTTGCCACCGCATAATCACAAGCCGAGGTTTATTTGCAGACCCTTGACCAACACCAAGTAATGCACCCATGCCTAACTTTGCCATTTGTTTTTCATCAAGCACTTCAACTTTGACACCTATTTTCGTCAATGACCGCGCCTGGCGGGCCAGTGCTATAGGATAAATGACGTTAGGGGGCTCCGAAATAAGGTCTCGCGCAAAAAAAACGCCGTCCGCAACCCTTTGTTTCTCTGAAAACATTGCGCGGGCTTCGTTAGAGTTTCGTGACGCAAGTTTAAGTGTGCGGATGCTAGGCTTGGCCTCGGCCTTTTCCCGAGTACGATATTTATCAAACCGATAGGACCCAAGTAGTGCCCCGTACGCAGCGTTTGCCGCAATTTCGGAGGCCTTTAACTTCGATTCACTGATCGTATCAATACCGATTAACGCTTCCTTATCACCTGAACAACCCACTTCTTTCCACGCCTGGCCACCAAAGGCTTGTGCGCCAAGTTCGTCAAACATCTTGCTCTCTCCAAGCCCTATTAGTACCACTCTATCAGCCTCTATCCCGGAAGGTGACATCAGGGTTAGCGTCTGACCTTTTCTGCCCGAAAAGTGGCTCGCATCCATTGCACGACGAATCGCACCATCCGTACTCTTATCGATCCGTTCAGCGGTTGCCAAAAGCTTTCCTTCAGCTAACACCCCGACAACAATGGACCCACTGGATAGTACAGAATGGGTTGAGAAAGTTATTTTCATTTATTAGCTCCAAATACCGTTATGTGCTGAACATCACTCTAAAAACCAGCACAGAAAAGTACCAAACATTTTCACGTACCTAAAGTAAAGTTCGCATGAAACGTCTGAAAATTTATGAAAAATATCTGGGTCTCGCGTAATCTATTGCAGCCAAGAAAGCCCCCCCTGTTTAGCAAAACTCAACAGGATTTTGAACATCAAAACTATAAGAATATACATTAACAACAATAAGCAACCCTGAAATACAAGACGAAGTTAAATCAGGTGTGCGAAAAATAAGCATATGTTATTTAACGGATTGAATTCATTCATAATTTCCATTGTGACAGTCATAACACAAAGTCATATAGTGGCTCTATGAGCCGCGTGCATAATTATATTTTCCGACAACTTGTCTGGTGGACGATTATCGTTGCAACAAGCCTGACCTGTGTGGTCTGGCTCACCCAGTCGTTGCGGTTCGTTGATATGATCGTAAATCGAGGCTTATCAGTGACTTCATTTCTATCTTTTACTCTTCTCCTGCTCCCAACTTTTCTGTCACTAATAGGCCCCATCGCAATGTTCGTTGCAATAATTTTCACATACAATCGAATGCTGAACGATAGAGAAATTATAGTTTTGAGCGCAAGTGGCCTTAGTCCAATTAAAATTGGCCGACCAGCGTTAGTTCTATCAGTCCTATTAATGGGCTTTGGTTATCTCAATTCTCTGTACCTTATGCCGTCATCGTTTAGGGAATTTAAAGACCTGCAACGAGAATATCGCTCAGACCTAGCATCAGTATTTCTGCAAGAAGGTGTATTTAATCCTATAATCGAGGGAATTACTGTATTCGTCCGAGAACGTAATAAGGCCGGAGAACTCTCCGGCATAATTGTTCATGACGAGCGCAAGCCAGAAAAACCGATTACAATAATGGCAGAAAAAGGAGCAATTATCGCAGGCGATCGCGGGCCCCGTGTTTTGATGATTAACGGAAATCGTCAGGAAGTATCCTCGACTAACGGTCGTTTATCATTACTTTATTTTGAACGATATACGTTCGACCTTCAGGATATAAACGAAACAAATTTAAATGTTTGGAGAGAGCCTAGGGAGAGATTTCTACACGAACTATTTTATCCAGGGTCTCAAAAAGACTATAGGAAACTGCGAATGGAGGGAATGTTCCGCGTCTCGTCTCCGATCCTTTACTTTGCCTTTACCGTAATTGCGCTAGCTCTTCTGCTTACGGGTCACTTATACAGACGGGCCCAATATATTCGAATATTAACCGCGGCAGGGGGGGTCATAATTCTGCAAATGAGCGTTCTTGGCCTAAAAAGCATCGGCGAAAGATTTCACCAAATAGAAGCTTTAATATATTTAATACCAATTATCTTCTCTATACTCTTTTTTGCTATCTTACTTTCGGAAAAGCGTGGCACACGAAATCCACGAGGTGGCGCAGAAATTAGTGTCGAATGAGATTGTCTCGCACCCTTTCATTGTATATAGGCCGCCAATTCCTGGGTTCCTTTGTCATATTTACGTTGGGTCTAGTTGCGGTAATTAGCATTGTAGATACCCTCGAACTATTCCGCCGTGTGTCAACACGAGCCGAAAATCCAGTGCTGCAATATGCTATTACAATGGCGTTATTAAAGCTCCCCACAGCGACTGAAAAAGTGATACCGTTCGCAGCCCTACTGGGTGCCACACAAGCATTCTGGCGATTAAATCGAAATCATGAATACGTCGTTGCTCGGGCAGCAGGAGTATCAATTTGGCAGTTTCTCGCACCACCAATTGGTATCGCTATTCTTATTGGTTTATTTAAAATAGCGGTCTTCAATCCATTTTCTTCAGCAATGCTCCTGAAATACGAAATTATGGAGGCTAAGTATATCCGTGGCCAGTCAAGCCTCTCGGCGCTCGCTAATAGAGGTATTTGGTTCCGCCAGACTACCAACGACGGAAACTATATTCTCCACGCGCGCAATATATCCCAAAGAGAAATGCGGCTAGACCACGTAACGGTATTTTTGATGAAAGGCGAAGACCGTTTTGTCGGCCGGATTGATTCACGCACGGCTACACTTGAGGAAGGTTTTTGGCGGATGAATAACGCCGTAGTATCAGCTCCTGGCCATGCGCCCAAACAACACAAACAACGCCGTATTAAAACTGATCTCACCCGCGACAACATAAACGACAGTTTTGCCCCACCAGAAACCATATCTTTTTGGGCGTTGCCGGGTTTTATAAAGGTGCTCGAGAACACTGGTTTTTCCGGAGTTCGGCATCGCCTGCACTTGCACACTCATCTGGCTCTACCCCTTTTACTGGCCGCAGTTGTGACCCTAGCGGCAACATTTTCATTCAGGCCTATCCGGAAGGGTGGAACCGTAATTATTATGGTTTCAGGTATTGGTACAGGTTTTCTACTCTACTTTCTCTCCGATGTCGTTTATGCGCTCGGTCTCTCCTCCAAAATCCCCATTATAATGTCGGCGTGGAGCCCCGCGATCATAGCGTTATTTATGGGAACTGCTGCACTTCTCCACCTAGAGGATGGCTGATGTGAATGCACGTACCAGCCTATTCACTACAGCAATCTTGTGTGTTTTTATTGCAACACTACCAGGTGCTGTCGCTCAACTTTCGAAACAGTTATCCGAAAAAACTCCGGTTCTTTTTAAGGCCGAACATGTGCGAAACGAACAAAGACTCGGCCTAGTTATTGCTTCTGGTAACGTAGAATTTTCCCAAGGTCTACGGACGCTGCTCGCCGATGTCGTAACGTATAACAGAAGGGACGACATTGTAACAGCGTCAGGAAATGTAACCCTTGTGGAACCCGATGGCCAAGTGATCTTTGCAGATCACGCTGAACTAACAGGCAACCTGCGTAATGGTTTAATCGAAAATATGCGTGGCCGTCTCGCGAATGGCGCTCTAATTGCGGCTACAAGCGCACAACGGTCGGACCCAACGAAAACAATTTACCGAAAAGCAGTTTATTCGCCTTGTCAACTATGTGAGGATGACCCGAGTATGGCGCCAGCGTGGCAATTGAAAGCCTACCAAGTCATCCATGATAAAAAGTCCCAAAATGTAAACTATAGGGACGCCTTTATCGAATTTTTTGGCATTCCGACAATATACACCCCGTTCCTCTCCCACCCGGGACCTGGGGTTAGTAGACGGACGGGTTTCTTGATTCCGACATATGGTATTGATAGCGATTTAGGATCAATTGTAAAAGCGCCATATTACTTCGATATAGCGCCTAATATGGACGCTACTTTCTCGCCAATATTTATGTCCAAACAAGGTGCCGTTGCTTCAGGTGAATTCAGGCACCGATTGTATCAGAGCAACTATGTTCTTCAGGGAAGCCTTGCCGAACCGAGCGGAACCGGTGCCAGGGGTAATAAAATTCGGGGGCATATAGAAGGTCATATGCTGCACGAGTATAATAGTGCATGGCGGGGTGGCGGAAGATTAAATTGGGTTAGTGATGATCTATACCTACGACGCTATAATTTCGCCGACGTTGATACTCTCGAAAATAGAATTTACGCTGAGGGGTTTTTCGACAAATCTTACGCATCGGTAAATGCTTATTATTTTAGAGGATTACGCTCAGGTGACGTTGCTGGTGAAACACCTGTAATTTTTCCCATGCTGGAATACAATTATCATGGCGATCCTGGACTGTATGGTGGAGTATGGAAAGTTGATGCTAATACAGTCGCATTAACACGGACAAATGGTGCCCACACACGCCGAGCATCTGTAAAGACGAAATGGGAGTTACCTTATGCCAGCGAAAATGGGGAGATCTATCGTTTTTTCACCTCATTACAAACAGACGCATACTGGGTCAACGACGTATCAGAGGCAGATGCCCCCGACAATACAATTTCTGGATTTAGCCCTCGGGTTTTTCCGCAGCTAGGTCTCGATTGGCACCTACCACTGGCCCGTCAACATGGGAGTTTCACACAAACCATTGAACCTTTAGTTGCGCTTATCGTAGCTCCGAATGGTAGAAATACAGACCGTATACCCAATGAAGATAGCTTAAGCTTCGAATTTGATGATACCAACCTTTTTTCGGAAAACCGCTTTGGAGGTGTAGATAGGGTCGAGGGAGGCCATAGATTGACCTACGGTTTAAAGACGGGGATCTTTGACCTCGACGGTAATTATAGCGATGTCTTCATTGGACAAAGTTATCGCCTGGAAAAAAATGACGATTTTGGAAGGGATACAGGGTTACAAGACCACTTTTCCGATATAGTCGGACGTATAAACATCGAACCTTCAGATGTAATTAACGCAATCTATCGGTTCAGGGTTGATAACGAAAATTTAGGTTTACGTAGAAGTGAGTTGCAAACTACTCTCGGAACACCAAAGCTCAGAATGGGCATCGACCACCTTCAGGTAAAGAGAAAGAATTGGGATGATGTTGTTGACCCAGACGATAAGTTTGAGGATCGAGAAGAGATTGCCTTAAGATTAACTTCCCAGGTGACATCAAAATGGAAAATAGGGATCAATACACGTCGCAATCTCGCCAAGGGCTCATCGTTGAGCCACGGAGCGTTTCTCGTATATAAAAACGATTGTCTTGAGCTACAAACCGATTATCGTAGAGACTTTACTCGGAACAAAGACATCCACCCCTCGGATACTTTGTTTCTACGACTAGTTTTAAAAACTCTAGGCGAGATAAAGACGTCGTCCGGTATGATGCCTTCTAGATGACGTGGCAGACATTGAAAACATATCAGGTCCAACGATATATTCCCCAGAAATCACCGATAGTTCAATAATGAAACTCGTGAAAATTTTTGGATTGATTGTAATCACTACTGTACTGCCAATACTTGCATGGAAAACCGCGCAATGCGGTGCGCAGTCTGTACAGCGCATTGCGGCTATAGTAAATGACGAACTGATAACTGAATATGATCTTGAAACGCGAATAAAGTTTGTAATATTTTCCACTCGGCTTCCCGATAAACCCAAAGTACGAAAGCGTCTTCGACCGCAGGTTTTACGTTCATTGATAGATGAAAAATTGCGTTTACAAGAAACTCAACGCCAGAATATATCTGTGAGCAAAAGAGAAGTGGACCGAGCAAAACAAACAATTGAGAGGCAAAACCGCCTACCGAAAAATTCCCTCGCTAGAATATTAGGAGCGAAAAACATACCGGTGGAAACTTTGGAATCGCGACTGCGTACTGCTATCGCGTGGTCGAAACTCGTAGGCCGACGGCTCAAACCGCGGATCACTATCGGAGAAGACGAAATTGATGAAGCCATAGAAAAGATTAGGTTGAGACAAGGGGAAACAGAATACAATTTAAACGAAATACTGCTAACAATCGACGAACCAACTGAAGAATCAGGTGTCTACAACACAGCGCTTCGCATAATCAAACTGATAAGAGCAGGCGCTGATTTCTCGGGTATTGCCCGACAATTCTCAAAGAGTGCCACCGCGGAGGTTGGAGGCAGGGTTGGCTGGGTTCACGAATCCGAACTCACCAAGCTTGCTCGCGAGACTATATCTAAAACAAAGGCCGGTGAAATAACCATACCAATAAGAACTGTCAGCGGGTACAGAATTCTATTGCTGAAGGATGTCCGGAAAGCGAAAGAGGCTCACGAAGCAACGGTGTCTGTAGGCCTACGACAAATATTTTTGCCAATACGCAAAACATCGACAGAATCAGAAATAAAGGCGAAAGTAAGCCTGGCTAGAAGTCTGAATAAAAGAATCAAAAGTTGTACGGAGGTTGAGCTCTTAGCACAGAGGATTGGTTCTACAAAAAGTGCAAAGCTGGAAAAATACAGGTTGAATCAACTTAATCCTCGTATTAGATCGATCGTAAAAAAAATTCCTTTGGAAAAATTTAGCCAACCGATACGAATGCCCACTGGAATAATGGTGCTTATAGTGTGTGACCGGGAAGCAAGGAACAAAAAACGGATTTTACCCACACGTAAGATAATTGCTGACCGCTTGCTTCGCGACCGTTTAACATTAAGGATACGTCGGTATATGCGCGACATTAGACTTGCCGCCGTTATCGACATTCGTGTCTAAATATGATCAGCAAGGTCGCGCCTATTGCGTTAACGATGGGTGACCCCGCCGGTATAGGCGGGGAGATATCGCTCATGAGTTGGATGAAACACAGATCAGAACTACCAACTTTCTATATTCTGGATGACCCCTCTCGATTAGATAAATTAGCTCACAAAACCAATCTCAGGTGTCGGATTGAGGAAATAAAATCCCCAGCGGACGCAATATCTGTTTTTAAAAATGCACTACCGGTATTGCCTCTGAGCAAAGCTGTAGTGTCTCTTCCTGGGGACAACAGCCACGAAGACAGCCAAATGGTAGTGGAGTCAATCAACTATGCAGTCGACGCAACTATGGACGGTGCCGCTTCCGCAATTGTGACAAATCCGATACAAAAAAGCCTTTTGTACCAAGCAGACTTTCCAAGCCCTGGACACACCGAATACCTTGGACTTAGAGCCGGTTTAAAAGAACCACCCATAATGCTTTTAGCCGGGCCACATTTGAAAGTCGTGCCAGTGACGATTCATCTGTCGTTGAAAGACGCAATATCAGCCCTTACGCACAGTGAAATTGTCCGTACCCTTAAACTGACGGTTGAGACCTTAAAAAAAGACTTTGGGGTGGCCAATCCTCATATCGCCGTTTCAGGCTTAAATCCGCACGCCGGCGAGGGTGGTCACATGGGCAGAGAAGAGATTGAAATAATAGCACCCGCGATTTCTGAAGCAGCAACCCCCGATTGTATGATCGATGGCCCACTAGCGGCCGATACAATGTTTCACGAGACAGCGCGAAAAAAATATGATGTCGCTGTATGCATGTATCATGACCAAGCACTAATCCCTATGAAGACTCTCGATTTTGATAACGGTGTAAATGTGACTGGGGGGCTACCATTTGTGCGCACATCACCAGACCACGGCACCGCCTATGACATTGCCGGAACGGCAAAGGCAAACCCGCTCAGCCTCGTATCCGCAATAAAAATGGCCGCAAAAATATCCCAACACCGAGCCAAATTTTCTGATCGCACGGCAGGTGCCTGAAAACCGCACACTTTCACAGCTACCTCCATTGCGTGAGGTAATTAAGGCTCAACAGCTTTCAGCACGAGCATCATTTGGCCAAAATTTCATTTTAGATTTTAACATAACTGAACGGATAGCATCGGTTGCTGGGCCAATAAATACCAAAACAGTGCTAGAAATTGGCCCAGGCCCTGGTGGATTAACCCGCTCGCTTCTAAAAGCAGGCGCAGCCACCGTCGTAGCCGTGGAACACGACAGACGATGCATTTCGGCACTTGAAGGAATAAAAGATATTGTTGGTGAACGATTGATTATCCTCAATGAGGATGCGCTAGAGCTAGATGTAAAATCTTTAAGAGAAGAGCATGGGCCTCTTCGAGTAGTAGCTAATCTCCCCTACAATATATCGACCCGATTACTCCTTAATTGGTTTAAAAACATTGAGCTATTCGATTGTTTTTTTCTTATGTTCCAAAAAGAGGTTGCCGATCGCCTAACCGCGCATCCGGGGTCAAAATCTTATGGACGTTTATCAGTAGCAGCGCAGTGGCGATGCGAAACCCGAGCACTTTTTACCCTACCCCCGACAGTATTCGTTCCCACGCCAAAAGTTTATTCTACTCTAGTAGAGTTAATACCGCGACCCAAAATGCTCGATAAAGCGGACCCCGCCATATTAGAGAAGGTAGTTTACACAGCTTTCTCGCAGCGCCGCAAAATGATGCGGTCAAGTATGAAAAGGATATTTTCGATGCCCGAACAAGCCCTTTTGAGAGCTGGGATAGCACCCACGGTGCGCGCTGAAACTGTGTCGATAAAACAGTTCTGTGCACTAGCCAGAATACTGGCCCATCAGAAAAATTAAAAGCTAACGCCCTTCCCTGAGGCGTTTTACAAACTCTGTTAAGCCTGTCTGGCGTTCCCTCTTCAATCGCTCCGCGATCAGAATAGATTGAACGTGCGCAACAGTCTCTTCAATATGGTTGTTGACAATTATATAATCATATTCGGGCCAGTGACTGATCTCGTCCGGGGCCTTTTCCATCCTGGTGATCAAAACGTCACTTGGGTCTTGCGCTCGTTGTTCTAGTCTACGACTTAGTTCTTCTGTTGACGGGGGCAAAATAAACACACTAGCGAGATCGTCTCGAGCAGACTGCTTTAATTGCTGCTCTCCCTGCCAATCTATGTCAAACAGAATATCCTGGCCTTCAGAAAGAGCTTCTTCGATAGGTTGTCGCGGGGTCCCATAGTAATGGCCAAACACCTTGGCATGTTCAAGAAATTCTCTCCGATTCAACATTAAGTTGAATTCCGTAGGGTCAACAAAAAAGTAGTCTTCACCATCAACCTCACTAGGTCTTTTAGGTCGTGTCGTAACCGAAACAGAAAGGGAAACATTTGCTTCTTGTTCAAGCAGTAAACGTGCAATTGTTGTCTTGCCAGCACCTGATGGGGAAGAAAGAACCAACATCAACCCCCGACGCTCTACATCGTAATAGCCATTAGGCATAAAAATCCTACTCAATATTTTGGGTCTGTTCTCTTAAACGTTCTATTGTCAATTTAAGAGAAAGACCGACTTTAGTAAGGTCTATGTTGTTCGATTTAGAGCAAACAGTATTTGCTTCTCTGTTGAACTCCTGACATAAAAAATCGAGTTTCCGCCCCATAGGGCCATTGCATAAAAGCAATTTTTCAGCACTCTTTACATGTGCAATCATTCGATCAATTTCCTCCCGAATGTCTCCTTTTGCAACCAAAAGAGCAATTTCTTGCGCTATGCGTTCCTCCGGGACCCGGGCATTGTCGTGCAAAATTTCTTTAATCTGCTCTCTAAGCGTATCACCATATTGTGTCGAAACATTCTGACCCACTCTAGCAGCTTCTTCAATCAATGAAGAAATCTCTCTAATATGCCCTGCAGTTATTTTTGTTAGCTCATCCCCTTCTTGTAATCTAGCCAACGCAAGATCCCGCATTAAGTCGTCAAAGCTCTCAACAATAGCGTTTTGGTAGACAGCAGGAATTTCCTGATCGTCAATATCTTCTGCAAATTCAACAACACCATTTTTCATTAGTAACTGTTCAACATTGATCTTAGCTTTCGATCCCCGGTATTCTTTTACTAGCAGCATTAATTGTTCAAGAAAGTGCCGATTAATTCTCAGAATTGATTCAGTTTCTGGTTTTTTGAGCTTTAAAACTACAAAAAGGTTTCCCCGAGCAATTTTTTTTGCCACGGTGCGCCTGAGAGCTATCTCAGCCTCATCAAATCCCCGAGGCAAACGAAACCGGATATCCAGTCCCTTCGAGTTTACACTCTTTGCCTCCCATACCCACCGATATTCATCCTTCGCGCCCTCTATCCGAGCAAAACCCGTCATGCTGTTAACCGCCACAGTTTCCCCCAAAATGTTTTGCTAGTTGAATGATACCTTTGTTAATCGTTTACCATAAACGTTATTCTTTCTGCGCCAGCGCACCGTCAAGGACGCTCATCACCTTAAACTTTTTTGTTTAAGGGCCCGAAATTTTGCGACATTGCGGTTATGTTGTTTTAGGTTTTTTGAAAAGAAGTGACCACCACGACCATTTGCAACAAAATATAGATAATCAGATTCAACCGGATTAACGGCGGCGCGCAAAGCTGCTTTTCCGGGGTTTGATATTGGTCCAGGCGGCAACCCTTTCATCCGGTAAGTATTATATTTAGATGCAATCAAAAGGTCATTTTTGGTCAAAGGCCTTTTTAAGCGTGTTTTTCCTTGTGTTAGGGCGTAATAAACGCTCGGATCTGATTGGAGTCGCAATCCCAACCGCAAACGGTTATGAAACACACTTGCCACTAGGGACCGCTCCTCCACAACACCCGTTTCTTTTTCAATGATGGAAGCAAGTATCAACACGTCTTTTGCCGTAGTTAAATTTATTCTTTTTGATCTTATGGACCATGCCTTGGAAAGAGCCTCCTGCATTGCTTTCTTCATTCTTCGTAAAACCGATAAACGGGTATCACCATAGTTAAAAAAATATGTCTCCGGCAGATAAATTCCTTCGTCTAAGTTTTTTGGGACCGTCCCTATTAATCCCTCGGTTGAAGCGACCAACTGTACCACCTCGACTGTGACTAGACCTTCAGGTACGGTTAGCCGCCTCTTAAACATTTCTCCATCAACCAATTGTTTTCCAACCTTTTGCATACTTACGCCAGGCTGAAACTCAAACTCACCCGCACGCAAACGCCGCCCAATCCTTGTATATTTTACACCAAGGCTAAAAATAAATGCGTTTTCGATCACTCCAGCGTTAGCGAGCAAAGCGCTGATTTCTTTATTGCCAGAACCCTTTGGTATAATTACACGTACCTTCGTCTGCAAAGGTCCGGAGGAGGTATACCCACTCCAAACAAAGTACAAACAAACGAAAGCAAGGACACTGACAAATAAAAGTCCTAAGGCGAAATAGCGCCCTATCGCCGTCACCATGGCGAATTAGGTTATTTCTTTAAAAATAATCGACGCGTTCGTACCGCCAAAACCAAATGAATTAGAAAGAGCGGCAGAAATGTTCCGTTGTTTTGCTCTATTTGGTACGAGATCGATATCGCAGCCCTCTGATGGGTTTTCCAAATTTATCGTCGGAGGTACGACGTTACTTTCAATCGCCTTCAGGCAGAATATTGCCTCGACTGCTCCCGCCGCCCCAAGTAGGTGACCTATAGCTGATTTAGTGGACGACATGGATAGTTTAAAGGCATGGTCTCCAAACAAACGCTTAACTGCAGCAAGCTCAATTTCATCACCTACGGGCGTAGATGTACCGTGCGCATTTATATAATCTATATCTTCTATATTCATTTGAGCGTTCCGGAGAGCAGACTGCATCGATCGAAACCCACCATTTCCATCTTCTGGAGGTGACGTGATGTGGTATGCGTCTCCAGAGAGACCATACCCCGCTACTTCAGCATAAATTTTAGCGCCTCGGGCTTTGGCATGCTCATATTCTTCAAGCACAACAACACCTGCGCCTTCCCCCATTACAAAGCCATCACGGTCCTTATCCCACGGTCGGGAAGCACGTTTTGGTTCATCATTGAAGTTGGAAGATAAAGCCCGTGCTGCCGCAAATCCAGCAATCCCAAGTCGGCAAATAGCTGCCTCCGCCCCTCCAGCCACCATGACATCGGCATCACCAAAGCTTATTAGCCTAGATGCGTCGCCAATCGCATGTGCACCAGTGGAGCAAGCTGTAACGGGCGCGTGATTAGGTCCTCTGAATCCATGCTTTATTGAAACCTGACCAGATGCGAGATTTATGAGACTTGAAGGTATAAAGAACGGTGATATTCGCCTCGGCCCCCGCTCTTTGAGGAGTATCGCGGCATCCGCAATGGTTTCTAACCCACCTATACCTGAACCAATCATTACTCCGGTTCTCTCTGCAGCCTCATCATCTCGGACTTTCCACCCTGAGTTGGTTATCGCCTCGGTCGCCGCAGCTATAGCAAATTTTATGAAGTCATCCATTTGACGTTGATTTTTTGGGGACACATATTGGTTTGGGTCAAAAGCCCCGTTTGCATCCTCCCCAATTGGAACTTGGCATGCAATTTTGACCGACAGATCCTCTACCTCAAAGTTTTGGATACGTCCGGCACCAGATTCAGACTTAAGTAGGCGCTTCCATATCTGTTCGACACCAACGCCCAAAGGGGTAACAGCACCAACACCAGTTACAACAACTCGTCTGGATTTCATAACTTCCTATCCACCTTCTAAAGTTGTATTGAACTTCTATTAAAGAAGCGATAAATCATCTTCATTTGTTCAGGCCTCGTTTTCTTCGATAAACGCGATCGCGTCCTTTACCGTCAATATTTTTTCGGCGGCGTCATCAGGAATTTCGCAGCCAAATTCCTCTTCAAATGCCATTACTAACTCAACTGTATCGAGGCTATCAGCTCCGAGGTCATCAATAAAACTAGCATTTTCAGTCACCTTACCATCATCTACGCCGAGATATTCAACTACGATTTTCTTCACACGGTCTGCGGTATTACTCATTAATATTTTCCCTGGGATATGCCGGCGTCCGAGTTCACGGCAGGCCGGTCTTTGGTTTCGATTGTCTGCGAACACGACTCCGACATAATTATACCGTCTCCGTGAAACACTACTAAAATGTCTTCTCTCCAAGCCATCTATATCATGGCCATTCCACCATTCACATGCAAGGTTTGACCAGTAATATAAGCGGCTTCCTCAGAAGCCAAAAATACGGCGCAAGCAGCAACATCTTCGGGTCTTCCTAGCCGGCCTATTGGTATAGAATCAAGCATCTTTTTTTTCTGATCATCGTTCAATGATTTGGTCATTGCGGTATCGATAAACCCTGGCGCGATACAATTTACCGTTATGCCCCTTCCTGCTACCTCCGCTGCCAATGATTTAGACATACCCACAATCCCAGCTTTAGAGGCCGCATAATTAGCTTGGCCAGCATTTCCAGTGGCGCCAACTATTGAGGTAATATTGATAATACGGCCCCACCGTGATTTCATCATCCCGCGCAGAGTTGATCGAGAAAGTCGGAATGTCGTAGTAAGGTTTATATCGACTACGCTCTGCCAGTCTTCGTCTTTAATCCTTACCCCTAGGTTGTCTCGGGTAACGCCAGCATTATTTACCAATATATCAATACCTCCTAACGATTCGTTAGCTTTTTCAAGCACTGTTTCTACGGTATCCATTCGACTGAAATCCCCCACAATGACCTCAGTATTATCGCCTAATTCCGATTTTATAATTTCAAGTTCTTGTACGTTACGTCCTGCCACGGCCACCAACACTCCTTGCGCGTGCAGAGCCCGGGAGATAGCACCTCCAATACCGCCAGATGCTCCCGTAACGAGTGCTCTTTTATTTATGAGTTTAAACATGGCTTATTTTCAACCTTACATGGTCTTCAGAAAAGTTTCGACATCGTCCGGATTCTCTACATTCATAGTCGTTATGTCCCTATCTATGCGCTTTGTAAGCCCAGAAAGTACCTTCCCTGGCCCAATCTCTACTATCGTATCAACACCAGAATCACGCATAGTAATAATGCTTTCTCGCCAACGGACCATGCACGTCACCTGTTCAATCAATAATCGCTGGATGGTGTCCGGATCCTCTACAGTTTTTGCGGTCACGTTTGCAACAACCGGGACAAGTGGCCTTAAAAGCTTTACTGTCGCAAGCTTATTTTCCATCACCACCGCCGCTGGTTGCATTAGCTTACAGTGAAACGGAGCACTTACCGGTAGTTTTATACATTTCCTAATACCACGTTCCCGTGCTATCTCTATGGCCCTATCTATCGCACCCATTTCTCCAGACAGAACTATCTGCCCTGGAGCATTATCATTTGCCGGAGTACAAACCTTCCCTAGAGCAGCATCATTCGCTATTTCGTGCGCCTGGTCTAAGCTCGCACCTAGCAAAGCAGCCATACCGCCTTCGCCAACGGGTACAGCTGTCTGCATTGCATCGCCGCGAAAACGTAACAGCCGCGCCGTATCTTCCAGGGTAAACACCTCCGACGCAGCAAGAGAAGAATATTCTCCGAGTGAATGACCCGCAACGAAATCACAACACTGCGATATACTGCGATCGCCTTCTTTGTGAAGCACACGAAGAACTGCGAGACTAACAGCCATTATGGCGGGCTGGGCATTTTGCGTCAGCATTAATTGTTCCGCTGGGCCCTCAGCTATTAGTTTTGTCAGGTTTTGTCCTAGAGCATCGTCCACCTCCTCTAGAGTCTCCCTCGCGATGGAAAATGCTGCAAGCAACTTTGATCCCATACCTACCGTCTGGGACCCCTGCCCAGGAAAGACAAATGCTTTCACGTTTTTCCTCGCTTTTTCATTTTCCACCCAGACGCATTGCTTTTGCAGTCATAGTATCTGATTAATAGCTGTCAAGTTATTCAACCGAATCAGAGCACCTTTGCTTGATTCGAGATGGCAATTGTGTATATTCCGGCGCCTTACGGTGTAGCGACCAATACATAAGCAGACTTGGCCATATCGCGGTGGTTCATTAATAAAGTTAATATATCTTTGGGTAGAGTTAGAATGCAAAGCAGGAGCCGTTAAGTGCCATTATACGAAAGTGTATACATTACACGCCCAGATATTTCTGCAACTCAGGTAGAGAGCCTTACTGCAGATCTAACAAAAATTGTAGAAGAAAATGGGGGTAAGGTTACCAAAGACGAGTATTGGGGGTTAAAATCATTAGCCTATAAAATAAACAAAAACCGCAAAGGGCACTACTCCCTGTTGAATATTGATGCACCTGCCGGCGCGATCAGTGAAATGGAACGAAATATGAGGATTAACGAGGATGTTCTCCGATATTTGAGCATCAAGGTCGACGAGCATGAAGAAGGCCCCTCGGTCATGATGCAGAATAAAGCTAGCCGAGATGAGCGGGATCGTGGACGGGATTTAGGTGAGGAGGAAAGTTACGCAGCAGCGCGAGGTCAAGAGGCGACGGGAAAAAGTGAGGAGCCAACAGTGGCAAACGCAGAAAACGAGGGAACCAAAGAATGAGCCGTCGACCATTTTTCAGACGTCCAAAAGGCTGTCCGCTATCAGGCGAAAACGCCCCCAAGATCGATTATAAGAATGTTAAGCTTCTACAGCGCTTTACCTCTGAACGCGGTAAGATAGTGCCAAGCCGCATTACAGCTGTATCCGCAAAAAAACAGCGCGAATTAGCGAAGGCAATAAAGCGCTCGCGCAACTTGGCGCTCATGCCCTTTATTATTAACTGACCGAGCCGGGACGCCGGCGGAAAAGGTGATGCGTCACCAGTTACTATTTCCTCTTGGCGCCGGCATTGGTTCTGCGCTTTTTTTTCTATCTCCCACCATAATTTCGGTTGCGGGTGTTATACTCGTGTATTTTGCGCCGTTACCGATTGCAATAACAGGGTTTGCCCTAGGCTATACTGCAGCCTCGATTGCTGCAGCCGTTTCGGCGCTTTCCGTAGGGTTTGTATTGATTGCGGTTGGAGGACTTCCCGGGCTTTTTACGGTGATTTTAATCACAATGTACATGCCCATCCTTCTTATAATCTATTTGGGACTTAAACAATACACGGCCTCGGACGGCACGCATTATTGGTATCCAACCGGCGACATACTTAATTGGCTAACTATTTTTGGTTTAATAGTCTTTTTGGTAGTGGCAACCATCCTCGGGGCATCCGAATTGGGTTTTAAGGGGACGACTGAAGCTGTTTTAGCGTCGGGGATAGACCTTTTGTCGGCAAACCAAAATAACCTTAAACAACCGATCACCGCTCAGTTAAACGCCCTGATCCCCATGGTGGCACAAACCTTGCCGTCCACGGTCATAAATACATGGATGATATTTCTGCCAGTATTAAATTGTGTTCTTGCCCAGAAGATAGTTTTAGCGAAGGGCAAAAACCTGCGAGCAACTCCGCGGTATAGTAATATTCAATTACCAATTTGGTTACTGCCCGTAGGAGGCTTCGCCGTATTATTAGCGTTTTTCAGCGGAGAAATTGCGTTTTGGGGGTTAAATATGTTTTTAATCGTGAGTGTCCCTTTTTTCTTTATCGGGCTCTCAGTTGTACATAGCATCTCTGCCGCTTGGCCGGGTCGCCGGTTAATATTAAGCGGGACATATATGTTCCTAGTACTGATGCATTGGCCAGCATTGATACTAGTGACACTGGGTGTGGCGGAGTTTTGGTTGCGACTTCGCAGTAAAAAGAATACACAGTCGACAAATAAAGGGAATGAATGATGGACGTCATACTTTTGGAACGGATCGAAAAACTTGGGCAGATGGGAGACGTGGTAACGGTAAAACCGGGATATGCACGCAATTATCTTTTACCCCAAAAAAAAGCACTGAGGGCCACCGAATCTAATCGGTCCGCGTTTGACGCCCAGCGAGCCCAACTTGAAGCTAGCAACCTGCAAGACCGTGAAGAAGCACTGCGGGTTGCAAAAGATATGGATAGTCTCAATGTCGTTATTGTGAGACAGGCTAGCGACAGTGATCAACTCTATGGCTCGGTCACCACCCGAAACATTGCGGACGCTATTACCGCAACTGGAATTACCGCTGATCGTAGCCAGATAATAATGAAAAGGCCGATTAAAACTGTAGGAATGCATGGAATACGTGTGAATTTGCACCCCGAAGTTTCTGTCGAAATAATCGCAAATGTAGCACGTTCAGAAGAAGAAGCAGAAATGCAAGCGAGAGGTGAACGGGTTAATCAAGACGGCGAAATCGTGGGGTTGGATGCCCGCCCGGTTGAGATTACGACTGTCTTTGAAGATGGAGCAGAACCAGAAGCAGAGGAACTTACAGTAAACAATGAAGAGGCTGACGAAAACATCGTAAATTCAGACGAAGAAACCGCAACTAGCGACGAAAAGCTACAGACCGAGTAGAGTTAAAAAAAACCTCGCAAAAAGCTACACCTGTAGAAACAAAGACCGCGCTTCAAAACGCTTGCCTACTAATAAAATTTTGATATTTGGGTGTACTATTGCAAAATGTTGTAGTTTTAGATTCGTGGAATGGCAATTTTTATGACTTCTAAAAAGATAGCGTTTATCGCCGCCTCGTCAGAACCAGCGCGCAGGGCGTATACAAAACTAATAAAAAAACATGAACATGTTAGTCCAGAAGAAGCTGATATAATAGTCGCTCTTGGTGGTGATGGTCATATGTTGGAAACACTTCACATGTGGCTCAATCGTGATACACCTATCTATGGTATGAACCGCGGTACTGTTGGGTTTCTCATGAATGAATATCGAGAAACTGCGTTAGTTAACAGGATTGAAACGGCTAAAAGTGTCCAATTGAGGCCTTTGGAAATGGTAGTAACCGACGTCAACGGCAAGACGTCTGCTTCTGTAGCCATTAATGACATTTCTTTACTGCGTCAAAAACGGCAAGCGGCGAAATTAAGGATCAGCATAGACCGCAAAGTTCGTATGCCAGAATTAATATGTGATGGTGTCCTAGTAGCGACACCCGCGGGGAGCACTGCGTATAACTTGTCCGCTCATGGTCCGATCATTCCGCTGGACGCAAACCTCTTGGCGCTGACGCCGATAAGCGCGTTTCGGCCCCGTCGGTGGCGTGGTGCTTTGCTCCCAGATCATGTTTTAATTACACTTGACGTTTTAGAGCCTCGAAAACGACCGGTAAGTGCCGTCGGTGATTATACTGAGGTGCGGGATGTGAAACGGGTCAAAATCCGCGCTTCTAAAGAAAAATCGATTACCCTCTTGTTTGACCCGGAACATAACTTGGAAGACAGGATACTAAACGAACAATTTACCCCTTAACCGGAGGCTATTCCTATGCCAAAGATAGTGGCCGAGGACGACGTCATTATCCGAGCATCTCAAGTCATTCTCGACCCCAAAACGGATCCTGAGAGATTTTCTGCAATTGCCGAATACTATGGTGTCGATGTTCCGGATTTTAATGGATGGGTTGAAAGTATTCGCTAATCTGCCAACAACCTTTTTCCGGCAACTTTTAAAATGGTAGGCGATATAGAATCTTTCCGAGCAGCACTCCCAAATGCCGATGGCGCCATAATAGAAAGCTTGCCTTTTGGCCGTCGTGAGTTAGACATTGCGACAGACCTGAAAGTCGTGCAAAAATTTGGTGTTGACACCCGAAACATCGATTTAAAGGCATGCGCCGAACGAAACGTGGCTGTTTGTACATTGCGCCGTCGTGTGAATATAGCCGTCGCTGAACACGCCATTACCTTAATGCTTGGATTGGCCAAAAAATTATGTCTAACAAACCATAGAATTGATGAACAAAGCCTCGTTGATGCAGGCTTTAAACCGAAAATGTATGATCGCCGCCACGCTGCGGCGGCGAATTGGGGACATGTCCATGGCTTAAGCACTCTTAATGGCTCCACTGTCGGGTGCATCGGCTTAGGTGAAATCGGACGCGAAACTGCGGTTCGACTGACGGCATTTGGGGCAAAGATTTTATACTACCAACGAAACCGACTACCAAAAGAACTGGAAGCTTCACTGGGAGGCGCAAAATATTGCTCGCTTTCAGAA
Source organism: uncultured Rhodospirillaceae bacterium (assembly GCA_964412235.1). GTDB lineage: Bacteria > Pseudomonadota > Alphaproteobacteria > MPNO01 > UBA830 > JAYZQT01. The sequence goes on from CAYPNT010000020.1 coordinate 33,682, forward strand.
CTTCTGTCAGAGTCAGACTACGTGAGTATCCATATACCTCTGAATGCATCCACACGCGGACTTATTGGAAAAGAAGAATTTAGGCTCTTGAAAGATGGCGCGTTTCTCGTGAATATCTCTCGCGCAGACATAATCGATAGAAACGCGATGATGGACGCGTTAAAATCCGACCGACTGGGCGGAATAGCCCTTGACGTGCATTATGAAGAACCATCGCCGCCAAATGAGCCTCTCAAGAGCTTTTCAAAAACAATTTTAACCCCCCATACTGCCGTTGGGGGTCGTGACAACGCTACCGCCGACATGGAAGACCTAATTAGTAACCTAACATCTGAGATAATCTAAAACCTAAGCAAGGGATCGGCCGAAAGCTAATATGAGAACATCAATACTCTGCGAAATTAACGAAACAACGGGGAGGGTCACAATAAATAGGCCCGATCGCAGAAATGCGATGGATCGTTCATCATGGCAATCGCTAGCTGACACTTTCCAGAAGCTATCGTTAAATAAAGAGCTTAGATGCATTGTCCTCACAGGTGCCGGGGGCAAAGCATTCGGTTCCGGCAATGATATCACCGAGTTCGCAACACTTCGCACAAACTCGAGGGAAGTACGCGCATACAATGACATTACGCTGAAAGCCATACACGCAATTGAAAACAGTCTTCACCCCACAATCGCTCGAATCGAGGGCTACTGCCTGGGTGGCGGGCTTGAAATCGCCCTCGCGTGCGATATACGGATCGCTTCACCAAATTCCACTTTTGGCTTCCCCGTGAAGGATATGGGTATTTTCTTGGATCCCGCATTGGTCGAGACATTGATAAATGCCGTCGGAAGGACCATCGCATTGGAACTAATCTTAGAGGGAAGAAAAATCGGCGCGGAGGAAGCCTTGAGTAAAGGCTTGGTAAACCGCGTTGCTCCTCCCAACGAACTCGATAGAGAGATAGATAAAACAGTGGAAAGAATTTGTTCTGGGGCACCCCTTGCCAATCGCTTCAACCGGGATGCAATACGAAAGGCCGGCATTGCGGGACCAGCGACGGAAGAAGACTTTAAACTTGCCGCATCATATGGAGACACGGAAGACTACTACACGGCGTGGACATCATTTCTGAAAAAGAAAAAAGTGAGGTTTCGTGGTTGTTAAGACATTTCAGTAATGGCCAATCTCCATTGTCAAATTAAAACCCGAACGTACCCTTTCAATCGTATCAGCATCGAAAAATCCTTCTATTCGACGGCGTACCCTTTTTATGTAAGCGGGGTCGTTATTAGCAACAGGCCAATTAGCGCCCTCACGAGATTCAACCTGCCATTTTGCGCACCATGTCATTGTGCGGAGCCACGTAAACCGCCTAAGTGGCCCACACCAGGGACTCCACGCCGCCCTAAGTGCGTCAGGTAGTTCAAATAGATAGTGCTTATAAAATTCCCTAACGTCGTCGTCGGTGAGCTCCGAAGCAATATCGGGATCCCACATTGTGGACGTGTAAACGCTGGCGTGAGCCAGATCGATCGCTGGCATGCCGTAGGCAGTTTTCTCAAGATCCACAAATATAGCGGTACCGTCCGGTTGGATCATAAAATTTCCGGGATGGGTATCCGTTCCGACTAAGGCCATGGGCACATTTTTGCTATGCTTTGTTTGGACAAATTCACGCGCTCGCGTCAATTCTTCCTCCAATTGCACGAGGGAGCGTGATGTTATACCCGCCTTTTTAAGATATTCAGCCTGCCCCTCGATGTTTTCGAGTGTGTTAGTCAATGAATCTTCGTAGTAGGGAATGGGACGACAATCAGTTTTAGTAGGAACTTCCAGCGTATGTATCGCTGCAAGCGCCTCAGAAATTGCCAGTAAGTCGTCTGGTAACCTTGGAACCGAACCCTCGACTTCTGAAACGATGAGGGCACCCCAGGGAAGCCCCTCACAGGGGCCTAAGGTATCTATTAAGAACGGCGTATGCCCGCTGGCTGATGCGCGGCTAAAACAACACGCCTGGTATAAAATATTCAGATCCGGGCGAAGACCAGCAGCGCTATAACGAGGTATCCTCAGCACGGCACCGGTTCCCTGAATACGCACGTGCGCGTGAACCAAACCCTTAGCGTGTAGTGGCTCTAGTTCGTCGGCATTTATCAGCGCAAAGTCGTTGAGTTTTCTGACCGCACTTAACAATACTTTAAAATCTGCGCCACCAAAATCCTTTGAGTCTTTTGTGCAAATTGGCAAGCCGTTTTCCACTGCTTTATTTTAGCCAATACAATAACTGGTCCCGGCTGCATTTTCTGTCAAGGCAAATGCGCCGGACTAAAATAATAGGTTAGCGATAATTACATTATTGTGCCTTAATCATGAAGAAAATGTCACTGAGCAAAGAAGAAAACAACAAAACCCGCGGAAAGGTGGCGGGGCTTTCTATTCCCTACTGGGTTGCGCTCCTATTTCTGGCCTTGAGTGCTTTGTCTTGGGCGGGGAGCTCCGTAGCCGGACGAGCCGCGTCCGGCAGTGTGCCACCGTTCTCCCTATCCTTTATTCGGTGGTTCTTTGTGGTCCTATGTTTTCTATTGATCGGCTGGCGAGAAACGTGGACGCAACGAAAACTTATTATAAAACATTCGCCAATACTCTCGGCATTCGCGTTTTTTGGGATTGTTGGATTTACAGTCCCATATTACGTAGGT
>CAYPNT010000021.1:0-35649 GCA_964412235.1 uncultured Rhodospirillaceae bacterium
ACTGGTATTCTTCTAACTTTTCGATCACTGTCGTTGCGCTGCCGCATAGAAACATCCCGTTCTCAATCAGTGCTTCACAACTTAAGAAATTTTCTCGGACCTTGTATTTTCCTTCCATGACAGCTTTGTAGCTTCCAAGAGACGAATATCCTGGCGGTAATTTATATTGAGCAGGCGACATGATAAATTTATTGAAAAGGCTTTCGACATGTTTGCCCGCCTCCTTTCGAGCAATCTCGTCTGTCTCGGCAACGTAGGCAGGCATGGCCCAACCCAACTGGTCGGGTGGACAGTCATAACCAAAAACTTCACATTGATCACGATACGCTTTTAAGTTTTTACGTACAGAAGCGACGGGACTAAATGTTATTATGTAGGTGTATTTGCGGTCAGGGTGTGCCGCAAACTCCACCGTTTCGGTCGAACCCTGAGACGGGATCCAGATTGGGGGACGGGGACTCTGGTAGGGTCGAGGCCAAAGGTTTACGTATTGAAAGTGGTAGTGTTTACCGTAGAATTCGAAAGGTCCCGGTTCCGCCCATGCGCGCACTATTAAGTCATGCGCCTCGCGGAAACGTTCGTGGCTGAAGCCTGGGTTTGTCATTGATGCGTGGTATTCACATCCTATTCCACGAACAAACCCAGCAATAAATCGTCCTTCCATGAGGTTATCGATCATTGCGAATTCCTCGGCAATGGTCAGCGGGTTGGCGACAATTGGGAGTGCTCGACCAATAACCCCAATACTTGCGTTTTTCAGTCTTCTCGATAATGCACCAGCGAGAACATTTGGGGCAGGCATCATACCATACGCCGTCTGATGGTGTTCGTTGACACATACACCGTCGAAACCCAGAGTATCTGCGAGTTCTAGCTCATCTAGGTATCGGTGATAAAGCTTCGCGCCCTTTACCGGGTCATAGTATTTGTTGGGGAGGTTAATCCATGATGACTTATTATGTGCAAGAAAATTGGGATCAATGTCCTGGTAGGGCATCAGGTGAAAAAAATAGAATTTCATGATGCGGCTCCCATTGTGTGTGCGGTAACACCCGCTATAAATTCATCAAGTTTTTCCTGGTGGGGCAAGTGCCCGCATTCCAATAACATTATAAGCTTAGATCCGGGAATTAGTTTCTGCATGGCACGGCCATAAGCTGGAGGAAAAACCTTATCGGAATCCCCCCAAATAATAAGTGTTGGAACAGTTATTCGGTGCAACCACTTTTGAAGTTCAGGATTATAAAAGCGCGGGTGCCACGCCATTTTGGCTGTTGAAAAGTGGTTTTTAAGTGCGATGTCAGCATCTTCTTGGCTCGGCTTGTGTGCGAGCCGAGCCTCAGCGAGGTTTTTATCGAAAAAGGTATTGTAGATCCGTTCCTCTTCGTCCCAAAGGAAGATATCTCCCTTGGGTACGCCTTCCACATGTATCCCGGCTGCCGAAACGAGCGTTAGTGTTTTGATTTGCTCCGTAGAGCGAACACCAATTTCTAACGCGAGCCAACCACCAAGGGAATTGCCGACAAGGTGAACTCTTTCTTTGTCCAGGGTTTTCAGGAATTCAAGGTAGAAATAGGCCAGGTCGCCCATGCCATCGAGCCATTTGGGGGTGTCCGAGCGACCCCAACCAGGGTGGCTTGGCACGTATACTGAATAGTGTTCTGCCAGCCGGTCCATGTAGGGCGTCCAATTGTGTGCTCCCCCCGCACCGTGGAGGAAAAGGAGTGCTGGGCCCACACCAGCCTTTAAGATCTCAATCTCGCATCCGGAAACGATCACCCGTTCGGAGGTATACCCCGTCATTAAAACACGATCTCCAACATTTTGCGTTTATTCACTCGACACGCAATACATTAAGCCGATTGCGCGCCGTAATAAAGCATTGCGGTGTGCTTGGCTTCCGCAAAAAATAACCATCGTTCAATTACAACACCGCAAGACACAAATATTGCTGCAAGCAATGTTCCGGTTATCGCAATCCAAGGGGGTTCGTTACTGGTTAAGCCGGTCAATATTAGGGGAATTAGAAAGTATGCAAAGAAACAGATCCTTCTCAACTTTTGCGAGTGTTTCCGTGCAATCGAATAGCCAAGTTCGTGCTGAACAAAGCTTTCTGTCATGGTTGGTGGGTCGAATAGCCGAACTTCGCCCATATCTTTTAGGCCTGTGGCGCTGACTGGCGTCGCTATCCCCTTAACCGTGTCGATAATTCGCCAGTATTTGCGTTTAATATAAAATGTTAGAAACAGCGATATGACGGCGACCAAGGCTATAACAGGGGTTTGGTAACCAAACATTTGGGCTATTGCGTGAAACCAAAGAGAGCCAGTGAGAAATGCAAAACTCAGATAACCGGGTACTGTTAACCTGTTATGCCAGGCATGAACGGTTCGTAGCGTTGCATAAATCATGCCTGTTGAGTGCACTGTTAAAACGCTAAATACAATTAAAATGAAAGCAAACAACCCATAAGCGCCGGATAGCGAGCCTTCAACGATCCATCCCCATGCGGTGAGGGACAAAGGCAAATAGGTTGTCGTCGCTAGTATCGCTTCACGAGATAACCAGGATGATCTCCATTGGGAGTAGGCTCGCCACGTCCGTTCCGGGTGCCCTAAGTGGGCTGTAGAAGTCAAAAGCCCACTCGTTATTAGTAATAATGCTAGACCAAATCCTACTGCTCCAAACCATGGGTCCAGTGGGACGCCGGTTGCCAGCCCAAACGATGCCATCACAGTTAATAAGCCGTAGCCGGTGCCCGAAGCGGTTGTAAAGATAATAACAGAGTAGGCAGGATACATAGGATTGATCTTCTACCGAGATAATATTCGATCAAGCCAATGGAAAAGTTTGTTATCGCCGTTCTGAGATCCACCCTCCATGCGGGGGAGCGAGACACCTAAGCCAGATTGGCCTTGGTCTTTCTTTTCAGGACGGGGCGGTAAGTAGCGGTTAACGGGCTGATAGCCTAATTCAGGCATTAATTCATAACCGCCTCGTTCGGCAGCCAACTTTGACACATCGGAGTCAGGGTTTCCTAAATCCCCAAAATGGCGTGCACCCGCTGGGCAAGAGGCCACACATGCCGGAATTCTTTCCTCTTCCGCCATATTTTCATTGTAGATACGGTCTACACAAAGAGTGCATTTCTTCATCACTCCAGAATCGTCATCGTATTCTCGAGCCCCATAGGGGCAGGCCCATGAACAGAGTTTGCAACCAATACACGCGTCCTCGTTTACGAGGACTATTCCGTCGTCTTCTCTCTTGTAGGAAGCTCCTGTGGGGCAAACTGTAACGCAGGCGGCATCATCACAGTGTAGGCACGATCGCGGAAAATGGACTGTTCGGCTGGAGGTGCCTTCACCTGCCTCAAATGTGTGAACGCGGTTGAACCAAATACCGCTCGGGTTTTCTCCATATGGATCCGTGTCAGGCAAAGGAGCGGAGTGCCCTCCGGCATTCCACTCCTTGCAGCTAACCGCACACGCGTGGCAACCGACGCAGGTGTCGAGATCAATAACAAGGCCGAGTTTTTTTTCAGTGTGCGCTGGGAGCATAGTCATTTGTTATTGCCTGAAGGGGGGCGGTTGTCCCGAAAAATAGCGCCGTAACGCAAAATTTTCTCATATAAAAAAAACCTTCCGCGTGGCGGCTGTGGTTTAAACTGTGGCACGGAAATTTGTTCTTCCGGCTCTGTTTTCTCTATTTTTACCCTCAGGTCATACCATGCAGCTTGACCCGTTATCGGGTACGAGTTTGAATAGCGAAATCCGTTTTCTTTAGGAGGCAATAATTCGGAGATCACGTGGTTTAATAAAAAACCCTTGCGAGCTTCCGGAGCATTTGGTGCTAAATTCCATGCACCGGACTTTCTTCCAAGCGCATTCCACGCCCATACTGTGTCAGACTGGACTCCCTCCATCAGCCTAAGTTGAACCTTTATTCGCCCATGATGGCTTGTAACCCAGACCCAGTCATCGTCGGCAAGGCCCTCTCGTTCAGCGCGAGTGCGGCTGATATAAAGGCGCTGGGTGTTATGAATTTGTCGTAACCAGGGGTTTTGCGAGCCCCAAGATTGATACATTGCCATTGGGCGCTGCGTGATCGCGTAGAACGGATAGTTATCCTCACCTCCATCCTGTGACTCGAACGGGCGATACCATGTTGGCAATGGGTCACAGTACCCTTCTACCCGAGCTTGATATTTTACGGGCGGTTTGATTGCTCCATGCCCCTTTGCTGCTAGCCGGAACTTTTGCATCGGTTCGCTATAGAGCTGCAGAATGATCTGGTCCGATGTGTCTATCCAGCCCACGCTGGCAGCATACTCTAAATAATCCCTGTTCGCGTGTTTATAATATCTCAGGGGTTCTGGGAATGCTTGTTTCCAAAAACACCCGTTCTCGATATACCGATCTAGCTGCTCTGGGTTTACCGCACCCGTGCCGTGCTTATCTCCCTTCTCCCCACGCCAACCTGCGAGAGAACCAATTCCTGGTGATCGTTCATGATTTACAAGGTAGTCCGCGTATCCACCTGGGTATTTTGGTGAGCCGTTTTCATTTGTGAACCCCGGCAGCGTAAGTCGGGCGCCAAGGTCTATCAAAACATCCTGGAACGGCCGTACATCGCGATCAGGTTTGAGGATAGGTTGTCGGATTGCATCCCCGGGGCCATCAGCACTCGAGATTGGTCGATCAAGTACTGAAATACAATCCCAACGCTCTAAATAGGTCGTATCGGGTAATATAATGTCGCAATAAGGTACTGTTTCAGACCAGTAAGCATCCGAATATACGAGGAATGGTATCTTATACTCACCAGTCGTTGCGTCACGATCAGTAAGCATGTTCATAACCTGAGAGCTGTTCATCGACGAGTTCCATGCCATATTCGTCATAAACATGAATAAGGTATCAATTGGGTAGGGATCACCCTTCCAAGCGTTGGTTATAACCATATGCATGACGCCGTGTGCGCTGATAGGAGCATCCCAAGAAAACGCTTTATCGATACGTTGAGGCTCACCATCCTCACCGACAAGAAGGTCCTCGGGCCCGGTAGGAAACCCAAGTGATAGACCTGGAAGCGGGGTATTTGGCAGCACTTGGTCCGCTTTACCTGCGGGTTTTTGTGGCGGCGGGCAGGGGCGCGGAAATGGTGGTTTATAACGAAAACCGCCAGGGACATCGATCGTTCCAAGCAGCATTTGTAGTATGTGAATTGCGCGGCAGGTATGAAAACCGTTGGAATGAGCAGAAATTCCCCGCATCGCATGCATTGAAACCGGGCGTCCAATCATTTTGTCATGTTTCCGTCCGGCCCAATCAGTCCATTCTATCGGTAAAATTATTTCATTTCCGAATGCGGCCTCCGCAAGCTCTGCCGCTATTCTACGGATGTGATGAGCAGATAGGCCGGTGCGAAGTGCCGCAACCTCGGGTCCATAAGTATCCTCCATGTATCTATTGGCCATTATCTGAAACGCTGGGACCGCCATCTGACCACTGTCAAGGGTTACTTGTCGTATAACGCTCGGTGCAACACCGGCTATTCTGGCATCTGCTATCTGTCCCGTATTTTGATCCCAACAAAGTGGTTCTCCATTGGGACCGCGGGCAAACAGTCCGTCATCTTCAGACCCTGGGTCCCGAATTACCAACCATGGCGCATTCGTATAACGAACTAAATAATCAAGATCGATTTTGTCAGCGTGGAGCAATTCATGGATCAAAGCCATAACAAACGCGCCATCACTTCCAGGTCGGATGCCGACCCACTCATCCGCTATCGCTGAATATCCTGTTTTTATTGGATTTACCGATACAAACTTAGCGCCGCGTTGTTTGAGCGACGAAATGCCGACTTTCATCGGGTTTGAATCGTGATCTTCGGCCACGCCAAACATCATAAAGTATTGTGTGTTTTCCCAATCTGGTTCCCCAAACTCCCAAAAAGAACCACCAATCGTATACAGGCCAGCAGCAGCCGTATTTACCGCGCAAAAACCGCCGTGCGAGGCATGGTTCGGGGTGCCAAATTGGGCGGCCCACCATTCCGTCAACGCTTGGCTTTGATCACGTCCCGTGAAAAACGCTAGCTTGCGCGGGTTTCCGGAGCGGATTTTTTTCAAACGGTCTGTAACGAGCGTCAGCGCTTCATCCCATTCGATTTCCTCAAAGTCCCCTGACCCACGTTCTCCGGTACGGCGAAGTGGTTTGGTAAGACGCGCTGGGGAGTATTGATGCATAATGCCCGCATACCCTTTTCCGCACAGCACACCTTTGTTTACGGGATGGTCGGAGTTACCTTCAATATAACGGATATGACCGTCATTTAGATGCACCTTAATACCGCACTTACCTGCACACATGTAGCAAGTGGTGGTTTTTGTCTCATCGCTGACCTTTGACGATAAGTTAATGTTTTCTTTGGGCGTAAAAAATTCGCCTGGCATATGGGGTTATGGTCCGCTGATATTTGGGTAAGCGCTAAATATATCTTAGAATTAGGTTAGAAAGTGAGATCGGTCAAACTAAGTCGATAGATTGTCCGCAAATGAGAACCGTACACAGAAAAATTAATTGCTGATAATGTTTCGTAAATTAGTCTAATAGAAAAAGAAGCTATGAATCCTAACGTTGTTTGTTTTTATGATAATAATACCTCCACGGCATCGTATGTCGTTTCTGACGCAAGCACCCTACGGGCTGCTATCATTGACCCAGTCCTCGATCTAGATCCTGTCTCTTGGAGGATTTCAACGGGAAACGCTCAAAAGATTATCGACTATGTCACCAACGAAAATCTTACCGTGGATTGGATACTAGAAACCCATATCCACGCTGATCATGTGACCGCTGCCGCCTGGCTAAAAAAAATGGTAGGCGGAAAAACGGGTATGGGAAAGGGTATAAAAGACGTTGGCCAATTAGTAGGAGAACTATTCGATGTGCCGAACCAAACTCCAGGGGAAGACACCGAATACGATGTGGTGTTTTCAGATGGTGCTGAATTTACGGTTGGTGAAATTACCGGCTATGTGATTGCCACTCCCGGGCACACGCCTACTTGCGTGACCTACGTAATTGGGGACACTTGTTTTGTTGGGGATACACTGTTTATGCCGGATTCTGGAACCGCCCGATGTGACTTTCCTGGGGGTGATGCTAGGCTGTTGTATGCTTCCCTTCAGCGCATACTAGAACTCCCTGAGAAAACTCGATTATTTGTGTGTCACGATTATGGCGCTGGCGGAGAGCGTGATTTTGCATGGGAAAGCTCCGTGGCCGATCAGCGGGATAACAATATTCATGTGGGCGGGGGAACGCTTGAACATGACTACGTTCAGATGCGGGAGGCGCGCGATGCGACATTAACTCTTCCGAAACTGTTTGTGCCCGCGATCCAGATAAATGCGCGTGCGGGATCGTTACCCGACCCAGAGCCCAACGGCATATCATACATTAAGGTTCCCCTAAATACCTTTTAGGAACTACTAAGAAAAGGCAGTTATTATGACGACAGCGCTATATACCCACTCAAGCTCATTCGATCACGACACCAGCCCTGGCCACCCCGAGAGCATAGCACGGATTGAGGCGGTGGTTGATGCGTTGAGTGGAAGTTCTTGGAACGCGCTGCACCGGTTTGAAGCACCCAAAGTAACAGAAACACAATTACAGCAGGTTCACGATACTAATTATGTGAGCTTGGTCCAGAGCAATATTCCTGAGGAAGGATACGCTCGGCTAGATGCCGATACCATTTTATCTCCGGGGAGTGGAGAGGCGGCATTTCGGGCCGCCGGCGCTATTATTGCGGCAGTAGACAAAGTTGTGCTTGGAGAAGTTGATAATGCGTTTTGCGCCGTTAGGCCCCCTGGTCATCATGCGGAGCCAGGCCGTGGTATGGGTTTTTGTCTGTTTAATAATGTAGCGATTGGAGCAATGCACGCGCGTGTGATCCACGGTTTAACAAAAATTGCTATCGTTGATTTTGACGTTCACCATGGTAACGGCACACAAACGATGTTTTGTAACGATCCAAACACATTATTTGCTTCTAGCCACCAGTTTCCGCATTATCCCGGGACCGGTGCGGCGAATGAAACCGGCCTTGGCAATATCTTCAACGCGCCGATGGCACCTAACGAAGGTGGCGTTGAATTTCGCGCGGCAATGGAGAACATTATTTTTCCGGCAATAAGACGTTTTGAACCTGATATGATTTTTATTTCAGCTGGATTTGACGCTCATGCAAAGGATCCGTTGGCATCTATTCAGTTAGAGGAGATCGATTTCGAATGGGCAACTAAAAAAATTAAAGAGTTTGGCGATGAGTTTTCTGACGGGCGTCTGATTTCTACCCTTGAGGGAGGTTATGACCTTGTTGCATTAGCCAACAGTGTCCAGGCACACGTGGGCGCGTTGTCGGCATAATTTAGGTCGGTGTAGTAATCGTGATAATGGTATGAGTTATAGAAATGGCATCTTAAATTAATTGAGGGGATAGTGCATGTCGGGAAAGGTAAAAAACCTAGAAATATCAAAGTTGTCGTTCGAAGATGCGCTCGCTGAACTTGAGGAGATCGTAGGCATCCTCGAAGACGGAAAGGGAAAGTTAGAAGAGGCCATTTCAGCTTACGAGAGAGGGTCTTTACTTAAAGCCCATTGTGAGAAGAAATTGAAAGAGGCACAAACCAAGGTTGAAAAAATTTCGATTACTGCAGACGGCGAAGTAACCGCGGAGCAACTGAACATTGAATAATGTTACTGTTGAGCCCTCTATAAAACAGGGTCTCGGTGAATATGCCGATACAATTACGGGCCTTCTCAATGACATAATTCCATCAAAAAATGGTCCAGAAGGCAGACTTTTTGATGCGATGCGCTATGCTGTTTTGGGTCGGGATAAATATCTTAGACCATATATTCTAAGGGCTTCTTCTCGTATGTTTGACGTTGATGAAAGCTTTTATTTGCGGGTGGGTGCAGCAGTTGAAATGGTGCATGCCTATTCTCTGGTGCATGACGATCTTCCTGCAATGGACGATGATGATATTCGGCGAGGTCGTCCGTCCTGTCATGTTGCGTTTGATGAGGCGACAGCAATTCTTGCAGGAGATGCTCTACTAACCTTAGCCTTTGAAGTGGTTGCTGATGCCAAAACTCACCCCAGTGCCGATATTCGAAACAGACTTGTTTCGGACCTGGCTGCTCGGGCGGGAGCTAACGGCATGGTTGGTGGACAAATGATTGATCTTGAGAGTGAGCATGCCGAGGTAAGTGCCGCTTTAATTGCGCGTCTTGAGACTATGAAAACTGGGGCATTAATCTCATATGCGACGGCGGCGGGGGCAATGCTCGGGGATGCTGGTGATAAACTTATTTCTATCATGGAAACATTTGGGTCCGAGCTGGGTTTGGCATTTCAAATAGTCGATGATTTACTTGACGTTGAAGGAGATGAGGGTGATGTTGGAAAAAAAACCGGAAAAGATGACGGGGCGGGAAAAGCTACTTTAATTTCTGTATTAGGTGTTGAAGGAGCAAGACGCGAAGCGCGGGTGGTTACCGATCGAGCGCTTTCCCGCCTAGATGTTTTTGGGTCTCGGGCCGTTGAGTTGCGGGAGCTTTCGGAATTTGTTCTGAGTAGAAAAAGCTAGAACCTGAATTAGTAAGGTGCGTAACAAGCTTAACAAGAGTAGGTGATACCAATGGCGCTGCAGACGCCACTTCTGGATAAAATAGAAAACCCAAGCGATTTAAAGAAATTCGATCTGAATCAATTGCAACAAGTCGCCGACGAACTGCGAGCGGAAGTTATTGATGCCGTGGCTGTGACAGGGGGGCATCTTGGGGCTGGGTTGGGGGTGGTAGAGCTAACGGTCGCTTTGCATTATCTTTTCGATACACCCCATGACCGAATAATTTGGGATGTGGGGCATCAGTCCTATCCCCACAAAGTCCTGACTGGCCGACGAAGCCGTATTCGAACGCTTCGTCAGGCGGAAGGGTTATCAGGTTTTACTAAGCGTTCGGAGAGTGAATACGATCCTTTTGGCACGGCTCACGCGTCAACATCGATCTCTGCAGCATTGGGGTTTGCTGTTAGCAACGATCTGCAGAATGGTACTAAAAAAAGTATAGCGGTGATTGGTGATGGAGCAATGACCGGTGGAATGGCCTTTGAAGCTCTTAATAACGCTGGTGCAATGAGTAATAAATTAATCGTAATTTTAAATGATAACGATATGTCGATTGCGCCGCCTGTTGGGGCGATGTCGGCTTATCTATCTCGCCTTATATCATCAAAACCGTATCGGTCTCTCCGGGATATTGGACTTCATCTGTCCGAAAAATTTCCGCGACCAATGAAGAAGGCTGCCCAACGCGCTGAAGAGTATGCGCGTGGGCTATTTACCGGCGGTACATTATTTGAAGAACTCGGGTTTTATTATGTTGGTCCTATAGATGGACATAATATGGACCACCTCATACCGGTATTAAAAAACGTACGTGATGATCAAGCAGAAGGGCCAGTTCTTGTGCACGTGGTGACCCAAAAGGGTAAAGGATACGATCCTGCTGAACAGGCAGAAGATAAATATCACGGGGTTGGAAAATTCGACGCAGATACTGGAACACTGGACATGGCCAAGTCTAATATTCCCACATATACAAAGGTTTTTGCTGAAAGTCTGGTTCGCGAAGCTCATCTAGATGAAAAAATTGTTGCTATAACCGCCGCTATGCCCTCTGGTACAGGCCTAGACTTGTTTGAAAAGGAATTTCCGAACAGAACCTTTGACGTTGGTTTGGCAGAACAGCATGCAGTGACATTTGCTGCGGGGCTCGCTGCCGATGGCATGAAGCCCTTTGCTGCAATTTATTCTACTTTTTTACAGCGGGCCTTCGATCAAATCGTGCATGACGTGGCTCTACAGAATTTACCGGTTCGGTTTGCAATCGATCGTGCTGGATACGTTGGCGCGGATGGCCAGACACATTGCGGGGCCTTTGATATTGCATATCTTGGCTGTTTACCCAACATGATCGTAATGGCTCCGTCTGATGAAGTAGAGTTAGTACACATGGTTACTACCGCTATTGATATAGATGATCAGCCCTGTGCACTTCGTTATCCTAGGGGTGAGGGTAATGGTCTAGAGATGCCTGTAAGGGGCGAGGCGTTGCGGATCGGTGAAGGAAAAATTATAGTAGAGGGCACGAAGGTAGCATTACTTTCCTACGGAACAAGGCTGCAAGACTGCCTCCGCGCAGCGGAAGAGCTTGCAGCTAACGGACTTTCGACCACCGTTGCAGATGCAAGATTTGCCAAACCCTTAGATCAGACTTTGGTGCGGCGTCTAGCCGCCGAGCATGAGGTCTTTGTTACAATTGAGGAGGGCTCTATTGGCGGGTTTGGTGCACAAGTTTCCCAATACCTAGCGACTGAAGGTTTGTTTGATAAAGGATTAAAATTTCGCAGTATGATTATGCCCGATAGGTTCCTCGATCAGGATAAGCCGCATCGTCAGGTTGAAATAGCGGGTCTATCAAACATAGATATTGTAGTTACTGTTATGGCGGCACTCGGAAATACATTGGAATCTGAGGTGTTACAGGGGAGAGCCTAACTGGGACCTAAGTCTGATCGGCCTGACAAATTTTTAGTTGCACAAGGAGCAGCCAAGGATTTAAAAGAAGCTCGGGCATTAATTCTTTCGGGTAAAGTTTTTTGTGGTGACCGCCGAGTCGAAAAACCCGGGACGCCTATATCTTTGAAAGGGCCCCTAGAGGTGCGGACTGCGGAGCATCCTTGGGTTTCTCGAGGGGGAATTAAGCTTGAACACGCTCTCACAAAATTTGAACTTGATGTGAAAGGTGCCGCGGCTATTGATGTGGGGGCGTCAACTGGCGGTTTTACCGAGGTTTTATTATCACACGGCGCAGTGCGTGTTTATGCGGTAGACGTAGGTTACGGTCAATTGCATTGGACCCTTCGAAGTGACGAGAGAGTAACAGTATTGGAGCGCACAAATGCCCGATACCTCACAACCCAACAAATTCCCGACCCAGTTGATCTCGTTGTTTGCGATTGCAGTTTTATCAGTTTAACCAGCGTGTTAACCGCACCACTAACGTTGGTTTCGCCGGGTGGTTACGTTGTCGCACTAATAAAGCCACAATTTGAAGCTAAAAAGAACCAGGTTGAGCGTGGTGGTATTGTGCGGGATCGTGAAATCCAGGCGGAAGTATGTGCTAAAATAGAACGATGGATTTCTAAAAGGCCGGGGTGGAATATTCTCGGGATTGAGGAAAGTCCTATAAGAGGTGCAAACGGGAATAAAGAATTCTTTTTAGTGGGCAATGTTAGCCGGTAGTGCGGGCGTCGATTTAAGGCACTGTCCTAGAATCCGGTTTGCCCACGATGGCGCAACATGTGATCAGCGAGGACACACGCGACCATTGCTTCACCTACTGGAACACCACGAATACCTACACAGGGGTCATGTCGACCCTTGGTGGACACTTCCGTATTCTTACCTTTGCGTGTCACAGTTCGCATCGGTGTTAATATAGAGCTGGTTGGTTTTACGGCGAAGCGGATTACTATATCTTGGCCTGTTGAAATGCCGCCTAAGATGCCACCAGCATGGTTTGAGAGAAATTCCATTTCGCCATTCTTAATACGCATTTCGTCAGAGTTTTTTTCACCCGAAAGGCTGGCACTACCAAAGCCGGTGCCTATTTCAACTCCTTTTACGGCATTGATGCTCATTATTGCGGCAGAAAGTTCTGCGTCTAGTTTACCATACAACGGTGCTCCGAGGCCTGCTGGGACTCCGGCTGCTACAATTTCGATGACGGCTCCAACCGAAGAACCGCGTTTACGAATTTCATCAAGATAAGGCTCCCACTCTTTCGCAGCTGTGGCGTCAGGGCACCAGAAGGGATTTCTCGTCACGTTTTGCCAATGCCAGTTATCTCGATCTATCTCTCTTTCTCCGATCTTTACCAACGCACCTCGGATCTTGCATTTATTACCCAGAACCTTGCGAGCGACGGCACCAGCAGCAACCCGACAAGCGGTTTCTCTGGCCGAGGACCGGCCTCCTCCTCGATAGTCACGTATGCCGTACTTTTTCCAATAGGTAAAATCAGCGTGACCTGGCCGAAATTTATCTCTGATTGCACTATAGTCTCGAGATCGAGCATCCTGGTTTTGGATCATTAGGCTGACTGGGGTTCCAGTAGTCCTTCCCTCAAAAATACCCGACAAAATTTTGATCTGGTCAGGTTCTTTGCGTTGGCTAACAAACCTAGATGAACCGGGTTTCCGTCGATCTAACCAATATTGAATGTCCTCGTTTTTCAATTTTAGTTTGGGGGGGACACCGTCAATAATGCAGCCGATCGCTGGGCCGTGACTTTCGCCCCAAGTTGTTACGCGAAATAATTGACCGAAGGTATTATCTGTCATGTTGCTAGTTGTTTTAAACCACCGAGATATCGGGAGCGTCAACGGCTTTCATGCCAACGACGTGATAACCGGAGTCTACGTGGTGCACCTCGCCTGTTACTCCTGCCGATAAATCCGAGAGCAAATAAAGACCGGCCGTGCCAACGTGGTCCGTTGTTACGTTCCGTTTTAGTGGGGAGTTGAATTCATTCCATCTCAAGATATACCGAAAATCACCGATACCTGAAGCCGCGAGAGTTTTAATTGGTCCGGCAGATATGGCGTTTACTCGGATGTTTTGTCCTCCCAAGTCGACTGAAAGGTATTTGACACTCGCTTCTAATGCAGCCTTCGCTACACCCATAACATTATAGTGAGGCATTACCCGTTCCGCACCCGCGTAGGTAAGTGTCAACAGGCTTCCGCCGTCGTTCATCATCTTTACAGCGCGTTGACAAACGGAGGTAAATGAATAGCACGAAATGTTCATTGTCATAGAAAAGTTTTCTTGGGAGGTATCAATGTATTTACCCTTTAATTCCTCCTTATCCGAGTACGCTATCGCATGGACGACAAAATCTAGTGTACCCCAAATATTTTTTAGTTCTGCAAACGTACTGTCTATAGTCGATGGTTCAGTTACGTCACAAGGTAGAACGATTTCCGAGCTTACAGATGCTGCGAGGGGTCGGACGCGTCGTTCCAGTGCCTCTCCTTGAAAGGTGAAGGCGAGCGCCGCGCCGTGTTTTGCCAGGGCTTTGCTTATACCCCAGGCAATCGAGCGATCATTAGCGACACCCATTATTAGACCGCGTTTCCCGTGCATTATTGGCTGGGGGTCCGACATAAATACCTCGCTGGTTTTATCGCCACCACTGGGCTACGATTTCGTCGTGCCGCATCCTACACAATCATCTTAACCGGTCAATTTGCTCTTTTTCTCTTCACTAGCCAAGAGCGACCGGGTTCACTCTTTCTTCATGAAACTAAACCGTTAATAGTCAATTTGATATACGCCATGTACCATCTGGTTGGCGGCAAGCTGTGCCGTACGCTTCCTGGGTTCGGCCTCCCACCGTTACCGTTTGCTGATACTCTCGACAATACTGTCCTGATGCCGTTTGGTAGGTTTTAGTGGGTGTAATAGACCCACGGTTCCCGCTATCGGGGTTACTCCACTTGGTGCGCGACCCAGTCTTCGCTTTTTCCATCGCGTGCTGCGACGACCTATGCATTGCTGCTTTATCTGCCGCATCCAGCGATTTTCCAATTTCACCGCCCATCCATGCCCCGGCCAAAACTCCGATAGCGGTACCCAGAAGTTTACCCTTCCCGCTACCAAACTTTGAACCCAGAATACCACCCGCGGCTGCGCCGATAAGGGTGCCGCCAGATTGTTTGGGTCCCTGCCCCTGACAGGCGGACAGTGCTATAACTGACGCCAGAATTGTAGGTAGAAGTCTCGTTGAAAATTTTACATGCATGGGTGCATCCTTTCACTCCGATACGTCTCCAACTATCTATCGGATTTTGACATTTGAAACAAAAACTTTTTTGATCCATAAAATTCTAACTTTGCGTTGCTAAATGTGGTCAAAATTAGTCGATAGTTTATGGTCTGAAGAAATTGTAGCCAACAAAGTGCCAAATTTTGATTATTTTCTAATTTTCTGCGGATAAATATGTCTAAAACGACAATGGAAGATCCTATAGCGTTATTTAAGGTTTGGTTGGCTGAAGCAGTCGATTCTGAACCTAACGACCCCACAGCTATGACGTTGGCGACCGTAGATAAAAATGGTGTTCCGTCGGCTCGTATGATCCTGTTAAAGGATGTAGATGAGAAGGGCTTCTGCTTTTATACAAATAGTGAGAGTCAAAAAGGGTTAGAGCTTGACGCCAACGGCGTGGCGGCCCTTGTTTTTCACTGGAAATCTCTGCGGCGTCAGGTGACTGTTGCGGGTAGTGTCGACCGGGTAACAGATTCAGAAGCTGACGATTATTTTACCACCCGACCAAGGGGAAGCCAAATTGGGGCCTGGGCATCAGATCAATCCCGTCCTCTAGAGGCTCGTTTTGAATTGGAAAAACGTGTTGCTAAATACGCTGCTAAATTCGGTACCGGTATAGTTCCACGCCCATTTCATTGGACAGGTTATCGAGTAATGCCTCGGAAAATAGAGTTTTGGCGTGATAAACCGTTTCGTTTGCATGAGAGGATCGTATATGAAGTGGCAGAAACGGGTGGTTGGAAAACGGGTCGCCTCTACCCCTAATCAGTGTCTGCTTTTTTTCTATTTAGACACTTGATGGTTTTATTAAAACAACGCATTCTGTTGTTGGTTTGGGCTAATCCATAGAGCCCTTCTCTATCCCAACCGTTGTTTATGGAGTGGCAGGATGGCTTTTAAAACAATACTGGTGCCGGTGAGTTCTGATGAAGCAAGCCGACCAGCTTTGGAGAGTGCTCTGGTTGTCGCTCGGCGTTGGAATTCGCATGTGGAAGTCATGCATGTACGCGCTGACCCACACGGACTTTTGCCCTATACCGGTGAGGGTATAGATGGATCCATGATCGAAGAGATAATGGACGTCAGTCAGCGCGAAGGAAATGAACGTGCCACACAGAGTAAGGCTCTTTTCGACAAGTTCTGTAATGAACAAAGTTTGAAAGTAGCTACTAAACATTCTGGCACGAACGAGATGACCTTCGCTTGGCGTGAGGAGACGGGGCGAGAGGATGAGGTCGTCGCGTTGCGTGGAAGAGTGTATGACCTTATCGTTGTTGGGAGACCTGTGCCCGATGCGCCGTTGCCGTCACCGGTTACATTAGAGGCCGCTATACACGATACTGGTCGCCCTATACTCGTCGCACCACCAAGTCACCCTGGCCAGATTGCAAAACACATTGCCATAGCGTGGGAGGCGAGCCCGGAAGCGGCGCGCACCATAGCGGTTTCTATTCAAGCCCTTGTTGAGGCAGATTTGGTAACGATCTTGGCCCCCAAGTTAAAAACACCCTTGCCTTTAGACCCGGTCGAACTCGTGGATCGTTTGGCTTGGCATAACGTAAAAGCAGACATTCATACGTTTGACGTGCAGGCGACAGAACTCGGTGCAGGCTTCCTATCTGAATGTGCAAGTGTTGGGGCAGACATGCTCGTCAAAGGTGCCTACTCGCAAAGCCGGTTGCGTCAAATGGTGTTGGGTGGAAGAACCCGATATATACTAAATCACGCCGAAATCCCTGTATTACTAGCCAAGTAAGAGATCTTAGCATAAGCGAGGTTTTGTTGTTCAAAGACACTAATTATCTTTGCTCGGCAATAACAATAAATTTGAAGTTAGTGCTTCAGTAGGAAATTTTGATGACTATGAGACTATGCTGCTGCCCAAAGGGTCAGTCGTGCCCAAATTTCCTGTAAGGCATCCACAAGTTGGTCTATATTGTCATCTGTGTGCAGCGGCGTAGGCGTTAATCTTAGTCGTTCTGTTCCTTTGGGTACCGTTGGATAATTAATTGGCTGAACATAGATATTATAACGGTCCATCAGCTCGTCCGTAACCTGTTTGCATAATACGGGGTCACCAACTTGAACCGGGACAATGTGAGATTCTGACGGCATAACAGGTAATCCAGCCTCATTCAGCATTGTTTTTAGTTTAGTTATCCGTTCTTGGTGTTTTTGTCTCTCAATATTGCTAGTTTTTAGATGACGAACGCTAGCAAGCGCACCAGCAGCCACCGCTGGTGGAAGAGCGGTTGTAAAAATGAAACCCGATGCGTAGGACCGAACAAAATCTATCATGGAGGAGGATCCCGCTATATAGCCGCCAATAACGCCATAAGCTTTAGCTAAAGTACCCTGTATAATCGTTATGCGGTCCATGACGCCTTCGCGTTCCGCTACACCGCCTCCCCGTGGTCCATACATCCCCACTGCGTGAACTTCGTCGAGATACGTCATTGCGTTATATTTTTCGGCGAGGTCACAAATTTTTCGTATAGGCGATATGTCACCATCCATCGAATACACCGATTCAAACACGATTACCTTTGGTCTATTTATATCGATCGCACACAATTTTAGTTCTAGGTCAACTACATCATTGTGAGCAAAGACGATCTTATCAGTCATGCTATGTCTTATCCCAGCGATCATCGATGCATGGTTATCTGAATCGGATAATAATACGCACCCCGGCATTTGTGCGCCGATAATAGAGAGGGTAGCCTCGTTAGCGACGTAACCCGACGTAAACAACAGAGCAGCTTCGGTGCAATGCAAGTCCGCTAATTCCTCTTCGAGAAGAACATGATAATGGGTTGTTCCAGAAATATTCCGGGTGCCGCCGGCGCCCGCGCCGACTTTGTCTATTGCCTTTTTCATTGCCGCGCGAACTAATTTACTCTGACCCATGCCTAGGTAGTCATTAGAGCACCAGACGGTTACGTCGGTTTTGCCGTTCGGCGTATGACTTGTCGCACGTGGAAATGACCCTACCTGGCGTTCTAAGTCTGCAAAAATCCTGTAGCGGCCTTCGCTTTTGAGATCGGAAATACGGTCCTTGAAAAATTGTTCGTAGTTCATTTTACAGGATCTATATTTTTGGATGCGATTGGTTTGACGAAATCACTTTTTCAACTCCTTCCGACACAATAATAAAGGTTCGTAGTCATGGAAACATCAATATCTGAAGTTAATCGAGACTTTCCTATATTGTGCTCTTTTGCCGCGGAAATCTGTCTGAAGATCAAAACTTTCCTAGTTAGGATTGCATTTTCTTGCAGAGATTTTTATCTATCCATTCGCCCGTGACCTAACCACCAGTAACACTCATGTGCCGAGACACTGCTGGCTTCGAGTGGCGGCGGTTAATAATAAAATCATGTCCTTTCGGTTTGCTAGAAATCGCTGCATCAATCATAGCGTTTAGTGCTCCATCATCATTTGCGATAAGGGGAACCCGAAGATCAACCGCATCTTCCTGCCCAAGACAGGTGTGCAGCGTGCCTGTGCAGGTCAATCGTACTCTATTGCATGCTTCACAAAAATTGTGAGTCATTGGGGTAATAAACCCTATCTTACCGCCGGTTTCCTCGACCCTAACATACCTCGCAGGGCCTCCTGTTGTTTCATCGCTATCGTGTAGTGTCCACTTTTTTCTTAATTCGGTCCGGACCATCGACAGAGGCCAATACTGATCAAGGCGGATATGGTTGCCTATCTCCCCCATTGGCATGACCTCTATAAAAGTAAGATCAAAACCCTGCTCCCCACACCATGCTACCATATTATGTATTTCATGGTCGTTGAAACCCTTCAACGCTACCATATTAATCTTGATTCGATGTCCCGCTTGTTTCGCGGCATCCAGCCCGCTTAATACTTTAGTCAAATTTCCCCAACGGGTGATTTGTTGAAATAAATCGGGCTCAAGAGTGTCTAAAGAGACATTGATGCGTCGCACTCCTGCAGAGTAAAGGCCTTCTGCGTACCTCTCCAATTGACTACCGTTCGTTGTTAGTGTCAATTCGTTTAGGTTGCCTAATTCTATGTGTCGCCCCAAACGTTCGAATAGCCATATAATATTGCGGCGTACCAAAGGCTCTCCCCCAGAAATTCGGAGTTTACGAACCCCGCGTTGTATAAACGCGCTACATAACCTATCGATCTCTTCCAAGCTTAAAACCTGAGCTTTTGGAAGAAAATCCATGTCCTCAGACATGCAATAAACACATCGAAAATCGCAACGATCCGTTACGGATACTCTTAGATATTCTATTTTTCGATCAAAACCATCAATGAGCGGTTTTCTCGGGACCGTGTTTTTATTGGTCATATGTGAAATGACTCTTCAATTTTATTATAGTGCATAAACCGTTATTTACCGCTGACTATAACGCGTTAATTTCGAAAAGAAAGGAGCTATCCAGAAGGACGAAATTTTATATATAAAATCTGGTCTATATCGTCATTTTGCAGACGGTCTAGGCTCTAAGATACAAAATAGGTTGGAGTTTTAGAACAACGAATGAGACCGTATTAAGATTGTGCGACAAGTGGAAGGGGACCATACTAAAACTATGGAAAAGAACGATACATACCTAGTTTCTCCTTCGCCGCATGACCCTCGATTAACCGAACGGGTTTCTGGAACGGATCAAAACCGAGACGTCGTAGAGACAGCTGTCACGGTTGAGCGTCCTGTATCTCTTTTTCTGAACAACCGTGAAATAGTTACGTTGATGACAATAGCTGATTATCCAGAATACCTTGCTGTCGGGTATCTCCTTAATCAGAATATGCTTCTCGAAGGCGATATATTAACCACCGTGGAATACGATAATGAAGCTGAGGTAGTGGTTGTTCGGACAAAAAATCAGACCAATTTTGAACAGAAGCTGGCAAAACAAACCCGAACTTCGGGCTGCGCACTTGGAACAATTTTTGGTGATATAATGGAAAAGTTTGATACGGCCACCCTAGATAGGGATGCCCGAATTTTAACGTCATGGCTTCACACGTTAACTAGTAAAATCAATACTACGCCCAGTTTGTATTTAGAAGCGGGCGCCATTCACGGTTGTGTGCTTTGTGAAGCCGATCGACCCCTCATCTATATGGAGGACGTGGGCCGGCACAATGCGGTTGATAAAATTGCCGGTTACATGTACCTCGAAAATATTGCACCGAAAGGAAAGTTGTTCTACACGACAGGGAGATTGACAAGCGAAATGGTCATTAAAACCGTTCAAATGAACATACCGATTCTGATTTCGCGCTCGGGTTTTACAGCTTGGGGTGTAGAACTCGCTCGAAAAGCCAATTTGACGTTGATTGGGCGAGCGCGAGGCAAACGATTTGTAACGCTCGCAGGTGAAGATCGGATAATCTATGACCAAAATGCAGAAACTACAAAGGAAACGAAGCATCTACTTCACCCCCACTCTGCCGCCGAGAAATGACGATCACCTTGGAATGGAAGGGTCCGCTTGGGCCAGGGAAGATGCCTTTAAACCTGACTGTTATGGAACCTCTGTGCACAGCAGGTGTTTATCTTCGTGTGAAAATTTATAAAGGAGGGCACAACGTTGCCTACGTTGGCCAATCGAATTCTTTGTTGGCTCGTTTTGATCAACATCTCACGTCAATGTTGTCCTTAACCACACCCATTCGTGGCCGTGACGGGGAAAATATATTTACAGCCGACGTTGGGGCGAGAATGAAGGCATATAACGGACTGGAGGCTGTGTCGGCTCTAGTTGTGGCCGACGTAAATCGGGTAAATTTTTGGTATGTATGTTGTGATGATTATTTTCAAACTGAACACCTGAACCTAGTCGAAGGGTTGCTTCACCAACGTGTTAAGTCCCGATTGTGTAAACTGGAAAACGTTGCGGCCACTCCTTCCAGCATGCTGGAAGATTTACCTGACCTTTGGGAAAATGATTTTTCGACACTCGACAGAAAAAGTGTGGAAATTCTTGAAGAACTTCTGGGACAGGAACGAATGAGTGCATCAGTCTTTTGTGGGAATGCTAGATAGAAACGAAATATGTGGCGTGGTCCTTGCCGGCGGCCAGTCGCGTCGCATGGGCGGCGGGGACAAGTGTCTGACAACGCTTGCGGGAAAGACGCTCCTTCGGTACAGCCTTGATATTGTTTCCCCGCAGGTCGGACCATTATTTATTAATTCCAATAGCGATCCCGAGTTGTTTTTGGAATATGATTATCCCATCGTGGCGGATGTGGTTTCAGGATTTGTTGGGCCGCTCGCAGGGGTTTTAACCGGCATGGAGTGGGCCCTCGCGAACGCACCCGAGTGTTCTTGGATTGCAAGTTTTGCATCCGATGCGCCGTTTATACCAAATGATTTAGTCAAAAGGCTGGTAATGAAGATCGAAAACGATGGTGCGGATATGGCGTGCGCATATTCAGATGGGCGTTATCATCCCGTCTTTGCACTTTGGCCTGTGCACCTCGCTCCCTCTTTAAGGAAAGCGATCCTTGAAAGCGGTGTTCGAAAGGTTGATAGTTGGACCACATGTTATCGCCTAGGGGTCGCCGAATACCCTGTAGGTCGTTTGGATCCGTTCTTTAATATCAATCTTCCAGAGGACCTCAAGACAGCCGAACTACTTCACAACCAGAGTGGGAGAGCATCGAGGAAATGAACCAACACACACCCAGGCCATCAGCCCCGCGGTTACGTGTTTTGCTCGGTAACTCTATCGCAATTGGACCCGGTAAAGCAGAACTCCTGAATTTGATCGTAAAGACTGGTTCGATTGCTGGTGCTGCTCGTGAAATGGGTATGTCTTATCGCCGAGCTTGGAACCTCGTGAGTACAATGAATAATGCATTCAGGCAGCCCGTTGTGCAATCAATCACCGGCGGCAAAGGGGGAGGGGGTGCTGCACTTACTCTATTCGGTCGCGATGCTTTGCAACGCTATCAGGCGATGGAAAGTAAAGCATTAAAAAGTGTAGCTAAAGAGATGGACGAATTTTTCCAGATGTTAAATTCAAATTATTCTGACGTTGATGATCCAATAGGTTATTCAGGTGATTTGGCCGCAGATGATCCCCCCAAGCAAAATCCATCCAGCTAATCGATTAGACCTAAATTTTTTAAGGCAGTCCTTAGGTTCTTTTAATTGGATATCCCAGACCTGCCATAATAATTGAGCCATACATGCGCCAACCCCTATCCAAAAGGGCCAGTTTAATCCTGATAGGTAACCGGCAGTTCCAAAGAGTATTATAGCGATGAGGTAAAAGCCCATGAGCCACGGTTTGGAGGCTGTTATACCAAGTGCTCTCGCGGAAGATTTTATACCCGCAAAGGGGTCGTCGGGTCGATCTTGATGGGCGTAGATTGTATCGTAGCCTAAAGTCCACAGAATTCCGCCAATGTACAGAATGACCGCAGGCCAACTTAATGTGCCGGTAGCCGCCGCCCATCCCAAGAGTGCGCCCCAATTAAAGGCTAGCCCGAGAACGAATTGAGGCCAAAACGTATACCGTTTAGCAAAAGGATAAAGGGCTACCAGTATCAGTGAACAGATGCCGATCCATATTGCGAACGTGTTAAACGAGAGTAAGATTAAGGCGCTTAGCAACAACTGGCAGACAAACCAAAGAAACGCTTTTGTTATGGTTACCTCGCCAGCGGGTAGCGGACGATCCCGTGTTCGCGCAACCTGAGCATCAAGTTTGCGGTCCGAAATGTCATTCCACGTACAGCCGGCTCCGCGCATTAACGTGGCACCCGCAGCAAATAGAATAAATAAAGGCCAATGGCTTAGCGCGTCTGGTGTCATTGCTATACCCCACCAACAGGGAAACAACAGCAGCCAGGTTCCGATTGGTCGGTCCAAGCGGGAAAGCCGAATATATGGGTGCCACCTGGTAGGAGCCCATTGATCCACCCACCCACCGCGGGGAATATCACTTGGTGACGGCTCAGTCATGAGTGAATCCTAAAACACCTATATAATGCCATTATTATAGACATATCTTCCACATAAAATTAGACTGTTGCTATTTGTGCAAAATAATCCTTTATGAGCGATCTCACCACTAAACTACGGCTGTTTGTAGATTACGATTTAGTGAAAGGGGCGGTTGTCCCCGCCACCACTGATCAGCACCATTACCTTCGAAACATAATGCGTTGCACAGAGGGAGATGCTGTCGCCCTTTTCAATGGGCGAGACGGTGAGTGGCGTGCCGTGATTTCCCTGCTATCTAAATCAAGTTGCTCGCTGAGCATAGAACATTATCAGCGCCCACAACGAATGCCACCCGATATTTGGTTGTTATTCGCACCGGTGAAGGCGGCGGCTATGAATAATATCGCACGGATGGCAACGGAACTTGGTGTTGCGCGGGTCTGTCCGTTGTTCACTGAATACACATCTGTGACACGGGCCAACACAGCGAGGTTTCGGGTGAACGCTATTGAAGCCGCCGAGCAAACGGGGCGCCTTAATGTTCCAATTGTAGACGAAGTGCAAAAACTTGGGGATGCCTTGAAAAATTGGGATCCGAAACGGCGGATTATTTTGTGTGCTGAGAAAGGTCCTGCTAAGTCATTTTCTGAAGCACTCGTACCATATTCCTGTCCCGGGGCTTGGGCCCTGTTGATTGGACCTGAAGGCGGTTTTAGCCAAATCGAACTTGACGCTCTCGTCAAACTACCGTTTGTTACCCCCGTACGATTGGGACCGAGAATCATGCGAGCTGATACCGCGGCGATTGCGGCTTTAGTTTGTTGGCAAAACTATTTTGGTGATTGGACCGAATAAAAGATTGCTGTAGATGTGACAAAAGAGCGTTTTTGGAAGCCCTGAAACTATCCAAGCTATATAAAATAAGAAAACCGAGCATTATTCATGGTTGCACCCCCCCCTCAAAGTTCCGAGATTTTAACTGATTACCGGCAGCTTGTAGAGCATTTGGAAAATGGGTGTAAACCGCGTGAACAGTGGCGAATTGGTACGGAACACGAAAAGTTTGTCTTTGTCCGGGGCACAAATAAACCCGTTCCATACGATGGAAATCCGGGCATTAGGCGCTTTCTTGAGGGGTTGACGCGGTTTGGTTGGCAACCGGTGCTTGAGAACGGTAATCCCATAGCGCTTACCATGGGCGACTGTAATATTTCGTTAGAACCGGGCGGACAACTAGAGTTATCCGGAGCACCCCTAAATAATATCCACCAAACCTGTGACGAAGTGCACACACATTTAGCCCAGGTTAAGGAGGTAGCCGAAGAACTAGGGGTCGGGCTTCTTGGTTCCGGTTTTATACCGAAGTGGAAGCGTTCCGAAATGCACTGGATGCCTAAGGGGCGCTATAAGATAATGCGCGAGTATATGCCAAAGAAAGGTTCCCTTGGCCTCGACATGATGCTTCGGTCGTGCACTGTCCAGGTTAATTTAGACTTTGAAAGCGAACGGGACATGGTCGAGAAATTTCGCATATCGGTCGCTTTGCAACCAATAGCAACAGCTTTGTTTGCGAATTCACCATTTCTTGAGGGAACGCTATCAGGATGGCAGTCTTATCGGAGCCACCTATGGGAGGATACAGATCCCGATCGTTGCGGAATACTCCCCTTTATATTTGAGCCGGGAATGGGCTTCGAGAAATATACCGAATATGCATTAGATGTTCCGATGTATTTCATATATCGGGACGGAAGATACATTGACGTTTCTGGAGCATCATTCCGAGATTTTCTAGCTGGAGAATTGCCCGGACATCACGATGAATTGCCCAGTCTCAATGACTGGTCCGATCACTTAACAACAATATTCCCAGAGGTCAGGCTCAAAAATTATTTGGAGATGCGCGGAGCTGACGGCGGTCCATGGCGCAGACTATGTGCGTTGCCGGCACTATGGGTTGGATTATTGTATGATTCAGATAGTCAAGCGGCAGCTTGGGACCTGGTCCGGAATTGGTCCATCGAAGAACATCATATGCTTCGGAAAACAGTTCCTAAGCATGCCCTGAACACCGAATTTCGAGGCCAAAGACTCTCCAATATTGCGACTGAGGTTCTTGATATCGCGACGACCGGTCTTAAAGCGCGCGGAATTGTGGACTCCGAGGGCAAAGACGAAGCAGATTTTCTCAATACTTTGATGGAAATAGCAGAACGTGGATTTTCTCCGGCCGAAGAGCTTTCCCAGCTATTTGGGACTAGGTGGAAAAAAAACGTGGATCCGATGTACGAAGAGTGCGCGTACTAATTCTCCAGCGAGCAGCGCCGGCCGGCGCTCACGAGATAACCCGTCTAATCGTCATCAATGTCTGCTATGTGGCTGTACCCCCTACAGTTAGACCTTTTACCAAAAGACTGGGTTGGCCGACACCAACAGGCACGCCCTGTCCATCCTTGCCGCACGTTCCAACACCAGGATCTAGCATCATGTCGTTGCCAATCATTTTTACTTTTGTGAGAACGTCCGGACCATTTCCTATTAACGTAGCCCCTTTGACAGGGCTACTGACTTTTCCATTTTCGATTAGGTAAGCTTCGGCCGCTGAAAAAACAAATTTTCCTGATGTTATGTCCACTTGGCCGCCCCCAAAATTTACGGCATACAAACCTGATTTTACCGAAGAAAGAATTTCTTCTGGTTCATAATTACCGGCATGCATGTAAGTATTTGTCATCCGCGGCATTGGCGCATAGGCAAAACTCTCGCGTCTCCCATTGCCTGTGGGCTCCATTCCCATTAGGCGAGCATTCTGTCGGTCTTGCATATACCCAACAAGCACGCCATCGTCGATTAACACAGTGTTGGAGGTCGGTGTGCCTTCGTCATCAACGGTTAAGGAACCGCGTCGATCAGTTAAAGTGCCATCATCAACAACCGTAACCCCGCGTGACGCAATTCGTTCCCCCATTAGTCCCGAGAATGCACTAGTTTTTTTTCTGTTAAAGTCTCCTTCTAAGCCGTGGCCAATTGCTTCATGCAGAAGAATTCCGGGCCAGCCGGGGCCGAGCACTACGTCCATTTCTCCTGCTGGAGCTGAGATGGAACCCAGATTTACCAAGGCCTGACGAAGGGCCTCATCAATCTGTTGTTTCCAGTTAGTGGGCTTTATGTATGTGTGGTAACCGGTTCGGCCACCCGTACCGTGGCTACCCGTCTCCATTCTCTCACCTTCACTGCAAATTACAGTGACGTTTATCCGAACGAGTGGTCGAATATCTTCCCGCCTTTCACCATCAGCACGGATTATCTGAACCGCTTGCCATTCGCCGGAGATTGAAGCTGAAAATTGTACCACCCTGTTATCAAGACCCCTTGCATATGAATCCATGTCCTCCAATAACTTAACTTTTTCTTTGAAATCGATTTCTCCAAGTGGATTGATATCCGAGTAAAGCGCAGTATTTGTTTTCTTGAGGTCAAGTGTTGTTGACCCCCCGTTTCCGCTTCTTACTCCCCGAACGGTTTCGCCGGCTCGTTTTATTGCTCCCTCAGAAAGTTCTGACGCATGGGCATAACCAGTCGTCTCGCCGGACACCGCGCGCAAGCCAAACCCCTGGGTTGTGTCGAACGTTGCACTCTTCAACCTACCGTCGTCAAATATGAGGGCTTCAGACTGGCTGTACTCTAAAAACAACTCTCCGTCCTCAGAACCTTCTAGCGAGTCAGACACAACTCTCTTGATTCGCACTTCATCCATATCCGTACGATTATAAAAAAGCTCACTGGGACTTATAGAGATACTCATGTTTACCTTTCTGACAAAGCTGAACCGATAATATGAACCGTTATATTTTCCACGTCACCCCCGAAAAAATTGTTCCAAATATCGCCAAACACTTGGTTTTCTGAGACATTAGGTGGCTAAACTCGGAAAAAGAAACAATCTACGTTCAAAATTCAATTACTTCGCCGGGTGTTTTCATCGCGTTGGAAGTAGATGATAAAGGCGCCTAATCTGCGACAATGCGCGCGGCTTGTTAACTATAGGCTCAATGGGTTATTTTCTGGCTTTGAGGTGACCTTTAATTTATTGGTTTCTGAAGATGTCCCTGGAGCGTGCCTCAGTGCTCAGGGGTAGAGAAATTATAGCCGGACTTTACGTGAACGGACCCCGAACAATGCAGATTGCAACTAGGATTATTTGTTTCCTTACAATGCTTGGAACCCTTGCAATTCCAAGTATAGCATCCGCCGCTCAACCTAAACCGTGGCAGATGGATTTTCAGACCGCAGCGACACCACTGATGGAGCAGATTAAAAGTTTCCATGATTTGTTGCTCATCATTATTACGTTAATCAGCGTTTTTGTTCTTGGCCTTCTTGTGCTTGTGATGGTCAAATTCAATGAGAAAGCTAACCCCAATCCGAGCCGTACTACCCATAACACATTGATTGAGGTCTTGTGGACCGTTGTTCCCGTTGTCATTTTGGTTGTTATTGCAATCCCATCATTCAGGTTGCTGTACTTTTCCGATGTTATTCCAAAGGCGGATATGACTATTAAGGCTACGGGGAACCAGTGGTATTGGAGCTACGAATACCCAGATCACGGGAAATTTTCTTTTGACGCTAATATGATTGCGGACGCCGATTTAAAACCAGGTCAGATTCGGTTGTTGGAGACGGATAACAGAATTGTAGTACCGGTAGACACGGTTGTTCGTGTGCAGGTAACGGCGGCTGACGTTATTCATTCATGGGCAGTTCCAGCATTTGGAGTAAAGCTTGATGGTGTGCCGGGGAGGTTAAACGAAACGTGGTTTGGTCCGGTCAAAAAAGAGGGCGTTTATTACGGTCAGTGCTCAGAATTGTGTGGTATTCGCCATGGGTTTATGCCGATTGCTGTGGAAGTTGTATCCAAGGAAAAATTTAACAGCTGGGTAGCAAAGGCACAAAAAGAATTCGCGTCCAATCATCCGGGGCAGCAACCTAGGATGTTTGCACAGATCAAATACGAATAAAGGTCGAGAGAAAAATGGCAGACGCACACGCGACACACGATCATCACGAGAACCACCCTACCGGCTGGCGGAGGTTTGTCTACTCAACCAATCATAAAGATATCGGCACGATGTATTTAATCTTCGCCATTGTTGGTGGGTTAATCGGTGGAGCGATGTCCATAATATTTCGTGCGGAGCTAGCAGCCCCAGGGGATGGGATCCTTGGAGGCGACTACCATATGTATAACGTCTTGGTCACTGCGCATGGGCTTATCATGATCTTTTTTATGGTAATGCCGGCTATGATTGGGGGGTTTGGAAATTGGATAGTCCCACTCATGATAGGGGCGCCAGACATGGCTTTCCCGCGTATGAATAACATAAGTTTTTGGCTCCTAGTCCCCGCATTTCTGCTGTTACTGGCGTCTCCGTTTGTCGCGGGCCCCGCTGGCGGAGACGGTGTAGGCGGCGGCTGGACAATTTATCCGCCTCTATCTTCCACGACGGGCCAACCTGGTCCGGCGGTCGATCTCGCTATCTTTGCTCTTCACCTCGCTGGGGCCTCGTCAATACTTGGGGCGGCAAACTTCATTACAACGATCTTTAATATGCGTGCACCGGGAATGACGCTTCATAAGATGCCATTGTTTGTTTGGTCAATTTTGGTGACAGCGTTTTTGTTGCTTCTGTCTCTTCCCGTTTTGGCTGGAGCAATAACGATGCTTTTAACCGATAGAAATTTTGGTACGGCGTTCTTTGATGCGGCAGGTGGGGGCGATCCCATTTTGTTCCAGCACCTATTTTGGTTTTTTGGACATCCAGAAGTTTATATTTTAATTCTTCCGGGCTTTGGAATTGTAAGCCAAATAGTTTCAACGTTTTCAAAGAAACCCGTATTTGGATATCTCGGTATGGCGTATGCTATGGTCGCAATTGGGGTTGTTGGATTTATAGTGTGGGCCCATCACATGTACACGGTTGGCATGAGTGTAGATACTAAAGCCTATTTTACCGCCGCCACAATGGTGATTGCGGTGC
Organism: uncultured Rhodospirillaceae bacterium; assembly: GCA_964412235.1. Taxonomy (GTDB): domain Bacteria; phylum Pseudomonadota; class Alphaproteobacteria; order MPNO01; family UBA830; genus JAYZQT01. Next base: position 28,971 of record CAYPNT010000021.1, read on the forward strand.
CTACCGGTATAAAAATCTTTAGTTGGATAGCGACAATGTGGGGCGGCTCGATCCGCTTTACCACCCCCATGTTGTGGTCAATTGGTTTTATCTTTCTATTTACCGTTGGGGGGGTAACCGGGGTGGTTTTGGCTAACGCCGGCGTTGATAATGCGATGCACGATACCTACTATGTTGTCGCACATTTCCATTATGTACTGTCACTCGGTGCTGTGTTTACGATATTCGCCGGTTTTTATTATTGGTTTCCAAAAATGACGGGCCGTATGATTAATGAGGGGCTGGGTAAATTACATTTTTGGCTTACATTCATAGGTGTTAACCTCACATTTTTCCCCATGCACTTTGCCGGAATGGCTGGAATGCCGAGACGGATTCCCGATTATCCCGACGCATTTGCTGGTTGGAATATAATTGCAAGTTATGGGTCTTATATTAGCGCGGTCGGAGTTCTAGTTTTCTTATACGCGGTTTGGCGCGGTTTTGTGACTGGTGAAAAAGTCGCCGAGAACCCATGGGGTGAAGGCGCGACGACCCTTGAGTGGACCTTGCCGTCGCCGCCGGCTTTTCACTCGTACGATGCACTGCCTGAGATTAAGGATGAGGGAACCCACTAGGCTGAACGATGGCAGAGCGACCCATTAACATAACAAACGGCAGCGCGGCGCCGGCAGATACACTCAAGGACCATTCCGTCCTGGATTTCATTGTCCTCCTTAAACCGAGGGTAATGTCGCTTGTTGTGTTTACTGGCTTTGCCGGTTTGTTTGTGGCCCCCGGAGAAATTCACCCGGTTATCGCGGCAATCTCTATCCTATGCATAGCCGTAGCAACCGGGGCATCTGGGGCCATAAATATGTGGTTTGAAAGAGACCTTGATGCCAAAATGGCGCGCACTAAAAACAGACCTATTCCAGCGGGTCGGATCCAAGCTGAGACAGCTCTGGCGTTTGGGGTGGTTCTCGCGGGTGGCTCTGTCATGGTTATGGGCCTGGGTGTTAATTGGGTGGCAGCGGCGTTGCTTGCTTTGGCGATTGGTTTCTATGTTTTTATCTATACGATATGGCTTAAACCGCGAACGCCGCAGAATATTGTAATTGGTGGCGCGGCGGGTGCATTTCCCCCGATGATTGGTTGGGCGGCTGTTACGGCTGATGTTGGCTTGGGCGGTATCGCACTTTTCGCCTTAATATTCACCTGGACACCACCACATTTTTGGGCGCTTTCCCTTTATAAGGTGGACGACTATGAACAAGCCGGCATCCCCATGCTTCCCGTTGTGTCCGGCGTTCGAGAGACTAAACGGCAGATACTACTCTACACACTATTATTATTACCCGTGTCGTTAATCCCCTGTTTCGTTGGTATAGCAAGCATCTGGTGGGGTGGGCTTGCATTAGTTCTCGGGGGAATATTCGTTTTCTTTAGTATAGTATTATTTTCTGATGAAACAGAGCGTAGACCGCGTCAAATGTTTAGTTTCTCGTTGTTTTACCTTTCAATTCTATTTGCTGGCTTGATCGTCGATGTTTTGGTAAGCCGCCTGTACCAAGGTTTCTTGGTATGAAAGAGCAAATATCGGAAATGCATAAGAAACGCCGAGGCCGAAATATTGCGCTGGCGCTGGCGATTTTTGCAGTGGCAGTATTATTTTACGTGATGTCTATTGTTCGTATGTCGGACGGGACCGGCAGCTGAGATGGGACGAAATCTGAAATCTCGTAATAGGATGCTGGCAGGAATTTCTTTTGCCGGGGCTGCTGCGATGGTTGGGGCTGCTTTTGCCGCGGTTCCGCTGTATGAGGTGTTCTGCCAGGTGACGGGTTATGGTGGCGCGACGCAGATCGCGAGTAATTTGCCTTCGCAGACGTTGGATCGAAGAATAATGATCCGCTTTAATGCCGACGTCGACAGAAAATTGCCGTGGGTGGTTAATCCCCTTCAAGACAGTATCAACGTGAAAGTGGGCGAAAATCGGCTGGCTTTTTATCGGGCAAAAAACTTATCTCAACAACCAATTACCGGCACCGCGGCGTTTAATGTCACACCGGCAAAAGCAGGGTTGTATTTTAGTAAAATAGATTGTTTTTGTTTTACCGAACAAAAACTTAAAGCAGGGGCGATAGTTGACATGCCAGTCTCCTTTTTTGTCGACCCCGAAATCGCCAAAGACCCAAACCTAAAAGACGTTACGACAATTACGCTTTCCTATTCTTTTTTTCAGTCGGACAACGATGTAGACCGTACTGCACAGATAAGGAAAGCGGCTTTCTACACGGACGGCTAAACAACGGAGTATCAGAAATATGGTACCGCCTGCAGAATCCGGCGCCAGCGCCACAGAGTATGACTATCACGGGCATAAACATCCCTATCATCTTGTAGACCCAAGCCCCTGGCCTTTTATAGGTTCTATATCGGCATTGGTGTTGGCCGTGGGAGCCGCACTTTATATGCACGAAGAAGTAAGCTGGGTCATGATACTCGGCTTTCTGGGTGTCCTTGTTACGATGGCTGGATGGTTTTGGGAGGTCATCAAAGAAGCTGAATATCGCGGTTTTCACAACCCGGTCGTTCAAGTGGGTATGCGCTACGGAATGGCGTTATTCATAGCGTCCGAGGTAATGTTTTTTGTTGCTTGGTTCAGGGCGTATTTCAATGCCGCTTTGTTTCCAACTGAACAGATTTCTGCGCAGTGGCCACCCCCAGGTGTTGAGACCTTTGATACCTGGGATTTGCCATTTTTAAATACTCTGATTTTATTGATGTCGGGGATAACTGTTACGTGGGCGCACCATGCTCTTCGTGAAAACGATCGTAAGCATTTTATGCAAGGCCTTGGGCTTACGATTTTTCTGGGTATTTGTTTCACCTGTGTTCAGGCCTACGAATACAGCCATGCGGCTTTCGGATTTCGAGATGGAATCTATCCGTCTACCTTTTATATGGCTACTGGCTTTCATGGTTTTCACGTTTTAGTAGGTACAATTTTTCTGATAGTTTGTTTTTTTCGCGGACGTGCGGGTCACTTTAAATCTGAACACCATTTCGGGTTTGAGGCGGCAGCGTGGTATTGGCATTTTGTTGACGTCGTGTGGTTGTTCTTATTCATTTGTATTTATTGGTGGGGACGGTAAACGGGTTTTCGCGTTGGCCCCCGAAATAGCGCCGAATGGAAAAAACTCAATTTTGGCCGGAGCTTTCGCCACTTAAAACGGGCATGAGTTGCAAATGCCCAAGGTGCGGGCTCGGTAACCTCTTCCGTGGCATTCTTGATGTCCGTCCCATTTGTGACAATTGCAAACTTAATTTGTCGTCCAATGATATTGGTGACGGAGCGACGGTATTTGTTATTCTAATTCTCGGAGCCCTAGTTGTTACACTGGCACTCTGGTTTGAAGCAACAATGAAGCCACCGATATGGGTGCATCTTATAGTCTGGGTTCCGGTTATTAGTGTTTCATCACTGCTGTTGCTTAGACCGGTCAAAGCTATTTTGATAGGCTTTCACTACAAGAATCTTCGCCATAAATATATTTCCGGAGATAATGTTAAAAATTCGTAGGGTTCAGTTAAATTTCTGGATGACGGTTAGTGCGCTTCCCGTATTCTTACTGCTCATCGGATTAGGGACCTGGCAGCTCGAAAGATTGAAATGGAAAGAAAAAGTTATTTCGGAGCGAATGCAGAGGTACTCGGCGCCCCTACTCACTATCGGTGATATCATGGATCAACAACTATCGGCTCTTGAGTTTAGGAGAGTAAGCGTCGGCGGAAGATATGTACACGCAAAAGAAATACTCGTGCTCAATAAAGTTTGGCGAGGGCATCCAGGCTTTCATTTGATTACTCCATTTAAAACTCATATTGGCGGAACGGTGCTTGTAAACAGGGGTTGGGTTCCTATGGGTTGGCCGGAACACAAATCTCCGCAAGGACAGGCCGAAGGTCCTATAGAACTCATCGGAAATATACGTCTTGATGGCCAAAAGAATTTTTGGATACCTGATAATGAACCTAATAAAAATTTATGGTTCTTTATCGATGTTAAGCAGATGGCAGCTCAGATCGGCTTAAAAGATTATTATCCATATTTAATTGAGCTCAGATCCAGAAAAAAGTCTGTAGGTTTTCCAAAGGCTCAACGAGAGCGTATCAATGTTCGTAATAAACACTTTGAATATGCCGTTACTTGGTACGCGCTTGCCATCACCTTAATCATAATCTTTGTCGCGTTCCACATTATAAAACGTGAGGACAAAGCTTCTGAGTAGCGCCTATATCCAGCTAGAAAAGCGCTTCCGCAGGGTAGGAACCCTCAAGGAGGTAATTGGGTTACTGCATTGGGATATGTCTGTAATGATGCCGAGGGGGAGTGCTGTCGCGCGGACAGAGCAGTTAACTGTCCTCAAGGTCAGTGTTCACGAGATTCTAAATGATCCTAGGCTTGGAGATCTGCTGACGGAAGTAGAGGAAACCCAGCTTGATGAGCCCTGGAAAGCGGCAAATATACGCGAAATGCGTCGAGTTTGGATACACGCGAATGCGGTTGAACTAGAGCTTGTAGAGGCACTGAGCCGCGCTTGTTCAGAGTGCGAATTACGATGGCGCGAAGCTCGGCCAAATAGCGATTTTAAGTCGGTGCTGTCGTCTCTTTCCGAGGTCTTGAATCTCACGCGTCAGTCCGGTGTGTCTAGGGCGGAGGTGCTCGGATGTTCGCCATATGAGGCACTTCTTGATGAATATGAACCTGATGCAAAAACCGAATTGCTGGACAAATATTTTGCAGATCTTTCTAGTTTTCTTCCAAGTTTTTTACAAACTGTCATAGAAAAGCAAGGGGAACAAAAACCAGGAGAGCTCCCGGCGGGCCCGTTCTCGATAGAACAACAGCGCACTCTCGGAAAAAAGCTTATGGAGGTTTTAGGTTTTAATTTTGAACGTGGCCGGTTGGACAGCAGTCTTCATCCGTTCTGCGGTGGCGTCCCCGACGACATACGCATTACCACAAGGTACACCGATGCCGATTTTACTCAAAGTTTGATGGGGGTTTTGCACGAAACTGGCCATGCACTCTATGAGTGCGGGCTTCCCCCGAATTGGCGTTATCAACCAGTTGGTGCGGCACGCGGTATGGCCCTGCATGAGAGCCAATCTCTTCTAATAGAGATGCAAGCATGTCGTAGCCGAGAGTTTTTGAGTTTCGCGGCTCCCTTAATGCGTGAGGCCTTTTCGGGGGCAGGCCGGGCATGGGAGGTCGAAAATCTGCATCGGTTATATACAAAAGTCGAACCGGGCTTCATTCGGGTCGATGCGGACGAAGTTACCTATCCGGCCCATGTGATTCTGAGATACCGATTGGAGCGGGGATTAATTAAAGGGGACATTGCATTAGTGGACCTACCAGCAGCGTGGAATGATGGAATGATCGAACTATTGGGTATCTGTCCGCCGAATGATAGCCTCGGGTGTTTGCAAGACATTCATTGGTATGATGGAGCTTGGGGCTATTTTCCCACCTATACAATGGGTGCTCTTGCGGCTGCCCAATTGTTCGCATCGGCAACCAAAGGACTTCCAAATATTCCCACTGCTATTTCAGAGGGCAATTTCGACCCATTAGTAGACTGGATGCGTGAAAACGTTCATTCGCATGGCTCCTTTTATAGTACGGAGCAATTGATTGAAGCCGCTACCGGTCGCCCACTAGACACTTCTGATTTTAAAGAGCATCTATCGGTTCGGTATGGCTGAAAACTCCCCTGATTAATTAGGTTTGACAAGAATGGTCACCTCACTAAATTCCGCATCACTGTAAGGATCTAGGTTTGAAATACATTTCTACCCGAGGATGTGCGCCCCAACTTGCATTCGACGAAGTATTATTGGCCGGCCTAGCTGATGATGGAGGATTATATGTCCCATCATATTGGCCTCAGTTCTCCTCTGAAGAGCTAGCCTCTATGGCCGGAAATTCATATGCCGAAGTGGCATATCGTATTATCCGACCCTTTACAGACGGGACCATCGAAGATGACACTCTGCAACGCATAATTATTGATACATATACGTCTTTTAACCATGATTTGGTGGCACCTCTTAAGGAAATCGGTCCGAACGAATGGATTCTTGAGCTTTTTCATGGTCCGACGCTCGCCTTCAAAGATTTTGCTTTGCAAGTTATTGGCCGAATGTTTGATCATGTTCTGTCCGCTAATCATAAGCGGGTCACAATAGTTGGTGCAACTTCGGGGGATACAGGCTCAGCTGCGATAGAGGCCTGCCGCGATCGTTCCGCATTAGATGTTTTTATTCTTTTTCCAGAGGGAAAAATTTCCCGTGTGCAGCAACGTCAAATGACGACAGTGGCCAGTCAAAACGTTCATGCAGTGGCTGTTGAGGGCACCTTTGATGATTGCCAAGACCTGGTTAAAGGAATGTTCAATGACAAAGATTTTCGTGACACTAATAGTCTTGCAGCGGTCAATTCTATTAATTGGGCCCGTGTAATGGTGCAAATCGCATACTACTTTTATGCTGGGGTGCGCTTGGGCGCACCCCAGAAAAAGGTGAGTTTTTCTGTTCCAACAGGAAACTTCGGAAATGTTCTCGCTGGATGGGCTGCTTGGAAGTGTGGATTGCCAGTTGATCGAATTGTAATTGGCACTAATAGCAATGA
>CAYPNT010000022.1:0-35322 GCA_964412235.1 uncultured Rhodospirillaceae bacterium
TTAAATAATGTGTGTCGGAAAGTTATGTCATTCCGTTTAGTATTTTGTTGTCACTAATTACCACCGCATTTTCAAGGGATCCGCCTAACGCTAACCCGGCGTTTTGCAATTCATCAACATCTTTTTCAAAACCGAAGGTTCGTGCGCGAGATATTTCAGTTTTGAAAGTTTCGCGTAATTCTACTAATTCACCTTTTTGACGGGATATTATTGTTGAGTCGAAATCAATCTCAAAGTTAATTTGGAATTGTTCTGATGGCGAGATGGATAGGGAGCGGGTTCCGTCCGTGACTTTTATCGGTTTTAGTATTTTTATAGCTGACCGAGGCGTTTCCTGCTCAATTATTCCTGCGTTTTCTATCAAAAATACAAACGGCGCAGCGCTTCCATCCATAATTGGAATTTCTGGTCCATTAACCTCTATAAGGACGTTGTCTATTTCGCATCCTGCTAAGGCCGCCATCAGGTGTTCAATCGTCCCGACTTTTGTGCCATGACTATTCCCTATAGTCGTTGCTAGGCTGGTATCGATGACATTCTTCCACGAAACATGAATCTCACGAGCGCCATTGACCAAATCGGTGCGATGCACCCGGATACCAAAGTTTGGTTTTGCGGGTTTGAGCGTTAACGTGGTCTGGCGACCAGAATGTAATGCGGTTCCCGAGCATCCAATTTGGGATTTTAAAGTTTTTTGTTTTTGCACTCCAGCGATAGTCAAATTTCACCCCCTGGGCACCTTGCTTTTATAAACCTACTGCACGGTATCGATTCCGCAGCAAAAGGCTGTAATCAAGGAGATTTCTACCAAACACCTGCAAAGAAGTTCAAATCAACAAATGTTACAATTTGTTACGCGTTCGGCGATTGACGGCCTACTTAATTTGCCTGTCGCCGAAGAAATGCAGGTATTTCAAGAAGATCTTCCTCAGATTGGGAACTTTCAATTTTATCGTCAGGTGCTACTCCAACGAGGCTTTCTTGTTCCGGTTTTGGCGTACTAATCTCCGGTTGTTGTTTCTGTTTTTCGCGTGGCTCAGGAGCTGGCGGAGTTACAGAAGGGGCAGGGGGAGGAGATCCTTTGTTGCTGCCGGTAATTCTGCGAAAAAGACTTCCGCTGCGGCGAGGTTGGGAATCTGTTGGTCCTCCATTAAGTAGATCCGCCTCTTTGAAGGGGTCCGAACCTGGTTTAGTATCGAGAGTTGTTTTAGGGTCCATGGGTGCAGGAGGAATAAACGCCTCGTTTTTTGATACTAGGCGGGGTTCTGATGGTGCCAGTTTGCTTTTACCAGTTGTCTCGTGCTGTGTAGACGTGGAATCACTTACTAGAACATCTTCCTCTCTTTCATCACGAATGACCGAAGATTCCACGTCTGGAAAATCTTCGCTATTGGCCATTTCTAAAGCTACCGTGTCTACCGTTCCAACACCCTCTTTTCGTGTTTCCGAAGATTGATTTGAGTTGGTTCGGTGAAGATCGTCCGTGAGAGAAACTTGTGCCGACGCTGAGTCCTCCTTGATAGCCGTTTCCTTTTTTCTAACTAACTTTTGAGCCTGAGAATACACTTTAAGGACGGGCCTTGGTTGCAATTCGGTCGCTGCATCTATCCCTGTAGCTACAACAGAAACTCGCATCTTGTTTTCGAGCGAAGAATCCGTGGTTGAGCCAAAAATTATATTGGCGTCAGCATCTACCTCTTCTCCAATTCGGTTGGCTGCTTCGTCGACTTCAAATAAAGTCATGTCAGAGCCCCCAGTAATATTTATTAAAACACCACGCGCACCTTTCATAGAGACATCGTCAAGTAGCGGGTTCGAAATAGCGGATTCGGCTGCTATCCGAGCGCGTTCCTCGCCCTCCCCTTCTCCTGTTCCCATCATCGCCTTACCCATTTCACTCATTACCGCTCGAATATCGGCAAAGTCGAGATTTATCAAACCCGGGACTACCATTAGATCCGTTACACCACGTACGCCAGAGTGGAGCACCTCATCAGCCATCGTAAATGCATCAGCGAAGGTCGTTTGTTCATTAGCTATACGAAAGAGATTTTGATTAGGGATCACAATAAGTGTATCAACGTATTGCTGCATTTCTTCGATCCCAGCATCCGCTATCCGCATTCGGTTAACGCCTTCGAATTGGAAAGGTTTCGTTACCACGCCCACGGTGAGAATACCGTTTTCTCGAGCGAGCCTTGCGATCACCGGTGCCGCACCTGTTCCGGTACCCCCACCCATGCCAGCGGTGATAAAGACCATATGTGCTGCAGTTAGTGCTTCCATTAGGTCGTCCATAGCTTCTTCCGCGGCGGCGCGTCCAATGTCTGGCCGGGAACCCGCACCCAATCCGTGGGTTATTCCTGGACCTAGTTGTATTGATCTTTCCGCGAGGTTTTGTGCTAGTGCTTGCGCATCAGTATTGGCGACGACGAACTCCACTCCTTCTAGCTGAGATGAAATCATATTGTTTACGGCGTTGCCACCAGCACCACCGACTCCGATAACAGTAATCCGGGGTTTCAGGTGATTTTGGGTTTCGGGAACGGTAAGATTAATCGTCATTGGAGCCTCCTAGGCATAGAAGTTGCAAAAACTTTCTTTGTGTAGGGATAAGTGTGATGTACCTGACTGTGACTTAGTTTTCTTTCTAAAAACGATAAATTCTTGTCTGCCATTTGTTAGAAACTTTCTTTTAACCATTGGCCGATACGGGCCATCCGACTATTGGTCGCCTTTTCATCCGCTGGTATGTGATCAATAGTGCCAGCGTATTTTTCAACTCCATAGCGGAGAAGGCCTGCGCAGGTAGAAAAGGCTGGGCCACTTGTTGCTTCAGCTAGCCCACTTATGCGAAGTGGGCGCCCAATTCGAACTTGTTTTTCGAGGATTAAAGCAGCTATTTCGGGGATTCCATGGAGTTGAGATGCGCCGCCTGTTAAGACTAGCCGACGACCTGATAGTCGTTGCACGCCCCCTAATTCAATACGTTCTCGGACGAGCTCAAATGTTTCCTCTAATCTGGGGCCAATTATCCCGGTCAGAATGGACCTTGGTACATGATGCGGCTGGTTATGATTGTCCTCACCCATCAGGGGCACGTCTACTATTTCGTTATCATCTGACTGCGACCAGATTGCACTGCCGTAAAGCGTTTTCATTCGTTCGGCATGGGCGACCGGCGTAGAAAGTCCTCGCGCTAAATCATTTGTTACGTGCCCACCTCCTATTGGAATAGAGTCGGCAAAAACAACCTGACTATCGTAGAACACCGAGACGGTCGTAGTGCCGCCACCCATATCTACCAGAGTAACACCAAGATCTCTTTCGTCTTCGACGAGACAGGCCAAACCACCCGCATAAGGTGACATAACGAGTTCTTCTATATCGAGATGACATCTCGCAACGCAGTTTTTTAGGTTGCGCACAGGTCCGGAAGCAGCATTAATTCTATGAAAATTCACCCCAAGTCTTTCGCCAAACATACCGCGAGGATCACGAATTCCCCGTTTGCCGTCGATAGAGAAGCCCACCGGAAAGCAATGTATTAGATCTTGGTCTTCCGGTTGCTCGATTTGGTGGTTGCGCTCTCTCGCTCGCTGTATATCAGTTTCCGCAATTTCGTGCCCCGCTATTGACACTTCAATTTGTTGAATTTTCGAATAAATACGGCCTGCGGACAGGTTGACAAAAATGCGATCGATCCGCTCGTTAGCTAGCTCCTCGGCCGCTGTTACTGCCGTGAGAATTGCATTCTGTGCGGCCTCCATGTCAACGACAGAGCCATTTCGTATACCGGCTGATGCGTGCTGTGCAACGCCCATCACACGTATACCACCTTCGGTATTTGCGTGGGCGATAAAACAACAAATTTTAGAACTACCCACGTCGAGTGCAGCGATGATTCCCGTGCGTAACTTCGCCATTTTTCTATACAATATTCCTAGTTGAAAGGTACGGATTGTTATTGTTAATCAAGTGTTTTCACCTTTTGTCGTAGCGTTTTTTGGTAATTTAATCGGGGGATCACTTCTAGTACGGATTATCAACTGACCAGGTATTCGAAGATCGATTGATAAAAGATTTTTACCTAAAAGGTTGTATTTACGATCAAGCTTTGCAAAGCGGCCCCATGCTGCTAACGGATTGTTTGCCGGCAGGCGAATATTAGTTCCATTATCCATTCGTATATTCCAACGTCGGTTACCCACGCGGACTGCAGCGTCGACCCGTTTTTGAAGCTTGGGTTCGCGTTCGAGGACGTTTATTAGTGTTATTGCCCCTAACGGTGCGTTTTTACCCACTAAAACTAATAGATTTTGGAAATTTTGAGGAATTTTAGACGTTATTACCGTGCCTTCTTTGTCAATTAAATAATGCTTATTTTCCTGTTGCCAAATAGCCAGCGGACGTCGTTCTACTATTCGAACCCGCACCGTATCAGGGAATACGCGTTGTAGGCTGGCTGCTCGAATCCATGGGAGCGCCTCTAGACCAATTCTTGCCGTGTCTAGATCAAGCGAGAGCAAAGGTGCACCCACTCTAAAACGGAGCGCTTTCTGGATATTTTTCTTTGATTCGTTTCTCCGACCATGAAGGATCACTTTTTCTGTTCGCAGCCCAACATTGGCCATATGATCTGCCAATACGATAAAGAGACCATTACCCGTCGTTTTGACCCAGTTTGATTTGTATGCCCATAAAGGGGTGCCGATTGCTAATACTAATACCGTTAACCATACGCTTGTTCTCATCGCACGCTTAGCCCACCGCGGCGTCGGCCGTTTTCGGCTGTTTTTCTTTTGGTTCGGCTTAAAGGAGCTTCCGCGCTGGTGGTTTTTCAATCGCATGTTGCGTTCTCCACCATCCAGCAAACTAGGTCGTCAAATTCTATTCCTGCGTAGGCCGCTTGTTCTGGTACAAGCGAAAATGGGGTCATCCCTGGCTGGGTGTTTACCTCAAGGAGATATAGGTTGCCTGGCTCACCGTCGCGGTCATCGTACATTAAGTCCGCTCTTGAAACCCCGCGGCAGCCTAATATTTCGTGAGCTCGTAATGCGTACTCCATTGCTGTTGTGTATGCTTTTTTATGTATTGGAGCTGGTATGATATGTTCTGCACCGTCAGGAGTGTATTTTGCCTTGTAATCGTAGAATTTTTTTGAAGGCCGAATCTCTGTTACGCCTAGGGCTTTATTACCCATTACGGAAACGGTTAGTTCTCTTCCGTGGATGAGTTTTTCGACCATAATTTGGTCACCGTAGGACCATATTTTTTTATCGAGATCTGAAAGATCCGATTCTTTTCTTACAATGATTACTCCCAGACTCGACCCCTCATTTAATGGTTTCATCACATAGGGAAAATCTAAACGGTCACCGGCTTCAAAACTTGCTCGGGTTACGACCTTATGTTTTGGGCAAGGAATGTTCACAGACTGAAAAAGTTTCTTTGCCATTGGTTTGTGCATCGCTATAGCTGATGCTAGTACGCCTGAATGCGAAAAAGGAATTCCTAAACATTTTAGAACTCCCTGAATGCAGCCATCCTCGCCATAAGTCCCGTGGAGTGCGTTGTAGACCACGTCAGGCGGTGGGGTTAGTGCGGTTAACAGCACACCCAGGTCCTGGTTTACGTCAATTTCGGTGACAGTATACCCTGCAGAACTTAGTGCTTTACAAATACGATCGCTTCCCATTAATGATATTTCGCGCTCCTTGGACCATCCTCCCTTAAGGACGGCGACTGACCTAGTCACTGTGTTATCTCCCGCGCCTTAATCCCTATGCGTTCAATTTCCCATTCAAGATCAATGCCAGTATGACGTCTCACGCGGTCACGAACTTTCTCGCCTAGTTCTTCTATATCTTGAGCAGATGCGTTGCCTCGGTTAATAAGAAAATTGCAATGTTTTTCGGAGACTATGGCATCGCCAACCGTGAGTCCCCTGCAGCCCGCGGTCGCAATCAATCTCCATGCCTTGGTTTTTTCGATATTTTTAAATGTTGATCCACTGGTACGGACCTGAATAGGCTGCGTTGATTTTCTATGATTTTCTATTTCGAGCATTCTACGTTCAATTTCTTCGCGCTCGACAATAGCGCAGGATAGTCTTGCCGCCACGAATATCCATTTCTGATTCAACGTTGAGGATCTATAGGAAAACCCAAAATCGTGCATGGATAAGTCTCTTAGAATGCCTGACGGATCTAACGCCTTAGCTGATATCAAAACATCTTTAATTTCTCGACCATACGCGCCGGCGTTCATTCGGAGTGCTCCACCGATAGAACCGGGTATCCCGCTCAAAAATTCTAATCCACCTAAGGATCTTTCACGGCACGCACGAGATAAAGTGACGCTCGAGACGCCAGCCTCAGCAAGCACCTCATTATTATTGAAGATAATTTTCCCAAAGGCCTTACCCAATAGTATGACCACACCTTCGACACCCCCGTCCCTGATTAAAACATTCGAGCCAAGGCCGATAACGGTCACATCGATATTTGGGTCGAGCTCCCGCTGAAATTGCTGTAGATCTTCAATATCAGCGGGCTTAAATAGTACTTCTGCCTCGCCCCCTGTTCGGAACCAAGTGAGACCATGCAACGATGCATTTGCAATGAGTTCCCCTCTTACTTCCGGAAGGCGGTTTATTAAGGGTGGGATGGAGCCAACGAGCATTAGCACTTCTCTTTCTTCGCACCATTCGAGCCCGAAATAATGCTACCTGTACCCAATGACTTCAGCTGCTGCGGAAGGTTATTAGCCCAATGTGTAATGTTGCCTGCGCCTAAGAAAACGACAAAATCGCCTGGTCGGGCTATTTCTTGTATCAAAATCGGCAGAGTTGATGGATCATCTATCGGAAGCACGTTGTCGTGACCATGATATTGGAGACCCTCAATCAAGGCATCGTGAGTAATCCCGTCGAGTGGTGCCTCTCCTGCGGGATAGACCTCCGCTATCAACACATAATTTGCGTGGCTGAAACATTTACAGAACTCTTCAAATAGATCACGCAATCGGCTATATCGATGCGGCTGAGCCACAGCTATTACGTTCCCAGTGGCGCTTGATTGAGCAGCTTCCAGGACCGCGGCTATTTCAACCGGGTGATGGGCATAGTCGTCTATTATAGTGATGTCGTTAACTGTTCCCGTACGGGTAAAACGACGTTTTACACCCCTGAAGTTAGCGAGTGCATCTCGCAACAAATCGGGTTCTACCCCCATTTCTAGTGCGATTGTCGTAGCCGCGAGCGCATTCCGTACATTATGGGTGCCCACCATGGGTATTTTAAACTGACCGAGTTCCATATCTATAGCTGCCACACGACCTGAACTCGTTATTTTAAAGCATGAGGTATTGGAATCAGAAGTAATATCCGTAGCACGAATGTCGGCTTGGGCGCTTAATCCATAGGTGATTATGCGCCGGTCTGTAATTTCCGATAAAAGGGACTGTATCTCAGTGTCATCGACACACACGGTTGCAAATCCATAAAACGGAATATTTTGAACAAAGCTTACAAATTCGGATTTTAAAGTTTCAAAATTACCGAAGTGGTCTAAGTGTTCGGGGCTAATGTTGGTTACGACAGCTATGGTTGCTGGTAGTTTTGTAAAGCTACCATCAGATTCGTCCGCTTCTACGACAATCCAGTCTCCATCTCCTAACCGCGCGTTGGTGCCATAGGCATTTATAATACCTCCATTTATTACGGTTGGGTCAAAATTCCCTGCGTCTAACAACGCGGCGATTATTGAGGTTGTGGTGGTTTTGCCGTGGGTTCCCGCGACGGCGATTCCCCATTTTAAGCGCATTATCTCCGCTAACATTTCGGCCCGAGGAACCACAGGTATAAATCGGGCACGCGCCTCTAACACTTCGGGATTACTAGGTTTTAGAGCGGAGGAAGTGACGACAACTTGGGCGCCGTTGATATTTTCAGAACTATGTCCAATTTGGATTTTTATGCCCAGGCTCAGTAGCCTCCTAATATTTCCACTGTTTGCTATGTCACTGCCTTGAATTGAATAACCAAGGTTGTGCAGGGTTTCAGCTATACCGCTCATCCCAATGCCGCCAATTCCAACGAAATGAATAGTACCTACATCAAGGGGCAGTCCTTTCATTCTGCACCATCCGGAGTTTCTTTGTCCAAATATTCTGATTTGGTGGACTGGGGCGGTTTTAATATTTTTTCAACCTCATCAACGACCCGTGATGCGGCGTTATTACCACCAATTGAGTGTGCCGCACCCGCTGCGGCCTCTGCAATTTCTGGGGTTTGTACAAGGCGTGTAAGATGGGTTGCCACCGTTTCCGGCGTGAAAGAATCGTTGGTTATTAACCAGCCGGCACCAGCGGCTTCAATTGAACGGGCGTTTGCTGTTTGGTGATCGTCAGTAGCGTTTGGATACGGCACGAGAATAGATGGTCGCCCTGTTTCCGCCAGTTCCGCTACAGTGGAAGCACCAGACCGTGTTATAACTATATGGGCTGCCCCCATAAGCTGTGGCACATTATCAAAAAACGTCTTTAATTCAACCGACACCCCTGCTTGCCGGTATTGTTCTTCGACAGACTTTATATCCTCTGACCGGCATTGTTGCGTAATGTAAAACCGTTGCCTCAAATTCTCGGGTATTGTGGTAAACGCCCTGGGGATCACCTCGCTAAATATTTTTGCACCTTGGCTACCTCCGAGTATTAAAACACGAAGTCTTTCGTTTTGGCACTGCAGTTTGGGATATCCGTGATCTCTTATATCTGTAAACGCGCTTCTAACCGGGTTCCCAGTATTTATAACTCGGTCTTCTAATTCGGGCGCTAGACCAATTGTTTGAGTGAAGGATGTAGCAATTCCAGACGCCCGTTTAGCAACTAATCTATTAGCCCTGCCGACCACGGCATTTTGTTCGTGAATTATATACGGTAGACGAGAGATGGCGGCTGCTATCATAGTCGGCACAGTCGGGTATCCGCCAAAACCGATTACCAATTTTGACTGGAATTTTCTGAATAACTGTTGTGTCTGAAAAATTCCGACACCTATCGAAATCATTCCATTGATCTTCGTTAAAAGTCCACCGCGTATGGAGGATGTATTAACCCGGTGCACAGGCGCAGTTTCCAAATCAATTCCTAAATCAGCGCCTCGTTTATCCGTTATTAATGAAATAGTGTATTTACGACGTATCAATTCCTCTGCAACAGCGATTGCTGGAAATATGTGGCCACCGGTACCGCCCGCTGTAAGCATTATATGGCTTCCTGTATTCATTTAAGGACGCTCGGATCAACGCGTTTTCGCGTGAGCGCTAACAAAAACCCCATGCATAGTCCCATCGCTACTAACGACGAACCTCCATAAGACACGAAGGGCAGTGTCATTCCTTTCGTCGGTATCAGCCTCAGTGTAGAACTCATATTGATCACGGCTTGCAAGCCAAACTGAATTAGAAGCCCCGACGTTGCGAGTAAAATGAATAAATCCGTTTCCTGAAGGGCTCGTGCAAGCCCCCTCAGGACAATGAAGCTGAACAAACCGACAATTATTAGACAGACAAACAAACCAAATTCCTCGCCGGCGACAGCAAAAACGAAATCCGAATGTGCGTCGGGTAACACCTCCTTTACAGTTCCTTCACCTGGCCCCACGCCAAACCAACCACCGTTCATAAATGCTTCCAGTGACCTATCTACTTGATAGCTGTCGCCTGTGGATCGATCAAAAAATTGATTAATTCGGCCGGAGACGTGTGGCAGAGTAAGATAAGCAACAATTAATCCGGCGAATCCACCTAAAAACAAGAGTGCAGCCCAATAGAGGGGCAAACCCGCAAGAAAAAATTGAAAAGCCCAAACGGCAGAAATCACAACAGTCATTCCAATATCGGGCTGGATCAATAGCATTGTAGTTATTAAACAAAACAATATGGTCGATAAGACATTTGCGTGTGGTAAGGTTTTTGCGCGGGCTGAAGAAAACAACCACGCCGCGACAACCGCGAATGCAGGTTTGATAAATTCAGAGGGTTGTATTGAGAGCGGCCCTACGGGCAACCAACGCTGCGCCCCTTTTGTTTCTGAGCCGAAAACAAACGTCAGAAATACCAAAAAAGAAAATATTGTGAGACTAGTTAAGGCTGCCCGCAAAACTCCTCTTGGTGACAAAAGAGAGACACTGAGTAATAGAGCCAACGCAATTGGTATGTACACCAGTTGGCGGCGGGCAAAATACAAATAGTCATATTGATAATGCTCTGCGACGGCTGGACTTGCCGCGAACGCCATTATGACACCGAAGACTATTAGCGTGCCGATTGCGGTTAAAGTCCACCGGTCAACTGTCCACCACCAGCGACCCAAGACAGAAGTGTCGGAGCGGGCGAAGACTGTCATTCGTTTACACCTAATATTATAGTTTTTACGAGTTCTCGGAAATGATTGCCTCTCTTTTCAAAGTTTAGATACTGATCAAAGGAAGCGCATGCCGGAGAAAATAAAATAATTGGATGTTCACTGTTGGCATGTGCCGCTGCATCTCGAGCTTGCTCGACAGCTAATTTTAATAAACCAGAGTTTGTATTCGGCACCCCACGTTGCGTGAGTGTCTCGGAAAAATCATCTGCCGCGTCTCCGATTAGGAAGGCATGGCGCACGCGATTTAGGTAGGGAAATGTTTGCTTTAACCCGTCCTGTTTGGAAACGCCACCGGCAATCCAATAAATATTGGTGTGGGTGGATAAAGCACGTGCAGTGGAATGTCCGTTGGTCGCTTTAGAGTCATTTATGCATCGAATTCCGCGACATTCACCAATTGTTTCGAGTCGGTGTGGTAGGCCCGGGAAGGTATTAAAAAACATCTCTATTTTTTCAGCCGGTATCTTAAATTCCTGCAAGACAGCCCACGCGGCGGCAGCATTCTGCCAATTGTGTGAACCTTTCAGGGTATTGATACTCGAGAGGTCCACTTGGTTTTTTTCTTTGTCGTGAAGAATGCTCTCTCGAACGTAGATACCATTTGCGACTTGCCTCTCCGTGGAGACTGGAATTACGCTCCAGTTTTTTTCCGTATTTAGTTCTTTCCACACCTGGTGACCATACGGATCATCGACGCCGATGATTGCGAGCTGTTTTTTAGAAGCAGCGTTTCTGAATATTTGTTTCTTGGCTGTAAAATAGGCACTCATGTTTCCGTGCCGGTCAAGGTGGTCAGGTGTGATGTTTAAAAGGACAGCAATGTCGAATATTGCATCCCGGGTCAGGTCAAGTTGATAGGATGAAAGCTCAAGAATAATTGTGTCATTTTGAAAAGCGGGTTTTAAGTTTAAAGCAGGTGGGCCAAAATTACCGCCTAGTTGGACGGAAAGGTTGGCTTCTTTCAGTACGTGATGAATAAGCGACGCGGTAGTTGACTTTCCATTTGTGCCTGTAATCCCAATAAATTTTGCTTCGAAGATATTTTCTTGTATTAGTTCAATATCACCAATTATGGGCCTTCCGGCAGACTGGGCGGCCTTAACCACCGGATGAGGTTTCGGATATTTTAGTGGGACACCCGGGCTGAGGATAAGGGCATCTATTTCTTTCCAGCTGGCGGTGTCTGGATGTTCTAAGGGGATTTTTTCTCTAGCCGCTTTGTGTCGCGCTTCCTCGCTATCATCCCACGCAGTTACAGACGCGCCACCGGCGATTAACGCTTGTGCGGTTGCGCAACCGGATGTGCCAAGGCCAAATACTCCAATGTGTTGTGAGGATCGAGAGGTGACAGGGATCATTTGTTGTTGTTACCTCAACTTCAAGGTGGCAAGGCCGATAAGAGCAAGAACTAGGGCGATTATCCAAAACCTAATTACGATAGTAGGTTCGGCCCAACCCTTCTGTTCAAAATGGTGATGGAGCGGTGCCATGCGGAAAATGCGTTTGCCTGTTATTTTGAAAGATAGCACCTGAACTATTACTGAAACCGTTTCTAGTACGAATAGCCCACCGATGATCGCAAGCACCATTTCATGCTTAGTAACAACGCTTACGGCACCAAGCGCTCCCCCAATCGCGAGTGAACCGGTATCACCCATAAATACCATTGCCGGTGGGGCGTTGAACCATAAGAAGCCGAGGCCAGCGCCGACTAACGCCCCGCAGAAGACTGCTAGTTCTCCTGCGCCCCGAACAAAATGGATCTGTAAATAATTTGAAAATACAAAATTGCCAACCATATACGCGATTAATGCAAAACAGCCAGCCGCAATCAGGGTAGGCATGATAGCAAGTCCATCTAGGCCATCCGTAAGGTTGACGGCATTTGAGGCGCCAACAATTACGAATACTCCCCATGGAACAATTAACCAACCCAAGGGTATTAAAACTTCTTTAAAAAAAGGTAACGCGAGGCCAGTTGCTAATGTCGGGTCTGCAATTTCTTTAATCCAAACAATAGCGATAGCCCCAATTACTATTTGCAAAGTTATTTTAATTCTGCCTTGCAACCCCTTACTCGTGTTGTTGGTTATTTTTCTGTAGTCATCAAAAAAACCTATGATTCCTAGCCCGAAAGTTACAAATAGGACTACCCACAAATACTCATTAGTCAGATCCGCCCATAGCAACGTACCAACTCCGGTTGCTAAAAGAATCAACACGCCGCCCATAGTGGGGGTTCCCTTTTTTGTGACGAGGTGGGATTCTGGGCCATCTTCTCGAATCGGTTGACCTGATACTTGTTTGTTTTTCAGCCATCGTATAAGGGCCGGACCTAACAGGAAGCTCACAACCAGAGCGGTCATAACCGCTCCTCCTGTGCGAAGGGTAATGTAACGAAATATATTGAATGCGCTTATGTCATCAGCAAATGGAAATAAGAGGTGGTACAGCATAGGTTGAGCTTTACCCCCTTAGTCGCAATTTAAGGCACGAGGGTGTGCCTCTCGTGTTATTAGTGCGTCTACAATCCTCCCCATTTCCATCGCGTTTGATGCTTTTACCGAAACCACGTCACCAGCATTCAATGTTTTTACTATGCTCGGCAATAGGTCTTCTGCTGTATCTGTATGTCCGCCAAGACATGCAGAATCTAATATTTCCGCTAATGCCGCCATTTCTGGTCCAACCAGCAATACGTTATCGATAGAGTATTCCTTGATGTGCTCGATTAGTCCTACATGCGCTGCTCGTGAGGTCTTTCCAAGTTCTAGCATGTCCCCAAGGACTGCAATCCGTCGACCTCCTTCGGGTTGAATTTGCCCCAAAGTTTCTAGCGCGGCTTTCATCGATGTGGGGTTGGCGTTGTATGAATCGTCTATTAATTTAATAGTTCCCCCATTCCAAGGTAAAACGTGGATCATACCGCGCCCCGGAAGGGCGGGTAGGGAATCGAGGGCCGCGGCGGCAGCGGTTAGATCACCGCCAAGGGCGATAGTCGCCGCCAATACTGCCAAGCTATTTGACGTCCAATTTATGCCGGGTTGTCCGACTCTATAGCGTATGGTTTGGCCGAGCCATGCGGCCTCTACCACAGTTCCGTTCGGACTTGTTTCATATTCTATTAGGCGAAGGTCTGCGTCAGCATGACTGCCAAAGCTAATTACCTTTGCTGCTCCCGATGTTAAAGCCGTTGAGCAAAGTAAGTTGAAGTGCTCCGCGTCTCGGTCGATTATCGCTATTCCTTCTTTAAGCCCTTTAAAAATTTCAGATTTTGCTCGAGCAATATCCTCTAGGGATTCAAAGAACTGCATATGTGCTGGCGCGACCGCTGTCACAATTGCTACATCCGGTCGGACGAGAGCAGTGAGCGGAATTATTTCCCCCGGATGGTTCATTCCAATTTCAAAAATTCCGAATTTTGTTGATTTAGGGGTACGGGCAAGAGACAGTGGTACTCCCCAGTGGTTATTGAGACTGCTTTTACTTGCACATGTTTCTCCTTGTTCGGAAAGAACGTGAGCGAGTGCCTCTTTTGTGCTGGTTTTCCCAATGCTGCCCGTAATTGCTGTTATCTTCGCTTTGGTTCTGCGGCGTGCTGCTTCGGCCAGTAGACCTAATGCTTGGAGTGTGTCTGGAACGAGGAGGCCAGGATTATTTCCAAGAGTGTCCGCGGATTCGTTCGTGACGACAGCTGCTACTGCGCCAGCATTGAACGCTGCAGGCACAAACGAATGTCCGTCGTAATTTGGTCCGGAGATGGCGACAAATAAATCCCCTTTTTCCAGCGTCCGAGTATCTATCGAAACACCATCAGCTGACCAATTACCTCTCACGTCGCCTCTGGTTATTTTCGCCGCATCTTTTGCGGTCCAGAGGGGTAAAGCGCTGTTCATACTGTGCCCCCTGCATCTTTTATTGCTTGTTGTGCGATTGCCAAATCGTCGAAGGGATACGAAGTTTCGCCAATGGTTTGCGTTTTTTCGTGACCCTTTCCCGCAATTATGAGCACGTCATCCTGCTCCAATAAGGAAATAGCTTCCACGATGGCGGATGCACGGTTGCCTATTTCATAAGCACCGTTCGCGGTTGCCATAATTTCCGCTCGAATTTTTGCTGGATCGTCTGAACGAGGGTTGTCATCAGTGATAATTGTAACGTCCGCGTTTTTGACTGATACTTCGCCCATCAACGGCCGTTTTGTGGGGTCTCGTTCCCCGCCGCATCCTATAACAATTAATATGCGCCCGTTTGTGTATTCACGTGTCGCCGTCAAGACTTTTTCAACGGCATCAGGCGTGTGCGCGTAATCTACATATACTTTTCCCCCTGAAAGTTGTCCGGCTAACTGCATTCTCCCCGGCACACAATCTAACCTTGCCAGCGCTGCAATGACATTGTTCGCGTCTTCGCCACACGCTATTGCTAGACCGGCGGCACAGAGGACATTATATGATTGGAACATGCCTAAAAGCGGTATATCTACATCATAATTTTTCCCCATTACGGCAAGCTGTAACCGCACACCAAGTTTTGTCGGTCTTGCCGTTTTTAGAGTAAGATCTTTTCCCTTTTTCCCGTACGTTAACTTTTGCCCGTCGAACGCATTTGAAATGATTGGATATTCTGGATTATCAGCATTTAATATCGCGGTCGCTGTAGGTGGGAGGATGTCAGAAAATAGTCGTACTTTTGTGCTGAGATAGCTTCTCGCGTCGCCGTGATAATCTAAGTGGTCATGAGAGAAGTTCGTGAACCCCGCTGCGCTAAGTTTGACCCCATCTATTCGTTTTTGGTCCAATCCATGGCTTGATGCCTCTAGGACCACATGGGTAATCCCGGACTTGGTCAAGCTCGCAAGTGCGGAATGAAGTGCAATAGGGTCCGGTGTGGTCAGATTTGGCATTTGGCTTGCATTGCCAGTTTGCAGCCCTAAGGTTCCTATACTGCTGGTTTTGTGACCCAAAAAATTCCATATTTGATGAGTAAAATGTGTTACTGATGTTTTGCCATTGGTTCCCGTAACTGCTGCTATTATTGCCGGTTGAAATGAATAAAATTCTGATGCCATATGCGCAAGGGCGGCCCGGGCATCCGGCGAAGTTGCCAGTGGCACACTTTTGGGAGCTTTTGTGCCTTCTGGGGCAAGTACGGCAGCGGCACCGTTGTTTATCGCATGGCCTATAAAATTGCGTCCATCAACCTTAATACCGGGTAGGGCCGCAAATAAATAACCGGGTCGTACTTTTCGCGAATCAGCGCTCAATCCAGTGATTTCTATGCTATCACTGTTGGGGGGTATCTTCACGCTTATTTGTGTTTCTGGTGCCATATCAATTAGTCGCAACGTCGCGCCCTCCGCCAGACTGTGACCTGCTTTTTAATGCTAACGTTCGTGCAGCAGAAACCTCATCCTCAATCGGTTTTAGAGCGAGAATGGGTGCTATACGACGGATTACCGCGCCGGCCACTGGCGCTGCTACCCACCCACCAGTGGCGCGATAACCAGTGGCCTCATTACCTTTGGCTTCGTCTAACATTGTGAGCACGACAAATTGTGGACTATTCATCGGAAATGCCGCGACAAATGAAGAGATAAGTGCTTTTTTCTTGTACCCTCTGTTAGACACCTTCTCCGCTGTTCCGGTTTTGCCTCCGACCAGATAACCCGGGACGGCTGCTTTGCCACCGGTACCTTTTTCCACGACTAGACGCATTAGGTGACGCATCTTCAGTGAGGTTTTCTTCGAAACTATCCGGTTCCCCCTTGTTGGGTGGTCCGGATGGCGCCGAATAATTGTGGGGGTTCTATATGTTCCACCGTTTATGATTGCCGAGACACCGGCCACTAAATGAAGCGGGCTAACAGCGAGTCCATGGCCGTATGATATTGTCATGTGGTTAATATCACGCCAGATTTTTGGCGGAATTGGGGCACCCGTTTCAAAAAGCTCGATTTGGACCGAATCCATCATGCCAAGTTGGGTTAGAAAGCGCTTATGACTTTCTTTTCCAACCTTCTGGGCCATTTTTACGGCGCCTATATTAGAGGAATACATAAAAATTTCTGGCACGGAAAGCCAACGTTTCTTGGCGTGATAATCGCGTATCGTGTATCGGTGTATTCGGATGGGCTTTGTAGCGTCGTACCTGTCGCGAAGTTTGATGTTGCCGATTTCTAATGCCATCGCGGTGGTGAAAATTTTGAATGTTGAGCCCATTTCATACACACCGTGCGAGGTTTTATTAAAGTGCGATAGCCTTGGAACTGCATTGGCGCGATTTGGATCGAAACTCGGAAGGGATGCCATAGCTATAACCTCAGCAGTATTTGCATCCATAACCAGACCAGCACCACCTTTAGCACTATATGAGTGCATCGCTTTGCTGATTTCCTGTTCCAGGACATGTTGTACACGCACATCTAATGCTAGGGATAGAGCTGTTTGACGGGTCCGTAGATCCTTATCGAAATATCTTTCAACACCCGCGAGACCTTTATTATCGGGGTCTGTGTGACCGAGTGCATGCGCAGCTAAAGGCCCAAGCGGATATATGCGGCGTGTTTCGCGCTGAAAGTATAACGCCGGAATTCCTAGCCGGTTTACAGCATAATGTTGGTTTGGCGTTAATCGTCGTTTCAAATAGACAAACCCACGTTTCGACCTTAGCAATTTCTCGATTGCTTCCACGTTGATACTTGGGAGTGCGTTTTTTAGCTTTATAGCTGCTTGTTCTGGGTCAAGGATAAGCCGAGGGTGAGCATATAAAGATTGAGTATTCAGACTGGTAGCTAATAACACACCGTTGCGATCAACAATGTCGGCACGCCCCGTGTATTTTTCGTCCTTAGCAACACTTCTTGTATAGCGCGGCCCATCATCATGAGCAAAAATCGAAACTTTTATAACTCGAATTCCGATTAGTAGAAATGCAGCGGAAAATAGTGCCCCCGCTATTATAAGTCGGTTTCGACCAGTTTCTATCGCGGTCTTTCGGTCCCCTTCTATGCTTATTTTTTCTACCATCTTCGTTTTTGGCTCGTTCACTGATTTCTATTAAGCCTAATTGCAGCTCTTTCTACCCAATCAGGATTTACAATCTTGTTTTTAACCGTGGGCTCCTTCGATGCGGCAGAAGTGGCAGCAATCCGGGGAACTTCTTTTTTGGTTGCCACTGCCTGTATTAGTTCATCCAATGTGACTGTTTGTGAGGCGCTGATGGTAACCAGGCCTAAGTACTCGCGGCTTAGGGCTTCGAGGCGGGCCGGTTCGTTAAGGAAACTCCATTCAGCCTGTAACACCTGTGCCGCATCCCGATCAGAAATGATCTCTATATTTAACGCATGCAGGCGGCCTTCAAGATCCCGAACAGCGTGCTTTACGGCGAACAGGCTAATTACAACGGCAATCCCTAAAACAGTCCAAAGTACGGTGGATTGACGCATAAGCTCAGCTACCTTTTAGTTTTCCCGGCACACGCTCTGCAACGCGCATCCGCGCTGATCGCGCGCGAGGATTATTCTGAATCTCCGATCGTGTGGGTTTCACCACTCCGCGTTTGATTAGGCGAAACGTAATGGAGTTATATGCCGCCTGTTGTGTAGGGAGATGCCGAGAGCGACCCATGTGAACGCCCGATCGGGAACGAAGAAAGTTTTTTACTATTCGGTCTTCTAAAGAGTGAAACGACACTATGGCTAGACGCCCTCCAGGGGAGAGGAGAATTTCAGTTGCGTTAAGGCCCCGCTCGAGTTCGGTTAGTTCGTCGTTAACCTCTATTCTCAACGCTTGAAATGTTTTAGTTGCTGGATCAATTTTTCGGGCTTTTCTGGAGCGCACTGTCGATCTCACAATGTCGGCCAACTGTGCAGTGCTTGTTATTTTTTTTAAGTCCCTTGCGGCCGATATCGCCCGGGCTATACGGCGAGCCTCTGGCTCTTCACCATTTTTATATATAATTTCAGCAAGTTTTGTTTCGCTCGTTTTGTTCACAATATCGGCAGCTGTTCGCCCCACCTTGCTCAAACGCATATCTAGCGGACCGTCCCTACGAAAACTAAATCCTCGGTTGCCGTTATCTAATTGTTTGGAGGAAATGCCGAGATCCAGAGTGATCCCGTCAGCCTTCTGGAGGCCACAACGTGATAATAATGCTTTCATGTCGCCAAAACGACCCTGAATAACGACTAGGCGACCCGAAAATTTTTTTACTAAGGAGGTCGCGGCATTATCAGAAATAGCATCGGGGTCGCGATCTATCGCCCAAACGTTACAATTCGCTGATTCTAGAATTGCCCGGCTATAACTGCCCGCACCAAATGTACCATCTATATATTTTCCACCGTCCCGTGGTCGCAGCGCACAGATCATTTCGTCTAACAAAACGGGTTTATGTGAGAAGGCTGTCACCCCTCCCGTCATGTTTTCTCTCTTGATTGGTCATTGGATATGCGCGCACGCAAAGAGTTAATTTCCGCCGTTTGGTGTTTTTCAAATTTTTCTGGCGCCCAAATCTGGAACCGTGTTCCCCGTCCGACAAATTGAGCCTTAGTTAATATGCCAGCGTGGTTTGCCAGGTGCTTTGGAAGCAGGATTCGACCTTCACTGTCAAAAGGTAGTTCGCTTGCTAGGGCCATGATGGTCTCTACGAGGCCATCGTGGGAACGGCCGATCAACGTTTCTTCGAAATTTCCGGCCTCCAGAGTTTGATCAAAGCGACGCTGGTTTAATTCTTCTAATGTCCGGCGACCAAAACCCTCTAATGCCGGTTCGGTTAATGAGGGATAAATGATAATCCCCTGATAGGTCTCATTTCCCAGCGCTGTACGGTAGGCAGCAGGGACCGATACGCGACCTTTTTTGTCAACCTTGTTCTCGTATGTCGAAATAAAGGACGTCACGGGACAAACTGGCTTTCCTGTTTTCTTCTATCCTGGCCGAAAAATCGGCGTATACCTCTGTGCCCCTGAAAAATATTGGGACAATATGGTATATCATGGGATTTAATGGGAATCAATGGTTAGAACACGAAAGATTCAAATAAATCGCGCAAATTCAAAGCGTTGTGGCTCTTCGTATTCTATTTTCTTTTTGAGAGATAAAAGTTACTTACAAGATGTCAAAAAACATTTTGAAATTTTGTTCAAATTGGAAGTTTAACGGCTGTTTTTCGCTTTGTATTAAGTTCTACAAAACCAAACTATTTTGCCTTTTGTTGCATTAGGTCCAGGCGGGCTATAAGCCGGGTTCTGTCCGCGTCATGTCCTGACGGGGATGACTATTCATCTGGGACGCCCGTTACCGGACGCCTCTTGCGACCAACCCAGGCAACTACGCGGAAACACGCCGGTGAACTCTCGTCCACTCGTTGCCTCTATTCGGTCTTGCTCCCAGTGGGGTTTACCATGCCATCACCGTTGCCGGCAACGCGGTGCGCTCTTACCGCACCTTTTCACCCTTGCCTCGTTTTAAAGCGAGGCGGTTTGTTTTCTGTGGCACTTTCCCTGGGGTCGCCCCCGCCGGCTGTTAGCCGGCACCGTGTTTCCGTGGAGCCCGGACTTTCCTCCCCTCAGCCGGTTTCCCAATTTGCAAAAAGGCAGTCATCCGACCGCCTGGACCTACCATAGAATCTTTCGAAAAGTTGTATAGGTCAAGAGTACATAGAATGCACAGCGGCAATGGTCGCACGGGTTTCTTCGTCAGCATACCCTGTTAGATGGTGCGGTAGGAACCGACGTTGGAAGGCAGTAATGGCTGCATCCATAGGTGCGTTCGGATCATAACCAATTTCTTTAAGAAGCCATGGGATTTGTTTTGATGCCACGGGATCTCGATTTTGTGTAGGCCATATAGAAAGGCCGGAAAATGCGAGTCTCTGCCAATCGAAGAGTTCACCTGGGTCCATTTTTCGAGTTGGAGCAACATCTGAATGTCCCAAGATGCTCCTCGTGCAAACGCCATGTTTGGCGATAATAAGGGCTAATAGTTTTTCCAACGCCGCCATTTGCTCTTCGGGAAAAGCCCTATACCCAAAATCGTGGCCGGGGTTTGATAGCTCTATGCCAATTGAACGGGCATTTATGTTTGTGGCACCTTGCCAGTAGCTTTGTCCAGCATGCCACGCAGTTTTGTATTCTTCTACCAAGCTGTATAGAACGCCAGTTTCATCAATTAAGTAATGTGCACTAACTTCGGACTTCGGATCGCAAAGCCGACGCAGTGCATCGTCAACGGTTTTCATGCCCGTGTAGTGCAGAATGACCATATCAACATTATTTTTTTCTGGTCGTTCAGAAAAGTTAGGTGACGGACGTTCGATAATTTCCAAATTATCCTTCTTCCCAACAAAAGTTTTTCTTCCCGTTACTTTTATTACTTTGTAGCAGAATGATAACAACACCAGAAAGGGTTACCAGGCCCCCAAGAGCGATCAACCAGGAAAGGTTTCCTGGAGAAATATAATACCGAAAAGAACTCCGAAAACCGGAATTAGAAGTGTAAAGGGTATGGTCTGATTGGTTGTATACCTTGGGATTATAAGATACCACAAACCGTGTCCTAAAATACCCATGCCAATTCCCATATAGCGATGGACGCCCATGTTTCGGCCCCAGCATTTGTTATCGCGTCCAATTCCCCACGTTCAAGTAACAGTGACAACAGGGCCATTTGTGGAACAGCGAAAGCCGCGAGCCAAGCGTTGACGGAAAATACGTTAACACCACCGAGACTTCGTAATTATAAACTGGCAGCGCCGAAGGATAAGGCGGAGATTAATGCTAAAAGTAGGGCAAATGGTACCGAAGCTATAAAGATCAGGGCAGCCGACCCTGCGTGGATCCGTTCCAACGCCAGGAACATTAGGCCATAGTGTAAAGTACCCATCGTGACTGAAAGGTCAATAATATTTATATATGTTCGCCAAGGTGCGGCATAAAAGGTAATAGGATAACGGTCATTAATGTCATCCGGAGGGTCACAAGTGTCCAACCTGTTATTTATTCTGTGCCTACGCGCACCGCTATTATGTTTGATGCCCAAACTCCCACGACGAAAATGGTGAGGATGGTGTGGTTTGTTTTCATTCGGGGTTGGCGTTAATTTAATGAAGGGAATCAAAGAGGCTTTTTATTAATTGGGTTGTTTTAAATCAGAGTATTTAGGGAATTTTGTATATATTGAGTTCTAAGATTATTGCTTAAGCAATAACTCCCAATCATTACTATACAAACTTATTTAAATTTTTCCCTAAACAGTCCACTTAAATTTTACCTTTTATTTTTGATACCCTGAAAAACATAAACGGTCAGACATAGTTTTATCCGAAAAAATGTGATCATCTAAAACCTGCGATCATACGCACAATGTGTGGAGGATAAGTTGCGCAAAATCTATCACAATTCGGAGCGCCAGCTCGGTGGTATCGGCCACTTTATTCGTCGTGGTGCTGAAATTTATCCCGCACGGGTTGCAATCTATGATCTGCTCAATAAACGAACGTTGACATATGCCGAGCTCGATGAGCGAGTTAATAAGCTCGCCCAGGGTCTGCTGCGCCACGGAATTGGACGTGGTGATTTTGTGGCAGCCATGATGTGGAACGAACACGCATTGGTCGAGATCATTTTTGCGTGCGCCCGCATCGGGGCGATTGTGGCACCTTTAAACGTTCGTCTAATTTCTGCAGAGGTCAAACAATATTGTGAGGAGCATGGCTGTCGAACCGTTATAGCTAGTAACGTATTCACTGAGCGCTTTGAGGAAACGGACGTTAATGTTCGTATTGCTTATGGGGCCGCGGTAGCGGATTGGCATGACTATGAAAGAATTCTTGAGGCTGAAGAGGGGTACCCTTTGCGAACTCGGACCTCACTTGATGACCCCTATCGATTAGTCATGACGGGCGGCACGACCGGACCAAGTAAAGGTGTACTGCATAGTCAAGGCGGGACTATTTTTACGACGCTTTCTGACGTTGCCGAATACGGGATTGGCCGAGGTTGGCAGACCGTTTCCACATTACCGCTGTATCATGTCGCTGGGATGGAATGGGGCGTATTCACCATCCTTTGGCGCTCAGGCACGGTTATATTTCCATCAACGACGTCCTTTAATCCACTAGAATATATAAATGAAGTGCGTTCTCGCGGTGTCCAGTACTTGGCTATTGTTCCTTCTATGATCAATCCGCTCTATCAAGCTTGGGATGGAACTCCCATTTCTGCGCCCCAGACTGTCGTCACCACGGCGGCGCCCACCCCGCTGCCCCTTCGGACGAAGCTTGCCGAGATATTTCCTCAAGCCAAATTAGTTGCGGGTGCCGGCTTAAGTGAGAGCCTTAACATGGCATGTCAAAGTGAGGGGCAATTTCTTGAGCATCCCAACAGTGTTGGAGAACCGCATATTGATACCCGCCTTCTAATTCTAGATGAAGAAGATCGGCGCGTTCCTTTCGGGACGCCAGGGCACGTAGCCGTTCGCAATTTTAATACCGCTCTGGGGTATCATCTAAATGAGAAGGCGTCACGCACAACCTGGCGGAAACTTAGGGACGATCCGGAAGGATTGGAATGGTGTTTTACCGGCGATATTGCTGTAATGGATGAGAAAGGTGTTGTGTCTATTGTAGATCGTTCTAAGGACGTTATTTTGACCGGTGGTGAGTCCGTTCCCTCTGTAGAGATCGAGGCAATTTATGCGACACATCCCAGCATCAAAGAATCGTCTGTCGTAGGTGTGCAAGATGAGCAATGGGGCGAGGCCATTGTTCTCGTAGTGGTTGCTGAATTTTCGGCGACGGAAGACGCAGCGTTAGCAAAGGAACTATTTGAATTTGGTCGCGCTCGGATGGCCGGCCACAAAGTTCCTAAACGAATAGCCTTTATTGAAGAATTACCGCGAACCCATTTTGGCAAAGTACTTAAGCGAGATTTGCGGGAATGGAACTTCGAGAGGTTGTTTTCGGCGCGCTAAGAACTCTTCTGCTCTGCATGAACGAAAATTTTATATTTAAATATTTGTGTTAGCGCCGATGATGAGATCCACCAGATCGTTTGGATTGTCTGGCAGGAGATTTCCACGCCACGCAATATATTGGTCAGGGCGCACGAGGGCTAAGTCTACTTCGTATAGTTCGCGGACGTGGGAGTCAGGCTCATCTAAGAGGTCTATCGGGACGCCTCTTGCGACGGCAGCATCCAATAATGGCTTTACGTCAGCATTCGAATTACCCAGCCGCAATAGCGTAAACCCTTTACCGAAATGATCGAATAATGCAGTGCCGTTACCTAGCCACTTGTGTGGTGCTCGCCCCCCTGGGTAGCTGGTTGGAATATAGGTAAAAGCGTCGCTTTTTGGAATTTCGCCTTTCTCTGAAGCGATAATAGGCGAACCGTCGTACCGCGCCCCGAGTTGGATGCCCATACAAAAATATTCCTCCGCGAGTGCGTGCTCGGTGCGCCGTCCTAATTCCGCCCGTATATTTGCACCTTCAGGATTTTCTGTTTCAATGTTTTCGGGAACTGTCAGGGCTGATTTGGCTTGAGCAAGGGCGTAGGATTGGGCGAGATTTCTTATTGCCACCGGCCGCCGTTCGGTTTCGTATGTGTCAAGTAGACGCCTGTCGGCCCAACCTTGGCAGTTTGCGGCGAGCTTCCAACCCAGATTTTCAGCATCCCCAACACCTGTGTTCATTCCAAAACCTCCCGTTGGAGTGAATAGGTGTGCCGCGTCTCCAGCAATATAGGCGCAGCCTTTTCCATATCGATCCGCGACAAGAGATAATCCCGCTTGCCAGGGTTTAGATGAAAGTATCTTAAGGGGAATTTTCTCTCCAACGACCCGCCAAATATACGGCCGAGGGTCAAGGGAACCGGGGTCTTGATTGGGTTCCAGTTTAGCCCACGTCAAAAATTGACCTTTACCATCTAAGGCGACAATTGATGCCCGTCCTTCCGGGTTCATGGAATGAAACTGCCAAGGAGGGTCAGTTTTCATTATTTCGTATAGAGCTGGTGCTTCAAAATAGACCGACAACATTTGACCCATCATGAAGTCCACTTCTTCGCCACTACGGCCACTATAATTTATACCTAGTTGACGCCTAACTGAACTCCGGCCGCCGTCGCAACCAACAATAAATTTTGCTCGAACGGTTTCCCGTTTACCTGTCTCCCTTTGTTCAATTTTTGCGGTTACGTACTCGTCAGATTGACGGAAATCAATCAGTCGCCAACCAAACCTTAGTTCTACGCAGTTCTGCTTTTCTAGTTCCTCTTTAAGGATGCGCTCGACAAACATCTGGGAGGCACGTTGCAGAGGCTCAGGTCCAATTTCAAGATCATAGGATCCGGGGGTGAGCCTTTCTCTCAAGGTCGGAATATTAATTCTGCCAAGCTCGTGCGAATTAATTCTCGTTACAAATATTGCATCTCCGCAGTGGTCTAGCGGCAGCCCTACCTCGCGGATCCGCTCCGCTATGCCGAGACGCCTGTAATGCTCCATTGTCCGAGCGTTGTGGGTATTGCCTTGCGGGTGATTGGGGGTTGCGTTGTTGTCGTTGACAAGTACGCACGGTATCTCTCGCCACGCTAAATCAAGTGTGAGATTCATTCCTACGGGGCCACCACCGACAATAAGGACTGGCGTGTTAAACATTCATTTTATTCCGCTTCAATGGATTGTTTTTATGTTTTTTATTCAAAATTGTTTGATTCCACCCTACCGAAATATTTTTGACACATTATCAGTTTGAAATTAAATCGATAATGTTCCCAATTCCGTTTGGGGCGGTATAAAGAGTTCCTTAATTGAGACGCCTTACTACAAAATTCACGCATAGAGAAGCGGCTGACAGGTGTGTTTGCGGCAGATATAGTCGCCTCAATCGACTAAAATAAAGGGTAAAAAATGGCAAGTACAGACGGCAACCGGATAATTGCGCTCGAAGAGCATTACTTCGACCCCTCAATTGCAGAAGAATACAACGATAAGACCGGTTTTGCCGGGACGCCGGTGAGGAAAAAATTGGATGATTTGTACGATCTTAGAATAAAAGAAATGGACGCGTCCGGTATTGACATACAAGTTCTCTCCCAGGGTGCGCCAGGTGTACAACGTTTTGAACCGGACAAGGCTGTTGCGCTCGCGATTGCGGCTAATGACCGCCTACACGAGACCTGCCAAAGACATCCAGAGCGATTTGCAGGTTTTACAACCCTGGCATCACCCGCACCGCAGGCTGCTGCCGATGAGCTCGAACGAACGGTGAAAGACTACGGGTTCAAGGGGGGGATGATCCATGGATTAACCAACGGTGAGTTTATAGATCAGAAAAAGTACTGGCCTATCTTCGAGCGCGCGGAGCAATTGGATGTTCCCATTTATCTACACCCTGCAGTTCCTCACCCGGATGTGGTGAAGGCCTATTATGCTGATTATCTTTCTAAATTTCCTTCGCTTTTGACCGCCGCGTGGGGCTTCACTGTTGAGACCGCTACCGCTGGAATTCGAATGGTCCTCAGCGAAGTGTTTGATGAATACCCCAAATTACAAATAATCTTAGGACACCTGGGTGAAGGATTGCCCTTTCTTCTTTGGCGTATTAGTGATGCGTTGGGCAGGGATAATAACTATCCTTTTCGGAACACATTTTGTAACCATTTTCACATTACGACATCTGGTAATTTTTCAGATCCCGCTATGCAGTGCTCGATGATGGAGATGGGCATTGATCGTATTATGTTCTCAGTTGATTATCCTTTTGCTGAGAACATTCACGGGACAAAATGGATGGATAATATTTCGCTTAGCCCGGACGATAAAAAGAAGGTGCTGCACGCGAACGCTGAACGCCTTCTTAAAATGTAGCTCAAATAGAGTTCCGAAGAGGGAAATCATTGTGTCCAAAGAAAAACAAAATCTGGGTTTGTGGCAGTTTTGGATTGATCGTGGTGGAACGTTTACTGACTTGGTAATTAGGTCACCAGAAGGCCGACTTTCTACTCACAAACTACTCTCTGAAAATCCAGAACAATATAAAGATGCCGCGCTTGCCGGTATCCGCGATGTGCTTGGGTTGGATCCGGGTCAGTCTATTCCTGATAGAACCGTAGAAGAAATAAAAATGGGGACTACAGTCGCCACAAATGCCTTACTTGAACGAAAGGGAGAACGCACAGTTCTTGCAGTCACGAAGGGTTTTGCGGATCAGCTTCGAATAGGATATCAAAACCGACCACATATATTTTCTCGAAAAATTGAACTCCCCGAGCAACTCTACGAGAGGGTCGTAGAGATCGAAGAGCGTTATTCCGCCGATGGAGAAGTGCTAAAACCATTAGATAGGCATGGCGCACGTGAGGTTATGCAAAAGGCTTTTGATGAAGGAATTCGGTCTGTCGCAATCGTCTTGATGCATGGATACCGTTATCGCAATCATGAGGAAGAAGTTGCGGCAATTGCAAGAGAAATCGGATTTACTCAAATTTCAATTTCCCATGAGGTTAGCCCACTTATGAAATTCGTTGGCCGCGGCGATACCACGGTGGTTGATGCCTATGTCTCGCCAATTTTACGCCGTTATGTCGATATGATTGCTGCTAACATTAGCGACGCTCGTTTAATGTTTATGCAGTCGAACGGTGGTCTCGCTGACGCAAGTTTCTTTCAAGGAAAAGATTCCATTCTTTCGGGCCCGGCGGGCGGGATAGTTGGTGCTGCGCGTACGGCTCACATGGCTGGGTTTAAAAAAATCATTGGTTTCGATATGGGTGGCACGTCGACCGATGTTGCGCACTACAATGGTGAATATGAACGCGCCTTTGAAACTCTTGTTGCTGGGGTGAGGATGCGTGCGCCGATGATGAATATCCACACTGTTGCAGCTGGCGGGGGTTCTATTCTCCATTTTGATGGTTCAAGGTATCGAGTAGGTCCGGACTCTGCCGGCGCAAATCCAGGACCTGCGTGTTACCGGCGAGGTGGTCCTCTATGTGTCACTGACGCGAACGTTATGCTCGGTAAAATTCAATCCGAATTTTTTCCTCGAGTATTTGGCCCGGATGCCAATGAGCCGTTAGATGAACAAGTAGTGCACGAAAAATTCAAAGAATTAGCTCGGCAGATAGCAATAGCGACGGGTGATACCAGAACACCCGTCGAGGTGGCGGACGGGTTTTTAAAGATTGCTGTGGACAATATGGCGAACGCTATAAAACAGATATCTGTTCAACGCGGTTATGACGTCACGGAATATACGCTTAATTGTTTTGGTGGAGCCGGTGGACAGCATGCATGTCTTGTTGCGGATGCCTTGGGAATGACGAGTGTTTTTGTTCACCCGTTTGCTGGCGTACTATCGGCTTATGGGATGGGACTCGCGGATCAAAGGGTTATCAGAGAACGTGCCGTCGAGAAGACGCTCAATGAGGCATTATATGATGAGCTTGGTACTATTGTGCAGGAACTTTGTGAACAAGCTGGAGCTGAGCTTGTTTCTCAAGGTTTGAAAGCAGAAGATCTTTCTTACGATTGTAAGACCCATATCCGTTATGAGGGAACAGATACGGCTATCGTTGTGGATTTTGGCACACCCACTTTGATGAGGGCGGAGTTTGAACGATTGCACATGCAGCAATTCGGGTTTAAAGCGACTGATAAATCTAACATCGTTGAAGCTCTGACCGTCGAAGCAATAGGTAAAGGTCAGGATATTGAGTACGAGAATTTCGACACAACGGTATCCGCGGAAGTTGAACCCCTGGGATTTGCACAAATATATATGGCTGGCGAAGAACGTGACGCGCCTGTATATGATCGCGAATCTTTAGCGTGCGGCACGAAGCTCAACGGTCCGGCCATTCTCATAGATTCTAACGCAACAACCGTAATTGAAACTGGTTGGCAGGTGCACGTCACCGAAAGTAATCATATGGTTATAACGAGGTTTGAGAAGCGACCAACGGAGCACGCCGTTGGTACAGATGCCGATCCTGTAATGTTGGAAGTATTCAACAATTTATTTATGTCCATCGCTGAGCAAATGGGTGTTGTACTCCAAAACACTTCGTATTCAGTAAATATTAAGGAACGTTTGGATTTTTCCTGTGCGGTTTTTGATAATGACGGTGAGCTTGTAGCCAACGCACCACATATACCGGTTCATCTCGGATCGATGAGTGAGAGTGTAAAAACTATTATTCGCGAGCGCGGGGCCACCGTTAAACGGGGTGACGTATTTATGCTTAATGCACCCTATAACGGAGGAACGCATTTGCCCGATGTGACGGTAATGACACCCGTTTTTGACACGCGAGGCACGC
This sequence comes from uncultured Rhodospirillaceae bacterium, assembly GCA_964412235.1. Classification (GTDB taxonomy): domain Bacteria; phylum Pseudomonadota; class Alphaproteobacteria; order MPNO01; family UBA830; genus JAYZQT01. The sequence continues at coordinate 28,754 of CAYPNT010000022.1, forward strand.
AAATTCTTTTCTACGTCGCGTCGCGGGGTCATCACGCCGAAATTGGGGGCAAAACCCCTGGCTCTATGCCCCCAGATTCACGGCATATAGATGAAGAAGGTGTTCTCATCGACAATTTTCAACTTGTGGATCGTGGTCGGTTATTAGAGAAAGAACTGAAAGACCTCTTCACTAACGCGCCGTATCCAACTCGTAATTTCAATCACAACCTTGGAGACCTCAAGGCCCAGATCGCGGCAAACGAAAAAGGGGTAAATGAATTAAGAAAGATGGTTGACCATTTCGGCTTGGATGTTGTGTTGGCTTATATGAAACACGTCCAGGATAACGCAGAAGAAGCTGTGCGTCGCGTTATCCAACGTCTCTCGGATGGTGAATTCGAGTACGAAATGGATTTCGGTGCGAAGATAAAAGTCGCAATAACCGTTCACCCGGATAGTCGGACAGCAACAATCGATTTTACTGGCACATCGCCACAACAGGACAATAATTTTAACATTACTCACGCTGTTGCTGTTGCGGCGGTGCTGTATACATTCAGATTAATGGTGGATTCCGATATCCCGTTGAATGCGGGTTGCCTTAAACCTCTGGAGATAATCATCCCTCAGGACTGCATGTTACGGCCTAAATACCCCGCGGCTGTTGTTGCGGGCAATGTCGAAACGTCTCAGGCCATTACAGATGCGATTATTGGTGCACTAGGGTTGATGGCGGCTGCTCAGGGAACGATGAATAACTTTACCTTTGGAAATGCCGATTATCAGTACTACGAGACAATTTGTGGCGGCGCTGGAGCGGGAATTGATTTCGATGGTGCGGATGCCGTGCACACACATATGACAAATACCAGGCTAACAGATCCCGAGGTGCTTGAATGGAGGTTTCCCGTGATCTTGGACTCGTTTTCTATCCGTCGCGGCTCAGGAGGGCGTGGAAAACATCATGGTGGTGACGGGGTCATTCGCCGAATAAAGTTCCGTCAAAAAATGACTGCGTCGATGCTTTCCGGCCATCGGATTGTGCCACCGTATGGCGTCGACGGTGGGCGGTCAGGTAAACTCGGTCGGAACTATGTGGAGCGCCGAGACGGTAGCGTTACCGAACAGGAAGGCACGGATTCAACGGAGGTACATGAGGGAGATGTTTATGTTATCGAAACACCTGGCGGGGGCGGATACGGACCAGCATGAACTTTTATGACAAGCCAAAAAATTTGAGAGAGGCATGCAGAAGCGGCGCTTATGCCGGTCCAACGTCTGGGCATGCTCCCGGGTACGTCCAAGCGAATATGGTTATTCTTCCCGAGAAAGATGCTACAGATTTTAAAGAGTTTTGTGTGCTGAACCCCAAGCCCTGCCCGATACTCGAAATTCTCTCCCCTGGCAATTCTGAGCCAAAGATCAGTGCACCGGGTGCGGATATTAGGACGGACCTCTCGAGGTATCGAGTTTTTCGCGATGGTGAAGTGTATGGGGAAACCACCCAGATTTCGGATGTCTGGCAGGAAGATTTTGTTACATTTCTGTTAGGCTGCTCGTTTACGGCTGAGCAAGCGCTGATAAATGCAGACCTGGAGCCACGGCATATACGAGAGACTGGCATAGTGCCGATGTTCCGTACTAATAGACCCACACGGGGGGCCGGTAGATTTTCGGGGCCGTTTGTCGTGAGTATGCGCCCATATACGCTCGAACAGGCGAAGAGAGCAGCAGAAATCACCGAACGATACCCCATGGCCCATGGTGGACCGATCCAAATCGGCGACCCTGATTCCCTCGGTATTCATGACATTAATAATCCCGAATATGGTGAACCTGTAACTATTAGGGAAAACGAGGTCCCTGTTTTTTGGGCCTGTGGCGTTACGCCCCAGGAAGCAATAAAAAATGCTAAGCCGGTGATAGCGATTACACATGCGCCCGGGTATATGTTTGTTTCAGACATGCCATCCGAAGATAGGATTGAATAAAGGATAGACGTGAACAATTCGGGGATCAAAGCGGCTATAAGTAGTCTCCAAAGGACCTTTGGAGATCGTCTGACTACGAATCAGGTCATCCGCAATCGGCACGGGACGGATGAATCATATCACGCCCCCCACGCTCCAGATGCGGTGATTTTTCCCGCTACGCGTGAGGAAGTTATCGAAATTATGAATACGTGCCGTGCACACAAAACGCCCATAATACCTTTTGGCGTCGGAACCTCCCTCGAGGGTCATATCGCAGCGCTGCAAGGCGGAATAAGCGTTGACATGGGACAAATGAATGGCGTGCTTCAATTAAATTCCGAGGATCTTGACGTAACAGTCGAATCCGGCGTCACAAGGAAGCAGCTGAACGAATATTTGCGTGATACGGGGTTGTTCTTTCCCATTGATCCCGGTGCAGATGCGACGATCGGAGGAATGACTGCGACGCGAGCTTCTGGTACTAATGCAGTGCGTTATGGGACCATGCGTGAAAATGTACTTTCTGTCGGTGTAGTGCTTCCCGATGGTCGCTATATTAGGACGGGAAAACGGGCGCGTAAGTCGTCGGCTGGATATGATCTAACTCGGGTCTTTGTTGGTTCTGAAGGTACGCTTGGTGTGATAGTGGACATCACACTAAGGCTCTATGGTATCCCCGAGACAATTTCTGCAGCTGTTTGCACCTATCCAACTGTTGAAGACGCCGTGAATACGGTAATAATGACGATACAGTCGGGAGTACCCATCGCTCGGATAGAACTGGTAGACGAGATACAGATGAGGGCGCTTAACAATTTTTCTGACCTTGGATACGCAGAAAGACCTACTTTGTTTTTTGAGTTTCACGGGACGGCTACCAGCGTCGAGGAGCAGGTCAAACAGGTCCAGTTAATCAGCAACGATTTCGGAGGTGCGGATTTTAACTGGGCATCACGGCCTGAAGACAGGTCTAAGCTCTGGCAAGCACGCCATGATGCCCATTACGCCAATATGCAATTGCGTCCGGGTGCCAAGGCATGGCCCACAGACGTGTGTGTGCCTATTTCAAGATTGGCCAAGTGCATTGCAGAAACCCGCCAAGATATAGAAGAATCGGGGTTGTTGGCACCGATAGTTGGTCATGTTGGCGACGGTAATTTCCATGTTGACATGGTTCTAGATCCAGAGAATGAGAGTGAAATCGATCGGGCAATTGCATTGAACGAGCGTCTGATCACGCGTGCTCTTGATATGGAGGGTACGTGTACAGGCGAGCACGGTGTTGGTTACGGAAAGATCGATAATCTCGAGCAAGAACACGGTGCTGCGCTCGATCTAATGCGCGGTATGAAACAAGTTTTTGATCCACTAAACATAATGAATCCTGGAAAAATAGTTCGCGTATAAGGTACGGTGACGCGTGCGGTCAACGTCTTTTAGAAATTGTGTGATGCCGCTTTGGCTTTTATTTCGGCGAGGACAAATACACGTATTGCTGAAGAGAGATTGGTTGTGCGTTGTCGATCAATCTCGGTGATTAGCCGGTTTATTGATATCTGCTTCTCTGTCTTTATTCGAACCAATTCAGACCAAAATTCTTCTTCTAGGGAGATGCTGGTGCGGTGACCCGCAACTAATACTGAACGTTTTTGCACCATGTTAGTTGTTTCTACCGAAAAATCTTTTCCCAGATTAGTTTAGCAATCACTGTCGGGGGTGCTCTCACCGAGGTTAAGTTTAACTCTTGTGCTGCGGTAGTCCAATAAGGCGGTCTAAATGTATAAATATGTTCGTTGGAGAAAAATATGAGCGCTCAGATTGAATCCAAGCTAGAAACTATGGGGCTAAAGCTTCCCAAAGTAGCGGCGCCAAAAGTTGCAAAAATACTTAACTGGAAAATATCAGGCAACCTTTTGTTTGTTTCCGGCCAGGTGCCTCGTGTTGATGGAGTAATTTCTTGGGTTGGAAAAATTGGTCGAGAATACACCCTAGAACAAGGACAACGAGCAGCCCGTGACAGCGCGCTTATGGTGCTTGCTTGCGTTAAGGAGGCGCTAGGAGATTTAAACCGGGTTAAAGAAGTCGTTCGTATCAAAGGCTATCTAAATGTTGACCCGGATTTTACGGATGTGTCAGCTTGCCTAAATGGTGCTTCTGAGTTGTTCGTACATCTGTATGGTTCGGCGGGTGAACATTCGAGGACAGCCATCGGTGCCGCATCGATGCCATTTGGTGTGGCGATCGAGGTAGAGGGGATATTTGAATTTTAGTATGTATTTGGGTGCGTATGGAATCGCTAGTTTATTTTAAACGATCCGAAAGTGGATCATAACCGATTTCAGGATACAGGCCGGCTTCTCGAGCCCGTTGGCGCATTAAGGCGTAAATTACATCTATAGTGGGCGTCTTGATGCCTAAAAGGCGCCCGAGCTCCACCACGGCACCTGTGATCCCGTCGACTTCCATCGGTCGACCGGATTCAAGGTCTTGGAGAATAGAGGTTTTGTGTCCGGCAACCCGACGTGTGCCCTCTAGTCGGCTTTCAATGGTTGCGCCGAAGTTTACCCCAAGTGCCTCGCCGACCGCCTGTACTTCTTCCATAATTGTTATACCTAGGGCTCGAAGGTCTTCCCCTTCAACCAACGGGCCCAATTTTGACATCGTTAAAACCGCCATAGGGCTGAAAGAGACATTCCCCCACATCTTGACCCAAACTTCGCCGCGAATATCCGCCGCAATTGGAGCATTCAGGCCTGAAGTTTCTAGGAGTGCCGCAACGTTTTTAAGGCGATTAGAGCGAGACCTATCAGGCTCACCCAGAGAGAATGTCTGATTACCAATATTGCGCACTACACCTGGTGCTTGTACAATATTACTGGAGGTAATAACGCAACCGAGAACACGTTGATTGCCGATTGCCTTTGATATTTCACCACCTGGGTCAACCGTTTTTAAATAATGGCCATCTCGGCCATCACCATGAGCATGAAAATACCAAAACGGTATTCCATTCTGCGCCGAAACAACCACAGTTTCGGGCCCAATCAGAGGTTTAATAGCGTGGGCTGCAACATGTAGGGAATGTGTTTTAGTACACAGAAAAATTACATCCTGGATTCCAAGTTCGCCAGGATTGTCAGTCGCGGGCACATCAACGACAAACTCTTCATCTGATTTGATAACTTTTAATCCATTCTTCTTTATAGCCTTTAAATGTTCTCCACGTGTTACAAGTGAGACGTCCTCAGATTTACGGGCAATCATGCCTCCCACAAATCCACCAACGGCCCCCGCACCAAATACGCAGAATTTCATTCTTTTCCCCACTCTCGTCGGTGGGCCTGAGCTAACGTGTTCCATGGTTTTGCCGACCACCATCGTCTGGCCGCGCCCGAAGGGGATGGAAGCACAAATATCCGCGTTTTGCCGATCTGTACTTTTTGCTCACCATAGTTTTTTATGGTTTGCCCACATGTAAAACCGAAAAAGTGCTGAGCGGGGCGTTTTCCCGTAAAGGCAAGGACCTTTGGACTGTATTTACTAATTTTTCGTAGTAGTTTTCTTGCGTCATAATCCGTCCTGGATATGTTTGAATCGCTACCCACTTTGCTTTTAGCTAAATCTGTTAAGCCGATTCCCAACACCGATAGCTTGTGGTAGTCCGCAGGTGAAAAAAGATCTGGAGTTAGACCAGTTTCATGTAAGGTTTGCCAAAACCGATTTCCGGGCCCAGCATAGTAAGCTCCGACATGAGCGGACACACTACTCGCTGCAGAGCCACAAAATAAGGTTGTGAGACCTTGTTTAATGACATCGGGTAGTATCTCCATAGTGAAGAATTATTCTTAGATATCAGCAAAAAAATCGTTTCCTTTATCGTCAACAACGATAAAGGCCGGAAAATCTTCGACTTCTATGCGCCAAATTGCTTCCATTCCTAGTTCCTCGTATTCAACACATTCAACTTTTTTTATACAATCTTGGGCGAGCCTTGCGGCGGGGCCACCGATAGACCCAAGATAAAAGCCCTTATGCATTTTACATGCATCAGTCACCTGTTTTGAGCGATTGCCCTTGGCTAACATCACGTAACTGCCTCCCTTCGCCTGGAATTCTTCAACGTAGGAGTCCATACGCCCCGCGGTTGTAGGCCCAAATGACCCCGAAGCATAACCCGCGGGGGTCTTTGCGGGGCCCGCGTAGTAGATAGCGTGGTTTCGAAAATGATCTGGCATGGTCCCACCAGAATCAAGCCGCTCTTTGATTTTTGCGTGGGCTGCATCTCGGGCGACAATCATGGGTCCGGTCAGGGACAGACGTGTTTTTACATTGTGAGCACTTAAAATTTCTCTGATTTCATCCATCGGTTTTGATAGATCTACTGCTATTACCTCCTGTTCGAGTTCTTTTTCTTCTACTTCAGGTAGGTATTTTGCGGGGTTCATCTCCAGTTGTTCAAGGAAGATGCCGTCACGTGTTATTTTGCCTAGTGCTTGCCGGTCCGCAGAGCATGAAACGCCAAGCCCGATAGGAACGCTTGCACCATGACGTGGTAATCTTATAACCCGCACATCGTGGCAGAAATACTTGCCGCCGAATTGGGCGCCAATGCCCA
>CAYPNT010000023.1:0-34948 GCA_964412235.1 uncultured Rhodospirillaceae bacterium
TGTATTTGATCGTGTGTCAGAATTTTACCCATTACCTATTCCCTATTTTACTGGATCATATTATTGGAAAATTGATCCTCTCCAAACCCCGAATGGTAGTGATGCGCCCGTCCTTCAGATATATGTTTTGATCAAAATGCCCAAGGGTTTCGCTTCTTACCGACAGCGCGACGGCGCGATTGTCATCATTACTTTCGGTGTGGATTTCCCAAGGTGGAATAACATCAACGGTTCCGGCTTCGCAAATTTCCGATGAAACAAGTTCTATCTCCGCTCTTTCTTCGCTTACTCCGTCATCCGTTCGAATATACCGCGTCATGCGCTCCCAACCTGTAACTATCCCGTACGCCGTCCAGGTATGGGCGTGGTCGTGAGCGGGGGCCGCATGATAAGATCCCCGCACAAGGCCATCTATCACGAAGCCATAATCTGGGTCCTCATAAATCACATATTGTTTACCGTCGCCCGTTGGCCAGGCGTCCGTCATTTTCTGAAATTCTTCACTTGAGATCAGAACCTCCAGCAACTCGCGTGCGCGTTCCCAATGCTCTGCTGCTTCTAATTTCTCCGTATATAAATCTCGCATTGACGAAATAAAACTTTTGAAGGCGTTCTTGCCTGCCTCAACCATTATAATTTCCGATTGGTTTTTGATTATGAACCTTGCAATTAAATTCTAGCCTGGGATCATGACGATACAAGGCAATTCGTTAGCCACCGAAGGAATGTAGCAAAAACCTTTGTAAGCTTCCAGCTAACGACGAAATTCGGAAAGCGATAAGTGAAACGAAACACTGCAAGAATATACGGACCAAACCCTTTCAAAATTGGGCTCTTCTCGCAAAATTGTTCAGGGGGTCTCACGATGACGAAAGCCTCGGAGTTTTGGGAGGCCTCGTGGGAAAATAATGTCAGCGTGTCGAAATTGGCAGATGAAACCGGACTAGAATTTCTTTTGCCGGTTGCGCGTTGGCACGGGTACGGCGGGGAAATAGATGCCGAAGGAGAGAATTTTGAAACACTTACCTGGGCCACAGGAATGCTGTCGGTAACTGATAGGATCGTTGTCTTTGGTACCGTGCACGTAGCCTTGATGCACCCTGTTTTTGCCGCGAAACAGATGGTGTCAGCCGATTTAGCAGGAAAAGGACGCTTTGGCTTAAATATGGTGTCTGGTTGGAATGTTGGCGAACACGCTATGTTTGGTATTGGGATCAGGAATCATGACGAACGCTACAAGTACACCGAAGAGTGGTTGGATATCGTAGAAAAATTGTGGGTCCATAATGAGCCATTTAATTTTCGGGGCAGGTTTTTTGATTTAAAGGGAGTAGAGAGTTTGCCAAAACCCTACGGTGATAGTCGCCCCATACTCGTGAGTGCAGGAAATTCTCCCATTGGACGAGATTTCGCATTACGCCGGGCTGATTGTGTTTTTATGGGCATTCGGGAAATAGATTTCTTAAAACCAGAAATTAATAAAATGAAGAAGGTAGAACCGGCGCCACGACTCTATTTTGGCTGTGGTAACGTAATTAGCCGTCCTACCCAAAAGGAAGCCCAGGAATATTATCACTACCTAATTCACGAGATGGGTGATTGGGCAGCAGTTGACCACGCACTGAGGATCCGCACTAAGGGTGGTGCTTCATCGTCGAAACTTCCCACGCACACAGCGGAACGTATGTTAGCCGCGGCTGGAACATATCCAATCGTGGGCGGGTATGATGAGGTCGTTGACAAGTTTAGGCGCATGGCGGAGGCAGGGCTCGATGGCATTGCCATTGGCCTGGTTAATTATATTGATGACTTTCCGGCTCTTCGCGACGAAATTTTGCCAAGAATGGAATACGCGGGCCTTAGGGTGCACTAGCTACAATCAAAATCACTTAATAATTGATAATTTGGCATTTTGTGGGGTGTTGCCTTCTCGGCTTTCACGAATGAGCAATGTCAGACAAGCTGCAATCAACGCAAGGGCGACCGATACAATCCAAACCCAATCATACTGTGCGAACAAATCGTATAGGTAGCCACCCATAAACGAACCCAGTGCTCCGCCTAAAGAGTGCAACGCGAAAATAAGGCCCATGGTGAGGCCCATAATATTTCGACCAATATGTGTGGCGACGATACTCGCGACGATGGGAAAGGTAGCGTAATCGAAGATACCGAAGAGCACGGCAAAGGAATAAAGAAGTACTGTGTCACCCGCAACGTGGATTAAAAGAATAAATGTAAGTGCCCTAACAAAATAGCAACTGGCTAAGAGTAGTGGTCGATTGAAGCGATCTGAAAGCCACCCATAACAGATCATTCCGAAAAGGCTGAACAGTGAGAGAACCCCGTAGGCTGTCGCGCTTTCTATCGGCGGAAATCCGCAACTTACCGCGTAGGGTATTAAGTGTATTTTGATCGTTCCGGCTGTTGTAAACCCGCAAATGAAAAATCCGCTCCCAAGCAACCAAAAGACCGGCATCTTTACGAGAGTGGAAAGTGTCGTCTTGAAGCTTAAAGCAGCGCCCTTTGTTGTCGTACGCTGTTCCCGCTTTGGCTCCGCTCCGATCAGCGCGTATACGGCGACTGCCGTTACCAGGATCGTGGCTCCCGCTATCAAAAGACTGTTGCGCCATGCAAGCCAGTCAACGAGAAGGGCGAGGCCTGGCATTATGAGAAACTGACCGCCTGTGCTGCCCGAGGTGGCAATGCTGGTCGCCAGACCGAGCCGCCGATGAAAGTGATGCGCGATAGTGGCGGATACGAGGGAGGGTGACATCGCAGCAAAAGCGACCCCGCCAACAAGGCTGAATAGCAGAATAAGATGCCATTTCTCCGTCATTAATGCACACAAGATGAAAACAAATCCGATGACGGTCATTCCCATCGCATATATAATTCGTGACCCCAACCTATCGATAATGCTTCCGACGATGGGGGCAGCTATTGCCATAACAACCATCATGATGGCGCCAGCTGTTGATACGGACTTAATTGACCATCCTAGGTCTTTTTCCCAAATGGGCATCATAAGGCCAATACTGTTGCGTGCCGTAATGACAATACTCAGCATCAAAAATAACGCACCCACGATTATCCAGCCGCGAGCAGATTGATTGGGTGTTATGGAGTTGCGTCCCAAGTTGCACGAACTTTCGACATAAAAAAATAAAGTACTTTACTTATTACACGAAGCAAATGGGTTACAGTATAAGATATCGCTGCTAGTATGGGCCGGCGTTCGGATGTGTAAGTGTTAGGTTTATCTAATTCAAAAGCGTCCACGAGAACAGTAAAATAACCAACGCAATCATGATTGGGAGGATAAAAAGCATGAAATTTACGTTTGGTAAAATAACCGCGACTGCCTTGGCCGCTGTGACGGTACTAGCGATCTCTGTGCCCGCACAATCGGCAGAGGTTCTTAAGGTGACCACGGCTTTGGGCACGAAGCACGACCAAAGCACTGCCTTTCTACGGCTCTTCGTAGATAAAATGAAAGAAGACGAAAGTTTGGTAAAACTTAACTACTTAGGTGGTCCTGAGGTGACACCAAACCGGAAACAAGGCCCCGCAATGAAACGTGGTCTTATCGATATCATCATGTCGCCTTGTACGTACTATGCGGGCATTGTTTCGGAAGCACGACTGCACGGTATCGCGCCAGTGCCTTCGTCAACGTGGCGCAAAAACGGTGCTTTTGACATTATGTCGAGAGCGTGGGCTAAAAAACTCAACGCTGTAATTCTTGGCTGGGGGAACTTTTATGGGTTCAATTCATTCTACCTTTGGATGAAAGATAAACCTAAGTTAAGCAAGGTAACGGGCCTTAATCTTAAGGGTATTAAGATGCGGACGACCGCACTTTACACGCCTTTTCTGAAGGCGATGGGCGCGACCACGAAAAATATCTCGCCAGCTGAGGTGTATACCGCTCTCGAACGCGGCACGGTTGACGGTCTTGCTTGGCCTGAGGGCGGCGTGGCGTTTCGCGGATGGCAGCGTTTTATTAAATGGCGCATTGAGCCAGGCTTCTTCCGGTCGACGACCATGGCAACCATGAACAAAAACCGGTTCGACAAATTGCCAAAAAAGGCGCGCGATCAGATCATAGCTGCGGGACTGCACTATGAAAATAATTCTGGTCCGATGCTTGAAAAGCTCGCTAAGATCGATAATGCGAAGGTTTACAAGGAAGGCGTCCAGCGGATGATGCTTCCGCCAGACATCGCCAAGGTATATATCAACACAATTATAAGCGCTAACTGGAAAACCGCAGAAAAGTATAAGTACTTAGAAGATTTCCAGAAAATGAAGGCATTAATGACTGTCAGTAACTAGGCAGCATTCCGAGACAAAAGAGCGTCACCCGGTTCGGGTGGCGCTCTTTTTTTGTAGTGTGTTCACATTAAACTTGGTAACCAAAGGGCTAAGTTGGGCCAAGCTACCAATATGAGGATGAGAATAGCGTCACACACAAGGAACGGGAACGCGGCCTTAGCGACGTCAAAGAGCGTAGTTCCCTTGGGTGCAACCCCCAGCATAACGTAGAGCAGCAATCCAAATGGGGGAGTGGTCCCCGCCATTTCGATGGTTATTAAAACGAACAATCCATACCAAATTAAATCGAAGCCGAGAGCACTCGCCAGCGGAAAGAATATTGGCACTGTTATTAACATCATAGACGTCGCATCCATAAACATTCCGAGAAGTATAAGAACGCAGAACATCAGGAACAGAATTGCGAACTTGTGCAGTTCGTAACTCGTCACCCACTCGATCAGTCCCTTGCTCGCCCCTGAGAAAGCAAGCATTTGGCTGAAGACGGTGGAGTTCATAATGATAAAGAAAACCATTGCGGCGACTTTTACCGTTGCCTCAAGCGATATCGTGACGGATTTGAATGTAAGCGCCTTAAATGCACCGGCCAGAACCATTACTCCGAATACCCCGCATGCGGCGGCCTCCGTTGGTGTCGCAATGCCAAGAACGATAAAGCCGATAACCATAAATATGACGAGGCCCATGGGGAGAATGTTCGTGGTGACCATTCGTAACCGGGTCATCATACTCATTGGAGGAACGTCATATGCTGGGGCAGCTCCGGGATTACGCAGCAACTGTAGTGTGATCATAGAGGCGTATAGAGCGGCGAGGACGAAGCCTGGAAGAAAGCCCGCTACCAGGAGCCGGCCCACGTCAATCTCCGCGATCGCAGCGAGAAGGACGCCAAGCGCAGACGGTGGAATTATCATCGCGAGGCCGCCGGTACCTAAGATCGGGCCCATCGACATTTGCTTGTTGTATCCCCGTCGTTGCATTTCCGGAACCATGAGGGAGCCCAACATGGCTGTGTTGGCCATCGACGAACCGGTTAGGGTCGAAAAAATTGATCCCCCGGCTACCGTGAGATAACAAAGACGCCCCGGAAGGCGACCAAAAATAGCGTCAAGGCCATCAAAAACCTTAACTGCCAAACCGGTGTGAAAGAAAATCGACCCCATGAGTATGAACATGGGAACCGGTCCAAGTGTAAATCGGGTTATAAGTTGTGTTGCGTTATCCGCTACTTGAATGAGTCCGTCGGTACCCGCGAAGATCGAGACCGCTATAAAATTGGTTGCAATAAACGCAAACGCGACCGGGACGCCCAGCGCCATAAAGCTGATAACCATCCCCAGTAAGAGGGCAAAGGCCCAATACCACTCCATCTCACATACCCTCTTTTACTTCGGTTCGGCTGCCATACATGTCGTCTATGCCTATTAAATATCGGAGAAACTCTATTGCCACGAGAAAAAACCCAATTGGCATAGGGGCATACAACCACCACTGCATCAATTCGACGCCACGTTCGTCAATCATTCCTGTTGAATACGCTTCCCACCAAAGGTCTACTGAAAACCAGCCTGAAATGGATGCGCCGGCAATCGCCACTGAGTATGCGAGCTTCGCCGCGACCTGTTGGACCGCCGGGTTGAAGAACTCGGTTAGGGCGTCGATATAGACGTGGCCCTTAATCCGCGCTAACCAAGGGGCCGCGAGCATAGTGAACCAAAGAAGGCCGTATTCAACCAGCCCCATCGTGGCTTCCCTGCCCGAATAGCCAAACATAATGAGGGCAACGTCCAACACTATCAGGACGAAGCTAATAAAGATAATAACGCTCGCTATATTTTTCAGCAGTATTAATAGCTGCAGATGCGCTTTTCCTATGGCTTCCACATTTGTTCCCTGTCTTTTATGCAATTCTTTAATTTTACGGGGAGTTTATCAGGAAATACGCGCATCACAACTCACGCCTCTCGTTCGAGGACCTTTTTATTGTGGGGTTAACGAGTGGGCTTCTATACCTATTAGAGGTCGATGCGCATTAGGTCATGAGCCATGCGCAAGTCCCCTTTCCAATTTTTCCTAATGTCAGAAACCATCTCTTCCATCATCTCAGTACCCATTCGGTCCACTGGCATGTGTTGGGTCATCAATTCCTTGACGATCGGGCGCGAGGAATCGAAATGGCCAAAATGCGTAGCGACTAAACTTTTTACATTTGATTTAACCGCGATCTCGCCGAGGTCGGTAGGGCTTGTGTGAGCCCAGGTTCCAATTCCCGCTTTGGAGCGGAAGTCTATAGCGGATTGGGGAAATGTGCATTCGTGAATGAGGAGGTCCGCACTTTGTGCAAGTTCGATTAATCGATCACAGGGTGCGGTGTCACCCGAAAACACAATTGATTTTCCGTCAACGCTGTCTAATCGTAGACCGAAACAGGGTGAAATTTCCATCGGGATATGCTCCACGTAACAGGCGGAAACTTTCACGTAATCATCCTCAAATATTACGCCCGGTTCTTCCTCTCGTACCTCTGGTTGTAGTGCGTTGAAGTTATCCTGGCGCTGTTTGTATTGGACGCGCGCTTCTATGTCTTTGCGAAACGCACCCTGGTTCCGGTCAAGGAGAGACGTGACGAAATGCGCTGTGTCTTCGGGTCCGACAACAATTGGAGAAATTTGGCGATTTGCCATCCAGGTTGTGATCATGAAATACGCAAAATCGGCAATGTGGTCGTAATGTAAGTGCGACAGAAACACGTGATTTACACTAGCCGGATTTACCCCGGCAGCGACCATTTGATTGGTTGAGCCATGACCGCAATCAAAAAGGTAGTGGCGGTCTCGCACAGTGATAAGGATACCGGAATCATGCCGATCCGGATTAGGCATTGCCGCGCTCGTGCCGAGCATAATTATACGCATGGAGGATCCTTGTTAAACTGGTTTGTTTGTTCGGCGTTTTGTTAATAGATCAGAAACAATAACCGCTATCGCAAGTCCCGTACCACTAATATCGGTCCAAATACCATATGGAATTGCACCGGTTGGAATCATCATTAATACACCCGCCGCAATAAATGAGAGACGAAAAAATAGATTAAGGGGTTTGCTAAAGTAACCGACGAACCCCGCGGATACCACCCAAACGCCGAATATAGCGGTAGATGCGGTCTGCAATACTAGCCATATAGACCCTTCCATCATCAGTTCAGGTGCCACCACGAACATGAAAGGCACCACATAGGCGGACCATCCAAATTGGACGGCGGCAGAGGCTGTCCGCATTGGGTCCGCCCGTGCCACGGTAGCGGCAGCAAAGGCGGCAATCGCAACCGGTGGAGTGATCATTGATAGCATTCCGAAATAGAGTGCAAAAAGATGCGCTGCCTTCGGCGTGACACCAACCTCTACCATTGCCGGTGCAACTAGCGTCGCCACGAGGAGATAGACTCCCAAAGTCGGCATGCCCATACCAAGCACAATCGAAACGGCGGCCGCCATTAAAAGTACAAAAAACAGGCTGCCGCCCGCAATTTGAATGAGGGATTGTGTCATTGCAAAGCCAAGGCCCGTGGTATTTAGTACGCCGATTACGATACCTGCCATAGCCCCAATCATGATAAGCTGTACAACGAGTGCGCCTGTTTCTGTCAATGCGCGCACAGGAGCGAGGAGCTTCATTCTGTCACCCTTATAGCCAATAAGCATACCTAGCGGTATGAGGCTAATGGCAGCCCAAAGAGCAGAGGTTTGTGGAACAAGGTTATAGGTAAACAGACAAACAATTATCACAATGAACGGAACAATATAGTGACCACCGGAAAGAAACACCCGCAGTCGCGGCAGGATCTGGTCTGCGTCGACGGCTTTTAGTCCATTGCGTGCCGCGATTAAATCCGCCTGTATAAATAAGGCAACATAGTAGAGGATTGCCGGGATCAACGCGGCGAGAACCACTTCCTGATAGGAAATTTCGAGAAATTCTGCCATTAGAAACGCGGCAGCACCCATCATGGGCGGCATAAGCTGACCACCTGTTGAGGCGACTGCTTCTATCGCTCCTGCTTGATGGTTTTTATACCCAGCCTTTTCCATTAACGGGATTGTGATAACGCCCGTGGATACGACGTTTGAAACGGCACTACCTGAGATAGAGCCAAAAATCGACGAGGCAGTTACGGCAATTTTTGCGGAACCGCCTCGATAACGACCCATTAAGGCTGTCGACATGTCCGTAAAAAATCGTGAACCGCCAGACATGTGGAGGAGTGTGCCAAAGTAAATAAAAGTGATAACGATTGTTGTCGACACTCGAAGTGGAAAGCCAACCAGGCCGTTAGAATCAAGCCCGATATATATAAACAGTCTATCGACCTCTACCTCATCTCCTTGAAATGTGCCTGGAACGAGATGGCCAACCAGACCAAAAAAGATAAAAAAAACTAAAAAACCAAAAAGAATATTGCCGGCAGTTCGGCGCAGGCCCTCGCCCACCGTTAAAACAATAATGAACGCAATGACGAAGGATTCTGGGGGATTATCGGCCATCCCTTCCATAATCCGTTCGTAATGCCAAGACGCGTAAAAACAGGCAGCCATACCCACAACGGCTAATGCACCATCGATAATTGGCACCTTTAACCTTGGAGCATTTTTCTTAAATGGATTTAAGATGAACAGCGCTGCGATTGCTATTCCCAAATACCAGAGGTATCGAGCTTCGTCGTACGGTGCATACGCAAATAACTCGGTCAAGGAGCCGGCTTCAGCAAGAGCCGCAAGGGTCATTACCGCTGCGAGCAAGCGACCGAGGACCCGGATCGTCCACGATGGTCGCGTGGGGGGATCCGGGTTGCTCGAATTATTCGGAATGGTCGCCATACGGGGCGACCAAAGTCGTCTCTACATTAACCCTACTTCCTTGAAGAATTTAATTGAACCAGGGTGATAGGGTATACCAAGGTCCCGGTTAATGGCCTTGGGTTGGAAGCCGTTAAAAGCCTTATGGGATAGGACCATCTTCTTTTTATTTTCATATATAGCTTTAACTACTTTGTAGACAGTTTCGTTTGGTGTTTGGCTGCTGGCATTGACGATAAACGGCGCGATTAGCGTGTTTATCGGCTTTGAAAACCCCGGGAACCGAGCGGAAGGTTGGATAGTGGCGATCACCGCTCCCGGCGAGATTGAATGAATAATTTTTTGAGTTTTTGCGTTTTTCTGCATGGTTAACACACGTATTCCGCCGACAGCAGCATGAGCTTGACGAGTTTTACCAGACGAAAGCGAAAAATAAACGGCGTCTACTTTGCCTGCCATGAACGCGTCAACACCGCGAACACCGTTTGGTACCGGAAATTTCTTCACGTCGTTCATTGTTATGCCATGGGCAGCCAACATTGCTCTTGCAAAAAGACCAGCGATTTTTTGTTTCGTATACTTTGAGGGAACACGTTTACCACGTATGTCGGCGAACGTTTTGATGGGTGAGTCTTTCGGAACATACCAACCTAATATCAGCGGAAAGAGCGATGCGACGATGCGGACGTTGGATTGTTTCTTGCCTTTAAACATTTTCGCACCAGTTCTGGCGAAGGCCGTAACGACGCTGACGGAAATGGTGAAATCTAACTTACCTTTGTTGAGAAGGGGGAGCGTAACTACCGGCCCCCCTTGAGGCACTACGCGCATTTTTACGCCAGCATTCTCTATTGCTACCTTGGCCACGCCTGCGCCTGTTGCGTACGCTAAGGAACCCTGTGGGTTGGTTCCCATACTGATAGTTTGAGCCTGGGTGCTTGCAGCTGCAGTTCCAACAAGTGCGGCAGCCGTAATGAATATTCTTAAGTTCATTTCGATTCTCCCTTTACCATCGATTTAACTGTCTTGCAGAAACAAATGATAACTACTTAGTTGAAAATGCCAATGCTGTGTTTAAGGTCAATCAAAACCCGCGCGAATGGGGCCGTCCCTGGTTTTGTGGACGAACTGATCTATATAGGGATTATTGGCCGTATCGAGTTGTGCCGGCGTGCCCTCCCAAACAACCTTTCCTTCATTTAACATCACTATCCGGTCGGCGGTGCTTCTGGCACTTTTTAGATCGCTTGTAACAGAGAGAACAGACGCGCCGAGTGTGTTTACGTTTTCGCGGACCCATTTATTAATGACGTTTGTCATAATTGGGTCAAGGCCTGCAGTGGGCTCGTCCAGGAGAAGTAAATCCGGTTCGTCTGCGAGGGCTCTTGCGATACCTACTCGCTTTTGCATGCCGCCCGATAACTCAACTGGGTAGAGAAACGCGGTCTCACTGTTCAAGCCAACAGCAGCCAATTTGTGACGCGCGGTATCGATTGCTTGTGTCTTTGACAATTTTTCGGTTACGCGCAACCGGAAGGTAATATTTTCCCATACGGTGAGGCTGTCAAAAAGACCGGACCTTTGAAACAACACCCCTATTTTTGCCAGCCGATTGCGCTCGTCGTCATTCAGCTCAGCAATGTTTTGGCCGTGATATTCAATTTTGCCGCTGTTAGGCCGGAATAATCCTGCAATCATCTTTAATGTAAGTGTTTTACCGGCGCCAGACGGCCCTATTAATACTAGCGATTCGCCTTTTCCGATTGAGAAACTTAAATTTTGAAGAGTAAATGTATCGTCAAGAGTTAGGTTGACGTTGTTTAATGCCAATATAGGCGTTCTTAGGGTATTTTTTTCCGGGACCGGCATTTTTTGATAATACCCCAAAACCGTGGAAGAAAAATTTTTAAACGTCTAATTGCATAATGCCGATAACAATATTTTTTATATAAAATATAAAAACAGAGATTTGGTTTACGCCTGTCATGCGCCATTTCTCTCTAATAAATTACGCAGGATTGTCTTAAGGTCGGATGCTTCCTTTTGAGTGTAATCGGAGAGGACTTCCGCTTCGTGCGCGAGCGCGTCCTTTAGCGCAGCTGAGATACGTTGGCGCCCATTATCAGTAATAAAAACCTGCACCCGGCGGCGATCATCAGAACTTTTTTGACGCCGAACGAGGCCAGAAATTTCCATTCGGCTAACAATTTTGGTCATTGTTGGCTGGCGTTGCAATGCGCGGGCGGCCAGTTCGCCTACTGTCATTCCGTCACCGTCGCTCAATGATGCTAAGACCCTCCATTCAGAAACCTGCAGGCAGTGTTGCTTTAATCGACTGTGAAACTGCTTACTGACCTCCGTGCTTGCCCTTGCTAGAAGGTAGAGTAGGTAATTATCCGCAAATCGTTTCTCCATAATTAGAGGTTATCAAGAATATATTCCTTTTCATATAAATTTCTCTGCGTTAGATTTGGTAACTTACTTTAGGGAGATCACGTGATGTTCGCCGACCGGATCGAAGGAAAGTGGATCGACATGTTCAGTTCAGTATTTGAACTTTGTAAGCTCGTGCCCGGAGACACCGCAGCTATTGTTTCGGAGACACAATCTCGGGATCTTAATGTTCATCTTGCAGAGTTGGGTCTGCAGAGACTCGGCGTCAAAGCATTTCACGTAAAATTGGTGACGCCGCGCCAAGTCAGTCCGGTTCCCGTCCGGTCGACGGGCGCCTCAAATTCAGTTGAAGCTTTGGAGCCCGTGGTCACGGCTTTGGGGGCTTCTACCGTAGTTGTCGATTGTACCGTAGAAGGCCTTCTGCACGCTCCAGAATTGCCGACAATTCTTAAAGCAGGAGCGCGTTTGCTTATGGTATCCAATGAGCACCCGGACGTTCTTGAACGCTTGATACCCGATCCGAGTCTCACACCAAAGGTGAAGACGGGGATCCGAATGTTATCAGATGCATCCGAAATGACCGTTATGTCTGAATCGGGAACAGAATTAAAAATAAATGTAACGAACACCCGCGGCGCAGGCGTTTGGGGTTATTGCGAACGTCCGGGCCATGTGGCCCATTGGCCCGGTGGCCTGGTGCTTTGTTTTCCAAAAGAGAAAACCGTAAATGGCAGGCTTGTAATGGACGCTGGAGACGTAAACCTTACCTTCAAGCGTTACCTTGAGAGCCCCGTTACATTGATTATTGAAGATGACTACATCTCGAAGATTGAAGGAACGGGCTTAGACGCCGACCTATTCCGAGAGTATATCGCTGCATGGGGGGACAGGGAGGCTTATGCTGTTTCTCACGTTGGGTGGGGCATGAACCCTTCAGCACGCTGGGACGCGCTGGCCATGTACGACAAACGTGATGTGAACGGCACAGAATTGCGAGCATTTGCCGGTAATTTTCTTTATTCGACTGGAGCAAATGAAGCGGCAAAAAGGTTTACGCTGGGGCATTTTGATCTTCCGATCCGGAAATGCACAATTGCGTTGGATGGATCAAAAATAGTAGAGCAAGGGATCCTGCAAGGAGAACTGGCGTGAAGAACGTCCCAGAACATATTGAGAAGGGAGACGGTGACGTCATCTTATTTCTGCATGGCGTCGGAGGTGGTGCCTATAGCTGGATGCCTCAGCTCAATAGTTTTTCCCTAAAATACAAGGCAGCTGCTTGGAATATGCCGGGTTACGGTAAGAGCACTTGGAACGGTGATATGAAGTTCACGATCCTGGCGGATGCCCTGTTATTGCTATTAGATGATCGGGGTTGGGAGAGAGTCCACTTGGTTGGCCATTCTATGGGTGGCATGGTCGCCCAAGAATTTTCTGTAAACAACCAGGACCGACTACTTTCACTGACGCTGTCGGCAACAAGCCCCGCTTTTGGAAACCCTGACGGAGATTTTCAAAAGAAGTTTGTGGACGCGCGCTTGGCCCCATTAAACAACGGCTCGACCATGGCAGATCTAGCGGAAGAACTCGTGGTGACGATGATGTCGCCGGACGCAGACCCACATGGAAAGCAGCTTGCCTTCGACTGTATGTCCGACGTTTCGACTGAAACCTATCGCGCCGCCATTAAATGTATTGTTAGTTTTGAACAGCGCAAAAATTTACCGCATATAAAGGTTCCCACGCTCGTAATTTCCGGAGAAAAAGATACCAATGCTCCCGCGTCGATGATGGAAAAGATGAGCACGAAGATTCCCAATAGTCGGTATGTCTGTTTGCCTGGTTTAGGCCATCTTGCAAATCTAGAGGACCCACTCGCCTTTGACGCGGCACTGAGTGATTTTATCCGACCCTTGTCGACAAACTAATTGTTACCGGAACGCATAATGACGCCCTCCAGACACGCGAAACCAAGACATAATCGCACGGGAAAAACCCGGTTCACGCAGTTTTCTTGGCAAAAACTTGCGGGTGATATCGACGCGATCCGTGAGGTAATCGGAAACCTCGGAAGGGAGAAGTTTGCGCAACGTGCGCCGCATTACGACAATGAGGCGTCCTTTCCTTTTGAAAATTATGATGACATGCGTGAAACCGGGATCCTCGCCATGACAGTACCAAAATCCCTTGGCGGGCTGGGGGTGGAGTACGCAGATTACGCTTCGCTTGCGGCGGAAATGGGGCGTTGGTGCGGGGCGACGGCCTTAACATATAATATGCACGCGTGTACGCCACTGTGGACTGGACACATTGCCGATGATTTAGAGATGTCTGCGGCAGCGCGAAAGCAACACCAAAAAAATCGCGAACTCCATTTTTCTCGGATTGTAGAAGAAGGAGCAATTTTCGCCCAACCATTTTCCGAAGGGTCTGCGGCCGCTGCGGGCAAGGCTCCCTTCGGAACAATGGCGGCCAAAGTGGATGGCGGGTGGGTATTGAACGGGAAGAAGATTTTTGCGTCTCTTTCGGGAGCGGCGAATTACTACGGTGTATTGTGTACCGAAGATAAAAAAGATTTTTCGGTGAAAGATACTTTGTTTATGGCCGTTCCTTCAGATGCCCACGGTGTTTCCATTGTCGGTCCGTGGGATCCAGTCGGAATGCGAGCGACTGTCTCGAGGACGCTTTTATTGGAGAATGTATTCATTGCGGACGAACAGATGTTGATGCCGGCCGGCGTGTATCATCAAGCTGCGAGGCGTTGGCCTCATATGTTTCTCACACTTTGTCCGACATATATGGGTATTGCTCAAGCCGCTTACGACTTTACTGTTTCTTATTTACGTGGGGAGGTTGAGGGGATCCCTGTAAAGCGTCGTATGCACCCTACAAAGCAGATTACGGTTGCGGAAATGTGGATAAAGCTGCAACAAACTTGGGCACTTTTTAAGCAGGCAACCTCGGAAGCGCGGCTCGACCCTTCCAAGAACGATCGGCTCCGGGCCTATGCAGCCCAATACACGGTTATGGAAAATGCTAACGAGATGTGCCGTCTAGCACTGCGTACGTGTGGCGGCCAATCAATGTTGAAATCTTTGCCGCTCGAGCGTTTGTATCGTGATTCCCGATTGGGTTCTTTGATGCTGCCCTGGACGGCCGAATTATGCCTTGATCGACTGGGACGGGAAACGCTTTATGAGCCAGGCGAAAACGACGACGGTCGAAAATGAACGTATCTAATTGGATAGAGCGTTGGGCTGAATTTCAGCCGAACAAGGTTGCGATTCGTTTCGAGGGTGCGGACATTAACTACGCGTCTTTTTTTCAGGAAGTGCGCGGGGTTGCGTCACTGCTTCGACAAGATCTTGGCGTGTCAAATGGGGACCGTGTCGCTTTTCTTGGTTTTAATTCACCTCATATGTTAACTTTGTTGTTTGCGTGCGCACGAATTGGAGCAATTCTCGTCCCGTTAAACTGGCGGCTCGCGCCGGGTGAGCACTTGTACATTCTTTCGGATTCTGGTGTGAAGACACTGTTCGTGGAGGATGAGTTCGCGGGAGGTACGAAATCCTTAGCAGGTGAACTGTCCGATTGTCGAATAGTAAAAATACCTGATCAATGGAATAAATTACTAAGTAGCGCGGGAAGAGACGCCGTAGATCCAGATGTGGGCCCGAACAATCCGCTTCTAATCGTGTATACCTCCGGAACCACCGGGCGCCCAAAGGGCGCGATCCTTAGTCAGAATGCCCTGACATTCAACGCCGTTAATTCCATCGCCATGCACGATATGACAAGTAAAGATCTGATCTTTACAAATTTACCAATGTTTCACGTGGGTGGGCTTAATATTCAGACTACCCCCGCGTTACATGCAGGGGCGACCGTTATAATGCACCGGAGGTTTGATCCCGACGCAACCGTGCGTGTGATCAATGAGGAAAAACCCAGTTTGATGATATTGGTGCCCGCGCTGATGGCTTCGGTGATGCAACACCCCGGCTGGGAAACGATTGATTTTTCCTCGTTAAGGACGATTAACACCGGTTCAACCACCGTACCCCTATCTCTCATAGACGCTTATCACGAACGGGGTGTTCCAATCATTCAAGTTTATGGCTCGACAGAAACTTCGCCGGTCGTGATACACCAACGAATACCCGACGCCTTCAGCACGCGGGGTTCCACGGGGCGTGCGGCTCTCCATTGTGATGCCAAGATCGTCGATACGGATGGAAAAACATTGGGTGCTGAAGAGCGTGGTGAAATCGTCGTTCGGGGCCCCAACATTATGTCTGGCTATTGGGGTGATCCCACAGCATCGGCCGAAGTGTTGAAAGGCGGTTGGTTCTATACGGGCGATATTGGTCATACTGACAAGGACGGGCTTTTCTACGTCGACGACCGCGTCAAAGACGTAATTATATCTGGCTCCGAAAATATTTATCCCGCGGAGTTAGAAATGATACTCGATCGTTGTCCCGGTATTGAAGAGAGTGCAGTGGTAGGGCGTCCGGACGACAAGTGGGGCGAAGTACCGGTAGCCATAGTGGTTCTGAAAGCTGGAACAGAACTCTCCCGCGGTGCCGTGGTTTCTTTATTCGAGGGTGAATTGGCCCGTTTTAAGCATCCTAAAGATGTATTGTTTGTTGAAGCGCTCCCCCGAAACGTGATGGGTAAGGTGCTCAAGTATGAGTTGAGAGAGATGGTGGGTGCGTCAAAAATACATTAGACTAGCCGCATGACTACAATGCGTTCCGACCGGCACGCGATCGGCGTACTTCTGCTTATCGTTTTCCTGGATATGCTTGCATTCGGAATAATCATTCCGTTTACGCCTTTTTGGGCGGAGCGTTACGGGGCAAGCCCGTTTATGGTTACGCTTCTATTTTCGACTTATTCTTTGTTTGCTTTTTTGTCTTCATTTCCGTGGGGAGTGGTCAGTGACAAATGGGGAAGGCGCCCCATACTCTGCTTAAGCGCCTTGGGAACAGCTCTCTCATTTGCTTGGGTTAGCCAAGCCGACGCCCTTTGGATGTTATTCGCGGCAAGGGCGCTTGGCGGGCTTATGGGTGGGACGATTCCCGTCGCGCAGGCCTATATAGCAGACGTCACCCCACCCGACGCTCGCGCGGGACGACTGGGCTTGATGGGTGCTGCAATCGGAGCCGGGTTTGTGTTGGGTCCGGGTATCGGGTGGCTATTAACGAGTGCCGGTACCAGTGAAGCTGACTTTAGGACGGCGTTTTTAATAGCGGCAGCCGTCGGCGCACTGGGCTTCTTGGGAGCTTTATTGTTATTAGGAGAGCCATCTGCCAGGCAGAAAAATGAAGAAACGAATGCTTTCGTTGGACGGTTGAGGGCCTTTTCTATCGCCGGACGGACGGCTGGCGTCCTGTATCCACTTGTTATCTTAACGTTACTAGCATTATGCATGGCGGGTCTCGAAAGTACGTTTGCGCTTTGGACGGAAAGACAACTCAAATGGGGGGTCCGTGAGGTGAGTATCTTTTTCTTGTATGTGGGATTGATTATGGTTCTCGTACAAGGTGTGATGGTTCGCCGGATGGCACGGCGTTACGGTGAAGGCGTTCTGGTAGTGATCGGTGCCCTGATGATGTCCTCGGGCTTTGCAATGGTTTTGATTGTTTACACCTCGCCCCTTGCGTTTGTTGGCGGTGCTCTAATTGCCATTGGTTTCGGGTTGGCTAATCCCGCGCTGAGTGCCCTTATTTCAAGAAATACACCCGACGAACAACAAGGCGCCGCTATGGGCGCATCTCAATCAGTTCAGTCTTTATGCCGTATAATAGGGCCAGTGGCCGCGGGTGCGGCTTTTGGCGGGTTTGGGCGCGACGCACCCTACCTGGTAGGCGCTGTTATTCTGTTTGTTGCCTTTTTAATCGCTTTACGAGTGCTAAAGGTTGTCCGCCCAAATTAATCGTCTGGATAAATCGCGCTTGAAGGGATTTGGGTCCAAGCGGCGGGGGCAGCTGCTTTTTCAATCCGTTCGTCGCGCGGTAGGTCGTCGTCCCAGAGTGCTGCTATAAAACGCATCGCCGTTACTCCATCAGAGTCATCAGACGCAAGCCAGGTGATGGGCTTCTGCATTACCGGCGCCTGGATCAAATCATTCCGAGGAATACCTGACACCTCAGGTATCATTCGGGTGTTTACTGGGCCCCCAGGGATCAAAATATTAGCGGTCACGCCTGTGCCTTCGAGGTCCTGGGCCATGATACGGGTGTGTGCTTCTAGTGCGGCTTTTGTCGGCCCATAGGCCCCCGCTCCAGAAAGATACATAGTGTCTAAGCTTGTTGTGACGTTAACGATGCGACCCCACCCCCTCTCAATCATGTATGGAACACAGGTCTTTGCCATAAGCTGCGGGCCAAAGATATTGACCCGTAGCATTGAATTCCAGAGATCATCGTCTAGGTTCCAAAATTTGCTGGGGTTCACGAAGAAGCCAGGAATTCGTTCGGGTCCTACTACGGCGTCATTTACCAGAATGTCCAATGAACCGAAAATCGAGATTATTTCATCTACAGTGTCTTTGGCCCGCTCGGCATCTGTGACATCGCAGATGATGGCCTTAACTGACCCTTGACCCCCAGAATTCTCAGCTTCTTTAGCCGCGTCATCCAATACGTCCTGGTCTATATCGATCATGGCGACTTTTGCACCGGCGCCGGAGAGAGCAACTGACATCGCCCGACCCATTCCACGGCCGGCACCCGTCATTAACACTGTTTTTCCCTCGAGAGTTCGTTCGGTCATTTCGTGCCTCTTTTCTGTGTTGCTTTAGCGCTCTTCTTCTGCCCAGGCACTTGGCCTTTTCGAAACAGATCCGATCTGAGCCCAGGCGCTGGGAGCCCCGGCAATTTCAATCCGTTCTTTTATGGGACGCGTCTCATCCCAGAGAGCGGCTATAAACCGCATACTCGTGATGGCGTCAGCGTCGGTAGAACACAGCCAACAGATCGGTGGGCGCATTGCTTCGGGTTGGACGAGTTCCTCGCGATCAAAACCCGTGGCTTCCGGGATCATCCTCGTGTTTGCTGGGCCACCCGGAATGAGCACGTTTGCAGTCACCCCTGTCCCTTCGAGGTCCTGGGCCATTATGCGTGTATTAGCCTCTAACGCGGCTTTGGAGGGTCCATAAGAGCCACAGCCTCTAAGATACATGGTATCTAGGCTCGTCGTAACATTAATAATTCTTCCCCAACCTTTTTCAACCAAGTGGGGCGTAGCGAAGGTGGCCATTAATTGCGGTCCGTAAGCGTTTACTGTGAGGACCCGGTTCCAAAGGTCCGGTGCGACTTCCCAAAACTTTGGTGCATGAGCAACAAAATTGTCGGTAAAGAATTGCGGTCCCATCGCGGCGTCGTTGATCAAAATATCAAATCCGCCAAACGTCTCGATTGTCTCGTCGATGGCCTTTTGCGCGCGATCCTCATCCGTGACGTCGGTGGGGATTGATAGAGCACAGCCCTGGCCGCCTGCAGCTTCGACGTCAGCCACGGCTTGATCGAGTATATCCTTTTCTAGATCTAACAGCGCAATCTTGGCACCTTTTGCGGCTAGTCCTTCCGCCATCGACTTTCCCAGGCCCCGGCCGGCTCCTGTAATTATGGCCGTTCGGCCTTCAAGGGGGCGTTGTGTCATTCTTTTTTTCTCCTGTCCTGCTTTATAATCAGCGTTTAATCGATGCCGGTAAAATTGCTTGCTTGCCGAGTTGCGGCCAAGCGCACGGCGCCGCCGCCAAATCAAGTCCTTTATCCCAATGTCCAGCGATAAACCTTTGCCCGTTGTGCCCGTCGGATTCGTTTGACGCTAGCCAAATAGCGGGAGCCTCCATTTTCTGAGGTTGGATCAAGGCGTCGCGCGGGATACCTGTGGCGTCGCTAATCATCCGAGTATTTGCGGGCCCACCCGGAATAAGCACATTCGCCGTTATCCCTGTTCCTTCCAGGTCTTTAGCCATGATAGCCGTCATGGCCTCCAGAGCCGCCTTCGAGGGTCCGTACGCGCCCATTCCAGGGGCATACATCGCATCAAGCGCGGTCGTAATATTTACGATCCTCCCCCAACCGTTCTGTATCATATAAGGGACGGCAACAGAGGACATCAGTTGGGCCCCGCCAGAGTTTACGCTGATCATGCGAATGAAAGTGTAGGGGTCTAGGTCCCAGAATTTTGGCGGGTTGCCGTAGGGATCTTCTGCGACTACCTGTGGCCCTAGTGCCGCGTTATTGAAGAGTACGTCGAGGCGACCAAAATTTTCGGCTGTGTAATGGATTGCCGTGGCCGCGCTCTCCGGATCGCCAATATCGGCCCCCAAGGGCACAACGGCATCTCGCCCGTTTATCTTTTCTACTTCAATAGCGGTGTCCTTTAACTCGTCGCCGTCGATATCCACGAGTGCGAGAGCTGCTCCCTCGGCCGCCAGAGCCAGCGCCATTGAGCGCCCTAATCCGCGTGCCGCGCCGGTAACGAGAATAACTTTTTCCGAAAGTTTTTTGTCAGACATTTCTGGCGTCCGGGTTGCCTCTTGGGTCGCCCTCAGGGTGAATTGCTTGGCCTCCAAGTTGCGGCCACGCAATTGGAGCGCTGGCCCTCGCCATGTTTGCATCCATGCTAGCGTCTTGTTCCCAGAGGGCGGCCCGCACCCGTTGGTTGTTGGTTCGGTCATTGGATTCTGATAGTAGGGCTAAAAGAGGCGGTAACATCACGTCCGGTTGAATAAGTTTACTGCGATCCTCGTAAATTCCAGTAGGTGAAATCATACGCGTGTCTGCTGGGCCGCCGGGGATCAGAACGTTACACGTTACGCTAGTGCCCTCGAGACCGCCTGCAATCATTGTCGCAAGTGCTTCAGCTCCGGCTTTCGATGGCCCGTATGCGCCATTTGTATGATTGATCATTGTCTCGAGACTGGTTGTGACGTTAATAATACGACCCCAGCCGCCTTTTAAGAGGTGCGGGACAACTACCTTTGCCATTACGAAATGAGCGGTGGTATTAACATCGAGATAAAGTTTCCAATCCGCTAGATCAATTTCCCATATCATCGTCGCGTTGGTTCGATCGGTATCACGAAATCGTTGCGGCCCAAGGCCTGCGTTGTTGATTAGTATGTGCAGGTCCCCAAAATTTAAAAGTGTTTCATCTACGATACGTTGAGCCTCTTCTTCTTTGGAAACGTCAGCCGCTATACCGATGCATCCTTCGCCCAGTTCTTTAACGGCGTCGTTGAGTACGTCAGGATCGAGTTCAACCAGCGCCACGTTGAGTCCCGCGTTCTTCAAACCTTTTGCCATCGCACGGCCCAGTCCGCGACCGGCTCCCGTGACTATTGCCGTTTTACCTTTTAGATCACGCATTTAGTCAGTCCTTATAATTGTCGAAATCCACGACCAAGGGAGTGAGCTTCCCGCGATAATAATCGGGCATAACATCCGACGTGCGAGTTTCGGGGTCGAAAAACACCTCAATAGTATCTTGGGTGGCGCAGAGACCATTTGTATCGGCATTATACATCCGCTGATGATGCCGAATCGACTTTCCACCTACGTGACTAAAGCCACCACGTATGACGAGTAGCTCGCCCGACTTCATTTCTTGGATGTAGTTAATTTTTATTTGTGCGACGACCAAACCAACACCATCATCGTGCATTTTCTTTTGGCTGAGCCCGGCCATCGTCCACATGTGGAACCCTGCATCATCAAAATGATGCGCGTACCAACGAACATTCATGTGGCCGATATGGTCACAGTGCCAGGGAAACACGACAGATCGATACAATTCGAAAACGTTGTCCAAGGAAATGCCTCCTTTTCTATTTCTTTTTCAGGTATCTAAAACTGAAGCATGAAACAACCGTTCCGGCTCATACGTTTCAGAAATTAAACCTTGATTGGCGCTGTATTTTATAAAGTCTTCGAGATTCTTACGGTTCACCGCAATTCCTGAAGGCCATATATCGTTACCAAATAACAATTTCTGTTGTTCAAATGCATTTCGGGCGAATGCAATTTCTGAATACCCTGGGTCTTCGTAATATCTTGCCGCTTGGCCCTTGGCATCATCCCACATATTCATCAAAATCCTTGGAAGGGCTGGTTCTTGCCGCACTACTTCTGTTTGAAACACCATAATATGCATTATTGGAAAGTACCCAATTTTATCATAATAGCGCTTCGATTCAACGAGCGGGTTGTCGAATAACCGTCGAATTGAAACACCCGCATCGAGAAGTTCCCGAGGTGGGTGGGGGTGAATAATCGCGTCAACGTCGCCAGAAAGGAGCATATCAGTTCCGCGTTTTCCTTTAACCCATTCAACTTTAGCATCAAACGTTGGTGTCCAAGCGACGGCTTCTGATGCCTCCATGACCCAGTGAATATCTTGCCATGGAAGGTCATAGAAAAACGTCAAATCGCCTTTAAACAAAACTGACAAGGTAGTCTGGAACTGCCGCAGAGCGACCTTGCGGCCCTTGAGATCGGAGGGTTTCTCTATACCGGCGTCGGCTCGAACATAGATGTGGTTTTGGCTAAAAAGGCGCCGAGGAAAGATAGGGATACCTGTAAGGCTGGCGTGCCGGTCGATAGACATAATATATGAGGAGAGAGAAAGCTCGCAAATATCGAATTCAGCATCGCGGATCATTCTTTCATGCCGGTTTCGGCCGTCACGGTGACTATGATCAATTCCGACTTCTAAAGGTTGGATGTCTATGCCAGATGGCATTTCTACGGCGCCGGTAAAGAACGGTATATGTCGGTCATACCGCTCAAGTGCCATCGTATAGTTACCCACTTTGCAATTTCCCCGATTTCTTTTTTAAAAAAATTCGCAAAAGCCGGTCGATTAGCCCTCCCAGTTTAACCGTGTTCGGGCAAACTGCGGATATGTCTCTGCGATTTCTCCGGCAATGCGATCTCTTATGATCTGCACACGATCAGTTTCCGGGTTGGGAACAAGGTCCACAACGTCCGGGCAGTCAAACTCAAAAGCTGTATTGTCGTAGACTTCCTCCAGCGTACAACCAGGCAACAAACCATCTAGACGGAACCGGTGACGGATAGGGTCATACATAAATATACAAAGGCTCGTTATTAGTGCGTATGGTCCCCCGGGTCGGTGGACGCCCGGCGGACTCCATCCGGGCGCACTGATAAAATTAACCTTGTCTACTAAAACGCGGCGTGAATGTTCTTCTCGGAAAAGAATTACGCGGGGCACAGTAAAGTATAGATAGGCGGAACCAAAGCTGCCCGGGAAGCGAGTGTCCGGTTTCGGATAGGGGCCCGCACTGACAAGGTTTATGTTGCCCTCCCCATCAATTTGCCCACCACCCAAAAAAAATGCGTCGACGCGACCTTGTCCCGCGCGGTCAAAAAGTTCCGGGCCACCGTCATTGAATGGGTTGTGTACATTGCTTCCGAGTATGCTTGCACGTGATTTGCCGTTACTAAGTGCTTGCACTAGGAGTGCGGCGCTACCCGGTATTGGTGAAACCGCACCCACGGCTATATTGCGGCAACCCTCAAGCATTCGTGCAATCGCACAAATTAGTAATTCCTCCCTGCTAAATGTCATGGCGCTTTTCAGGCAGCGGCCTGTTTATTAAAAACGTGGGTATCAAGGTATGCCGTGAAGCCCTCTTTGGTTTTTGCTGCGCGAATATAAGTTCGAAGGTGATCGTCATCATTTTCATAAACACCGGGAAGGGAGAGGGGCCAGGCGCCATTTGGAACGTGGGTTACAGCATCGACGTAAACCGGGGGAATAGTTCCCGCCACCATGCGTTCGTCTTCCATTAGGTTTCCGTCCCATATTTCTTCAACGCTTGCGAACGTTTTTGAAGAAGCGTGTGACAGTAAAACACATTCACGCCGAGACCCCACCCAGATATTTCCGTGATGATCCCCGTAGCGTGCATGGAACAGTGCTATGTCGGGCCTTACTGCAGGAAGAAGAACGATTGGGTCAGATACGCCCTCACTCATAGGGTTATCAATGGTTTTCCAGTCATCTCGATTGGCCAATACGTCCGACCCCAGTATTCCGCGAAGGGGTATAAAAGGGATGCCTTTCTCCGAGGCTTGAAGTTCCCCGTATAATGCCGGACAAGTTGCGTCACGGATTATGATTTTTCCTTCTTCCACAGCATTTCGAAAATTGGGCGCATATCCATATTCACCCATAGAAACACCGCTCGTTTCTATTTCTGTGACGCAGCCTGCGCCGATTAACATGTCGGCTTGGATGCTGCTTACCGGGACCGTTAACAACCGTAGTTTTTTGGCTTTACGCCGAATAAGCGCACGGGTAATTTCCATGGCAACGCCGCTATCGCCTTTAGGAACACCGATCAGTGCGCCGTTGGGTATCCGTGAAGCTAGATCTTCAAGCGAAAGATAAATATTCTGAGCCGTCATAGTAAATATACTGCGACGAAGTTGAGCATCATGCAAATTCTTATAACGGAAAAGATTTTGGTACAAGACAGATGAGCGGTGATTATACGGCAAGAAATTGCGCACCAGTTTAGTATGTATAATGTTCCTGCTAGAGCTTACAAGTTTGAAGAGGTAATAGAGAGCGAGGATTAAATGAAAGCATGGCAAATCATAAATGATGATGGAATTGATGCCCTAACTCTGAATGACGTCAGTCTCGCGGATCCGGGTCCACGCGAAGTCCGCGTCAGGGTTAAAGCGTCATCTATAAACCGCCGGGATTTTAATACCGTCTTGTCTCCAACCGCGCGTCATACTCCATTGCCTCGGATACCGAATTCTGACGCTGCGGGGGAGGTTGTCAGTACCGGCAGGAATGTCACGGATTTTTCGCCTGGCGACCGTGTCGCCAGCTGTTTTTTTATGCGTTGGCCTGCAGGACGGATCCGTGCGGCGAATATGGAGAGCGCCTTGGGCGGTGCAGAGGAAGGAATGTTGAGCGAGGAAGTTAATCTTCCAGAAGAGGCGTTGGTGCATATTCCAGAACATCTAAACTGGGAGGAAGCGAGCACACTTACCTGTGCGGGCGTCACCGCGTGGAACGCCCTTGTTGAGCAGGGTAAGCTGACAGCGGGTGACACGGTTTTGGTGATGGGAACGGGTGGTGTCTCAATCTTCGCATTACAGTTTTCGAAAATGATGGGCGCGCGGGTCATTATAACATCTAAGAGCGACGAAAAGTTGAAACGTGCCCGGTCTCTTGGAGCAGACGAAACGATAAACTACCGTGACAATCAAGATTGGGAGGATCTCGTTCAGGATTTGACAGGTGGCGCGGGCGTTACACAGGTGGTAGAGGTTGGCGGTGCGGGAACGCTCCAGAAATCGATCGCGGCGGCTGGTTTTGGGGCACATATTGGGCTTATCGGTGTTTTGACAGAGGGACAAATAAATCCCAATCCGGTATTGCGTAAATCAATTCACCTCAGCGGGATATATGTTGGTAGTCGGGAAATGTTCATCAATATGAATGCCGCTATTGCTGCTAACGGAATGAAGCCAATAATTGACCAAACATTTGAATTTGAGAACGCCCGTTCTGCGTACCACGCGATGGGCGAGAACGAACATTTTGGTAAGATCGTAATACGCGGTGCTTAGCACCCGTTGGGAGGGTAGTATAGATAACATCACGGTTTAACGAAGCCGACAGTGTTTAAGCAGGGAGATAATACATGGTGAAACTGGCTAACGAAGATATAAAAACGAGAGACGTGCTCGATTGGGAGGGGCTGCACGTTTTTCACTTTCCCTTTTCATCCTGCTCGCAAAAGCTTCGGATATTTTTAAACCTAAAGGGCGTTAAGTGGGAATCACATCTGATCGATCTAATGGGAAATGAGAACCTAACCGAACATTTTCTGGGAATTAATCCCCGTGGCTTGCTCCCGACTATTGTTCACAATGGCGATGTTCATATCGAAAGTAACGATATTTTGTCGTATCTTGAAGGGGTATTTCCCGAACCGAAATTAATACCCCCGGGTTCGGAAAACGCAGTGGCTGAACTCCTGAAACATGAAGATGAAATGCACCTCGATTTGAGGGCACTTAGTTTCCGGTTTGTCTTTAATCCCCCGCACGACCCGAAATCATCCGAAGACCTGAAACTCTACGCGAGCACGGGGTCCGGCACGGTGGGCGGATTGGCAGACGAACGAATTGGCGTCGAGATAGGCTTTTGGGAACAAATTGCTTCGGAAGGCATAACGGATGCCGTGGCGACCCGCGCAGCTCATAAGTTTCGGGAGAGTTTTCAAAAATTAGATGACACACTCACAAATCAAGAATACTTGCTCCCCGATGGTTTCAGCGTGCTTGATATTGCTTGGTTTATTTATGCCAATCGCTTGACCCTCGCGGGGTATCCTGTCGATCGACTGCACCCAAACCTTAGTAGTTGGTATACACGACTTTCTCTGATGCCGGAGATTGCGCAGGAAGTTAAACTGCCGCCGCCGGTCAAAGAAAAATTTGACGCGACGCGCGCACAACATCTGGCAGAAGGCCTGGATATAGAAGCGGTCACCGGCTTGTAAACGGGAGTAAGACACGTGAATAACACCAAGCTTAACGCTCACTTTATTGGTGGCATACCTGTTGATGATACGGAGGCTGCCTTCCGGCGGCTTGGGGAAGATATGGGAAACTATATCAAATATATTCCGGATGGTGAGACTGGACGGCGCCGAAGGTGGATTAGCTTTGTTAAGGATACCTTGGTTGCCAACGACTGTTTTGAACCGGATCCCGACATTCCTATTTTTCAGTTTGTGCAATATGACGGTGTCGTCATTTGGGAGTTTAATCAATTAAAGTTCCGGGAAGGGGTCGAGCCTAATCGAGTGATGTTCAATACCGGATACGCAGATGATGCTATTCGGAATTTTAAAATATTTGACCGGCTCCAGTCGGAGGGGGTTATCCCTCACGGCGTTAAATATCAAATTTGTATGGGGACACCCTTAGCCATTACATACTTATTTGTCGCCCCTGTTGCACGAAAGGAGTTCGTTGTAATTTATACAAAGCACCTTGCAGAAGAAATTCAGCGTATCATGGCAGAGCTCCCTAATAACCGGATTGCATACCAGTGGGACGTGTGCATCGAAGTGCTCATGTGGGAAGCTTACCTCGATCAGAGCCCTCACCCCGATTATAAGATGGAAATTCCCGCGTCACTGTCTGGCCTCAGTGGCCTGATTCCGACCGCCGTCGATTTAGGCTATCACTTGTGTTACGGAAGTCCTGGCGACGAGCACATGATACAGCCAAAGGATGCAACAAAGTTGGTTGAAATCGCGAACGCAATTTCGGTAGGGGCGGCCCGTGATATCAACTACATTCATATGCCGGTACCGCACGACCGAAATGATGAAGCTTACTTTGCACCCCTGAAGCGACTTGAACTGCAAACGGCAACGGATCTTTACCTCGGGTGTGTTCATCATGGGGACCATGAAGGGAACAAACATAAAGTGGAACTGGCTAGTAAGTACGTTGAGGTTGCAGCGGTGGGTGCGGAATGCGGTCTTAGTCGCGGAGACCCTGCGCTTTTCGATAATATTTTACACCAGCACCGCGAGATTATAGGCGAGTCGCGCTAACGAACGGTCCGTCTGCTCAGGTCATAGATTTTTTCCGAGAACGTTTGCAGACGTTGCCACGAGATGGCGGGATTACGGGCAGCCTCTCCATCCTCTGTGTACGTGTCGAGCGTAACAATTTTGCATCCCATCTCTTCAAGTTGGGTTAGATCATGGTGTACCTGCGCAATTGTTCCTTCACCTGCGACCCGCCCGTTTTCGGGTAAATCTGTATCCGTGAAACGTAGATATATTCTGGGGCAGATATCCGGGGTTGGTTTTTTCTCTCGTTTAGCAAAGCTTTGGAGCAGAGGAAGACCTTTCGTTTTTAACTCTTTGGTCGTGACCTTGAAGGGATGCCACGCGTTTCCGTAGCGGACGGCCCTCAGTATTGCGGCATTGCTCGCTCCACCGACCCAAATAGGGGGGTGCGGTCGTTGTATAGGTTTTGGGCCGGTGTTCACGTGTTTGTACGACAGAAATCGACCTTTGTAAGAGGAAATTTCTTCGGTCCAATGTTTGTAGATAACCGTCAGGTATTCGTCGGTTATACGGCCGCGCTCCTTAAAGGGTATCCCTAGCGCTGCATATTCTTCTCGTGCCCAGCCTACGCCAACTCCAAGGATGCAACGACCCCCGCTCAGTTGATCCAGGCCCGCAAATGCCCGGGCGGTTTCCAGGGGGCTGCGATAGGGCAGAATAATAACAGAAGCTCCAATTGAGATTTCTTTTGTTGCGTGGGCTAACCAGCCAAGGGTGGTAAGGGGTTCGTAAAACGGTGCTGGGAATCGAACTGCAACATCGGGCGTAATTGCTATGTGATCCGACGTCATTATCTGATGGAAGCCTAGAGACTGGACAACGTTTACCCATTGCTCGAGGACACGTACGTCTATGGCCGGTCCAAAGTTGACAAGATTTACACCTATTTTCATTTAGTTGCTCCTTCGTGCTTCTTAATTTCAACTCATGAACCGCTTGGGTGTAAAGTGCGATAGAGACATTAGGAAATTGGAGGGATCAATGGGTCGTCCAGAAATGATAAAACTGGTGGAACGTTACTTTTCTGCAGTAGATGCTGAAGATTTTCCGGAGTTGAGATCAACTTTGAGAGACGAATGTATTTTTTCGGTTGAGACGCACGGCGTCGTATTAGAAGGTGTCCTGGAAATCGCTGGTATGTTTGAACGGTTGTGGTCAGGACACACGTCGGTTCAACATAAAGATTTCAGTCACGTGGTCGATCTGTCACAAGACTGGGTTGCCAGTCAGTTTAAAGTTGTGAATACAGAGTTAGATGGTGCCTTAACCCATAAATCGAATTGCAACTTCTTTGAGGTGCGGGGCAATCAATTTTCCCGGATCAAGGTCTATATGGCCGGTACAAACACTCTCCTGAGCGTTTGATGTTTGTTTACGAGTTCGCCCGCCAAACTACCGGGTAGTCCGGCCCGTCTAGGGGGCTTCCGGGGCTTAGTTTTGGAGTGTTTGGCCTCGACGGGGTATAATCTCGTGGTTGCCAGGTTGCGCGGCTTCCGCCGTATCTTAGCGAAAGGGCGCGACGACGAATGCTGGTAGAGAGGTTGGGCTCAGCGGCATGCAGGGTTGCCGAATGAAAGAATAATGCATCGCCACGGTCCATTTCATAGCTTTGAACATTATACTGTTGGGGTGCGGCGTCGATGTCGGGGACCGGCCCATCAAAATCTGCGGCACCCTCAGGAGAGTTTCCGCTTCCAATCATAATAGGCTTATAGGTTTTTCCCCAAAGGTGAGAGCCCTTCGCAAATTTCATGGCTCCCGTATCCTTTGTTACAGGGTCCATTGGTATCCAAAACGACGCGAAGTCATGCCAGGATATTTCATAATAGGGCAGGTCGTGATGCCAATAAGTTGGGGTGTTGGTGCCTGGTTCCTTTACCAGGAGGTGTTCGTCTACCAGGTTAAGCTTGTCCGACTTTAGTAGGGCGGCGGCGGTTTCACTTGCCGGTGAGTTCATCACGAAGTTATGAAAAACCTTATGTCTGCGGCTCATATGGTGATCGGTGAAAAACCGTCCGTTTCCGCCCTTGACGTACTCGCGGGATAAGCCACTGGGATCCCTCATTATTTCGTCCACGGCGGTACTGAGTTTGTTCAGCAACACCATTGGAAAAATATTTTTTATGAGAACCACGCCGTCCCGATCAAAGGTTGTAATCTCTCGGTCGGTTATTTTGCTCACAGTAATGTCAATTGACATGTAGGGCGGGCAAGGGATCCCGTCCGAGGATCAGATCCGAGGCTTTTTCGGCCATCATCAAAATGGTGGAATTGATGTGCGCGGATGTAAGGTCTGGCATGGCGGAGCCGTCGACGACGCGAAGATTTTGGATTCCATGAACTTTCATTTCAGGGTCTAACACGCTTTCTTCTCCTGTCCCTATAGGACACGTGCAGGCCGGATGTTCGATAGTTACCACCGTCTTGCGAATGAACTCTTCTAATTCAGCGTCGGTCCGAATGTCTGGACCGGGTACATTTTCTATTCCGCGAAAGGGTTTTAAAGCGTCCTGGGACGCACACTCACGCGCGACCTTGAGCCCCTCTCGGAGAGATATCAAGTCGTCGTTGTTAGAGAGAAACCTGAAATCCAACACGAGTGGTTCCATTGGGTTGGTTGAACGCAACCGCACTTCGCCCCGACTTTTTGGATGCACAATGCCTGCCCGGATAGCGTATCCATCATCAAACTTTTTCTTTATTCCCGGAAACCAGGGATTAGCATCCAGTGCAGCGCCACGAAACAAAAATTCCCAATCGGCAACGTCTACGTTAGGGGAGCTTTTCAGAAACGCATGTATTCCGCCGGGTACCACTGTGGCAGGGCCGGTGCCAAACAGGTAGGCTCGGATCATATTAATCGCAATACGATCCATCCGGAGATCTTCACGGAACTTGCTCGTGTTAGTCGGGCGGGTCCAAGAATTGGACACAACCAAGTGATCTTGCAGGTTTTTTCCCACTGCCAAGTGTGAAATGCATTCAATCCCAAATTCTTGTAGGTGTTCTGCAGGGCCAATGCCTGAGAGCATCAGGAGTTGGGGCGTGTTAAATACACCTCCGCACAAAATAACTTCCTGATTTGCTGTTGCTTCAATTATTTTTCCTCGCCGAGAATATTCTATTCCAACCGCGGTGGTTTTCTTCATCATTATGCGAGTAGCGTGAGCGCGGGTGTGGATCGTGAGATTGGGTCGGCCGCGCGCGGGCTTGAGAAATGCATTGGCAGCGGATGCACGGCGACCGTTGCGGATGGTGTATTGGCTACGGCCGAAGCCGATTGGTTGTTGACCGTTATAGTCGTCGGTTATTGGCAAACCTACTGCTTTTGCCGCTTGTCTCCACGCATCGTAGAGCGGATCTTGTGTTTTTGCCCATTGAGTGCCCACTGGTCCGTGTCCGCCACGATAAGAGTTTTCTCCTTCTTCCCACGCTTCGCCGCGCTGGAAATAGGGTAATACCTCGGAATACGACCAACCCAACGCACCATTTCTGGCCCAGCGGTCGTAGTCGCCGGGGTGGCCACGGGTATAAGCCATGACATTGACGGATGACGAACCCCCAAGAACCTTGCCCCGTGTAATTTTTAGTCGTCGGCCGTTGAGTGCCTCGTTTGGTTCGCTCATGTACCCCCAATCATGGAGGTTATGTTCATGAATTTTTCCCATTCCTATTGGAATATGGATGAGAGGGTCCCAGTCCCGGCCACCGGCTTCAAGGAGCAGAACAGACACTCCTGGATCCTCAGTAAGACGGCCTGCGAGGGTGCACCCCGCAGACCCTGCGCCAACAATTATATAGTCATATCCAGTTGTTGCCATAAACCACTTTTCTTAAAAATTCACACTTTGTTAAGTTCGTTTTTGGGCACCAATTTCCTGCATTAGATTTTCGAGAACGTCGTATGGTTGAGCACCCACAACGCCAAAACCTCCCGCGACATAGGTTGGTACACCCGACACACCGTATTCTCGGGATTTAGCCCAATCCGCGTCTATAGCTTCTTCAAAAGTTCGGTTTTCAAGGATCGATCGGGCCTCAGTGGCAGGCAGTCCTGTTTTATCTACCAGATCGACGAGCACTTCTAGGTTGCCGATATTCTTTTTGTCAATGAAATAGGCTTCGTAAAGGATTTTATCTAATCGCTCTCCATCTCTGACAGTTTCAGACCATTTGCCAAGCTCCTGTGCAAGACGACTATTATAAGTATGAGTACGTTTCCCATAGTCTAATCCTTCGGCGTCCATTCGTAATTTCATGTCATTGTACATTTTTTCGGGATCAAGCCCGCGCTCTTTGTAAAATGTTGCCATTTCGCGCCCTTCTGCCGGCGTGTCGGGGTGTAAAGGAAAGTGGACGAGTTTTACCTCGACATTGTAATTTTCCTTCAGTTTTTCAATACGCACGGTACTGAGATAACACCAGGGTCAAACGTAGTCGCTAAATACTTCGAGTGTGACAGGATCTGTCATGTCGCTCTCCAAATTCTAGTGGTACAGCATGCCACGGCTTAGATTTAATCTCCAGCTTCTGACGTGTTGTTTTTCGATGTTACGTCATTACCTTGTTCATACTTTAAATCGCGGTATTTACCGGCTTTTACCGGATCGTACTTGGGTGGGTCATTTGGACCTGTGCAGGTAGGTATGCATTCTATAACGGCGTCGTAGTTGGGCTGAAAAAAGTATCCAACGGACAGACGGCCTCGACAGGGTCGAGACGCCGCATCGGGGTTAACAACCCGGTGCATGTTTGAAAGCCATTTATCATTTGTCCAACGCATTAATTGATCTGCGATATTGATTATAAAAAATTCAGGGCGGGTTTCGACATCGACCCATGTCGCATCGGGTGTTCGTACTTGTAAACCACCTGGTTCGTTTTCACCCATTAATATCGTGAGCATGCCGTAGTCGGTGTGCTCACCGGCGCGAAAGTACCCGCTCGGCGGCTCTTTTTGTAGGAGAGGATAGTAGTTGAGGCGAGTTGCCGTTGGGTGTTTGTCCGTCATATGGTCGAACCAATGCTCTGGCAACCCAAGCGCCATTGCAATTATGTGAATGACCTTCACTACCAGTCGGTCCATTTCTTGGTAATATTCAATTGCGGCCTTCTTAAAGGGTGCAGGTTCGTCCGGCCAAAGGTTAGGGATAAAATAATTACTACCTGAAGTGCCCGTAAAATAGGGCTCGTTGGGCCAGTTTTCCGGACCGTAGTGATAAAATTCTTTTTGGTCGGGGTATGCGTCTGGGCGTATCGTCCGACCTAACGCCTCACCGGCAAGCGCTCGAAAGCCACGCGGGGTATCCGGCACAGGGTGACTCCATTTACGTTTGATTGTCTCGGGTTGTTCGAAAAACTGGTGTGCGGTTTCTCTTAGATTCTCAACAATCTCTAGCGGAACGCCGTGGCCTACAATTGAGAAAAAACCAATTGTTGAACAAGCTTCCGCCACCTGTTGTGCGACCCTTTGCTTGGCTGTCTTTGTTCCCGAAGCAAAAGGTGCGATGTCGATTACTGGGACCCACTGCGATGACACGCGGTACACCTTACCTTTCAATGGCTGCGACGGTCCTGTGTCCGAGGTTGTTCCTAGACACCGAAACCGTATTGACCCATTAAGTTGGAACTCGATGCCAACATAATGCGTATTTAGTGGAATTGCACTGGAAGTTGGACACTACAAAGTTATCACGGCATTTTATGCGAAATACATTAACAAGTGCGATATTGTCCGACGCTATGGAAGAGAAAAAAGTGTATACGGTCTTGGGGGCTGGCGTGGTGGGTTTGTGTTGCGCTGTGTCACTGCAGCGTATCGGCCGCAAAGTGGTTTTGGTGGATCGATTGGATCCCGGCACGGGTACGTCATTCGGAAACGCTGGTTTGATCCAAATAGACGCCGTGGTCCCAATCGCGACGCCCGGGATCCTGCGCAGCGTCCCTGGTATGCTAATGGATCCTAAAGGTCCGTTGGTGGTCCGTTGGCGCTACCTCCACAAGATTGCACCATGGCTCTTGAAATTTATTTTGGCGGCTCGCTCTGACAGTGTTGAGAAAATTTCTTTTGCCTTGGCATCGCTGCTTGACCGATCTAACGAGGAATGGCTTGAATTAATCGACGCCGTGAACGCACGAGATATATGGCGGCAAACTGGTGAGCTACACGTTTATCGTCGAAAAGAGGCTTGGGACGCGGCTCAGCCAACGCATGAGCTTCGCCGTAGAAGAGGTTCTCAACTGGTGGATTTAACAGTCGACGAAATGCGCCAGCTTGAGCCCGCATTGTCACCTAAACTTTACGGTGGTGTTTTTACGCCAAACGCCAATTCAATTACCTATCCACTCCATTTGTCACAGCGTTTATTTGAATATTTTCGAAGAAATGGCGGAGAATTTATCAAAGAGAACGTCCGGACGATTGAAATTGGTGAAGACGGAGCGGTGGCGAGATTAATAACGGAA
This sequence comes from uncultured Rhodospirillaceae bacterium, assembly GCA_964412235.1. Classification (GTDB taxonomy): domain Bacteria; phylum Pseudomonadota; class Alphaproteobacteria; order MPNO01; family UBA830; genus JAYZQT01. The sequence continues at coordinate 33,712 of CAYPNT010000023.1, forward strand.
AATGGTGTTTGCAATGTGGATGCATTGGTCGTTGCCGCGGGCGCCTATTCAAAAGATTTTACTAAAATAACCGGACAAAAAGTACCATTAGACACCGAACGTGGCTATCACCTGTGGTTGCCGGACCCCGGTATTGAAATGCGGCGGCCGATTATCGTTGGTGATCACCGTTTTGGGATTGTCCCCATGACAGGCGGCATCCGACTTGCCGGGACAGCTGAATTTGCAGGACTGGACCTCCCACCCAATTGGCAAAGAGCGGACATACTTGCCAACCTTGCGGAGGGTTTTGTGCCGGGACTGAATGCGGCAGGTGCGGAGCGATGGATGGGTTATAGGCCATCGTTGCCCGACAGTTTGCCAGTGCTTGGGAAAGACCCCAAGCGTAGAGATCTTTATTGGGCGTTTGGCCATGGCCATCTCGGGCTAACAATGGCTGCAATTACAGGAAAAATTATTGCAGGGCTAGTTTCCGGCGGGGATCCAGTGGTCGATTTGTCGCCTTTTCGTATAGACCGGTTTTAGGGGGCTCTAATATGTTAATTCAAGCGGAACCACTTACAGAAATCGTTTCTGGCATCTTTCAGAAAATGGGAAGCCCAGTAGAGGAGGCGCAAATGGTTTCCGGGTCTCTCGTTAAGGCGAATTTGATGGGTCATGACAGTCACGGCGTGGGTCTAGTTGCATCCTATGTTCGCCATTTTCAAGCAGGGTTACTTCTCCCTGGAACGAGTAGCAAATGTGTCAAAGATGATGGCGCGATTATGATGTTCGATGGGCGACGTGGTTTTGGGCGCAGGGTCGGCGGTGAGGCAATGAAAACAGCCGCCGAGCGCTGTCGCGATACAGGTGTCGTTTTGTTAACGCTAAAGAATGCGCACCATTTAGGGCGAATTGGTGCTTATGGAGAAATAGCGATGGCGCAGGGTCTTATTTCTCTACACTTCGTAAACGTTACAGATCACCCTCCATCCGTAGCGCCTTGGGGTGGTATTGAATCGCGTTTTGTTACCAATCCCATATGTGTGGCCATACCTGGTACGGAGGAAACACCTCCTACGTTGCTGGATATGGCGACGAGCCGTATAGCCATCGGCAAAGCCAGAGTTGCGATGTCAAAAGGGGAGGATTTGGATCCAGGTATGGTCGTCGACAGCGAAGGTAATCCGACGACAGACCCCGCCGTAATGTATCAAAATCCCCGTGGTGCCTTGCTCCCGTTCGGTGAACACAAGGG
>CAYPNT010000024.1:0-34400 GCA_964412235.1 uncultured Rhodospirillaceae bacterium
GTTATTTTTACTAAGATCGGGCGTAGTAAGTGGGAGTGGACCTTCTTTATGCGTGCCCGGTAATACCTGCATACACCCGCTTTCCTGATTTGTTGGTGTTAAGGCTATCCAAACTGACAACACGTCGGGCGGTTCATGCCCAAAATATGTTATGTCTTGGTGCCAGGTAACATAACCCTGATCGGCAGGATTTTTGAACCAGGTGGTATTATGATAAAGAAGAATATTTGGGCCGATTAAGTCTTCGACTATATCTAAAAGTCTTGGAGTTGTCGCTAATCTCAATGCCCACCGATAGCGAAGATAAAATTTAGTTCTATGTATACCGGAAAATTTTCCTCCTAGTTTTTCTTCTAGCGTTTCAAATTTTTGGCGAGTGGCTTGGGCCTCTTTCGCTGATATGACGCGGAGGGGATAAAGAAAGCCTTTATTGTTATAGTGACTGATATTTTCTCTGCTTAATATTTTGGACATACCAGACCTTTTACGCGCAAACGAGAAAATGCACCTTTGATGAAATGTGTTAGAAGTAGGCGGGGACAGTCAAAGACTATGAATAGCAATGGTGTCTCCCCCTTATTTGGCATCTCATTAAGCATATAGAAAATAGATACTTGTTACATTCGATTTTAATAGTAGGGATACGGTAAGGAATAGCCTACATACAACTATGAAAAGAAAATTTAGTGAAGAGATCGAAATGGACGGTAGCAATAATCGAATATTAACCACCCATGTTGGCAGCTTGCCGCGTCCAGTAAAACTTATTCAAATGATGTTCGCCAAGGAAGAAGGCGAACATGTTGATCAGTCGGCGCTTTCCTCTTCTATAGCGGAGGCTGTCCGCGAAGTGGTCAATAAACAGCTTAATGCGGGTATTGATATCGTAAATGATGGAGAAGCAAGTAAACCCAGTTATGCGACCTATATAAAAGACCGACTGTCTGGGTTTGGGGGCGAAGGGAATAGTTTTGTATACCAAGACGTAGCGGATTTTCCTGATATGGCGAAAAGAGTATTTAACGACCCAGGACGTTCGCGTCGCAAAACACCGGGTTGTAACAGTGATATTTCTGTCATTGATCCAGGGGCTGCAACTACAGACGTTGTTAATCTAAAAGAAGCAATAGATGAAAAAAGTCTTTCCGACACCTTTCTGACTGCAGCCTCACCCGGCGTCATTTCCCTTTTTTTTGCAAATAGTTATTACCCTGACTTCGAAAGCTATATCTTCGCAATAGCGGACGCCATGAGGGAAGAATACCGAACCATAACAGAGGCTGGAATCACACTTCAGTTAGACTGTCCTGACCTCGCGATGGGAAGGCATATCCAGTATGCTGATTTAAGCCTGAAGGAATTTAGAAAACGGGCGGAGCTCCATGTGGAAGCTTTAAATTATGCGCTCGGTAAAATACCAAAGAGCCTGGTACGGCTACATCTTTGTTGGGGAAATTACGAAGGACCTCACCATTGTGACGTTCCCCTCAGTGACATAATAGATATTGCTTTAAGAGCCAATGCCTCAGCTTTTTCATTTGAAGCGGCAAATCCTAGGCACGCACACGAATATAAAATTTTTGATGATGTAAAAATCCCTGAGGATGTTGTTCTAATTCCAGGAGTTATTGAATCCAAATCTAATTTCATCGAGCATCCAGAACTTGTGGCACAAAGGATATTGCGCCTCGCCAAACGGGTAGGACGAGAGCGTGTGATTGCGGGTAGCGACTGTGGGTATGGCACTTGGGTTGGCCAAGCGGCTGTCGAGCCAGAAATTGTATGGGCAAAGCTCGCTACCCTGTGCGAGGGGGCGAGAAGAGCAACCACTGAGTTATGGGATAGAAGTAGTTAAGCCGTTTTTCCAATTGGCCATGGTTTGTCTGATACAACGGCAGGGCGAACGCGGATTTCATCGCCCACATTAATCACCATTAAATCATATCCAATTTCCACCAATCCGTCATAATTCTCTCTAATTTGATCGAGGGCTGGGGCAATAACATCATCATTGTTGTACATATGGTAGATAACGGCCATCCTAGGTTGAGTTTCAGCAAAGACTTCACCAGCTTCCCTGGGCGAGGTGTGGTAAACTTCCGAAATTTTCTTTGCAATCTCCAGTGGCCTGTTTGATTTCCGAGCATAGAGTTCTGCGGGGGGAAACGCTTCATGCACAAGGAGATCGCACCCCGTAGCCTGCTCAATCATTGCGTCACATTTTTTTGTATCCGCTGAGAAAACAAAGGTTCTATCTCGATACTCAACCTTCATTGCATAAGTATTTTGAGGTTCAGTATGAATAACCTTGAAGGCGGTAATCCGTACACCACCATTCTCATATTGATCGTAGATCACGCCGTTCTTTGAGTACTCGGTGCATTCTATTTCGTGCCCACCAGGTGGCAGTGCATCGAGACGTGTTTCAATATCCCATTTATAAATTTCTCTTAGGTGCTCAGCTATTTTATTTGTTCCAGGTGGTCCCCATAACTTGAGTGCTTCTCGCCGCCCATACGTCCAACCACCAATCCAAAAATGATCTATGCCCCCAATGTGATCTACGTGATGGTGAGTGACAAAGATTTTATCGACAAGGGGAAAAGGTATCTCTAAAGAAGTAAAGTTTTGGGGTGCGCCAGATCCACAATCAAGAAGAAATTTCTCGTTTCCGGCCTCGACAAATACGCACGCGCAAGCCTGACCACGTCGTGGAAAGGGTGTTCCAGTACCGAGGAGCGTGACCCGAATTTCATCGTCTGCAAGTATCTCCCCAGGATAAAAATTTTCTCCACCCATACAAATTTCTCCAATTGCGCAAAAAATTTCAGATTAGATTGGGTGCTCTGGTATGTCTAGGTGAGATCTAGTCTGGTATATCTCCCCGCTGTAAGGCCCTTAACATTAAAAACCAGATTACGATGCATGCGGTCAACAATATAATGCCGATAACATAAAAACTTGCTGCGAGGCCTATTACTTCAACCAAGAAACCCATGAATATTGGGATGACAGTGGACGCGGCGCGATTAGCTGTAGTTCTAAGCCCGACAATCGTCCCCTGAGCATCGTGTGGCGCAACCCTAGCCATCGTAGATATCATCATTGGTTGGTTAAAACCTAGTAATAGCCCGCGAACAGAAATAGCCGCAAAAAGAGGCCAGAAATGCGTCATCAAGGGTGTAACAGTAATGAGAATGACGGCTAATACGAGGGTGACAAGAAAGATGTATAATTCGGTGCGGGTGGAGCGCACGGTGGGAGACAACGACAATAGGAGTGCACCGAAAGCTCCTAATATGGAATGACCCGTGCCAGCCAAAAGACCAATATTTGCTTTCGATAGACCGAGGTTTTCAAGGTAAACTATATAGAAAGATTCTTGGATGCCGTAACTAGCGATGCGAGTTGCACTAAGATAGACGCATATCGCGATAGCGGGAATTGTCATCATTCGAATTACTTCTATGTAATCACTAGACCGGGGAATCAAGTCACTCGTTCGGAAACGACGGGCGACTAAACTGCTCCCAGTGTTATGCGGAGGTATGAAATAACAGGAAACTAATAAGCCCAATGCCCAAAAGGAAATTGCACTAAACCCTCCCCACGGACCCCAAAAATCCCATGCGAGACCAGCTATCGGTGGCCCTGCTATCATTCCCAACCGGACAGCCACCGAAAGTCGCGCGGCGTGACGGGTGCTCCCACGCATAAATTGCGAGATACTCGTTTGAGCTCCCATCCAGGTCATAGTTGTCGCGAAGCCCCAAATCATCTGCAGGATAATTATCGCCCAAATCCATGGCAGAATTGGAAAGAGTAAAGGCACCAAAACTGCGATAGCTGCAAACACAATCATGACCGGGCGAGTCCCTAGACGGTCAAAAAGAATGCCACCATGGATGGCAAAAAGAAGTCCGGGGAGATGACGAACACCCAAAATTACACCAATAATGGCTGGTGTAATATCAAGATATAAAGCCCACAACGGGACTATCATTGAGGCAATCGTAACGTTGCTATTCGAAAAAATTCCTGCCCCGTAGATGGGAAGCTGAGTACGAAGCAATGTATTAGTTGTTTTCACTCTTGGTGCCATTTTGAGGTGATCCTATACATTTACCTTCAACCGCAGATAAAATTAGATTTTATAGGATATGACCGCTTTTTTTGGCTTTGGTTGCTAAATAAAATTCGTTGTGTTGATTTGAGGGAAAGGTATGCGGAACACGTTTAACAACTGATATTCCGTATTCTTCAAGTTGTGAAACCTTTTTAGGATTATTGGACAAAAGCCTTACTTTTTTTAACCCCAACTGTTTAAGTATTTCCGCCGCCGCCCGAAACATACGTTCGTCGTCTTCAAACCCTAGACGCTGGTTGGCTTCAACGGTATCAAATCCTTGGTCTTGTAACGAGTAAGCCCGTAACTTGTTGATTAAACCAATCCCGCGCCCCTCCTGTGCGAGGTAGAGCAAAACACCATTGCCTTCTTCTGCTATATGTTCGATTGCACCTCTTAATTGATCGCCACAATCGCACTTGAGGGACCCAAGCAAATCTCCTGTAAAGCACTCCGAATGGAGTCTAACCAAAGACGCATCTTCGGAGTTTGGGTCGCCAATAACAATTGCAAGGTTCTCCACCCCACCATCAGGTGGCCTAAATGCAATAATTCGTGAATTGTGAGCTCCTTCAAGCGGTACCTTCGCGGATGCCACTCGCTGAAGCTTTGATGCCGCCTCCATATCGTAATTTAGGATATCGTTCGCCGTTACCATAGAGATATGAGAATATTTACCAACCTGTATCGCGGGGACGCTAGCCGCGATTATTGAAGGCAATATACGTCCTATTTTTGCTAGTTTTACACCAGCCACTACAGAGAGAGCCACATCAGTGCGCTCAGCTTGAAAAGGGCCCCGCATTGGTTCTTCAAGATCAAACTGGGGGTCAGAAAGCTGGCAAACCTGCTGCGTTGAGAGCCACTCTGGATAAGGAATCCGCACTACTTCTCGAGTGTAAAGACGTATCTTTAGCGTTTTTGCCCTTTGGTGCGTAAGCACAATATGAAGGGTCTCATTAATTGCCACATTTTTTAGCCCAACCAACCGGTCATCAGAGATCATTTCAGTTGCGAGGGTAAGCGATGCTTGATCACTTTCATCAACAACGAATACCGGGCGTCCACAGCGCAGCTCGAAAGCGGCGCGTTCAGTGCTTGCCAAGCCACCGAGATCTCCAAAACGTATAAAATTACTGCCGTCAGAAATATCTGTCATAAAATTGGCCTAATTCATCGTATAGTCTAAATACGCTTCTCAGCCCGCTGCGACAATGGGCATATTCCGAATTCTTATTTTCATAGTTCTTTGGCGTAGAAAATTATGCTCTGCAATTGATCTTTAGGTTTTTCATCACGAACTTGCCTTGAGCACCGCTGACGACTATTTCTTGGGCTATGAAATATGATTTAGACTCTGAGTATGTAAAAGAGAAGGCAAAAAGTTTTGGGGCTGACCTTGTAGGTATTGTGAGCGCGAAAACACTTAATGAGTTTCCACCAGACCCAAAATGGCCTCAGACACCGGAACGAATAACACCCCATGCTAAAAGTGTAATTGTAATTGCAAAACGCATCCCTATTGGTGCATTTAGAGCCAAAACAAACATTCCCGTACAACACGTAGACATGCTGGTGCTGCGGGCCATGGACCGCGCAGCCTATAAAATAACAGAATGGATGGAAGATGAAGGATTTCCATCCTTTGTAACCGCAGCGCAGGAGACGGATTGGAGTTATAAAAAGGCGAGTTACGGACGCTTAAGCACACGACACCTTGGCATAGAAGCAGGTTTAGGCACCTTTGGTTTAGAGGTGAATATCTTGACCCCAGAATTCGGGCCCCGCGTGTACCTTACCGGTATTTTGACCGAAGCAGAACTTGAACCCGATAGTCGTATTACAGAACAAGTTTGCATCGGTGAATCTTGCAGTCGTTGTCTTTATTCTTGTCCGTCAGACGCTGTTCTTCATTTCGGAATTGATAAGAGAGATTGTGCGACAGAAGCGCAAGAATTCGGGTTCTCAACGATTCTTAATTTCTGGAGGCATTTCATTGGTTCGGACGGTAAAGGAAAACGGGATCTTTTGAAAGATCGAGAGATCTTTGGGTTTTGGCAGGGCCTCCTTCGCGTTGTTGGCTCTTTCGGAGATTGTCCTCGTTGTCTGGCAGTGTGTCCTGTGGGTAATGATTACCACGCGTATCTTTCTGAAAGCCAGAAGGTTATTCCGGAGAAAACACCAGAAAAAATTGCTAAAGCGAAAGGCTTTAAAGAAGCACGTAAAAACGAAGAATCAATAGATGGGCTCAATGACTGGAATGTCCGTTGGGTGGGTCCGGAGGGTTATCAAGGTATGGTCGCGCGGCAATTGCAGACTTTTAAAAAAGAACAACGTGAAAAAGAAGAGGCCGCATTCAATCAAAAACAGACAAATAAGGCCTCTTAACAATGGTTTCCGTATTTAAATCACCCATTACATCGCAAAATATTAAAGAAAAGGCACTTTCTCTTGGTGTCGATATAGTTGGTATCGCAGACGGTGAGGAGTTAGAAAACAACCCTGCGCCTGGATTTCCGAATAAACCCTCAGATATTACAGAACACGATTCTGGTCGAGTAATTGTGCTCGCTAAACGATACACCAGCGGCACGACTAGAATTACACGATGGGATGAAAGACATAAGTATTATAACGATGAATTGACGTTAACGGCTCTTGAAGAGGCTTCTTTGGCACTGGTTTATTGGCTAGAAGACCAGGGTTATCCAGCCATCATTATACCTCCCACCCATGTCGATCCTTGGGCTTATCAGAACGATCCAGACGAACACCTAACAACCCTGCTTTCGCTTAATCATGCTGCGGTGGAAGCCGGTATGGGCACATTGGGGCTAAACTTACAACTATTAACGCCCGAATATGGGCCTCGCGTCATGCTTTCAGCGGTGATGTGCACTGTCGATTGTGAGGTAGACAAACCTATTGAAACAGCGTTGTGTCAGGGGCCACAATGTGGTCGTTGTCTCAGTACCTGCCCGGGTGATGTCGTCGGACACTGGTCTCGAGATTGGGCCGGTTGTGATCGGTATCGATCTCCTCATGGTTTTTCTCAGTTGACAGACCACTTGGAAAACATTTTTGATGCACCTGATCAGAAGAAAAAGCTGGAACTTCTCGTTTCGGAGGATTCATTCAATTTATGGCAAAGTATTCTCAGAGGTGCGGGCGTAATTACTGGCTGTCGGCGCTGTCAGGACGTATGTCCCGTGGGAAATGATTATATCGAGTTAATTGGTGATGCTTTAGAAAAAATACCCGAAGACAATCAAGAGAAACAGGAACGGCTCGCTAAGATGGTGGAAGAAGAAGAGGCTAACAAAATGCCGACGGACTTTAACATTCAAAAGCGTTGGATAGGCAGTCTAGATTACAACTCAAATAAATGAACTCCGGAGTCGAAGAACTCGCTCTCGGGGTGCCAGAAACACGAGAAGAAATCCTTGAAATACAGGAAACTCGCAAGCCAGTGGCTTTTGAGAATGCGCGGCGTTCAAACTTCTGGAATAGGAAACTAGCGCATATAGACTCGAACAAACTTGACGACCCCCTTGAATGGGAAAAAATTCCTATTCTCGATAAGGATCAGCTTAGAGGGCTATCGACAGAAGAATTTTACACAGACTTTTGTACCTCGGAAAAGAAAGATATATGCGAATACTGGCGGTCTGGTGGAAGTACAGGACGGCCGTTGTTTTATCCCAAAACGTACGAGGACATCCGTTATAACATGGTAGGTTTCGCTCGGACGTTTCTTTGCAGTGATACTAAGCCGGGTAACGTTGCACACGTTTCTTTTCCACTTGGTATTCATCCTGCGGGCCACATGTGGGCACGTGCAGCACGCATGCTCGGCATCGGTGCGGTGTGGGGTGGTTCGGGTGTAAGCCTGCCATCAAAAATGCAACTCGAATTAATACGAGACTTAAACCCAACTCTTTGGATGGGTATGTCTAGCTATGGCTTGCATTTAGCTAACCTCGCAGCGGCGGAGAACGTGGATCTTCGGGATAGTTCTGTCGAACGAATTATGTGCACAGCGGAACCCGTCTCCAACGCGAAACGAGAGAAACTAGAACGTGATTGGGGAGCAGAGGTTTATGACTGCTTTGGGATGACCGAGTGCAGCATGATGGGAGCAGAGAGTGACAAGAGGGATGGCTTCCACATATGGACAGATCTTGCTTACATTGAGGTGTTGGACGAACAGACAATGAAACCGGTAGAGGAGGGGATTCCGGGAGTTCTAGTTATGACACCTCTATTTAGTAATAACGGCGCAGCGTTTTTAAGATGGAATTCAGGTGATATTGTGACGTGGCACCGGGAGGGGAATACAAAGTCTGAGTTTGGTGTGTTTCCAATTATAAGACATGCGCATAGGACAGCCGGATTTTTTAAGTTTAGAGGAGTAAATATTAACCACCAGGAGTATGAAGATTTTGTGTTTAAACGTTCGGAGATTAACGACTTTAAAGCGGAATTAATAACGACAGAGGATGGTACTGACGGTTTTGTGGTTTCAGTAGAGGCTAGACCAGGTATTGACCACGAAAGAGCCATTTCATCTTTAATTGATGCTACAAAACAAGTATTTGAGGTGACACCAACTGTGGTCATGTTAGAAATTGGCACGCTGGCCGATGAATTCGAAAAAAGTATTAAAGCACCAAGATTTTCAGATAAACGGAGATAATATTTCCGTTCGGATTAGATATGTTTCAAGGCGGTTGCGTTGAAATTAATTTTAGTAATGATTTCGACTAAATTCTAAATCTATATTTAGTATTCAAATTTATAATCTTCTGAGACAAAACTCATCCAAAAACAGAAAATCGATTCGCTTTGTAGTTAATAGAAAAGGTATAAAATTCTATTTATCCACTTGAAAAATAATGAATAAATTATTTTTATGCCAAGAATCGGTTTTCCCTTAGCTTGCTATATAAATTAAAATAAACATGGTAACATTTTCATGTTTGGCACTATATTTGGTGTTCTTCTCGCTTTGCGGTGTTCTCCCTTGCCGCAAAGCTGATGCGCCGCAAAGGAAGACTATTTGGTTGTCCCACCAATGCCTCCCTGTACTCCTTTGTGCTGAGCGGGGTCGTTAAAGCTAGCGCAAGTGTTGGCTCCGCTCCTTTTAGAGGGTCCCATATAAAACAGAGCAAATAAATATTGCGGCGGCTATTCCGGCTGCGTCTGCACACAATGCTGCGATCAATGCGTGACGAATACGGCGAATTTGGACGGCGCCAAAATATACTGCCAAAACATAGAAGGTGGTTTCCGTCGAACCCTGCAGTGTGCTGACGAGATAACCTACATAGGTATCCGGTCCTATATTCGGGTCTTGTATTATAGAAGCAAGCACTCCGTACGCACCGGAACCAGAAAGGGGACGCAATAGAGCCATCGGCATTGCCTCTGGTGGCATCCCGACGAGGGTTGTGATGGGTCCAATAGTATGAATAAAAATTTCAAGAGCACCCGATGACCGCAACATTCCGACTGCGACAAGGATCGCGATTAGGTATGGAATGATCCTGATAGCTACGCTAAATCCGTCTTTCGCTCCCTCCACAAAGGCTTCGTAGACAGATACTTTGCGAGCAATACCGAAACCAAGCAACGTTACCATCAATCCGGGAATGATCCACGGAGCAATTGTCCGGCCATACAAAATTGTCACGGGCACGAGCGCGGCTACACAACCAAGTACTGTGAAAGAAATCCAGAGCGGATAAGATCCCGTATTCGCCTGATCAAAGTTCGCATCCAAATCATTTTCGATTTGTTTTGCCTCGTGTTTTTGCGGCAAATCTCTTTGTTGGAGTATTCCAGAGATGGGCCATCGCCGTTGTAGAATAAGGCACACAACGATAGCGACAGTAGTCGAACAAATCGTAGCGAATAGTGTGGTAGGAAGGATCCCAGCGGGGTCTGTAGACCCGGCCGCGGCGCGCAACGCGATTACGCCGGTCGGCAATAATGTCACACTGGAGGTGTTAATCGCGAGAAATAAAGCCATAGCATTGGTTGCTGTCCCTTTTTCAGTATTTAATTTGTCAAGTTCTTGCATTGCACGGATACCAAAGGGTGTTGCTGCATTCCCGAGACCCAACCCATTAGCCGACATATTGAGGATCATCGCTCCCATTGCGGGATGGTTCGGGGGTACGTCCGGGAACAATCTAACCATTAACGGACGTATGGTTTTTGCTATAATTGTAAGTAAACCTCCTTCTTCGGCCACTTTCATCAATCCAAGAAAAAGTCCCATCACGCCGATTAGACCAATGGCTAATGTTACAGAATTTCCAGCCGTCTCCACCATTCCGTTAGCGAGTACTTGCATAGGCGCCACCGCGTCACCAGAAGGGACCTTCCACGTCAACTCGCGCCATCCGGCGACTAAAAACGAAATCAGGACTAGAGCGAAAAAAATGCCATTCATGTGTGGTTCTATTTGCCGCCTAAAGTTTTACCTGCCGCAAGAAGTAGGCCCGCGGCAAGAACCAAAAGGACTCCCCCAACATAGAATATGTAAAACTCCATACTCACACGAAGAAAGTAACCGTATACGATTGGAACGAGCATCGAACCAATATCAAGACCCGAAAATACAAACGCATACACGGCCCCGCTTGCTCCTGCTGGTGCGAGGCTTCGTACAACCAGATCACGGGCAGCAAAACCAAAACCAAATAAAAACCCTGTTATAGTAAATAATGGATATAGGATTATGAGTTCCGGTGGCGCTATACCGAGCATAATCGTACCTACACCACACGCCACAAATCCCAGACTGGTTAGCCCAAGATGATACTTAGATTTATCAGCAACTACACCCCCGGCAAGGATCCCAATAGCAATTCCAACCACGAATACAGACACATAACTATTACCTTGGACTATCGGAATATCATGCCCTAGATGCAATATATCGTCGGCAAACCACTGTACACCAAGCTGACCAGCAGCGAGCAGTGTAAAGAACAGGAGGCAAAGCAGGAATGGTGTTTTCAAAAGCATCCTGAAATCCTCAGCCAAGCTGCTTGATTGTTCTTGGCTGCGACGGGCATGAGAGGAATCCCGAAAATCGCCACTTAGCAATAATACAACGATCACAAATAATAGCCCGATCCCACCAATTGCTATGGTGGCGGTTTTCCAACCCCACAGTGAACCTAGAAAGGCTACTAAAACGGGAGCAACTGCATAGCCTGCAAATCCGGCAAAGTTATGAATACTAAATGCTCGTCCCAATCGCTCCTGTTTGACTGAGGCATTAAGGATACTGTAGTCAGCCGGATGAAATACACTGTTAGAAGCGCCAGCAATCAAAGTTAAAATCACCAATGAGGGATAGCTTGTAAATATCCCGTATAGAAGAGTACAAGCAGCTAGAATGATGACACCGGTCATGAGAATAATACGCGCGCCAAAACGATCTACCGCGAAGCCCACCGGTAACTGAAGACAAAAAGAAGCAGCGTAAAATACGGATACTAATAGTGCTAAACTTTCGAGGCTGTAACCTACTGATTGGTGAATTAAGATCGATAAGGGTGGAAGAACGAACTGGTAGAAGTGGCTGAAAAAATGACATAGGCCCACAACACTAATAACTCTCGTGTCACACCGTTCCTCAACAAAATTCGCAGTCTGCATTCTAATACGTACCCACTCTACTCCGGCGAATTGTAGCAGCATTGGTCAAAAGCATTAGCATTACGGAGGTTACCCACAATATCGCCACACAAAGAAATGCGTAGCGTGGAACGCCCATATCTACATACAAACCAAATAGAACCGGTGTAATCGCTGCACCAAAATCCATGCCTGAATAAACAAAACCGAATACTCTGCCGCTTGCGCCTTTTGGAGTAGCTGCTCGCACCAACAATTCGCGTGAAGGAAAAACAACGCCGTACATGAAACCAATTATCGCAAAAACCACATAAAGTTGCCAAATTACGAATGAAAAGTACCAAAGACTGGCAGCTAGGAAGGTTGCTATAAGATAACCTACAGTGACGATTAAGTCGGGTTTTCTATAATTGTCCGCGAGATAACCACCGAAAAGTACGCCTGTCATCACGGAGCCAATCATCACCGATATGAATACGCCTCCTTGTTCTAGGTCAAAATTATATATTTCCCTCATTAATGTTGGAACAAACGTCATCATGCCCATTTGCCCCATTGCAACGATGAAAAAGAATGCCCAACAAAGCAAAACGGGAACTGCTAGGAGCGCCCCAAAACCGTCGGACCCTGTTTCCTTAGTTTCTTCTCTCTCGTGGGTACTATCACGAAAAGTTCCGCTGCCACTCCAGAGTATGGCGAATAGGATTAGACCGGTGGCACCAGCAAGGATGATTGCCGCCTGCCATCCTACAAGTGAACCCAGAATTGTCATACTTATTGGGGCCATCACATAACCCACATAACCGCCGAACATATGGTAACTAAAGGCGCGTGCTATCCGACTATCACTGATTGTGGCGTTCATTATACTGTAGTCACATGGATGAAACACACTGTTACCTATTCCAGCAATTATAGATAAGCCAAATAATATCCAGAACTCTGGAGCTAATCCCATTAAGGCTGTGGCACCTGCGAGACCGGCAAGCCCAATTAATAAAATTGAACGAGCGCCGAAGCGATCGACAAGAAAGCCGGAGATTGGCTGAAATACTGCGGATGCTATAAAAAACGCGGCCGTTAGGCTTCCAAGAGCCGCATAGCTATAGCCCTCTCCTGCATGTATGAGGGAAAACAATGGTGGTAAAGCCAATTGATAAAAATGGCTAGCTCCATGAGAGACTGCAATCAGACCAGTTACACGACGATCAAGCAGTCGTCGATCGTCAGCTACACGACTATAGATATCAGACAAGTGAAATTCGGCTCAAATACCTGGTGTTAAATTCGCAGCTTCTATTCCCGCTGCAGCGGCAGCTTCGTCATTATCGGACGTATCGCCGCTAATGCCGACGGCTCCAATAATTTCATTTCCTTCCTTGATTAGCACGCCACCTGGGACCGGAACCAATCTACCTTCCGACGCTCCAACCAACGCAACGCCAAAGTGGGGCCGATCAAGAACTCGGTCACTTAGAGCTCGAGTTGACAATCCCATTCCCACGGCTCCAAAAGCCTTGCCCGTTGCTATTTGTGGTCTCAGCGCGGCGCCGGGTCCATCTTCGCGAGCGAAGGCCTTGAGGTTTCCACCGTCGTCGACGACCGCGACCGTCAAGGGATTTAATCCCATCTCTTTTCCTTTTTTTAGAGATTCAGAAACAATAGTATCCGCCTGTTCAAGCGTCAGCTTGGCCATAATTCACCCCATTGTTGTTTTGTGTTTGTGAATGTACGCGCATGATTAATGCTAAGAAAGGTACAATCGCGAGTTTAAACTTTTTATTTTAGTTACTTGGTCAATTCGGAGGTCCTACGCTAATGCGGCTACGAGGCTTCCGCATATGTTTGAATAACAATTAATTTAGGAGGGAGGAGTACAGATATCGATCTCCTTAACGAGTATCCCATACACGAGATAGTAATTTGATTTCTAGTCACAAATTTGAGAAATTCCCTAAGTTCAAAATAATAAGGAAAAATTATGGATGCTATCGCCCCAAGTGCAACGATCGACGCGCCTCAGGATGCTAAAGGTGAATATCGGGAGATGCTTATTCGACTCATGACCCGGCAAATATATGCGGAAACAGCAACCGCAGAGGTTTTTGGACGAGCAATCAGCGCCGCTCCCAATTGGCAAGAAAAAGAGCTTGCTGCAGAATTCGCGGCGGAGGAGGCTAGGCATAGCCGGGGATTGTACGACCTATTGACCGATTTAGGAGAAGACCCGGAAGCAATAATTGCAGGCAGACCAGACGCAGCTGAATTTTGGGGTCTAGATCTCGACAATTGGCTTGATATTGCTGTTTTTAACTTCACAGTTGATCGTGCGGGCAGCCACCAAATTATGGAGTATCGTCAGTCAAGTTATATTCCGTGGGGGGAAAGCCAGGAGGAAGTTCTAGAAGACGAGGAAGATCATTATGATAATGGGGTCGAAAATCTCAAACAATTTGCAAAGGACCCTATAAAATTAGCTGAGTTCCAGAGTGTGTTCGACCGGGTTATGCCTAATTGTTTGAAACGAGCATTTGGGCGACTTGAAGGGCCTGATAACGACTTTTGCCTCCAAAATGGACTTAAAAGAAATAAGACGGAAGATATCGTAAATCGTTATTTGAGCGAAATGCGTGGTCACATGGATGGTACCGGATTAATGTTTCCGCCGATCAAAGCCTTTGAGGCAATTAATTGCGAATTGGCAGATAGTACGAGGGAAATACTGCTGTCACTTAAAAGATAAAGGTATCGTGGGATAATTCTGCCGCCGACTGCGGATTTGCGGTCGGCGGTGTTTATTTGGGACTATGAAGAAAGGTACGTAATGATTACCGAAGACAACGAAATAATTCTTTCTCACGAATTCAATGCCTTAAAGGTTCATATCTCTGACCAGATTCTGACCATTACATTGAACCGGCCGGAGCGCCTAAATACGTTCGACGAAGGAATGAAAGAAGACTTTCGGTGGATAGAGCGGCGTATTGAAGCCAATGATGACATTAGAGCCATTATAGTGAATGCGGAAGGAGAGAAAGCATTCGGGGCGGGCGCGGACGTCTCTTGGTTTGAGCAGGACTTTCGTACAGAACGGTTCAGGATAGAGTACAGGTGGATCCATGATTTTTTTGACCGCCTCGAACGAATAGAAATTCCCGTAATTTGTGCCGCACAGGGCATTTGTGCCTGCGGAGGGCTTGAGCTTGCTATGTCTTGTGATTTTCGAATATGCGCAGAAGACGCACGTTTTGGCTTCACAGAGGGTAACATAAATCTAATTCCCGGTTCCGGGGGTTGCTCCCGTCTCATCCGGCTCATTGGACCAGGTTGGGCTAAGGAACTCGTTCTAGCGGGAGAATTTATTGATGCAAATAAAGCTCTAGAGCTTGGGCTGGTTACTCGCGTTGTTCCTGCGGAACAACTTCAGTTGGAGGCTCGTAGTTTGGCGGAAAAACTTGTAGCCAAAGCACCCATGGCACTTGGGCTTGCAAAAGCTATAATGAATACCTGTGAGAATATCGATATGGCATCCGGTAGGATATTGGAACGAATTGGACAGTCTGTATTGATTACTTCCGAGGATCACAAGGAAGGTGTACGAGCGTTTCGAGAAAAAAGAAAGCCAGAATACAAAGGGCGTTAATTCAATATCCTTTAGTGCGATCTACCTCGCCAAAGAGTTTTTCTCCGCACCCTATCCGCTTGATATTTTTTGCAATAACGGGTGCAGCGGAAGAAGGTAAACTCCATGATGCTGCATGCGGGAAAACGGTGATTTTGGGATGATCCCAAAAAGGGTGTTCCGGCAAAAGAGGTTCCTCTCGAAAAACGTCAAGTGTTGCTCCCGACAAATGACCGCTATCAAGCAATTGAATTAAATCTTGATCGACTACGTGGTGGCCACGACCTCCATTGATTACCACTGCACCACGCGGAAGAGCTCCAAGGGTAGTCTTATCCAGGATATCCTCTGTATCGGGGGTGAGTGGCAAGAGGCAAATTAAAATATCACTCTCTTCGAGTGTACTAAATAACCCGTCCTCACCCGAAAAACTCCGCACCCCCTTAATATCCTTAGTAGATTGTGACCAACCCGAAACAGGAAATTCAAAGTCTGCAAGCTTCCTAGCACAGGCCTCGCCAAGAAGACCCAGCCCGAGTATTCCGATCTGACGATCACGCGACAGTGTTTGTTTGAGAAGTTTCCAGGTTTTTAAGTTTTGCTGAACACGATATTCACGCTCGTGACGATGGTATCGCAGGACTTCCATCGTCACAAACTCAGTCATCCCGCGTTTTAGTCCTGGATCGATCAATCGTGCAATGGGAATATTAGAAGAAATTGAAGAATCTTTCAGTAAATGTTCAACTCCGGCTCCCAGAGATAAGATAGCTTTAAGGTTCCGAAAATTAGCCAATATCCCAGGAGGCGGTAGCCATGCTAATGCGACGTCAATATCTTCGGGGTTGCCTACCGAATTGGGCCAAACCCTAATGTCAATATTGTTTATTTCTGCGCGTAACGCACTTTCCCATAGATCGGGGTTCTCGCCATCACATATAAAAAGAAGCGCCATGAAATTCTTTCACGTTAGAAATTTGATACCGTTGAACTTTGGCGTTAAGCCTTGCATAAGTCACGAAAAATAGGGAGGGCGCTGTGAAAGTGGGTATTGCTGGCTTCGGTGCAATTGGAAGACCTGTCGCAAATGCCTTGGAAAAAGGTATAGACGGCCTTGAGCTCTCTGCAATCTGCGTGCGGGATATTGAAAAAGCTCAAAAAAATATGGCAGGAGTCTGCAAACCAACACCCATATTAAAGCCGGGAGAAATGGCAGAGTTGTGTGATATTATTGTCGAATGTGTTCCCAAGGCAGCATTCCGCGAAATATCTGAACCGGCCATCAACGCTTCTCGGAAGCTTCTCACCGTAAGTGGGGCAGGACTGATTGAAAATTATGATTTAGTTGAGCTTGCAAAGACCAAAAAAACGCAGATTACATTGGCAACTGGCGCCTTGCTCGCACTTGATGCAGTGCGGGCAGCAGCTGAAGGAACAATTCACGCGGTCAGAATGGTTACACGGAAACCGCCTACATCCCTTATGGGGGCACCACACCTTGAAAGAAACCAGATAGAACTCAAAGGTTTAAGTGAACCTTTGAAAGTGTTTGAAGGGAATGCGACAGAGGGTGCGAGGGGCTTTCCCGCAAACGTCAATGTTGCAGCAGCACTAGGCTTGGCGGGTGTTGGCCCTGACGATACTTTACTTGAAATATGGGCGGACCCTGCCCTCGACCGAAACACTCACAGCATCGAGGTTGATGCCGACAGTGCTCGCTTGAAGTTTTCAATTGAAAATGTTCCATCTGAAGAGAATCCAGGCACAGGAAAGATTACAGCTCTAAGTGTTATAGCCGCTCTTAGGGCTCTGACGATTCCTTTAAAAGTCGGCACCTAATACAAAGGGAGAAAATGAATGAAATATAAAGCGCTAAAATGGGAAATACGTGAGAACCCAAAGCGATCAGGCGATATGTGTATTGGGTTACTAACATTGAATCGTCCTGAGTTCCTAAACGCCGTGGATGTTCGAATGCGTGTTGAACTCGATATTCTTTGTGATGAAATTACTCATAACAGTAATATTAAAGTTTTGATAATAACCGGCGAGGGTCGAGGCTTTTCGGCAGGAGGTGACCTTAAGACAGAGGCGGACCCCCTCGGTGCTGGTGAAGAAGATTTTGATTTTGGAAATTTTGGGGCGTATCGAGATCTTGCAAATTACTTTTTTAACGACTTAAGACACCAAGTTTTACAGCGAGCTTTTAAGAAAATTGAAGACCTTCCCTGCATCGTGATTGCTGCAATTAATGGCCCAGCCGTAGGTATTGGATTAGAAATATGTACATTGTGTGATCTACGTTTTGCCTCAGAAAAGGCCAAACTTGGTGAAGTTGCTGTGCCCGCGGGTTTTCTACCGGAATCAGGAGGCGCAAGAAACCTTCCAAAATTAGTCGGCGTGGGAAGAGCCCTCGATATGATACTCACAGGTAAAATAATTGATGCCCAGGAAGCGCTCAATATTGGGTTGGTTGAAAAAGTGTTTCCGCATGATGAACTCCTCAATGAGTGCTTTGATTACGCCGAACAGATATCAAACCATCCATATTTGTCCGTCCGTTATGCAAAAAGTCTGGTAAAGATGTACTGGAACCATAATCGATCCGAAGAAGGCTGGGCGGCCGAATTTTCAGCTATCCAAGAAATAACTCGGACGGAAGATTGTGCGGAAGGCATGCGCGCCTTTCTTGAAAAGCGCTCTCCCAACTATCGTGGTCCTTATTATGAGAACTCTCCGGGAGGCAAGGCGCGCCCTAAATGAATGAAGCTACTCTACCCCTTCCACCTGAATATCGTGAGATACCCGAATATTTAAATATTAGCGGTGAGTTAATCGATAATATTGAAGCGAAGGGTTTTAGTGACCGCACAGCATTTGTTTGGGATGGAGGAAATCTAACTTTCAGGGCGTTTTCCGATAGAGTTAACGCACTTTCCCAAGGTTTCTTTGACAATGGGATCATACACGGAACCCACGTCCTAGTCCGTATGCATAATTGTCACGAATTTGCTGTAACGATCTTAGCCCTCATAAAAATCGGGGCCGTTCCGGTACTTATAAATTCTCTTCTGGGGCAAGAGGAAATTGAATATGTTTTCGAACATTCTGACGCAGAAGCTATTGTAACAATCAAAGGATTACCGAAAACACTTTATAAACGTTTAAAGGTTCCGAGAAATCGGATCTTTATCGCCCGGGACGTGGGCGGAGAATATACGTCCCTAGAAAGCCTAATGACTAAGGTCCCGATGGGGAAATTTAAGACAGCTCAGACATATTCCAACGAGCCAGCTTTTATCGTTTATACGTCGGGTACGACTGGGAGACCAAAAGGGATCGTCCACGCCCACCGATGGGTAATTGCACTTGGTGATTCAAATCGTTACCGGGTACCAACAGCAACTCACGACAGGGTATACGCGACCGGAGAATGGAGCTTTATAAGTGCTCTCGGCCACAGTGTAATCTTTCCTCTTCGAAATGGAGTTACGGGAATAATACTCGAAGATCGCCCGACTCCTGAAAACGTACTTAAAACAATAGAGACTCACAAAGTTACATTGATGTATTCGGTTGCAACTGTGTATCGGCGGATCCTCGCAATTTCTAATGTTGAAAAAAATCACGATCTATCATCTTTGCGTGGTTGCAATGCCACGGGCGAAGCTCTCGAAGCGTCAACGTGGAATGAATTTAAGAAGAGAATTGGTACTGATATCTGGGAACACTATGGGATTTCGGAAATGCAGATGGTCCTGGGACAGGGTCCGCTACAACCAATAAAACCCGGCTCGATTGGTATCTCCATACCTGGCACAGATATAGGGATCATTGACGACGACGGCGCGGAACTAGCACCCGATCAAATTGGCCATTTGGTTATCAAATCTGATAATCCTGGTTTTTTTCTCGGGTACCACAAAGACGATGCAAAAACCAACGAGGTAATGCGGGGCGGGTGGTACCACACCGGAGATTTAGCATGGCGTGACCAGGATGGATATTTTTGGGTTGCTGGACGGCAAGACGATTGTTTTAAAAGCCGTGGAATTTTTATTTCGCCATATGAAATAGAAAATGTTCTACGTCAAGATCCATCTATTGCCGAGGCCTGTATTGTTCCGGCACCAGACCCAGAGATCGGCAATCGTATTCGTGCTGTCTGTGTCCTACAAAAAGGCATCATCGGAACAAATCTAATTGCCGAAGAAGTTCGTCAAAATATACGGAAAAGAATAGCTCCATATAAAACACCACACACTATTGAGTTCAGAGAATCACTCCCGAAAAGTCCAGTTGGGAAAATACTTCGTCGGGAGCTAATTGACTGATCCAAAATAACACCCAGAAAAAATCTTCACCGGGTTGGTTGTTCCTTCTCGCGCTCGTGGCAATTACTTTAATTGGACCGCTAGCGGTCCATATGTACCTCCCCATAATGCCAACGATACAGAAGGCGTTTTCCGTCAGTACGACGATGACGACGTTGACCTTTAGCATGGTTTTCTTTGTCATGGCATTTGGAACCCTTTTTTACGGCGGTGCCTCGGATCGGTTTGGTCGCAAACCGGTTCTAATCGTAGGTCTTAGCTTGTTTGTTCTTGGCTCCGCACTATGTGCTGTCGCCTGGAACTTTGAACTTCTCGTAACGGGGCGCCTGTTGCAAGCCATTGCAGCCGGGTGTGGAACAGTGCTGGCACGTGCTATTGCCCGCGATGTTTATGGCCCTGAAAAATTAGCCCAAGTCATAGCCTATGTAACTGCCGCCTACGTATTAGGGCCGACGTTCGCTCCTCCAATCGGAGGTGCACTATCAGAGTTTTTTGGATGGAATTCAGTGTTTATTTTTGCGACCGGAGCCGCCGTGATTATTGCGGTAATTGGAGCACTAGTTATTCGCGAAACCCTTGACGAAAAAAAATCCAGGTTAAATACCACTTCTTTTGTACGAGATCATTGCCAGCTGTTAAGAAACCCGGCCTTTTTGGGTTACGCACTCATGCCGGCTTTCACATCAGGTGCTTTTTTTTCCTTATGCGCGTATGCGTCTTTCCTAATGAACGACCACTATAAAAAATCCTCGGGAGAGTACGGGTTATATTTTATGCTCCTAACGGTCGGGTTTATGTCTGGAAATTTTATATCTGGGCGTATCGGAAACCGACTTTCGACAAAATTCATGATACTATTTTCAGGCACTGCGGGGTTGATCGCTGTGGAAATACTCGTTCTCGGCGTACTACTTATACCAGGCCTTCCTATCGCGTTATTCCTCCCGGGAGCGCTACTCGGCATCGCCCAAGGATTGTCGTTGCCTTATGCCCAAGCGGCCGCGATTAACACAGATTCAAAGCTTACCGGCACAGCGTCTGGTATTGTAATGTTTATGCAATTCGGTTCTGCTGCTCTCGCGTCATTATTTGTATCTACGCTCTACGACAAAACGTTTTTTCCAATGATAGAAGTTGTAGCCACGTTATCGATAATGGCAGTGCTTTGCGGATGGTTTGCTGTTTCAAGGAAAACTTCAACAAAATAGCGCAACCGCTCGTCATCAAGTTTCATCAAAGCCAGATGGTTCTCTACCCAATGATTGTAGAGCATCGTGGACAAACGGTTTAGCCAATAATTCCTCCTGTGCGACTGGGCGAAGGTCCGGGTATAATTCTCGATAAAGCAACATCTGTTTTGTCCAATGCTTGTCAGACATTTCCCCGTTCACGGCAAAACCACCCGACTCATGCTCTTGGCGCCAAATTTGTTGGATCAGATTATCTGGTACAGAAACAGACACATTTGCATCGTACACCTTTCGAAAAACAGAATAGTCACCATGCAGCAATCGAGATGCTCTAATCATACCTCTGGCAAGCCGCGCTAGTTCTTCCGGATGGTTTTTTTCGTATTCTTCTGTTGTCGAAAGCACCCCATGTGGTTGTACCGGTACCAGTTTTTTCAAATCGGCAAAGCCGAGAAGATTATGAACCTTGTCGGCCTCGTCGATGCTTAGAGATATAGCCTCTTCCACTCTGATTAGCGAAACGTCAATAGAGCCATTCAGTAAACGGGCAATCCTCTCGGGGGGTGGGCCAACCACCTGCCAATCTACTTCGGCATCCGTTATACCCAGCGCGCGTATCGTTAAGCGAGCCATATGATGACTAAGGGCATTAGTGCCATCTAACGCCCAAGACACTCCTTTGAGTTCATCTGTAGTTTTTATTTGTTTTTGAACGATTAGATTTTGAGCAAGCCCTCTCGCCATAGAAACTATAGAACGTATCGGATTACCCTCTGCCCGTGATTTTATTGCTGGTCCGAGGCCCCCATATGAGACATCGACTTTTCCATCTAACACTGCATTTATGGCCGCTACTCCGCCGTGCACCGGCATCCAGGAGACGTCTAAGCCTTCTTCACTCCATAACCCGAGAGTAGTAGCAGCCGCACAGGAAAGATCGTCTACACCGAATGTTGGACCTGACCCGGCAGCAAGACGTATTGGTAATGTATCTGGCATTTTCTGTCCTTACTTACATATATCTAAACATTATTTGGACGACGTCTGACAAAGTGAAGGCTGGTTAATGTCATCACAACTTCGTCATTTTGATTTAACGTATCATAGCGTATTCGTACTCCATCTCGTCCACCACTTTTTATAGCGGGGGAACATTCGATGATGTTTGCCAATACCGTAAGTGAATCTCCAACTCGCACCGGCAACTTCCAGCGTAGGTTGTCCACTCCAGGAGAACCCATACCACTTTGGCTGAGGGCTCCAGTTCGTGCAAAAAGTCCAAATGTTATTGCGGCGGTTTGATATCCCGCCGCCACCAAACCCTCAAAACTACTTTCTTTTGCCGCATCTCGGTCGGTGTGATAGGGCAACGGCGCATATTTCATGCCGAATTCAATGATTTCTTCCGGGCCTAGGTCATGTTTTCCCGTTTCGTATACTTGTCCCACTTTAAAATCTTCGAAGAAAAGGGGTCCCTCAATCTTCATTTTTTTGTCCAATCCACTGATCTCCTGTACTAGAAATTTGGGCAAGGTTTTTAGCGAGATTTTGAACCCCTTTAAGGCGCTCCAACGGTTGTGACCACCGTTCTCGAACCACGAGACTATGATCAGGTTTTAATTGGATTGATCGTTCCTTCCTCGAAATCAACTCAACTAATCCCTCAGGGTTAGAAAAATTATTGTCTCGAAAACGGAGAGTTGCACCTTTAGGTCCCGCTTCTATTTTTTGAATACCCGCACGGCGGCAATTTTGTTTTATGTCGACAATGTTCAGAAGATTTTCAACTTCGTTTGGTAGCGGACCAAACCGATCAATGAGTTCAGCAGCGAATGCCTCACTGTCCTCCATATTTTTTAACTCAGCGATCCGCCGGTACAATCCGAGCCGGACACTCAAATCCGAAACATAAACCTCAGGGATAAGCACCGGTATTCCTACATTGATTGTGGGACTCCAGTCACTATTATTGAGACCTTTTCCGCCCTTCGCGGCGGCGACGGCCTCTTCCAGCATATGTTGATACAATTCTATACCTACTTCTCGGATGTGTCCGGATTGCTCTTCGCCAAGCAAATTTCCTGCGCCACGAATATCCAGGTCATGGCTTGCTAATGAAAATCCCGCACCCAATGTGTCCAAAGACTGCATAACCTCTAATCTCTTATTTGCGGTGGATGTTAATTTGCTATCAGTTGGGATGGTCAAATAACAATATGCGCGCAACTTCGAACGACCTATTCTTCCGCGAAGTTGATAGAGTTGTGCTAATCCAAACATATCTGCACGGTGAATAATCATGGTATTAGCTTTAGGAATATCAAGTCCAGATTCTATAATTTGTGTTGATAAAAGAAGATCCAGTTCCCCTTCATAAAAGTCACTCATGACATTTTCTAAGGCCCGTGCCGCCATTCTTCCGTGTGCGACGCCAATTTTTATATCGGGGACTAACACAGCAAGTTGGGAGGCTAGTTTTTCGAGGTTGGTTATTCGGGGACACACATAAAACACTTGCCCACCGCGAAAATGCTCTCGCATTATGGCTTCTTTAATTATTACTTCATCAAACGGTAATATAAATGTCCGAACAGCCAATCGATCTACAGGCGCTGTTCCAATCAGGCTCATCTCTTTTACACCTGTGAGTGCCATTTGTAGTGTTCGAGGAATGGGTGTCGCGGTGAGCGTTAAAATATGGACACCAACCCTTAACTTTTTTAGCCGTTCCTTATGCGTGACACCGAAATGCTGTTCCTCATCTACGATGAGCAATTCTAGGTTTTTAAAGGTGATCTTAGAGCTTAGGAGTGCGTGGGTTCCAATCACAATATCGACCTCACCGTTTTCTATTCCATGGCGGATATCATTTGCGGATTTTCCTCCAACCATCCGTGACAATTGCTCAATGCGAACAGGAACACCTTTAAAACGCTCAATAAACGTCGAATAATGCTGACGGCAAAGGAGTGTTGTAGGAACAACTAGTGCGACTTGTTTTCCTGACATAACCGTCGAAAATGCAGCTCTTAATGCTATTTCGGTTTTACCAAAACCAACATCGCCACACACCAAACGATCCATTGCTTTACCTGACCTCAGATCCTTAAGGGTTTCTGCGATGGCCTCTGCCTGATCTTCAGTTTCCGTATAGGGAAAAGCTGCGGCAAATTCGTGATCAAGGGCGTCGGACACCTCTATTTTAGTTGCGGGTTGAAGAGACCTATCCGCAGCGACCTTGATCAAACTCTCCGCAATATCTCGCAATCTTGATTTCATTCTCGCTTTGCGTGCCTGCCAAGCTGCCCCACCTAATTTGTCAAGAGCTACGGCAGTTTCTCCCGATCCATACCGAGAAAGTACCTCTAGACTTTCAACGGGAACAAAGAGTCGATCTTTTCCGAAATAACTCAGTCGCAAGCAATCGTGTGGGGCACCTGCGACATTCAATGTTTCTAATCCTTCGTAACGACCAATCCCATGCTCAATGTGGACGACCAAATCGCCAGCGGTAATTTCAGAGATATGCTTGATGAATTCTTCGGCACTTCGTCTTCGTTTCTGAGGCTGAACAATTCTGTTACCAAGAATGTCCTGTTCACTCACCAGAAATAGACCGTCACTCGAAAACCCATACTCAGTCGGTAGTACCGCGAGCGCGACCTGGTCTTCCTTCAGGGTAGTGACCCCTTTCCAATCTGAAACCGATTGCAAGCTATAGAATTGATTATCCTTCAGAAGTTGCTCTAAGCGGACCCGTGATCCCTTTGTCAGAGCCGTAATGACGCAGCGCTTTCCGTTGGTTTTTTCTAGATCAAGTCTTTGTTTGAGGCCTCTAAACGCTGGGTTTATTTCCCCTCCCGTGTCCGTGCTATCCCTGGAGGTTGTTATGCTCTTTGTGAAAAATTTTGGCGATCGAGTGGCTTCTCCCGAAATTATTTGTCCATAACTCGTCGAAAAGCCTGTATCAGGCGTTGCGAATGGATAAAATTGCGAGACTTTAAAACTGGAAAGGATTTCTTCGAGTTCCGTTGAGGTTAGATATAGTTTCTCAGGGGTTAAAGGACGATAAATTTGGCGTTCACGAGTTTTTTTTGTGTCTTCGTTCTCTGCAAAAGTAGTACGAGCATCATAATAATCGTTGATCAAAGCCAACCGAGCATCTAGGGCGGGCTCGACCTCGTAATCTTGGGTAATCGAAGCTGTTGGAATGTAGTCAAATAACGTTGAGAGGTTCTCATGAAACAGCGGAAGCCAATGTTCCATACCAATTTGTTTTCTGCCTTCGGTCACAGAAATGTATAATGTATCGTCTGCGACAGACCCAAACATCTCTCGATACCCTGTGCGAAACAGACTAATGGAATTAGTATTTAAGATTACCTCGTTCGAGGTATTTATTGAGGTTTTTTGCAAGATCCCTGTAGTGAGCTGAGTAAGTGGGTCAAATTTTCGAATAGTCTCTACAGTATCACCAAATAGATCTAACCGCACTGGAAGCAGTTCACCAGGGGGATATATATCTAAAATGCCACCGCGAACTGAATATTCTCCAGGGTCTCTTACTGTCCCAGCACGGTCAAAACCACAATCTTCGAGAAATCGAGTTAACTCTTCTATATCAAGCTGCGATTTTGGCTGAATTTCTCGGGTCAAGGAGACAAAAAACTTAGGTGTGGGGATTCGTTGTAAAATAGCATTTACAGTAGAAATAACGATTATCGGTTTAGAGCTGCTTGCTTCCTGACGTGCGAGCCTGGTTAAACTATCGACGCGGTTGGCAACAACATCGCGCTTTGGTGAAACGCGATCGTAAGGCAAACAATCCCACGCTGGAAATAGAATTATTTCTAGGTCAGGAGCAAAAAAGTTAACTGTGTCGGCCAATTCCATCATTCGTTTTGCATCACGTGCGATATGAAGATGAATAGTGGAAGTCGATACTTCACACAGATTATTCGTCAGAACAACAGCGTCGTAACCTTCAGGGACCCCGGTTACTAGATATTTATTATTTTTAAATTTCATTTAATTAAATAAAACAATATTTTATAGACCATTTTTAAAATGTTTAATTAAATTTAGGACATCATTGTCAAAGTGGCTGGGCGGATCACAAATCCCATTGACCCAGCTCAATACATCGTGATCATTTTGTTCGAGCAACGCCTCAAAGCGCCCCAATTGATCATAAGAAAGTTGTTCCAAATAATTGTCAGCAAATCCGCCAATAACTGTGTCACTTTCTTTGGTACCTCGACGCCAACTGCGAAACCGAAGTCGCCTTCTTTTAATTTCTATATCTTTCAACATTCCAGCACCGACCAGAACCTTGTATAAATTCCTCATAAACAGATGTCAGTAAGGTTTTAGACAAATTTATGCGCCCTAAACATCTTTTCCCCTTTTTTGCGCATGTGACACGATTGCCTGGCATTGGTCCAAAAATAGCAAATGCTTTAGAATATTTGACAGGTTCCCAAATTATCGACCTGTTATGGCATCTTCCTTCCGGAGTAATTGATCGTCGATACTCTCCCAAGATAGCGGATGCTGCCAAAGGCTCAATAGCCACGCTAGTAATTACCGTAGACAAACATACACCTTCACCACGTCGAGGTATCCCATATCGTATTCGTTGCTCAGACGAAACAGGCACACTTAATCTTGTGTTTTTTAACGCCCGCAAGGAATACTTAAAAAACCTTCTACCCGAAGGTGAGAAACGCGTCGTTAGCGGAAAAATAGAAGGTTATCGCAAGACGATCCAAATGGCGCATCCCGATCACGTCGGCACATTAAGTGAAATAGATGCAATAAAAACTGTTGAACCGGTCTACCCGCTGACCGCAGGTTTAACTAACAAACCGCTTGCCAAGGCTGTTAAGGCGGGGCTCAAACTCGCTCCGACGCTTGATGAGTGGCAGGATCGCGCGTGGGTCAAATACCAGAAATGGGGAAGTTGGCGCCAATCCCTTATCGACGCTCATTCACCAACATCGGAAAATGACCTTCAATCGGAGGCGCTGCCCCGACAACGCCTTGCTTATGATGAGCTACTCGCTAACCAGCTAGCCCTAGAAATCGTACGCAGACGCCAGAAAGGACGGATGGGACGATCTATTTCGGGAGATGGTCTACTGAGAGAGAGACTAATCGGAATACTGCCCTTCACGCTGACAGAGACACAACAAAAAGCAATTGGTGAAATTTCTTCAGACATGAAATTGAATACCCGTATGCTGCGGCTCCTTCAAGGTGACGTTGGTAGTGGTAAAACCATAGTAGCTTTAACGACCATGTTGATCGCAGCGGAGCAAGGCTCACAGGCCGCACTAATGGCCCCGACCGAAATCCTAGCTCGTCAACATTTTGCGACAATTTTACCAATAGCCCAAAGAATTGGGATTGAAATTGCACTTATAACGGGGAGGGATAAAGGCAAACAAAGAGATGAAATCATCAACAATTTATCGACAGGCAAGGTAGCAATAGCGGTTGGCACCCACGCGCTCTTTCAGCAAGACGTGGTGTTCTATGACCTCGCGTTAATTGTTGTTGACGAACAACATCGTTTTGGAGTTCACCAAAGATTATCGCTCGCCGAGAAAGGGGCGTCTGCCGATATGTTGGTCATGACGGCTACCCCAATACCTCGAACCTTAATGATGACAGCTTATGGTGATATGGATAGCTCCCGGCTCACTGAAAAACCCGCAGGCCGCCCAATCATTACAACAAGAGTGATGTCTCAAGAGCGCTTGGGAGACATCATCAATCGGTTACACCACGCTATTAAAGATGGGTCTCGAGCATACTGGGTTTGCCCGCTTATTGACGACTCCGAAACTCTAGATATCACAGCTGTCACAGAACGGCATTCATCATTGCAACGGCACTTTGGTAAAAGAGTAGGGCTTATCCATGGTCGCATGAAATCAAAGGAAAAAGATACTGTAATGGGAGAATTTGCCGGAGGTAAAATTGATGTCCTTGTTGCAACGACCGTTATCGAAGTTGGTGTCGATGTTCCTGAAGCAACGATTATCGTAGTTGAACAGGCTGAGCGGTTTGGCCTGGCACAACTGCATCAACTACGAGGCAGAGTAGGAAGGGGTAAAAAGCCTTCCTCGTGCATCTTAATGTATGGTGGATCACTCGGACAAACAGCCGCCAAACGTTTAAAGGTAATGAGACAAACAAATGATGGATTTCTCATTGCTGATGAGGATCTCCGTTTGCGCGGGGCAGGTGAAGTTCTCGGTACGCGCCAAAGTGGCTTGCCTGATTTTAAATTTGTGGACCTCACTAAACACGCAAACTTACTGGCGACAGCAAAAGACGACGTAAAGTTATTACTCGAACACGATCCAGAGCTAAAAACCTCACGCGGGCAGGCTCTGAAAACTCTACTTTACCTATTTGAACGTGACGCTGTGGTAAAGACGGCGTTATCTGGCTAACTAGACCTTGTCGTCACGAATATTGTTATCGATTGGTATCGTCCGCGTGTCGGCATTAGCGGGCGCAACACGTTTTAGGTTTTTTTCCGCTTCGGGACGACGATCGGGGGGCGTGACAATACCGCCTGATACAACCATTTTAATTCCCTCTTCAACAGTCATGTCGAGCACTACTAATTCTTTTTTAGGAACAAACAACAGGTAACCCGATGTTGGATTAGGGGTTGTTGGCAAAAAAACATTGACGACGTCATCCGACGTTAAGCTTTGCACTTCTCCAAGTGTTTCGCCCGTTATGAAACCAATAGCCCAGCTACCACGTCGTGGATATTCGAACAGTACCACTTGCCGGAAGGCGTTCGATTGTTGTTGAAGTATAGTCTCTATTATTTGTTTTACGGCGCCATAGACACTGCGAATTACTGGCATTCGAGCAAGCGCCCGTTCGGTTAATCTCGTCCAAAGCCGCCCGATGAGCCCAGCAGTGGCCCAACCAATAAAAGTGAGCGCCATAAACACAACGATTAGACCCAGTCCTGGAACAGCAAAAGGAAGATATGTTTCTGGATTATAGTTGGCGGGAATTAAAGAGGCGACTTGTGCATCTACCCAACGGATCAAAAGCCAAGCAATATAAAACGTAATACCAATTGGCGCGGTAACAAGTATACCCGCCAGGAAATATCCGCGAATGTACCTCCGCATCGTCCCGCGTCTTTGGTTTGAAAGGCGGGTCCGCGCCCTTTTGCGGTGTTCTGACTCTGTCATATAATTTTCATGCTTATAAACTGGCCTTAAACTGGCTTTTTGTTAGGACCTAAAATAATCGCTGTCGCTCCTGCAAATCTACCATGCGGATCATTACAAATTTACGATTGTTACTTACACAGTATCAGCTTGGTTTGCTAAATCGAATACTTGAACCAGAACCTCAGGTGACTGTGCACCGGAAACTGCATATTTTCGATCCACAATAAAACAGGGTACACCATTAACACCGATCCGTCTCGCAAGTTCGTCTTCAGCTAAAATAGTTTCCACGTCTTGATCACTTAGTAAAAATTCTAAAATCTCGGTGTGATCAAGACCAACATCTCTGGCAATTTCTGCCAATATGTTTATCTCACCAATGTCTTTCCCGTCCAAAAAGTAGGCTTCAAAAATAGCGTTAACGATAGCGGTTTGAACACCCAATGTTGCCGCATATCTCACTAACCGATGTGAGTCCACACTATTAGGTGTACGTTCAATATTTCTGAAATTAAACTTTATTCCCTCTTCCGCCCCGGCTACTTCAAGGCTGCCATGAACGCTCCTAGCTCGCTCAAGACCGCCAAACTTTTCCACGACGTATTCTTTCCGGTCCATTCCTTGCTTCGGCATCGATGGATTCAATTGAAACGCTCTCCATCCTACTTGCAACTCCTCTTGTGGACGTAATGCCAAAGCTCTGTCAAAACGTTTTTTCCCCACGTAGCACCAGGGACATATCGTGTCAGCGATAATATCAATCTTCATGCTAAAGACACTACTCCAGGTTAGCTACATTATTGCGCGGTAAAATAGTGGACGCTAAAGAGTGAATTGCTGTCAGTCCAGCAAGCCACCGGAGTGTATCCTACTGTTGAACAAAGGTTTCGGAAATCGGAGATAGAGTACTTATAGGAATTTTCTGTGTGTATTGTTTCACCCTTAACGAAATCAAAATCTTGATTATCTATCCTTACAATCTGCTTTTTTAAACTAACTAATTCCATCCGTAAGCGCCCAGTGCGTTTGGTATACGAAGCTTCATGTCGAAACGCAGTAAGGTCAAAATTAGCGTTCAGCTCTCGGTTAATTCTCGTCAACAGATTTAAATTAAACTCCGAGGTAACCCCGGCCGCATCATTATATGCAGCATATATAATTGAAGCATCCTTCTTTAAATCCACGCCTACTAACAACCCGCTATCTTTACCGAGGCTTTTTGAAAGTTTAAATAAAAATTTTCGAGCTTCATTTGGTGTAAAATTTCCGATTGTTGACCCAGGAAAAAAAGCAACATTTCGGCGTGCTTTTTTCCTCATCGGGTTCTCAACTTGAAATTCTTTTGTGTAATCAGCGCATACCGCTGCGACATCGAGGTTTGGATAATCCCGAGCCAAGGCAGATGCGCTCTCGATAAGATGATCCCGCGATATATCCACGGCGGTATACTGTGCTAAATCGGTTAAGGCATTCAACAAAATCCGAATTTTTACACTTGCACCACTTCCCAATTCTACAAGGTGTGCGCTCCGTCCCACGAGTTCGGCAATCTCGCCGACATGTTCCTCTAAGATCGCGATTTCAGTTGTCGTTGGATAGTACTCCTCAAGTTCACAAATCTGATTAAAAAGTCGCGAACCATGTTCATCATAAAAAAATTTGCAGGGAATCGACTTTCTTTTGCGGGCTAATCCCCGCGCTACGGCACGTAGAAAATCACTTTGTGGCGGATTGAGGTCTAAAAATGACACGAGCGGCGCAGGGTCAGCGCGCAATTCCACTTGGCTATTACTGATAATATTTCTCCTACACCTAACTACGCTAAAAATGGTAACACTGCTTCGCAAAACCCTAAAACTAAGTAGAACCCCAAACGAATAAATGCAACCCTGTGGACGGCCTATCTCAGCCGTATTTTGTTCGAGCTGTGATAAAAGTTAAAAATGCGGCCGCAATGAAAACAGCGGAAATAGCGAAAATCCACTGCGCTCCAACTTTATCCATTACTAGTCCAAGTAACACGGGAATTATAAATCCACCCAAATTTGATCCGGTTGAGGCAAATCCCATAACTTTGCCCATAGAACCTGGAGGTGTAACAGAACGAAGCAAAATATCGCGCGAAGGTATTAAAGATCCCATTAAAAATCCTGAAAGTGCTAACAAAACGACAAGCTCAAATAACGTTAGGTTAATCCAACCCAAAATTGCGACGATCAATGCAGAGGGCAAAAGAGTTAAAGACGCCGTTAATGTTCGTGCTCCGAATTTATCGGCAATCCAACCTCCACATAGGATCCCTAAAACCGAACCGGCCGTAAATGCGGCTAGACCACGGCCAGCATCGGTAATACTCGTCCCAAAGAGGTCATTCAATGCCACGGCCAGAAAGCCCCGCACACCGCCACCCCCCATTTGATGCAATACGAAATAGAGAAAACACATTAAAATGGGGAGTGTCATCAGAAGACGGAGCCCATCTCGGGTGGTCATTTTATCTGTGACCGTGTTTGCAGCGGGTTTTTTAACAATCGGTATTGGACCTTCATCCCGCAGAGCATTCGATTGGGTGATTAGAAGTAAGACGACAAGGAGGCCAATTACTCCCATCAGAATAAAAGCTGCCCGCCAATGCCAAAGTGCGGTGATCTCGGTCATAAAGATGGGCGCTATCACGAAGCCAAGATATCCCGTGGCTGAATGTATTGAAAATGCGCGGCCCATCCTTTCTTCGCTAATTTTCGTAGACAATATAGAATAGTCAGCTGGATGATAAACGGTATGGCCAATACCCCCGAATATAGCGAGCACTATTAAATGCCAATACTCGCTGGATATACCGATCAGACCCATTGCCGTCGCCTCTATGCCAAGTCCCATTATAAGCAAGGAACGGGCCCCAAAACGGTCCACTATGAACCCTACCGGTGTCTGAAAAACGAAGGTCGATAGTGCGAAAAGGGAATAGATTGCAGCTATTTTTGTGGTCGCAAGATCTCCGGTAAGACCAAAGGCCGGCTTTAGAACTGCAAACATCGGAGGCATCACGAGCCAATACGCGTGACTCATCATATGGGGCAAGCATACGAGGGCAATGATCTTCGCGTCACGACTGAGGGATGTAGGGCTAGGCATCGATTTTCCAGGTTAACTGGGCCCAACATAAACGAGCTGGATCAAAGATTAAACGGACCACAACAAATTTATGTTTTTCCGACCAAAACTCGGCAACATACTTATAGCGTATCGAGTATCAAAATGACCTCTACCCTATAGAGAAAAATCGCGTTACTGATTACAATGCGTTCAATAATTTAGAAGTGAGGAGGGTGCTTTGACCGATAAATACGGCAGGGAAGCCGCAGAGGGGGTAGTAGCAATTAGAGAAGCATGGCACACCAAAAATCACCCATTTTATATTGAGTTTTTTGAAGGAAAAGTTGGCCTGGAGCCGATGGGCGCGTTAAT
The DNA here is from genome assembly GCA_964412235.1 of uncultured Rhodospirillaceae bacterium. Taxonomy (GTDB): domain Bacteria; phylum Pseudomonadota; class Alphaproteobacteria; order MPNO01; family UBA830; genus JAYZQT01. Next base: position 32,607 of record CAYPNT010000024.1, read on the forward strand.
GGCCCAGCATTACCAGCATGTTTTACGTGCATTGCCGAGTTTTGGTATCATTTATTACAAAGCACCGCCCGAAGCGCGAGAATTTGCGCTTGAAAATCTCGCCGAGGAGGAAGGCTTGGTCGCTGGGCCCGGAGAAGACAGAGAGCCTCACGACCACATGGAACTTATCTTCCGCTTTTGCCGATCTGTTGGAATGTCGGAAGAACAAGTGAAAGCTACAGAACAGCTCCCGGCTTGGCGAGCACGTTCTTATTACTACCTGAACGTTGTACACGACATGCCTATCGGCGTAATCCTTGCAATGCAGTGTACCCAAGAAGGCCAGCAACCGGCAATCAATGGTGAACGTACGCTCCCTGCATTTCAAAAATATCACGGATATACGTTAGAATCCCCCGAAATAGAATTTTTTACTGAACACTTTATCGCCGATGCAGATCATTCCAGCCGGCAGTTGCAAATGGTTGAAAAACTAATCACCTCCGAAGAACTGCGCGATCAAGCCCTCGAGGTAGCCGAAACACAGGTAAAAACGCGTTGGGCATGTATGAATGACATATATCGAACCGCTGTCTTGGGCCAAAAAGATCCTGTTCCTCAGCACCTATAGAAACCTAATGCAGCTCCATTCTAAAAAAAAACTACCAATAGTTATTATGACAAGCGACTAGCCTAAATTTACCGTTCTATGGGGACTGATGTTTAGTCAGGAGGACAAGCCACCTGGTACCAGTTGGCAATGTCTTCACCTACAACGAATTTTGTGTCGACCCGGGTTTGGAGAACGTCCAACATCCTTTCCAGATACCTGAACCGGTGAGGCACGCCCATCAAGTGGGGATGTAAAGCGATGGTAAGCACTCGTGGTTGAAGCTTGAGTTCAGTTTCAAAGACCGTCAACGTATCTACCAAGCGATCGAACATTTCCGAGGAATGCTGCCTCTCTATCGCGTATACCGGGCTATCATTTAACTCGAGGGTATAAGGCATCCCTAATAAGGGCCCATGCAGTGTGGTCATCCAACAGGGCAGGTCATCAAGAACCCAGTCAAAAACATATTCTACCCCAAGTTCTTTAAGTAGATCGGGTGTTTCGAACGTTTCTTTTAACCCAGGACCCAGCCAACCTTTGGGACGTTTGCCTGTAAATCTCTCTATCAAGTCCAGGGAAAGTTCTATTATTTCTTTTTCGTCGCTTTCTCCTTGAATTGATTTTTGATGAACACCGTGACCAATAAATTCCCAACCGGCCTCCAACATCGCCGAAGCACAAGACGGATAGGCCTCTATTACTCCCGCATTCAGGCTAACGCTAGCGGGTAACCCTCGACTTGATAACAATTGCAAGAAGCGAGGCATCCCGGTTCGCATCCCGTATTCCGCCCAACTAAAATTGGGAATGTCTGGAACCTGTTCCAGGCCATGAGGTGCCGTAAGGTATTTGCGGGGCATGCCTTGATCAAATAACCAATGTTCGACATTAACAACCAAATGAACCATCAAGGGTTTACCATCGATGCCCACAAGCGGTGGTCGTTCTGTTGACATTTGATAAGGAATACGTGGATTACTCGTCATATAGGTTTTCCTTATTGTTGAGCTCAACAGATTGTTCTGTATCCGTGTAGATCACAATTTTGTTCCAATTTCTACTGTGTTCTTCGTCAGCCTTTTTGAGGTAATTTTGTTTTGGTAGGTAACCTAGGCAACAACCTTAATCATAAACCTCAGGGAGACAAACGGTGGGCAAGTTTATTATCGGACCCCATATGCGCCTGCACGAATGGGTCGCCG
>CAYPNT010000025.1:0-32912 GCA_964412235.1 uncultured Rhodospirillaceae bacterium
TGTTAAAAGACACACTTACTAGTGCAGACCACCAAACAATGATGAAACTCATTGTGGATAGAGACACAGATCGAGTCCTTGGTTGCCATATGGTGGGGCCCGATGCTGCTGAAATAACTCAAGGATTAGGTATTGCTCTTAAATGTGGAGCAACTAAAGCCCAATTTGACGCAACCATTGGTATACATCCAACGGCCGCGGAAGAGTTTGTGACTATGCGGGAACCTGTTGTTGCAGGGGATACAGTAGAGGCTGCCGTATAAGGATACTTGGGCCATTAGTATAGGCTGTCGCGGTCGGCGTTGGGTCACCAAGTTGTTTTTAGGTGTGAACCAGAATTTTTGTAGAACGGGAAAATAAGGGAGTTTTAGATAGCACTTTATTAACTAAACATTCGGTTTCAACTAAGTTTTTACAGTTTTTCTGGAAATAGTTTAATAAAGCGCGTATACGCGGCTCTCCAAGTTACTATTTGTATGAGGATTACGATGTCGGGGAACTGGTCGCCCGATAGTTGGCGAAGCAAACCCATTGTTCAAGTTCCGGAATATTCTGACCTTGAGCAGGTCAAAATAGCGGAAGACAAATTGCGCGGGTATCCACCTTTGGTGTTCGCCGGAGAGGCGCGGAAACTTCAGAACCAACTTGCTGAGGTAGGGGCAGGTAAGGCATTCTTGTTACAAGGTGGCGACTGTGCAGAAAGCTTTGCCGAATTTCATCCCAACAATATTCGAGATACGTTTCGAGTGTTGTTACAGATGGCGGTCGTTCTGACTTTTGCATCTGGCAAGCCCGTTGTTAAGGTGGGACGTTTGGCGGGTCAGTTTGCTAAACCACGTTCCTCGGATGTTGAAATTCAGGATGGTATTTCTCTACCGAGTTATCGTGGTGATATGATAAATGACATGCAATTCACGGCGGAAAGTCGAGAACCTGATCCGGAGCGTATGATCAGGGTCTATAATCAGTCAGCATCCACACTGAACCTGCTGCGAGCGTTTGCTCAAGGTGGTTATGCGGATCTACAAGAGGTTCACCGGTGGAACCTTGAATTTGTCTCTACCGGTGTTCATGCAGAAAAATATAGCGAATTAGCAGACCGGATAGATGAAGCGATGACTTTTATGGCGGCTTGTGGGTTGACCTCAGATGCTGCACCACAACTTCGAGAAACTGATTTTTATACGAGTCACGAGGCACTACTTCTTGGTTATGAGGAAGCGATGACGCGGGTCGACTCCACTTCCGGCGACTGGTATGACACGTCGGCGCATCTAGTTTGGGTCGGCGATCGCACCCGACAACCCGATAGTGGACACATTGAGTTTCTGCGAGGAATAGCGAATCCTCTCGGCCTTAAAACGGGCCCAACTCAAACTCCTGAAGAACTGCTAAACCTTATTGATATTCTTAATCCTGAAAACGAACCAGGACGAATCGTCGTGATTAGCCGGATGGGATATGAAAACGTAGAGGAAAAATTACCGGTTTTGGTGCGCGCCGTTGCCAGGGAAGGTCGGCATGTGGTCTGGGTTTGCGACCCTATGCACGGTAATACCATTAAGGCTCAAAGTGGCTACAAAACACGGCCGTTCGATCAAATATTGACTGAAGTGGGTGGGTTCTTTTCTGTTCATGAGGCCGAGGGAACACATGCGGGTGGTATACATATAGAGCTAACTGGCCAGAATGTGACGGAGTGTACCGGGGGTGCGCAAGCAATTAGCGAGGCAAATTTATCTGATCGCTACCATACTCATTGTGATCCTCGTCTAAACGCTTCTCAGTCACTTGAATTATCCTTTTTAGTTGGCGAGCACCTTAAAGCTAAACGCGATTCCGAGCGTCGGGCCGGCTCTTCGCGCGAGGCTGCTGAATAGTTTAGCAAGGGACTAATGACGAACAGGCTTACTATAGCACTGGCTCAGCTCAATCCTACCGTTGGTGATATAATCGGTAATGTTGAGTTGTTGAGGCGCGCGCGAAAATCAGCGGCTCAACAGAATGCTGACCTTGTTATCAGTAGTGAGTTAGTGGTTTCTGGGTATCCTCCCGAGGATTTGGTGCTTCGGCCGATCGTTCAAGAGACGATTGTACGCGAAATTTTGACGTTCGCTTCAGAGACCGAGGATGGGGGTCCCGCAATGCTATTGGGTACGCCGTGGGAAGACGGTGGAAAATTGTATAACGCCGCTATCCTTTTAGAAAATGGAAAAGTTGCAGCTGTTCGATATAAGCATGATCTACCAAACTACGGAGTTTTTGACGAAAAACGTGTATTTGAGTCTGGTGGGTTGCCTGGGCCAATAAATTTTCGCGGGGTTCGGTTAGGCGTGATGGTGTGCGAAGATATGTGGACAGAAGAGGTAGCGGAATGCCTTGAGGAGTCTGGTGCAGAAATTCTGACAGTATTAAACGGTTCGCCGTTTCAGCATGATAAATGGGATACGCGTCTAAATCTCGCGGTGGCGAGGGCTAAGGAATGCTCTAAGCCCGTAGTCTATGTAAACCAAGTCGGCGGGCAAGACGAATTAGTATTCGACGGCTCATCGTTCGTGTTGGCCGCAGATGCGTCATTGAGAGCCGAGGCCCCTGCTTGGCGAGAAGATGTTCTAATAACGAGTTGGTCTCAAAATGGAGGGGGTTGGGAGTGTGCTGCGACGGATTGTCATTCACCTCCTGAGGGCGATCGGTCGATATACGCGGCACTTGTTCTTGGTCTAAGAGATTATGTTCGTAAAAATAAGTTTGGTGGTGTTATAATTGGGCTGTCCGGTGGGGTTGATTCGGCTCTCACAGCGGCCATCGCGGTCGATGCTCTTGGTTCCGACAGAGTTCAGTGTGTAATGATGCCGTCACCTTATACCTCACAGGAGAGCCTCGATGATGCATCGGAGACCGCGGTTCTCTTGCAGATTCACCTGAGTTCGGTGTCTATTGAACCCGCGATGTTAGCCTTCGATGAAATGCTTAAAGACGCCTTTGCCGGCAGCGAATTAGGTGTTACGGAGGAAAATATTCAGGCGCGCGCGCGGGGTTTGACGTTGATGGCTCTTTCCAACAAGACGGGTTCGATGGTGGTTTCCACAGGTAATAAGTCAGAGATGTCTGTCGGGTACGCCACGCTTTATGGAGACATGTGCGGCGGTTACTCCGTACTTAAAGATGTTTACAAGACTAAGGTGTTTGAACTTTGTCGATGGCGGAACCGCTATCGACCAGAAGGTTCTTTGGGACCAGATGGCTGTGTCATTCCGGAAAATATTATTTTAAAACCGCCTACCGCGGAATTACGACATAATCAAAAAGACGAAGATAGCTTGCCGCCCTATGATATACTAGACGATGTGCTTAGGGGTCTAAATGAAGAAGATATGAGTATCGATGACGTAGTTAAACGGGGCCATGATCGTGCTTTGGTCTTAAGAGTTTGGCGGATGTTACTTGGAGCAGAGTACAAGCGAAGACAAGCTCCCCCGGGCGTGAAAATTACCGGACGTTCGTTTGGGCGTGATCGCCGATATCCGATTGTGAATGCCTTCCGGGGACGTTCATAACTTTTCACACGTAACTACAGATATTCGTGTTTATCATTGGAGAAAGGTATTCTATAGGGTGTGCACTCACAATAATTGTATCGTACACGCTAAGGTAGTTAGTTTTTCACGCCCTAAATCTTGGTAAAACGGTTTGTTTGGATGTCTGCTCCGGTAATTATTCTGGTTAACCCAACTCTTGGCGAGAATATCGGTGCGGCTGCGAGGGCGATGATGAATTTTGGGTTGTCGGAACTGCGTCTGGTCACTCCCAAGGGTAACTGGCCGAACCAAAAGGCAATCAATACTGCATCTGGCGCAGAAGCTATTTTGGAAAATGCTTGTCTGTTTCAAACAACACGTGAGGCAATAGCTGACTTGAATCGACTATACGCGACAACTGCGCGGGTAAGAGACATGGTCAAACCCGTTTTAACCCCTCATCAATTGGCGGAAAAATTGCAAGAGAATTATGCAAAAGGGGAGAGATCAGGGATTTTATTTGGACGAGAGGCTAAGGGTCTGAATAACGAGGACATAACTATTTCAGAGGCCGTTGTTATGGTGCCGGTGAGCGAACAACATCGCTCAATTAACCTAGCGCAATGTGTTTTGTTGATAGGGTATGAGTGGTTTCAGTCGAAAAACCCGGCGGTTCATACGGATTTGAGACGAAAGGGTGGCGTGGTGGCAAGCCAAAGGGAAATCAACGAGTTTTTTGAGCACTTAGAAAGCGAGTTAGATGATTGCGGGTTTCTATACCCGTTGGAGAAACGTGCACGTATGGTGCGTAACATTAGGAATATTTTTACCCGCGTCGGCTTAAGTGACCAGGAAGTAAAGACACTACGAGGTATTGTGTCGAGTTTATCCAACCCTCGCGATAGATCTTCCTAAGTTTTTCCAAAGACGTACTGCAACAAACGCCCATACAGCTTCAATGAGGGCAAAGGGCCAGGCGCCTTGGGCAAATCCATAGCCCGACCCTAAAGCACAAGCGCCCGCAAATGCTAGAACATAACCATTGTTGAGTTCTTCAAGAACATAAAAAGCTAACATAAGTGTAACCGCGATTAACCCGAAGGCATCTAGTAAGGTCATGGTTTTAACCTGTGAAAAGAAACAATATCTACCGGATCCATTGAACAGCATGTATTAACCAAGCTAATTGACAAGGTGATGTTGCTCCCTATACTCGCTCGCCATTCTCGGGAATGTGGATATTGAAGTTACTTTCTGTGTCCCGCCACCGGCGAGGTCCGGATTTGGACTACCGAGACAAGTAGATAAAATAAAGGATATAGTGAGATGTCTAAACGCGTCCGCTCTAAATATAAGATAAATCGACGGCTAGGGTGCAACCTTTGGGGTCGGCCAAAAAGCCCTTGGAATACCCGAGAATATGGACCTGGCCAGCATGGCCAGCGTCGGCGTAGCAAGTTGTCTGACTTTGGTCTGCAACTCCAAGCAAAACAAAAGCTCAAGGGTTATTATGGCAATATTACCGAGAAGCAGTTTAGGCGTATTTATGGCGAAGCGGTTAAACGGCAGGGTGATACAGTCCAAGCATTGATTGGGTTGCTTGAGCAGCGTCTTGATGCCGTAGTATATCGAATGAAGTTTGTGCCTACAGTGTTTGCTGCTAGACAATTTATTAATCACGGGCACATAAAAGTGAATGGCGCGCGTGTAACTATTCCTTCGTATCGTGTTAAGGTCGGTGACGTTGTAGAGGTCAGGGAAAAATCCCGTAATATTCCTATGGTTCTTGAAGCAGAACAATTGGCTGAACGTGATGTGCCTGAATACGTCGAAGTGGATTTTTCTAAAATGCAAGGAAGATTTGTTCGTGTTCCCGAATTCTCGGACGTTCCCTATCCGGTACAAATGGAGCCAAACCTCGTAATCGAATATTACTCGCGTTAGCTGCATATCGTTTCTGCACCGATTATTGTAATTTCTGACGGGCGCGTGTCAGTTATTCCTTTTCTTGGCCTTCCGCTTTGTTCTTTGAAGAGAATAACCTTTTGGGCATGTTGCATCCCCATTTGGTTTCCAAACGATCTTCGCACTTTTACGATCGCTGAACACGTTATCTCGTTTTATTAGGCATTCACATTTGATTGTCTGGCAAGCCAGATGCAGCATCGCAAAGTTTTCTGTGTTGTTATCAGCCCTGCTGCATGCGCTTAAGGCAAAACAAATACCGATTAGAACGGTCAAAATTCTATAAGTTTTCACTTAATGCCAAGCTCGCCGTTTGTATCGGCTTACTAGCTGGGATTTGTCAGTTGAACGTCTATTCCATTAGTGTTCAGATGTTCAATAAGTTCCCCAGATTCATACATTTCTCGGACGATATCACAGCCACCGAGAAACTCACCTTTGACGTATAATTGTGGTATGGTGGGCCAACTGGAATATTCTTTTATTCCCTCACGAATTTCCATATCGTCTAGTACATTAATTCCCTTGAATTGCACCCCAAGGTTGCTAAGAACTTGCACACAGACGGATGAAAAACCACACTGTGGGAATACCGGGGTGCCCTTCATAAATAATACTACAGAGTTATTGTCGACTTCATTTTTGATACGATCGAAGACAGGGGATTCGTTCATAATTTCTTGTTCCTTTTCTTTCGTAATAGCGCTACGGGGTGTCTTTTGGCGGACTGGTTTGGAGGGCTAAGGCGTGGAGGTCCCCGCCCATCCTACCCTGGAGTGTTTTGTATACCATCTGGTGTTGTTGCACTCGAGTTTTCCCCTCAAATGACGCCGAAATCACAAGTGCTGAATAGTGATCACCATCCCCGGCTAGGTCCTGTATTGTGATTTGTGCGTCCGGTATACCATCCTTAATCAGGCTTTCTATAAGCCTCGCTTCCATCGGCATAGCGTTACTCCCTTTCTAACCTAATTAGTACTACCTGGCAGCCCATATTGTCTATCCTTCATCCATAAAGGTTTCTAACCATATGTCATGGCAGTCTTGGAGGTCAGAAATTGAAACAGATTTACCGTTATTAACGGTCAACATTGTACCACCGGTTGATCCAATTATGGATGTGTCTACGCCGGAGGTTTTTGCGGCATCTAGTATGGGCGTAGCGTCACTTGTCGAGATTACATAACGAGCCTGGTCTTCTCCAAAAAGCCACGCGAGCACGGGAATTTTCGTTTTAGGTAGAAACAATTTCGCGCCGATACCGCCGGCAATCGCCATTTCCGCAACTGTCACTAATAATCCCCCGTCCGAGACATCGTGGCAGGCAGAAATTTTGTTCGTCTGGATCAACATACGCACAAAATCACCGTTGCGGCGTTCCGCTGATAAATTGACCGGTGGGGGAGTTCCGCGACCACCTTCTCCTATTAGACGAAGTAAAAGGGAACGGCCGAGATGTCCGAGTGTTTCACCAACGAGAATTATAGTGTCTCCCGGGGTTTTAAAGTTAAACGTTGTTGATGCAGTTAAGTCCTCTATTAAGCCTACGCCGCCAATTGCTGGGGTTGGCATAATTCCCACACCATTTGTTTCGTTGTAAAGCGATACATTTCCCGACACGACAGGAAAATCAAGATAACGGCACGCCTCCGCCATGCCTTGAATACACCCCGAAAATTGCCCCATAATTTCCGGCTTTTCTGGGTTACCAAAATTCATATTATCGGTAATGGCGAGTGGCAACGCTCCCACCGCAGTTAAATTTCGCCACGCCTCTGATACTGCTTGACGACCACCTTCAATGGGGTCTGCCACACAATATCTAGGTGTGCAGTCTGTAGTCATTGCTAACGCTCGGGAACTGCCGTGAATACGAATAACCGCTGCATCGCCGCCAGGCCGTTGGACCGTGTCGCCCATCACCATGTGGTCGTACTGTTCCCAAATCCAGCGCCGTGAGCAAAGGTCCGGCGACCCCAATAAAGAGAGTAGGGCTTCCATGGGTTCTAATTTGACTAGCGAAACGGCGTCTTCGGGTGAGACAGAGACAGACGGTGGCGTCGGTTTGCATGGACGTTTGTACTCAGGCGCCTCGGCGACTAACGGGCGGACAGGTATGTCGCTGACCACGCGACCCTTCCAGTTTAATGTCAGTCTTTTTGTGTCCGTGACTTTACCAATCACAGCAAAATCTAACTCCCATTTTTCAAAAATGGCCCGTGCCTTTTGTTCGCTTCCCGGTTTGAGGACCATCAACATTCTTTCTTGACTTTCAGATAGCATAACTTCGTATGGTGTCATTCCCTCTTCGCGCATTGGCACGCTATCTAAATCCAACACAATACCGACGTCGCCTTTGTCAGACATCTCGACGGAAGAGGAGGTAAGACCGGCTGCCCCCATATCCTGGATAGCAACGATTGCATCTGTTGCCATTAGTTCGAGGCAAGCCTCCATCAATAATTTTTCAGTAAACGGGTCTCCGACTTGGACAGTTGGGCGTTTTTCTTCGGTATTCTTTGCAAATTCCTCAGATGCCATCGTTGCACCATGAATGCCGTCGCGACCTGTTTTTGAACCCACATAAACGACCGCATTGCCAACGCCCGCGGCTGCTGAATAAAAAATATTGTCGACATCCGCTAGTCCAACTGTCATCGCGTTAACAAGTATATTTCCGTTATAGCTGTCATCGAATTCGAGTTCGCCGCCAACCGTGGGAATTCCCATGCAATTCCCGTACCCTCCAATCCCCGACACTACTCCAGATAAAAGGTATTTTGTCTTTGGGTGGTTGGGTGATCCAAAACGCAACGCATTCATGTTTGCGACGGGCCGCGCGCCCATCGTAAAAACGTCTCTAAGGATTCCACCAACCCCTGTAGCGGCTCCTTGATACGGCTCGATGAACGATGGGTGATTATGGCTTTCCATTTTGAACACGCAGGCTTTTCCACTGCCAACATCAATTACACCCGCATTTTCGCCCGGACCACAGATTACCCAAGGCGCGTCCGTTGGTAATTGTTTCAGCCAGTATTTTGAAGATTTATATGAACAGTGTTCCGACCACATAACAGAAAAAATACCTAATTCGGTAATATTCGGTTTACGACCCATGATTTTGAGCACTAGTTTGTATTCTTCTTTGGTCAGGCCGTGCTCAGCAACGATTTCAGGCGTAATTTTTGTCATCACAAATGCATTATGGCGTTGGCGAGCCCACTAAATAAAGCGCGCCCATCCTCTCCCCCCAATAGTTTGTCTGCGCAACGTTCGGGGTGAGGCATCATCCCCAAAACGTTTCTTTTTTCATTCAGTACACCCGCTATATTTAGAAGTGCACCATTCGGGTTCGCAGCCTCATTTACCTCGCCGTTTTCCGAACAATATTTTAAGGCGACCAAGTCATTGTCAGTTATACGGGAGAGGGTTTCAGTGTCCGCGAAATATCTGCCTTCGTTATGGGCTATCGGCATTTTTATTTTCTGACCCTTCGCATAATTGCGAGTAAATATGGAGGTATCGGTTTCAACACGAATATCGACATCGCGGCAGATAAATCGCAGGCCAGAGTTTTTCATTAATGTTCCCGGAAGTAGGTGACACTCTGTCAAAATTTGAAATCCATTGCAGATACCCAGAACTGGTACGCCCTTTGTAGCCCTGCCTATTACTTCCCGGATAACGGGGGAGTGGGCTGCCATAGCGCCAGCCCGAAGGTAATCACCGTAGGAAAAACCACCGGGAATAACTATCAAATCTACTTTCGGTAGATCTGGGTCGCGGTGCCAGTGCATAATGGGGGGGCTTTGGATGTTTTGCTCAAGCGCTACTTGCACGTCTCTGTCACAATTGGAGCCCGGGGAAACAATAATCGCGGCTTTCATTCTTCAAGATCTATCTCATAGTTTTCTATTACCGTATTTGCTAGCAACTTTTTACACATGTCTTCCGTCATTTTTCGGGCCGTGTTCGCGTCGGTTTCTAAAAGTTCTAACTCAATATATTTTCCAATACGAACATCGTTCACTTCTTTAAAACCTAGACCCCCCAAAGCTTGTTTAATTGCTTTGCCTTGTGGGTCCAGAACGCCGTTTTTTAAGTTTATATGTATGCGCGCTTTCATAATCTACACTCCATAGCCTAGAGACGCCCGAATCTCACGCGGAATCAGTTTCTCGTATCATTTGAGCGTGCTAAACTATTCCCTATGATGGCAAGGTGATAGGGACAAGTTAGTTCGGTACCCGTTGGAACATATTCCTTCGTAGGTTACGAACCAAAATCACCATTTAACTTCTCTATACTACGTTTTATTTGTTCAAGTTTTTCGGCGACTTCGTTGACCTTTTCCCACTGCTGGGTGAGGACAGAACTCAGTTCGTCAATGACTTGGTCCTGATGTGCAACGTGAGTTTCCAAAGTGGTGATTCTTGCCAATATGGCATCCGTTCTATTGGGGCTTGTGGTCATTTTGTTACCGGAATCCCCCTCCGCCATTCACATAAATCGTGTCCGCTGTTAAAAATTCGCACGCGTCGGAGCAAAGAAAAAGGGCCATTTCGCCGATTTCTTCCGGTGTTCCCATCCGTTTCATTGGTACATCTGCTATCATTTTTTCCTTAAACTCTGCAGACGAAATATCTTGAAATGCGGTGTCAATTGGGCCGGGTGAAATGGATATCGCCCGAATTCCGCGGCCGACAAATTCGCGAGCGACACCCATCGTTAATGTAACGACGGCGCCTTTTGCCGAGGCATAGTGAATTGAATGTCCCCCTCCGCCCCTTCGATGCGCCATACTCGCAATGTTGACAATCACGCCGCGTTCATTTTGCAACATGTATGGTAATACCGATTGCATAGTGTTGAATACACCGTCGACGTTTAAGTCGTAGGTATTCCGCCAAAGTGTCGGGTCTATTTCTAGAAAGCTTGAACGGCGGCCTGCTGAGCCGGCGCTGTTCAAGAGAAAATCGATCTTTCCAAAGCAATCAACTCCAAAGGAAACCATGCTATCAACCATTGAACGCTTCGTTACATCGACTTCTAATACTTCTACATTTTCATGAATTTTACGAATTTCGGCAGCCACTGAATTGGCTTTATCGAGATTTATGTCACCTATGATTATATTCGCGCCCTCACGTGCAAATATTAATGACGTTGCCCGCCCGATTCCGCTTGCGCCGCCGGTCACAATTATTGTTTTATTTTGAAAATAATTTGGAGTTTTTGGCATAATCCCTTTTCCAATACTTTATTTATCTTAATACAGGTAGCAATAATGCGGTATTGATTGTTGAGACTAAAATTTTCCGCGCATAGTATTATCCCAACCCTCTAACCGAAAAGAGCGACGAAATATGTCTGGCAAAAAACGAAAATCCACTTTGCCAAGTGGGCACTCCCCAGACGAGGTGTCGCAGTTTCTTGCAAAAGTAGCGGCGACGCCTATCGTTAGAGCAGTTGGTGGCCGTGGGCGGTTGATATTCGCTATGGACGCCACGGCAAGCCGAGAACCCACTTGGGATCAGGCGTGCCATGTTCAAGCAGAAATGTTTCACTCCACGGATCAATTAGGTGGTCTGGAAGTTCAGCTGGTATTTTTTCGTGGCTACCGAGAGTGTAAATCCAGTCCCTGGGTGAGAACAGCTGACGAGCTCGTCCGGAGAATGACAAGGGTTCGCTGTCTTGGGGGAAGGACACAAATTCGAAAGGTTCTTAGTCATACGCTCCGGGAAAATGAAGCACAAAAGGTAAATGCATTAGTGCTCGTGGGAGATAGTTTTGAAGAGGATATAGACGATGTCTGCGACGTCGCTGGAAGGTTGGGGGTTCAGGGTGTTCCTTCATTTCTTTTTCAGGAAGGCAATGACCTTATCACCAGCAATACCTTTCGGCAGATTGCGAAACTTACGCGGGGCGCCCATTGCAGTTTTGATCTTGGCTCAGCGCGTCAATTAAAGGAAATGCTTAGTGCCGTGGCGGTATTTGCGGCGGGTGGGCATCCGGCACTAGAGGATTATTCGCGTAAAACGGATGGGCACGAAGTGAGCCAAATTACCAAACAAATGCGTTAATGTAGGTCTATGCCGTATTTTATACTTGGTCTTGCTGTTTTAATTGGGGTTTATTTTCTAATAAGGGGCATTCGAAGGACAAACCCAAAAAATCTGCAGAGAACCGTTTCCACCGTAGTAACGCTGCTAATGGTTGCTTTGATAGCATTTTTAACTTTGACGGGTCGATTAGGGCCATTGGGTTGGGGGTTGTTTGTTCTTCCCATGCTCTTGCAGTGGCGGGGTATATTGAGGGGACTAAAGAATATGAGGGGCCCAACGCCCGGTCGCAGTTCCCACATTGAGACTCACTATCTTCGTATGACGTTGGAGCACGATAGTGGCATATTGGGGGGGACGGTTATTGCAGGAAAATTTATTGGCAAAAATTTAGATGAACTCTCGCTATCTAATCTTGTTGATCTTTTTCACGAGGTGCGTGTAGCCGATCCAAAGTCTGTGTCCATTTTGGAGAGTTACATGGACCGCGTTCACGGACCCGATTGGAGAACCACATCTCGAAATACTGGTTCTAATGAAAATAATTACAGTGGTGCGTCCCAGATGGGGGTCGAAGAAGCATACGAAATACTTGGTCTTAAACCCGGTGCTTCTGATGATGAAATCCGAGAGGCCCACCGAAGTCTTCTAAAGACAAATCATCCAGACCGTGGCGGATCTACATGGCTCGCGGCTCAAATCAATCTTGCAAAAGACCTTTTGCTGCCTGACGGCTAAATGGGGCCTAACTTGCATCGTTTTGAGGGTCGTGGCAAAAGGTGTCTGGTAGGGTTCTTTGCACTTTTCAGACTGAAACAATAAAAACCCCTGCCACGTTTGGAGTATTTGGTGGCTAAGAAAATACGAAAAGCAGTATTTCCAGTCGGTGGCTTGGGGACCCGTTTCCTCCCAGCAACAAAAGCCATGCCAAAAGAGATGTTGCCCATCGTGGACAAACCTTTAATTCAATACGCCGTTGATGAAGCACTGGCGGCAGGCGTCGAGGAGATAATTTTTGTAACAGGCCGCGGCAAGGCGGCAATCGAAGAATTTTTTGACTATAGTGTTGAGTTAACTCAAATCCTTACAAAATTAGGTAAGGAAAACGAATTAAAGACAGTTGAAATTCCAGTTCTTGAGCCTGGCCGCATAGCCTATACGCGGCAGCAGGCTCCACTAGGCCTCGGTCATGCTGTTTGGTGTGCAAGAGAACTTGTGGGCGATGAGCCATTTGCCGTGTTACTAGCTGATGATCTTATCCTTTCTGAAAAACCTTGTTTGGCGCAAATGGTGGGAGTTTTTGATAAAACGGGTGGTAATGTTGTGGCAGTGGTTGATGTTCCGAGGGAGCAAACAAACCGTTATGGGATACTTGACGTTGCTTCGGATGACGGCAGATTAATTACCATTAACGGGCTAATCGAAAAACCTGAGCCGAAAGATGCACCGTCTACAATAAGTATTATTGGTAGGTACATTCTGTTGCCCGAAATTTTCGGTCATTTAAGCAAAATGCAGACGGGTGCGGGTGGAGAAATTCAGCTCACAGATTCGATGGCAAAAATGATTGGACGGTCACCTTTTCATGGCCTGCGATATGAAGGCACTCGATTTGATTGTGGCAACAAGGTAGGGTTTTTTGAAGCAAATCTGGCCTTTGCTCTAGAACGTCCCGAGTTGCGGGATGATATCAAATCTATTTTGAAACGATATGCGGCGGAGATTACCCGCTGACACGGAGTTAGAAATGCGTATAGCCATGATAGGGACGGGCTATGTGGGTCTTGTCTCAGGGGCATGTTTTTCAGAATTTGGGACCCAGGTAATCTGCGTCGATAAAGACAGAGGGAAAATCAAACAATTAGAAAATGGTGAACTCCCAATTTATGAGCCTGGATTAGACGCATTAGTGAGTAAAAATGTTGCCGCGGGACGATTGAGCTTTACCACAGAACTAGAACCAGCTGTAAAAAGTGCTGATGCCGTTTTTATCTCGGTTGGAACCCCTAGCCGCCGAGGCGACGGACACGCTGATCTTTCATATGTTTATGCGGCTGCTACTGAAATTGCCCAAGCCATTGAGGGTTATACCGTAGTGGTTACAAAATCAACCGTGCCAGTAGGAACAGGACGAGAAGTGCAGCGTGTTATCCTTGCCACAAACCCTGGTACGGAATTTGATATGGTGTCAAACCCTGAGTTTCTCCGCGAGGGCTCTGCTATCGAAGATTTTATGCGACCTGATCGGATAATTATTGGGACAAATTCGAAAGCCGCGCTAGACCTTTTGAAGGAGCTGTATAGACCGCTTTATTTGCTCGAAACTCCGATCCTCCGTACTAATATAGAAACGGCAGAATTAATCAAATATGCAGCCAATACATTTTTGGCGACGAAAATCACATTCATTAATGAAATTTCCGAGCTTTGCGAAAAAGTGGGTGCAAATGTGCAGGAAGTAGCGCGTGGAATTGGTCTCGACGGGCGAATTGGGCCAAAATTTTTACACGCTGGGCCAGGTTATGGTGGATCCTGCTTTCCGAAGGATACCCGTGCGTTAGTGCAAACGGCCAATGAACAAGGTACTCCGCTTAAAGTTGTTGAAACAGTTATTGAAGTAAATTCAGAACGTAAACGCAGGATGTCCGATAAAATTGTTACCGCGTGTGGTGGTTCGGTGAAAAACAAAACGATAGCCGTCCTCGGTCTTACGTTCAAACCGAACACTGACGATATGCGGGAAAGTCCGAGCCTTTCAATCGTACCGGCACTTCAGGCCGCTGGAGCAACAATTCGGGCCTATGACCCCCAAGGTATGGATGAAGCACGAGAATTGTTGCCCAATACGGTTTTTTGTTTGGATGCATACGAAACAATGATCGGGGCTAACGCGCTTGTAATTGTTACAGAGTGGAACGAGTTCCGGTTATTGGACCTAAAACGTGTAAAAACGCTACTAGTGGATCCAGTACTGGTTGATCTTCGAAACATTTATAACACTGATGAAATAGCCCGCGCGGGATTAAATTATTATAGCGTGGGCAGGGTATCTTTTCTTGCTGGGGACGAATGAGTAATACCCCTCCATATTTTATAAACCCAACCATTCTCAGAGAATACGATATACGCGGCATAATCGGTGAGAATCTGTCCGAGAGAGATGCTTATGCTATCGGACGTTCGTTCGGGACCGTATTGGCACAGGAGGGCGGAACGACGGCCTGTGTAGGATATGACGGCCGCTTGAGCTCTCGATTGCTGGAAGAAGCAGTTGTGCAAGGCCTGAACGATAGTGGAATAAATGCTGCTTGTGTAGGTTTAGGGCCGACGCCTATGTTGTATTACGCGGTGACAGTTTTGAATGCAGCTGGTGGAATTATGATTTCGGGTTCCCATAATCCGCCAGAATATAACGGTTTTAAGATCATGCTCGGGCTTGATTCCTTCTATGGTGAGGACATTCGGAGGTTGGGAAAGATTGCTGCGACGGGTGTTTTCACAAAGGGTAGGGGTGTTAATCACACAGAGCTTGTTCTCGATGACTACGTCAAGCGGATTTCTCAGGATTTTTCTAAAGGAAAAAATCTTAGAATCGCGTGGGATTCTGGTAACGGGTCTGCAGGTGAAGCGATGGTTCGTTTAACCAAACGTTTGGATGGCGAACATATTTTGCTAAACGAAACTATAGATGGCACCTTTCCCGCTCATCACCCGGATCCCACGGTTCCGGAAAACATGGCTCAACTTCGTGCAGCAGTTCTCGAAAATGGATGTGATCTGGGAATTGCATTTGACGGTGATGGAGACCGCATAGGGGTAATCGATGACGAGGGTGAAATGCTTTGGGGGGACCAATTAATGGTCGTTTGGGCAACCGATGTTTTAGAGAAAAACCCTGGTGCCACCATTATTGCCGACGTAAAAGCAAGCCAGGTATTGTTTGATGAGATAGCGCGATTAGGTGGAAATCCAATGATGTGGCGGACCGGACACTCTCTTATCAAAGCGCGAATGGGAGAAACGGGGGCTCTCTTGGCTGGCGAGATGAGCGGACATATCTTCTTTGCTGATCGGTATTTTGGTTATGATGATGCGTTATATGCAGCAGTGCGTTTATTATCCTGCTTGGGCCAACGCAAGGAAAGTCTTTCTGCTATAAGGCGAAGCTTACCGCAGTTGATTAATACACCCGAGTTGCGGTTCATCTGTTCCGAAGAACGAAAATTTCAAATTGTTGATGAAGTGCGTGATAGATTGTCCGCGTTAGGCGCTAATATTTCAGAGATTGATGGCGTGAGGGTTGTTACCGATGATGGGTGGTGGTTGCTTCGGCCTTCTAACACACAAAATGCGCTTGTTGCTCGCTGTGAAGCGGCCACTTCGGAGGGACTAAAACGCCTTACCGACACTTTAGTTTCGCAATTAAAATTGAGCGGCATTGATCCTCCCATGTAACGTGGCGGCTGCAGAATACTATTGAGGGGCGTTTTTCTTCACAAATTATTATTGCGTTAATTTTTTGGGGTCGCCGGCAGAGATTCGGAAAACTTATAAAATCTACAAGGGGCCTACGTGGTGCCAGGTTTCTATATTTGAATTGATATTTTGTTTTTAATTTCTCTAAATTGAATCACGCATAATCAAATTTGTTTGTCATCGAGACTTTGCACCCATCCATACGACCATACAATCAATCTTCCGGCGCTTGAGCGCACGACAAGAATTATGAGCTGTTGATTTACTGCTTACAATTAATCGAGCTTTAAATATCCTTAAACCACGCCGCGATTTGCTCCTTTGGCGCAAGATTCTATACTTTTGTCCTATAAGACTCGGTAGAACTTTCGCTGCTCTTTCAATAGCGCGGCGTGCTGGGGCATAACGATTATAAGCACCAACTTGCACCGCCCAACCACGGGTGTTTTTTGCTGCTCTTTTGATCGTATATCTTGGACGTTTCACGGCCTTGGCTCGTGATGTTAGTTGGGAGGCACGCTGGAACGGTTTTGGAGAGACATTTGTATGTTTCGTCCGAAACTTATGTGAAACTTTTCTTTCTGATACATTAAAAATACGTTGATTAGTGGTTAATGCTCTAAATCCCTTATCGAGTAACCGTTTCATATGTCTGTCGCGGGAACGTGGGGTTTTACCGCCAAAAACTACCCCTATAACTCTATTTTGACCACGTCTAGCAGAAGCCACTAAATTAAATCCGGAAGCGCGAATATAACCGGTTTTTATACCATCCATTCCTGCATAGCGCGACATTAACTTGTTATGCGTCCTGTAGGTTAATCCATTGTAAGTAAAGGATTTTTTGGAAAAATAATGATACATATCAGGATGACGATTCAGTAATGCCCGTGCAAGAATTGCCATATCTTTCGCCGAACTTAGTTGGCCGCGGTTGGGTAAGCCCGAGGCATTTCTAAAAGTTGTATTTTTCATTCCCAGTGCCCTGGCTTGGCGTGTCATAACCCTAGCAAATTTGCGTTCGGTACCAGCAATCGATTCGGCAAGTACTGTTGCAATGTCATTTGCTGACTTGGTAGCAAGGGCTTTAATGGCATTTTCGACCGATATCGTTTCGCCGCGTCTTAGGCCCAGTCGTGAAGGTGATCGGCTCTCTGCAATACGCGAAACGGGGAGTTTTTGTCCAAGCCGTAGCAGCCTACTTTTTAACGCATCAAAGGTTATGAAAAGTGTCATTATTTTAGTGAGTGAGGCGGGGTAATTCTTTGTATTGGAATTAACCGAATAGAGAACACGGCCTGTTTTTGCGTCTACAACAATAGAGGCATATTTAGCTTCCGCATCTAGCGAATTTGCCAACACTATAAATAGCGAAAAAATAAAAGCTACCGAGTACCGAAACAAGTCAACTCCCAATCCGCGTATGTTTCAGCAGACTTGATAGTTTGAAAGCGCAAAGAATTTCAAAACAAGCAGTTGTTGGACCTTCTTTCCAGGGCTATTTTAGCAGCCGAGTTTTGATTGCACGCAATAATTTTGACCCTACTCAATACACGGATTCGTGTCTAATATGAACTAACGTGACGGTATGCTGTATAACCTGAACATATGGGTTAATCTTTGATTATCAACGGTTGAGCTTATATTATTAGATTTATGAAAGAGTTTTTAATCCAATATAGATATTTGTCCGTTTTGCTGGCCACAGTAGCTAACAATGGTGAAGGTATTACGGGTGGCAACGATCGAGACACGGGAAGAGATTCTGGGGTCGTCCTAGAAAGAAAACCGAAAACAAAAAAGCCGGCGATGTATAAGGTGATCATGCTAAATGATGATTACACCCCTATGGAATTTGTCGTACACGTGTTGGAACGTTTCTTTAGTAAAAATGCACAAGAGGCAACTCAAATTATGATGCATGTTCATCAAAAAGGTGTAGGCGTTTGTGGTGTCTTCACTTATGAAGTGGCCGAAACTAAGGTCCAGCAGGTCATGGACCTTGCTAGGCATCATCAACACCCACTGCAATGCACCCTTGAAAAGGCTTGAGCGAATGCTTTCACGTGATCTTGAAAAAAGTCTGCACCGTGCTCTTGGATACGCTAGTGATCGTAGTCATGAATATGCGACGTTAGAGCACTTGTTATTTGCGCTTATAGAGGACCAGGATGCGATATCGGTTCTTAACGCGTGTGGTGTGGCAATAGATAAGCTAGCCGAAGATTTAAAACGGTATTTAGACGACGAATTGTCTAATTTAGTTGTAGAAGGAGACGATGAACCTAAGCCTACGGCAAGTTTTCAGCGGGTGGTTCAAAGAGCCGCTATTCATGTTCAGTCGTCGGGGAGACAAGAGGTTACTGGCGCAAATGTCCTTGTAGCAATGTTTTCTGAGCGTGAAAGCCACGCTATATACTTTCTACAAGAACAGGATATGTCGCGTTTCGATGCTGTAAATTATATCAGTCACGGGATAGCCAAAGTACCTGGCCGATCAGACGAAAGGTCGGTACAGGGGTCTAATGGAGATGGTACTGATGATAGCACGAAACCGTCTGGTGAGGCTTTAGAAACCTATTGTGTGAACCTTATTACGAGGGCGGCTGATGGAAAGATAGACCCATTGATCGGAAGAGAGGCAGAGATAGAACGGACCATCCAAGTTTTGTGTCGCCGGACAAAAAATAATCCACTCTATGTAGGTGATTCTGGCGTGGGCAAAACAGCAATTGCTGAGGGTTTGGCTAAGCGGATCCATGACGAAGAGGTTCCAGACGTCTTAAAAGGGGCAACGATATTTGCGTTGGATATGGGGGCACTTCTTGCAGGTACACGTTATCGCGGTGATTTTGAAGAGCGTCTCAAAGCGGTTGTAGCTGAATTGGAAAAGCATGAGGATGCGGTTCTGTTCATCGACGAAATACACACTGTAATTGGTGCGGGTGCGACAAGTGGTGGTTCGATGGATGCGTCAAATCTTCTGAAACCAGCGCTTCAAGGAGGTTCTCTAAAATGTATCGGTTCGACTACCTACAAAGAGTATCGTTCCTATTTTGAGAAGGATCGAGCCTTGGCTCGGCGTTTCCAAAAGATAGATGTGCCTGAGCCAAGTCTAGAAGACGCAGTAAAGATACTGCGGGGACTTAAACCCTATTACGAAAAACATCACAGGGTTCGATATACGGCTGCGGCTATCCGTATGGCTGTAGAGCTAGCATCAAAATATATAAATGATCGCAAGTTACCTGACAAAGCTATTGATGTGATTGATGAGGTGGGTGCAGCCCAAAAACTTATTCCGGAAAGTCGGCGGAAAAAGCTAATTACTGTGAAAGACGTAGAGGTGGTAGTAGCAAAGATTGCACGGATACCTCCCAAGAGTGTTTCGCGCTCAGATAAGGATTCTTTGCAAAATCTCGCACGTGATCTCAAGACCGTTGTATTTGGACAAGATCGCGCGATTGAAGCGTTGGCGTCCTCCATTAAATTGGCACGGGCTGGATTGCGCGAACCCGACAAACCCATTGGTTCATATCTTTTTTCCGGACCAACGGGAGTGGGAAAGACAGAGGTGGCCCGACAACTCGCAATTACCATGGGCATTGAGCTGACGCGTTTCGATATGTCGGAATATATGGAACGCCATTCCGTCTCTCGTCTTATCGGTGCTCCTCCCGGCTATGTAGGGTTTGATCAAGGAGGGTTGTTAACTGATGCTATTGATCAAAACCCGCACTCTGTTCTTCTGTTGGATGAAATTGAAAAAGCACACCCCGATGTGTTCAACATTCTTTTGCAGATAATGGATCACGGCCGCCTCACCGATCACAATGGCAAAAGCGTGGATTTTCGAAATGTGATTCTTATTATGACCACAAATGCCGGTGCGGCTGATATGGCAAAACCCGCTATTGGGTTTGAACGCACTGTGCGTGTTGGCGAAGATGAAGAGGCAATAAAGCGGATGTTTACGCCAGAGTTTCGTAATCGGTTAGACTCGATTATTCCATTTTCTAGTCTGCCAAAAGAAGTTGTCCTTCTTGTTGTGGACAAATTTATTATGCAGTTAGAAGCGCAATTAGAAGATCGCAACGTTACTTTCGAGTTAACTGGTGGTGCGCGGAATTGGCTGTGTCAAAAGGGATATGATGAAGCTTACGGAGCCAGACCATTAGCCAGGGTCATTCAAGAAAATATTAAAAAACCCCTTGCCGATGAAATTTTGTTTGGAAAGTTGGCAAAGGGAGGAGTTGTTCAGCTTGATGTTAGCAAAGACGAGGACAAACTTGTCTTCGTAATCCAGTCTGCCCCCCCAAAGGGCGCTCAAGCGAAGGACCCGGATAGTGATATCGGCCCCGGCGACGGCCGAATGGAAGAATTGGTAGAGTAAAAATTTTATCAGAGTGTCTACGTTGCTGGTAGAGCCTTCTGTTAGAGAGGCTCTAGGCGGTGTCATGGGCTTTTAAAACATTCGTTAACTATGTGATTATGCTCGTAAAACAAATTCCCTAATTGTTTTAATAGCTGCTTTTGATGATTCATTTAAAGGGTCGGATGTCACGAAGGTGTGCGGCTGCCCGTCGTATTTGTGAATTTCTACCCTGCCACCTTTTGTTGTGTATAAATCGGCAAACTTATCTTGCCAATAGTGGTTTACATTCGCGTCGTTTGTGCCTTGAATAATTAGCATGGGAGGGGTCACTTCTTCCTGGTCGCGTTCTAGGATAAGATATGGATTACCCGTTTCCATATCTCCTCTGGATCTAAAATAGGCATTGTGTGCTGCACAAAGCCTGTCGTTTCCACTATTCAGAGCCATTTCATAGCGGGCAAGTGGGTCCAATATAGGCCAACATGCTACAAAAAATTCTATAGAAGGGGATATATTAGCCAACGCAGGGTCTGCGATTGTCCAATTTTCATCGCTAGGTCGAAGAGCAATTAAGCCAAGTTGCTGTGCTCCACTAGATGTACCCAACCCACCTATTGACGACACCTGCAGGCCGAGTGTGTCTTTGTTAGCTCTAAACCATCTTATTCCATATGAAATATCTTCCACAGGCACAGGATATTGCGCTGCATCTGAAAGGCGAAAATCAAGGGAAAATACCCCTATACCGTTTCCAGCCAGGTCTTCATGAATGACAGCATTATTCAGTCGATCTCCAGAACCCCAAGCCCCACCATGAACATCTATGACCCAATTTGTTGGGCCTGATACTGTTGGGCGGTATATTCGTCCCAGTAACGAATGACCGTCAATGTTTCGATAGTTTATGTCTTCAATGTCATTCATGAGTTTGTTCCCTCATGTTTGAATGGTGAGAGTTTGCCAAGTAATGTCATCTCCGCGTTTACGCCATGTCGCTCTTGTTGGAGATATTTTTCAACCGCGTTTCTAAAACCTTGGTCTCTTATCCAATGAACACTATAGGTTGGGTGAGGCAAATAACCGCGACTGATTTTGTGGGGACCCTGGGCTCCCGCTTCCACTCTCGCCAACCGATTTTCGATTGCGAATTCTATACTTCTATAGAAACAAGCCTCGAAATAAAGCATATTAAATCGTTCTATGCATCCCCAATTGCGACCCCATAACGTATCCGGTCCACGAAGGTTTAGTGCGCCTGCAACAGCTTTGCCACCCTGTGTCGCTCTCACCAAAACCACGTTTTTGGGCATTCGTTCATGAAGAAGCTGAAAGAATGCATTGTTTAGATACGCATGAGCCCACTTACGATCTACTGTGTTTATATAAAATTGATAAAATTCGTCCATGTGATGCGATTGAAGCGTGTCGTCGGTAAGGATTTCTATTTTTACCTCTTTGTTGGCTGCTATACGTTCTTTTCGGATCATTTTTCGCTTACGCGAATTTAGGGTTTCCATAAAATCATCGAACGTTTTATATCCATTGTTGTGCCAGTGGAATTGTTGGCCTTGCCTCTGAAGAAGGCCTTTTTTCCCTAAAGCAATCCACTCTTCTTTGGTTGGAAACGTAACATGAAGGGAAGAAACACCATGCTGCTTACTTAATTCTAACAGGCCCGCCGTCAGCATTGCTTGTGTCCGTTCTACATCTTCACCGTCACTCACAAGAAGGCGGGGCCCAGTTACGGGCGAAAACGGGACGGATACCTGTAACTTCGGATAGTATTTTCCGCCCGCCCGTTCAAATGCATCTGCCCACCCCCAGTCAAACACATATTCCCCATGCGAATGATTTTTTAGATAACAGGGTACACAGCCAGCTAGGCCCTTTTCAGTTTCGATGAGAATGTGTTGGGGTAACCACCCTGTTTCATTACATACGGCCCCAGAGTCTTCTAAGCATTTAAGAAACGTATATGATACAAATGGGTTTTGATTACCGGCACATGAATCCCATTGGGTCTGTGACACTTCAGCTAGTGATGAAATGACTTTGAATGATATAGCGTCTGCCCCGTCCGGCATTTTCAGATAATCTCAAAGATAGCGTCAACTTCGACAGCTGCTCCCCCAGGGAGCGAAGATACTGCCACAGCAAAACGTGCATGCTGGCCAGCATCTTGGCCCATTATTTCCACAATGAAATCGGAAACACCGTTAATTACCGCTGGCGCGTCAACGAAGTCTGATGGTGCATTTACAAATCCTCCAAGCTTAATAGCTTTAGTGTGATCTATATCATTTCCAACGGCGTCTACAAGTTGAGCCAGTATATTCAGGCCGCAAAGGCGAGCAGCTAAATACCCCTCTTCTATACTGAGATCCCCGCCAACTTTACCCAATATGGATTGTTCGTTAGTAACGGAGATCTGACCTGCTATGTAGATTTGGTTTTGCGAACGTCGGTAAGGGACATAATTTGCGGATGGCGTTGGGGGATTAGGCAGTATAATTCCAAGCTTTTTAAGTCGTTTCTCTACTCCATCATCCATTCTCATTCTCCAAAGTCATCCATGCACCCTAAACGTCGGATCAGCACTGATCTAGACTATAAGTGGCCTTTTTAAATTTCTGTGTTTAACAAGAAATTTATATGTTTTATTCTTGTTTTGGATTGATCCCAATGCTGGACGAAGCGAAACGAGTTTGTCATAGTCTGCGCTTAATTTCGTAGTTTCTGATAATAACACCGTACAAAATGCAAAAACTATCATGACAATAGGAACCAAGATATACACTTTGGTATGGGGACTAGAGGTTGGCCGCGATTCCCAGGGCAATGTTTATTATCGCACAAAACGTTCAGCACCAGGTGTGAGGGAAAAAAGATGGGTTCTGTATGATGGAAAGGCGGAGGCATCCCGCGTACCGCCAGCTTGGCATTCTTGGTTGCATTATACCACCAATGATATTCCTAAAGACGATGTCGGACGGCGGTGGGAATGGCAAAGGACGCATGTCCCAAATATGACAGGGACCAGGGATGCATATCAACCGTCAGGCCATGTTAGGAATGGCGGGGTGCGCCCGTCCGCGACTGGTGACTATGAGCCTTGGCAGCCATCTTGAAAAAGAAACAAAGCAGCGTCGGGTTTGCGTTGGGAAGATGACCGATGCGTAGTAACATCATCGAAACAGTAATGGGTGCTGTTGTCCTTCTCGTCGCGGCTTTTTTTATCATTTTTGCATACAGTAAGGCAGATATGAGATCAAGTGTTGGGTATGAGATTAAAGCCAAATTTGATCGGGTAGACGGGGTGCTAGTGGGTTCGGAAGTCAGAATGAGTGGGATAAAGATTGGTTCGGTTACGTCAACCTCTCTAGATCCTAGAACCTACCTCGCAGAGGTATATATATCCGTTGAGTCTGACGTCAAAATACCAGCTGATACCTCGATCTCAGTGGCGGCAGATGGGTTATTAGGTCCAAAATATCTTTCTTTATCTCCTGGGGGTTCCGATGAAATGTTAAGCTCCGGTGACGAGATTACGGTTACGCAAGGTTCCATCGATCTTATGGGCCTGGTCGGAAAGATGATATTCAGTCAAACCAAGAAAGATGCTGAACAACGAAACTAAACAAAAGTATTCGTGCCGTTTTATTATTTGGACGGTGTTTATAATCGGTCTGATTCTAGGAACAAATAATTCTAACTGGGCTTCCTCTCAAACTCGCAGTGAATGGCAGTCAGCACTGTTACAGGGCTTAGATAAGATTACTGCGCGTGTATCAACAATTGAAGCACCAGTGGGTTTAACTGTCCGTTTTGGCGCTTTAGATATTGTTGTAAAACGCTGTCACAAGCGTCCTCCGGAAGAGCCCCCAGAAACAACGGCTTACATTGAGATTCAAGAACGTCGGCCTGGCGAAAGGCCTCAACAACTATTTGCGGGATGGATGTTTGGTTCTAGCCCGGCTGTTTCCGCGATCGAACATCCAGTCTATGACCTTTGGGTCGTGGATTGTATAAAAGTTTCAAGCTCGGAATAAGATAATTCACTTTGAAAAACTGGGCTCACGTCAAGAGCTGATGATAAAATTTGGCGGTAGCCGGCACGGGGTAGTTCTACCCCGCCAAATTGGGAAAGGTGTTCTGTGATGAACTGGGTGTCTAATAGTTGAAACCCACTTTTTCTTAGGCGCGCAACCAAATGCACAAGCGCGACTTTGCTTGAATCGCGTTCGTCGCTGAACATACTTTCTCCAAAAAACGCAGCACCCAAAACGACCCCATATAAGCCGCCTACAAGCTTCCCACGATTCCAGGTTTCTATGCAATGGGCGCGACCCATACCGTGTAATTCTGTGTAAAGCGTTACTATTTCCTCGTTAATCCAACTTTCATTGCTTCCTTTCCGAGGGGCCGAACATGCTCGTATCACGTCTTTGAAGGCTGTATTACAACGTATATCGTATGTTCCAGCTCGAACTGTCCTTTTTAGCCGGCGTGGTATATGGAATTTATCCAAGGGAATTATTCCCCGTGTTTCGGGGTCAACCCAATAAAGCGCCGCATCATCCCTGTGCTCTGCCATTGGGAATAAACCTATCGCATATGCGCGTAAAAGGATGTCAGGTGTCAGCTTACTCATCAAAGAGGTAGATAATTCGATTAAAACTAAGTTAACTCGTTAGAAACAAAGCTTTCAAGCCAATGAATATCATATTCCCCATTCAAAAAATCTGGATTTTCTATAATCTTTTGATGGAGCGGGATTGTTGTTTTTATGCCATCGATAACGTATTCCTCTAGTGATCGTCGAAGCCGCATCAAACATTCATTGCGACTTTGACCATGAACAATCAGCTTCGAGACTAAACTGTCATAATAAGCGGGCACTTCGTAACCAGAGTACAGGCCTGAATCCACCCGAACGGATAACCCACCTGGTGGGTGATAATCAGTTACTTTTCCAGGTGATGGGGCAAAGGTTTCGGGGTCCTCCGCTGTAATGCGGCATTCAATTGCGTGACCATTGAAAAAAACATTGTCCTGAGTAAATGACAAAGGCAATCCATCGGCAACACGTATCTGTTCTCGGACCATGTCTACGCCCGTAACCATCTCGGTTACAGGGTGTTCAACCTGCAATCGCGTGTTCATTTCGATAAAGTAAAAGTTTCCACCTTCATATAGAAACTCGATGGTTCCGGCATTTTCATAGCCGAGTTTTTTTATTGCTTCCGAAGCGATTTTGCCAATTTTATCGCGCTCTATTTCGGTTAGTGCCGGGGACCGCGCTTCTTCCAGAATTTTTTGGTGGCGACGTTGCAACGAACAATCCCTTTCTCCGAGGTGAACAGAACCCCCATGGCTGTCTGCAAATACCTGAACTTCGATATGCCTTGGTGCTTCCAAAAATTTTTCTATGTAAACGGAATCATTACGGAAACTTGCTTTCGCCTCAGTGCGGGCAATAGTATATGCTGCCTCAAGGTCGCTTGGTTCGCGAACAACTTGCATGCCGCGTCCACCACCTCCACCCGCTGCTTTAATTAATACCGGGTAACCAATATTCTCAGCCACTGACTGCGCCTCGACTGGACTTTCAATAGTTCCAGTTGAGCCGGGAACTACCGGCACTCCAAACTTCTCCATGACTTCCTTTGCAGCAATCTTATCACCCATCAAGGCTATATGCTCAGGTTTTGGCCCGATGAATGTAAAGCCGTGTTCTCCCAGGATAGACGCAAAACCAGAATCTTCTGAAAGAAAACCGTATCCTGGGTGAATGGCGTTAGCGCCAACAATAGTTGCGGCGGAGACAATTGCTGGAATATTTAAGTAACTATCCTTTGCAGATGGAGGACCCAAGCAAATACTTTCATCGGCAAGACGAACATGCATAGCGTCGGCGTCAGCAGTTGAATGTACCGCTACCGTTGCTATACCCATTTCTCGGCAAGCTCGATGAATTCGAAGCGCTATTTCGCCGCGATTCGCTATTAGGATTTTTTCAAACATCAGCGTTTAAGTTCAATGCATTGCTGAGGCTATTCTATTAGCACCAATTCTTCACCGAACTCAACTGGAGTTGCGTCGTCAACTAGTATTTCCAGGACCTTGCCCGTTTTAGTTGCCCGTATGGGGTTATATGTTTTCATCGCTTCAATAAGCATAACAGTGTCCCCTTCATTTATAATATCGCCTAAATTAACATATCGATCAGCCCCAGGTTCTGGAGCGAGAAAAACAGTGCCAACCATAGGTGCTGTAATTACTGTCCCCTCGCGCTTTTCTGGCGTTGGATTTATTGTCCCGGTTTCGGAAGTGTTGTTTTGTTGTGTGATTAGTTCCCCAGAATAACTTGAGAGTGACGAATTAGGTGGATTACTTTGACGGGCAACCCGAACGCGCCGGCCGCCACTTTCATACTCTATTTCCGAGAGTCCTGTTTCATCCAAAAGTTCCGCCAGTTTATGAATTAGGTCTGAATCGATATCTAATCGATTGGTCATCAGGCCTCCCCCTCCGAACGTATTAGATCTAACATCGCATCTATTGCCATCCTATAACCCATAGCCCCGAACCCAGAAATTATTCCGGTTGCACCGGCTGAAATGTACGATGTCGAGCGAAAGGTTTCGCGCTTAAATATATTAGAAATGTGTACCTCTATAATCGGCAATTCCGTTAGAATTACAGCGTCCAGAATTGCGATCGATGTGTGTGTAAAAGCGGCGGGATTAATTATTACGCCGTCCACATTATCACGAGCGTTGTGTAACCAGCCGATTATCTCCGCCTCGCTATTGCTCTGACGAAA
Organism: uncultured Rhodospirillaceae bacterium; assembly: GCA_964412235.1. GTDB lineage: Bacteria > Pseudomonadota > Alphaproteobacteria > MPNO01 > UBA830 > JAYZQT01. Next base: position 27,226 of record CAYPNT010000025.1, read on the forward strand.
ATCCAATTCCGTATCCAAGGTAGTAGCGTGGCTACCGCACATTTGAGCAATTTCATCTAGGCTAATACGTCCATAGATCTCCGGTTCGCGAGCCCCGAGCATATTAAGGTTAGGCCCATTGATGATTAGTATTTTGGTCTTGGAAGACAAATTCACCCACATGACAGCTATAACAATTCTAAAGCCTTACCCCAAGATGACTCGTTTGGGCAATGCCTATAAATATTATATTTGACCATTTCTATCGAAATATGATTCGAAAATCGGAAAAAATCTTATCATTCTCGTTATTTTTTTATCGCGGCTACCTGACGTGGCGGCCGATAAATCTATTTGTTTACTTTTATAGCCATTTTTTGGGTCAGCGTAATATTCCGTACCCAATCTCAACACTATCTGTATACGAAAACACCTTACACTATATTCTTTTTGCGTTGTCATCACATCCACATTAAAAAAATCCGCTGTAATGACTGACAAAATTAAAAAGTTCCTTGCTGAAGAAAAACCGGAAACACCCTGTCTGGTAGTCGATTTGGATAGAATCACTTCACGCTATAATGCTTTTAGCAGAAATCTTCCACAGACAGAGATTTTCTACGCAGTGAAGGCCAATCCTGCGACTCCAGTGCTTAAAACATTATTGGCCCTGGGTTCTAGTTTTGACGCTGCGAGTATCTACGAGATTGAAACTTGTCTTAGCATTGGGGTACCGGCCAATAAAATAACATTTGGTAATACCATTAAAAAAGGTCGTGATATCGCGCACGCTTTTGATCTCGGGATAAACATGTTTGCGTTCGACAGTAGAGCCGAATTGTCGAAATTAAAATACTACGCGCCAGGGGCCAAGGTATATTGCCGCCTATTTATGGAAGATGGAGGCGCTGCTTGGCCTTTGTCTCGTAAATTTGGCTGTGACGCTAGTTTGGCAATAGAACTACTAGTCGAAGCGGCACGGGCGGGTATGGAACCAGTTGGGGTGTCCTTTCATGTCGGTTCGCAGCAGATAAACCTTTCGCAATGGGAGCTAGCCATTTCTCGGAGCGCTAAGGTGTTCGAAGAACTCAACAGACAAAATATCCGATTAGAGCTTTTAAACATCGGTGGCGGTTTCCCCGCTAATTATCGACAATCTATTGAGAGCATCGAAACCTACGGCGAGGTTATACAAAGTTCTTTGCAGCAGAATTTTAGAAATTTTACTCCTAGGATCATTGCTGAACCAGGGCGGGGTATCGTTGGGGATGCTGGCATAATACAGACTGAGGTAATTTTAATCGCTGAAAAATCCAGGGAAACTAGCCGGCGCTGGGTCTTTCTCGATGTTGGAAAGTTTGGTGGATTGCCTGAGACATTTGAGGAGGCTATACAATATCGTATTACTACCGGTAAAGATGATGAGCCATTTGGTCCGGTGGTCTTAGCGGGTCCCACGTGCGATGAGGTAGATGTGCTCTACGATAAATCGGGGTACTCACTTCCACTAAGTCTGATTGCTGGCGACAAAATAGAGTTTCTAAGCGCGGGGGCATACACCGCGAGTTACTCGTCGGTATGTTTTAATGGCTTTCCACCTTTAGCAGAATATTATATTTGATGACGATAAGTTATTGTCTAATTTAAATGGTAATAAAAACGTTTTAAGAATATTGGTAGGGGCTTTATGAAACTTTATGGATTTTCTCGGTCTTCAGCCGCGTTTCGTGTCCGTATTGGGTTAAACCTAAAAGGTCTTCAATGGGACAGTATCAACGTTAACTTGCCTGAAGGTGACCAATTTGGCGACCAATACATTGGGGTCAACCCTCAAGGACGTGTTCCCACGCTCATCGATGGTAAAACTGTTTTATATCAGTCTATGGCCATTCTGGAGTACCTTGATGAAATACAACCCCAACCACCAATTTTACCGAGCGACCCAGTAGCGCGAGCGCGTGTGAGGGGTCTCGCAAACATAATTGCCTGTGATATCCATCCTCTAAATAACTTGGCAGTACTCAAGTTTCTTTCAAATCAAATGGGTGCAACAAAGGATGACGTTAATGTTACTTGGTACCAACATTGGGTCTGTGAGGGTTTTAACGCAATTGAAACTCATTTGAAAACAGATTCGATAACTGGGGCGTTCAGCCAGGGTGACGAACCGGGTTTAATGGATATTTGTATTGTGCCGCAGGTTTTTAATGCACAGCGTTACCAATGTGATCTTGAGCCATATCCGTTATTGATGAGGATCTTTGAAAATTGTATGCGGTTGGATGCATTTGACAAAGCACAACCATCGAAGCAGAGCAATTGACGTTTTATTTTGGTTGGTTGGCCCGCTTTTTAGCCCGAAAGTCTTGAACGATTGCACGAAGTGTTTGCAGGTCACGTCCTCCACGGAAGAGTTTTCGCTCGATAACCAGGGAAGGTGTACCATTGAGCCCCAATCGCTCTGCCAACTGATAGTTTTTTAATAAAATTTCATCAACTTTAGGACTTTTCATATCCTTTTCTAGTTGCTTAATATTAATGCCAACCGACTGAGCAAGAGCCGTTACATTTGGCGCGGATAAAGGTGAACGGGATCCTAATAAGGCGTCATTAAAAACATTATATTTTCCTTGGTGCTGCGATGCTATTGCGGCTCGGGATGCGAGTACGGAAGCAGCGCCCAATATTGGCCATTCCTTATATAATAACCGTATCCCGGGATCCGTTCTAATTAATTCCTTTAAAATTGGGTGGAAGCGTTTGCACACACCGCACCCATGATCCACGAATTCAACGATTGATATGTCGCCATTGGGGTTACCTAAAACCGGGGTGTCAGGGTCCCGATACAATTCGGCGAAGTTTTTCAATACTCGTTTTTCGTCGGCTTGTGAGGCTGCAATTCTTTTGTTTTGCTCAAGCTTTCGAATGGCCGTCTCTATGAGTTCTGGGTTTTCCAGGACATAATTGCGGATAATACGCTCAATGAGTTGTCGCTGTTTTATAGATATTCTTTCGTTACTATTCTCCGCGGTTAGCTTGGATGGCGCTACACCCAAAAACGCTGCTAAGGCCATACTTATTATCGCACAACGGATTAATGGAGCAGTGATAGTCATATAAACAGAATTCTCTATAGGGTTCAGGATATAGTATTTTTATCAGATATTCATACAATTGGTATTTTTAGATATTACAATAATAAAGCCACCTACACCCTTTATAGGGTATGTTTACGTTATAATAGGTACGTTTTTATTTTGCATCATCTTGTCTGATTTGCGGGTTTTGGCGCAGGATGTCTTGGGCCCTTATCCAACCCGGTGAGTTCTTTGGTAAGATTCGAATAGCTTTATTTGCCTGCTGACGAGCATCCGTTGGGCTTCCCGTAAGCTGATTGTATTCAGCTAACATTAGCGCAGACATGCCCAGTTGATTATTACGGCCATACGCTATTGATGCTAAACGCCAACAAAGGGGTATCGTGCGATCATATCGCAAAGCCTGGATCAGGTGTTTGATCGCCGACTTGTTAAGGCTAGGTGTTTGGAGTTCTATTTGTAGGTGGGCAAGACGGACCCTTAGTAAGGATGCTGAAGGTTTTAACCGGACTGCTTTTTCGTATGAGGGCAATGCGCGGGTAAGTTTGCCACTTTCGAATAAAATCTGCCCTTTGAGTTCATGAAAATAAGGGTTGTGTGGTGACTGTTTTATCAACTTACGCATAAGATCGACAGCTTCGTCTGAGCGAGAAATGCGATAAAGCGCAATTGCTCGAGCGTATCGGGAATTTGCATCTTCATCCTCACTGCTATACTCCGCTAAAGTTTTCGACGGCGGGTATAGAAAAGCCCTAAGCTTTGCTACCATGCGTCTGTGCCGAGCCATTAATTCAGGGTTTGTTGGTTTCTTTGAAATGTCCGACGACTTAACCTGATTGCGAACAAAGTTTATGCGAGCGCGGGTCAGAGGATGCGTTATAAGGTATGGATCTTGTCGCGCACGCACGAGGAGTTCTTGTCCTTCGAGAAGTGTTAGAAATTCTAGAAGACCGCGCGCGGAAATTTGAGCTTGATTGAGTAGTTTAATTGCAACTTGGTCCGCCGACCGTTCTTGAGTACGGCTGAATTTGTGTAGTTTTTTCAAGGCAATGTCTTGAGCCTTGAGGCCTGTAGCAGCGGTAAGCGAGCTATTTTTTCCCAAAAGACCAATAGCGATCCCAATTAGTTGGCCGACAAGTGCTTCTGTGCGCCGGTTGGAGACAGCGTGCCTCAGACGAGCTAAATGTCCTCCCGTTATGTGCCCAATTTCATGGGCTAACACACCCTGAATTTGTCCTGGGTGTTTTGCAGCAGTTAAAAGGCCTGTTGTTACATAAATATGTTGTCCGCCTGCAACGAACGCATTCATTGCTTTGTCTTTTGTAATGTGAAGACCCAAATCTCTTGCTTCGATCCCAGCCGCTATCAAAAGTGGCGAAGCGTATTCGCGGATGGTATGTTCTATCTCCGTATCACGGATTACAGAAGCTTCCGCTGAGCTAATTTGAAGCACATTTTGCGGCAACAAAAATGAGGTAACAACGGAAACGGCTGCGATGGAGGAAATATAATTGCGCACGAGCGGTACTTTCTTTCGCTGCCTAATAATTAAGTGGCGGTTTATGGTACGTCAATCGACAGGTTTATTATTCTGCGGCGTGTTATTGTCGGCATGTGGAGACTTGAGTACCCCCAAGGGTCCAATTAAATACCTGTCGATTAAAGGTGGGGTGGTCTCCGATGAACCACTGTCAGCTCTTGTTGGTAAACATGTCCTGACGTCTGGCGGAAATGCCGTAGACGCGTTGGTTGCGATGTATTTCGCTTTGTCAGTTACATACCCCGTTTCTGGAACTTTGGGGGGTGGTGGAATTTGCATAGTTCATAATGGTAAAGATGGAACCACTGCAACGGTCGATTTCCGACCCGGAAAATATACAATTGGAAATAGGACAGCAGTGATCCCCGGGGTTGTACGTGGGTTGTACACCCTGCACGCGCGTTTTGGACGGACAAAATGGGAAAAACTACTTATTCCTGCCGAGAAACTCGCACGATTCGGGTTTCCGGTATCAAGAGCTTTTGCTCGTAAGATAGCGGAGCTGCCACCGGATATGTTTTTCCATCCAACAATCCGCGAACTATTTATTTCTAACAATATGCCTCTCACAGAGGGAAAGAAGCTTATACAGCGCCGGTTGTCGGCAATTATTGAGAAGGTTCGGCTCAGTGGTCCCACTGGCTTTTACACAGGTAATATAGCCAGGAATTTAATAGTGGGGTTGGAAAAAACAACCAATATAGCAGTACCCGCCGCTGCACTGAAGTCCTACCGGCCGACTTGGTCCGTTCCAAAAAACATAGTATTCGGTAATCGCATAATGTTCTTTCCGGGTGGTCGAATAGGAACTAAGGCGGTTACCATGTTGGGCAATGTAATTAAAGGCCGCTACTCTCCGATAATGTTACCTAACGGCCCTGATAGTGCTGGGTTGTCTACCATCGATGTAGAAGGAAATGCTGTGGCCTGTGTAGTTAGTGCCAATGGTGCCTTGGGAGCGCAGCGGATGATTGGGTCCACCGGTATATTGATGGCAAAAATAAATCCTGACCAATTTCCTGGATTGCCTATTCTTTTCGCACACAAATATCTCAATGATGCATTAG
>CAYPNT010000026.1:0-32824 GCA_964412235.1 uncultured Rhodospirillaceae bacterium
TAGCAATGATATACTCTATAGGTTTTTTAAGACAGGACAGATGAAAATAGAGGGGGTCACCTCAACGATCTCGCCGAGTATGGATATCCAAGTCTCAAGCAACTTCGAACGTTTTCTTTTTTTCGTGTTAGGAAGCGATGGGGTAAAGGTGGACAAATGGATAACGGGGTTCCGTGAGACAGGGACCGCGTCGGTAGAAGATTTAAGCCTTTTTACGACACAAGAAAAATTTTGTACGGCACGGTTAGATGATCAAGATACGAAGCAGGTGATTAATGACTTCTTCACTGAAACGGGAGAGTTTTTGGACCCACACAGCGCAATCGGTGTAGGCGCTGCGCGTCAGCACAGGGGCGATATCTCTATACCGATGGTATCGTTGGCCACGGCTCATCCAGCTAAATTTCCAGATGCGGTTGAGGCCTCGACCGGGGTTCGCCCGAATACGCCGGACCGGTTGGCTGACCTTTTTTTGAAGGAAGAAAAATTTAAATGTCTCCCCAACGATATAGATACTGTTAAGGCGTTTATTCAGAAAACATTAAAAGGACATTAGTGTGGATTTCACCCAGACCGTTCTGCCCAATGGGCTCAGAGTGGTAACCGACCGATTGGATACGGTAGAAACTGTGACCCTTGGTGTTTGGGTAAATGTAGGTTCACGTAACGAGGAAGAAGAGCTTAGCGGTATCTCTCATTTTTTGGAACATATGGCTTTCAAGGGCACTGGTCGACGTACAGCCCTAGATATTGCTGTTGAAATTGAGAATGTTGGTGGGCAATTAAATGCCTACACATCACGTGACACTACCGTTTATTACGCCACGGTGTTAAAGGAGAACGTTGAACTTGCGGTGGATATTATCGCCGACATATTAATAAATTCAAAATTAGAGGAAGAAGAACTTAACCGTGAACGTGCGGTTATTTTGCAGGAAATTAGCCAGGTTAAAGATACCCCTGACGATATAGTGTTTGACCATTTTCAGCAGGTAGCTTACCCGGATCAACCCTTAGGTCGCCCTGTCTTGGGAAGTGCCGAAAATGTTCAGAATATGTCGCGAGAAAGCCTTTTAAGTTACGTAAATGCTGAATATGGGGCGGACCGCATGATTCTTTCGGCCGCTGGAAACATTGAGCACAAGTACTTGGTTGATCTCGCGAATAAAACTCTCACCAAACTCAAACAGCATTGTGGAAAGAAAGTGGGTGCCGGAAAATACAGTGGAGGGGATTTCCGTGAGTTTAAGGCGCTTGAACAACTTCATCTCGTTATAGGGTTTGAAGGTGCGGGATATTTGGATGACCACTACTACTCGTTGGGTGTATTGTCGACTGCGCTGGGTGGAGGTATGTCTTCTCGGTTCTTTCAGGAGGTGCGTGAGAAACGCGGTTTAGCGTATTCGGTTTATACGTTTACATCTTCATATGAGGATGGGGGCCTGTTTGGCGTTTACGCCGGGACGAGCGAGCAACAATCCGAGAAGCTTGTTGATGTTGTGTGCGCGGAACTTCGGCGCGTTGCGGAGGAGCCGCTGCATAACGATGAAATCGCTCGCGCAAAAACCCAAATCAAGGCGGGAGTACTGATGTCGTTAGAAAATACCGCCTCTCGTGCAGAAAGAATTTCGAGACAACTTTTAATCCACGGCCACGTTATAACCGTAGACGAAATGTCAAAGAGAATTGATCAAGTTACTGGAGAAGATATACGTGCAGTTGCTGAAAGCCTTTTAGAATCGACACCGACACTTTCTGCTGTTGGTCCTACAAACTTTCTCCCGAGCTATGAGAAGATAGCAAAAAGTCTCACTAAGTAGGGTTTTAGAAGTATTCTACGCGTGACCGGCATCCCCAGAAAGCATTGATATATCTATTCCCATTTTGGCCAGTGAGGCCTGCCAGACGGTGTTAGGATCTCTTCCAAAAACCAGCGTGCTGTCAGCTTCGAGTGATAGCCAGCCATTGGCTTGAATTTCGGCATCCAGTTGCCCTGGTCCCCAACCAGCATACCCAAGGGCAAGAAAACTATTCTGCGGCCCGTCTCCTGCAGCTATATCGCGGAGTACATCAGTGGTCGCTGTAAGCGCGATTTGATCATTTATAACCTTTGTTGCATCTTGGAAATAGTCAGCCGAATGAAGAACGAAACCACGACCCGATTCCACTGGCCCCCCGAAATGGACCCGTATGCCGACGCCTTTGATGTCTGGTTCAAGGCCCAGTTGCTTCAAAAGATCAGGAAGATCGACATTTTCAATTAGTTTGTTGACTACTAAACCCATAGCGCCGTCTTCCGTATGCGCACACAAATAAATAACCGTCGTAGAGAACCTCTCATCCAGCATCTGTGGCATGGCTACAAGTAATTGCCCGGTAAGATATCCCGTGTTGTTAGAAGTTTTGCTCATTCTACACCTGATGTATTGTTGCAAAAACGTTTTGGGTTAGCGCCCATTGGGATGTCTACGGCCAGAATTCATAAAACGAGTATTATATACAACCCCGGCCTTAGCTTTAACCCTACCTTGTATTATAAGACACATTGGCGTTTCAGGTGAATGCAAACATGGCCCAAAAAATGGCGACTAATACAATGTCTTTCGTCGTAGCTTTGATGGTTGTTATCGGATCCTTGATCTATTCTGCAACGCCTAACGCTCGATCGTCTGCGTGGTTTGAACATGACCATGGGTCAGTGCGACTAATAGCGGCTCAGAAAACTGTTGGGGATGGCGATACGATTAGTCTTGGACTTCAATTTCGCATGGAACCTGGCTGGAAGATTTATTGGCGCTCGCCTGGTGCTGCGGGCTTTCCGCCTGAACTTGACATAGTGGGGTCATCAAATATTGCGAGTTTTGATATAGCGTGGCCTGTGCCAGAGCGTTTTTCTGTCTTAGACATGGAAACACTTGGGTATACAAAAGAAGTGGTGTTTCCAATAACAGCGACACTCTTTCAGCCTCGAAAGCTGGCCTATATACATATGCGGGTCAGGTTTCTCACATGCAATGATATCTGTATTCCACATACGACCATTTTAAAACTCACATTACCCGGAGGCTTTGCCCAGAATACGTTGGAAGCGGCGATAATCGCACTGTGGCGCGATAAATTACCTCGAAAAGGGGAGAACGGACCGATATCTATTAGACAGGTGGAAGTTGAAGATGATGACAAAGGTCAGGTGTTGGTGGTTGAGATTACGGGTAAAACGGCGTTGCACGCTCCAGATTTGTTTGTTGAAGGCCCCCCAGGATATGGTTTTTCTAAACCTTCCGTTCAAATCACGAAGGGTGGGCGTAACGCGCTAATGCGTCTCAAAGTTCGCGCGCCGCCCTCAAAGAGCCGTCCCATAATTGGGGCCAGTGTAACCTTTACAGCGGTTGATGGAGAGCGCGCAGTAGAGAAACGCATTAAGTTAAAACAGGATAGAAAAGGCTACGGGCGTCCAGACATTGTATCGGAGCAATTTAATCAATTTATTGTAATCATCGGGTTGGCCATTATTGGCGGTTTTATCCTCAATTTTATGCCCTGTGTCCTACCAGTACTATCTTTAAAACTACTTTCGATCGTGTCACATGGCCAACAGGACCGGCGTCATATCCGTATCGGTTTCGTCGCGACGGCTGCTGGTATTATTTTTTGTTTTATACTTCTTGGGACCGTAGCCAGTTCACTCAAGGCATTCGGCGTTGCGGCAGGTTGGGGGATGCAGTTCCAACAACCAGTTTTCCTCGCATTCATGATCTCGATGATTGCATTGTTTATATCCAACATGTGGGGTTTTTTTGAAATTCGTCTCCCAACAGTGATCACCGGGCTTACAGTATCTACCAATCTTCCAGCAGGTATGGGTGGACACTTTTTGACTGGTGTTTTTGCTACGTTGTTGGCGACACCATGCACGTCACCGTTTCTCGGTACGGCGGTTGGTTTCGCATTTACACGCGGGCCGATAGAAATATATTGTGTTTTCCTTGCGTTGGGTTTCGGTCTGGCGTTGCCCTGGCTTGCTGTAGCGGCGTTTCCGACTTCGATCAGCTGGTTGCCGAAACCTGGTCATTGGATGGTCACGTTTAAGCGCGTTCTCGCAATCTCATTGATAGGAACAGCCGTTTGGTTGTTTTTTATTTTGTGGGCACAGATTGGAGCAGGGGCGACCGTAATGGTCGCGCTCTTGACCGGCGCGATAGTTTTTTCCCTTCTCTATTACCGTTTGCTCGGCGAAAGGGCGCGGTTTGCGACCTGGATTCTTGTTGGTCTCCTGACTGTTATTTCCATGGGTTTTGCCGGCAGTATGATGAAAGCGGGCACTAATGCGGTGTCAGCAGCCGAAACCGATGTCTGGCGTACTTTTTCTCGCCAAAAAGTGCGAGATTTTGTATCAAAAGGAAATACCGTTTTCGTCGATGTGACAGCGGAATGGTGCCTTACATGTCAGGTAAACAAAACGCTCGTGTTAAATCGTGGCAAGGTAGCCAAGAAGCTAGCGCAAAGAAAAATTCTTGCTCTCCGGGCTGATTGGACTCGACCAGATGACTCCATAATGAGTTATCTAAAAACTTTTCAGAGATCCGGAATCCCCTTCAACGTGGTCTATGGGCCGGGAGCACCTGAAGGGATTATTCTTCCAGAGATCTTGACAGAGAGCATCGTTCTTGGGGCGATTGCAAAGGCTGAGCGATAAAACGTGTTATTAAGATTCCGTTTATTTGTCTGTAGTACTTTGACGTTTGGGCCGTTACAAAGCGTATGTGCGGACGACGATAGTCGATCCATATACACGAGGTACAGCTTTTCTTTTTAGGGCTTCGAAGATATGGCAAAGTTTGGTATTGGTCAGGGAATTTTGCGGGAAGAAGATCCCCGCTTGCTCCGAGGTCAAGGACTGTTTGTTAACGATTTTAATTTACCCCAACAGTTGCACGCGGTCCTGGTGCGGTCGTCACATGCTCACGCCGAGATAAGAAATATATCCACGTTGGAGGCACAGTCCCTTCCTGGGGTGGTGGCAATATATTCCGGAGACGATGTCTTAGCCGATAACTTGGGCGTTCCAGGGATGCCGGCAAAGTGGCTCAGGCCAGATGGTCAGCCCATGAAATATCGCCCACAGCCTCCGCTTGCCGTTAACAGGACAAGGTATGTTGGCGACCCAGTGTTGATGATCGTAGCCAAAACCATTTCGGAAGCGTTGGACGCTGCTGAATTAGTGGAGATCGACTACCACTTGCTGCCGTCGGTTACCGATACATCGCAAGCTTTACATTTAATGGTGCCACGCGTGTGGGACGATTACCCGGACAATGTATCGGGATTATACCAGGCCGGGGATGAGACAGAAGTTGAAGAGGTGTTTGCAGCCGCTGACGTTATCGTTCGGCGCCGTTTCGTAATTTCTCGTGTGTTCGCGCAATATCTTGAAACTAGAGGCGCCGTCGGAATGTATGACCCGGGAGAAAATCGGTTTTTACTTCACGCCGACGTGCAATATCCCCACAGAGTACGTCAATTGTTGGCGGAAAAAATTTTTTCTGTACCAGAACAAAATGTTCGCGTTGTTGCGAGAGATATCGGAGGAGGATTTGGAACGAAGGGTTGGCAATACCCGGAACATCGTCTCGTTTTGTGGGCTTCACGAAAACTTGGTCGCCCGGTCAAGTGGGGATGTGAGAGAACAGAAGCGATACAAGCCGATGAACACGGTAGGGATAATGTCACAGAGGCGGAATTAGCATTTGATGGTACTGGAAAAGTTCTGGGTCTGCGGGTTAACACTGTTGCTAACATTGGAGCTTACCTTTCTGCCATACGAAATTTACTAGCAGTATTTACGAATGTGGGAACGTTGATTGGTGTGTACGATATTCCTGTTGCTTATGCGTCGGTGCAAACTGTACACACGAATACTAACCCTACAGCCCCTTATCGCGGCGCCGGACGTCCGGAGGCGACGTACGTTATTGAACGGTTGTTTGACGAGGCCGCCCGAGATCTCGGGGCCGATCCAACCGAGCTTCGGGAACGTAATATGATTAGACCAGAGGCCATGCCTATAAACACTGCTCTTGGGCTTTGTTATGATTGTGGCGAATTCGCAAAAAATCAAAAGTCGGTTTTGAAGCTAGCAGACTATGAAGGTTTTCCTGTTAGGAGAGCAGCATCTGAAAGCCGGGGACTTTTGCGAGGAATCGGCACCTCTAACCCTATTGAGCGCTCCGCATCGCCTTCGCCTGATTTTGCCGAAATAAGATTCAGTACCGATGGTACAGTTACAATACTGATGGGCACCAAGAGCCAAGGACAGGGTCATGAGACAATTTACAAACAAATTGTAGCTGAGCATCTTGGTCTCGAGTTTGATAAAATGCGCGTTGTCGATGGGGATACGGACCGAGTGGCTTTTGGCATAGGCACGATGGGGTCGCGGTCGACTGTTATTGGCGGGTCGGCGCTTGTTTTAGCGTCTAGAAAAATTTTAGAGAAAGCGAAGGATATTGCCGCAAACCTTTTGGAAACGAATTCTGAAGATATCGAATTCTCTGATGGACAATTTATTATTGTTGGCACTGATCGCAGCATATCCCTCACCCAAGTAGCGAAGGCGTCATTTGTTCTTTCCAACCTTCCACGGGGTACGGAACCAGGCTTATTTGAAACCGCAACCTTTGCACCGGATGACGATACATATCCAAACGGCAGCCATGTATGCGAAGTGGAGGTGGATCCTGAAACCGGCGTTGTAGAGCTTGTTGGCTACTGGGTAGTAGACGATGTGGGAAATGTTATTAATCCGACTATTGTGAAAGGGCAGATTCACGGAGGCGTGGCCCAAGGGGTTGGTCAAGCGCTCGGTGAGCAGGTGGTTTATGAGCCTAAAACTGGCCAACTCCTCAGTGCGTCTTTTATGGATTATCAAATGCCACGCGCTGATAGTTTTCCCGATATAGTAATCAAAGCTGATGGAGTGCCTACTAGTCGTAACCCACTCGGTGTAAAGGGGGCAGGTGAAGCTGGCACGGTCGGTGCATTGCCTGCGACGATGAATGCAGTCATAGATGCGCTACACTGTGCTGGAGTTACTGATTTCGATATGCCCGCGACGCCAAATCGTGTTTGGAAGGCAATTCGTGACGCTGCTATCTAATAATCCAATGTGTTGGTTAGTCCTTGTCGCGCTAATTTGTCCGCTCTCTCGTTTTTCTGGTCACCTGCGTGGCCTTTGACCCAGTGCCAGCTAACTTCATGGGGTGAAAGAGTTTCGTCAAGTCGACGCCAAAGGTCCTCATTTTTTACTGGGTTGCGAGACGCTGTTTTCCACCCTCTCCTTTTCCAAGAATAAATCCACTCTGTTATGCCCTTTTGCACATAGGTGCTGTCCGTATAAATATTAATACGAGCCGGTTGTTTTAGTTCTTCCAAGGCTTTAATTGCTGCCATCAATTCCATTCGATTGTTTGTAGTGTTGGCCTCTCCGCCCTTTATTTCGCGCTCAGTAACACCCCAACTTAGAATAGCACCCCAACCGCCCGGACCCGGGTTTCCACTGCAGGCGCCGTCCGTGTATATTTCGACGATATCTCTATTTTTCTTCATTTTCTAACCTATGCCGTAGACGGTGGGGTCTAATACCGTTTTGTGAAATTCGATAAGGGGGAGAAGCTCCAGTGGGTTTTTCCTTTGGGTTGGCGTGTTTTTTCTCACATTAAACCAGTCGTAGAGTCGCGTGATTAGAAATCGCATAGCGGCACCTCTAGAAAGTACGGGTAGTGCAACCAACTCCGGGTCCGACAGGGGCCTTACAGATTGATAACCATCGAAAAGAGACTGCGCCAAATATCTATCAAATTGTTGGTTCCTGTCAAAACACCAGGCATTTAGGCATATCGCTATGTCAAATGCATAAAAGTCGTTGCAAGCAAAATAAAAATCAATAAATGCTGGAAGGCTATTGTTTAAGAAAAAGACATTGTCAGGAAATAGATCTCCGTGGATAATCCCAGTGGGTAGATTGGTAGGCCATGAACCCTCCAACAACGCAAGTTCACCTTGAATCCAGTCTGACAATCCTGGTTTTAACTCGTCGTGTCGAGTTCTTAGTTCTGAAAAAACTTTGCTCCAAGCAGCCAGAGCTAGGTTATTTTCGCGTGATAATGGATATTTAGACGCAATTAAATGCATTTTCGCCAGAGCAGCGCCCAACATTTTACAATGGATGCGGGTTATTTTTTTGGGTGATATACCGCTTAAAAAGCTAACTATGGCTGCTGGCTTCCCCGCAAGTGTTTGTAGATAGTCACCTTTTCTATTGGGTAATGGTCTCGGACAGTGGAACCTGTTGTCTGAGAGAAAGTGCATAAGTCCCAAAAAGAAAGGGAGATCATTTGGGTCAACCCGTCGCTCGTATATCGTTACTATGAATTTTCCAGTTGTGGTAACAAGTAAAAAATTAGAATTTTCAATACCCTGAGGGATAGCGGTGAATGTTAGGATGTCACCTATGGCGAATGTTGCTGTGAAGCGTTTCAGTTCATCCTGTGTGACGTCAGTATACACCCCCATATGGACACTCTTTCGTTAACTCCTCACCGCTCTGGGAAGGCTAAAGGTAACGTCTTCATCTACAGCCTCGCATTCATTTATCACCAATTCATATCGTTCTCTTAGGGTTTCTATCAATTGGTCCACCAGAAATTCGGGGGCAGATGCACCGGCCGTTATTCCTAACTTCCTGACCCCTTCGAACCAACCAATTTCTACCTCTTCTATGGATTGGGCGAGAATTGATTTTGAGCAGCCGGACACTTGCGCTACCTCTACGAGCCGCGTTGAATTCGATGAGTTCGAAGCGCCTATTACGATTATAGCGTCACATTGTTGGGCTATATTTTTTATAGCCGCCTGGCGGTTTGTAGTAGCATAACAAATATCTTCTTTGTGTGGGGCTCCGATATTAGGAAACCGTCGTTTTAGAATCGCAATTATCGCTGAGGTGTCGTCGACCGAGAGCGTTGTCTGGGTCACAAACGCGAGTTGTTTAGGGTTTGCCACCTGAAGGGTCTCGGCCTCTTCTGTAGTACCTACGAGATGCATTTTACCGTCCGGAAGTTGGCCAAGAGTACCTATAACTTCCGGGTGCCCTGCATGTCCGATAAGAATGAGCTCTTTCCCATCTTTTCTGTGTCTTGCCGCGTCAACATGAACTTTAGTTACCAAAGGACAGGTAGCATCCAAATAATACATTTTACGGCTTTTTGCTTCAGCAAAAACTGATTTTGGAACTCCGTGTGCTGAAAAGATCACGGGTACATTATTTGGAACTTCTTTGAGTTCCTCAACAAAAACAGCCCCCTTAGCCCGCAGATCATCAACTACGCGTTGGTTATGGACAATTTCATGTCGAACGTAGACAGGGGGGCCGTGTTTAGAGAGGGCTAACTCGACAATTTTTATAGCTCGGTCAACGCCAGCACAAAACCCTCTCGGTTTAGCCAGAAGAATTTCAAGGGGAAGGTTAGACATCCAATTCCTCAATTTGTTATTCTATATTAATAGGAACCACTTGATTGTGGAAACCGCTAGCGTTAACTAATGTTAATGACAAAAAGCACCCATATGTTTTCTGTAATTCGATAATTTAAAGAAGGGAATTAAGATGGCGAAGCCTGTTGTAGCCCAGAAGGCGCCGTACGGAATCGACGTGGAGAGTGGAGAGGATTATTGGTGGTGCGCGTGCGGTAAAAGCGAAACCCAACCCTTTTGTGATGGTTCTCATAAGGGGACAGATTTTCGCCCCCAACAATATACCGCTAAAGAAGCTGCAACAATTTGGTTTTGTGGTTGCAAAAGTACTGGGGATGTGCCCATTTGCGATGGATCGCACAATAAACTTTAGTTTATTGTTTCGGCCAACATGAACCTATTTTTGTGGTTCGGATTTTGAAAACTTTTATTTCTTGGTGCGTTATCGGGTTGTTGCTGGCGGCATGTGGCGCGTTGAAAAAACGTGTTTCCTATCCCTGTCCAAACGTTTTGATACTTCAAGATGGAAAAAAACTCACTAACTTCAAAACAGGTTCCAGGCGGGATGTTACGGATATTTTATTTCAAGCCGAAATACTGAATTTCCAGGGAAGTTGTAACTATGAAAAACGTTCTGGAAAATGGGAAACTCAAGTAGACCTGATAGTACGTTTTCTGATTACACAGGGTAACACGACTAATTTTTCCACCACACAATTCAAATATTTTGTTGTAATAACAGGCCTCGAAAACCGGGTGCACGGTAAATCGGTTTTTCCTGTGGTTGGAACGTTTAAAGAAAAAAGAAGCACGCTCTTATACGAAGACAGTATCCGTTTGCGGATCCCTTTAGATGAACCGACCATGGGAGAAAAATTAAGGATTGTACTCGGAATGCAGCTTTCTCCTGAGGAATTGCAATACAATCGCGAGAAACAAAAATATTAATTTCTATGTGTTTTTTAGGAGTGGTTGGTACAATCTAACCCTACGAGTTTTCTACTGAAGGTTTTCGGGTAGATTCTCAATTGCTTGATCCATTAACTCGTTTGCCCGACCTCCGTCTAAATGACCCGCAATCAAAGAGCGTGTTGCTTCAACCGCGATATCGACGGTTAGATGCCGCATTTCACGTACAGCTTCAACTTCGGCTTGAGCAATTTTCTCCAATGCGATTTGTTCCCGACGCTTTAGGGTTTTTTCCAGTTCGATCTCTCCCTCACGCACTAAGCGCTCTGCTTCGACTTCTGCATTGCGGATTATGACTTCGGTCTCTTTTAATGCCTCACGCTGTTTCCGTTGGTACTCCGCTAGTAATTGTTGAGCTTCCTCCCGCACGCTGGCCGCTTCGTCTAGACTTTGCCGAATATTTTCGGTCCGTTCATCCAGTGCCCGTAATAAAGCCGATTTGGCGGGTTTAAAAATTCCTATAACTAGGATAATAAACCCGACGGCAACCCACAGGGTAGGGTCGTTAAAATCCATTATTCACGCCCCTTTATGACCTCAGTGACCGCACTCTTTGCGTCGGTCGCAGCGACCTCAAAACTGGTCAATCGGGCAGTTGCAACCTGGGCAACTTCGATGGCTACTGTTTGAATGCTTTCTAAGGCATTATCACGAGCTTTTTCAATTCGTGTTTCAGCCTCGCTCAGTTCCGACTTGATCTTCTCAGTCAACTCACCCTGGCGAACAAGTACGTTAGCTGCTATTCGTTCGTTTGCAGTTCGAATGATGGACTGAGCTTCCAACCTTGCCTTTTCCATCGAATCTTCGTACGCGGTTACGGCTTCGTTAGCTTCTTTTCTAAATTGCTGGGCTTTACGTAGGTCTTCGTCAATACGCGCCTCTCGTTCTTGCAGTATTGAAGAAATACGGGGTAACGCGGTTTTCCAAAGAATCAGATATACACACCCAAAAGTGACCACCAACCAGAATATCTGGCTGAGGTATGTGTGTATTTGTTCTAATTGCGGCATTTGTTGTTAGATATTAGGCTTAAGCTGAGTAAAACTCAGCCAAAAAGAATAATCAACGCGATAACTAGCGCAAATAGTGCGATAGCTTCAACTAAAGCGAAACCTAACATCGTCATTGTAAAAACTTCGCTACGTGCTGCAGGGTTACGTCCCACTGCCGTTATAAACGCAGCGAAAATGTTACCAATCCCTATTCCAGCACCAATAACCCCAACCACGGCTAGGCCGGCCCCGATAAGCTTGGCTGCTGCTTCTTCCATTGTCTAAATCCTTTCCTATAGTTGTTTAGCAAAAATCCGCTCTTACGTTTGGGTTCTCACTTAATGAAGATGCAACGCATCATTTATGTATAAGCAAGTGAGAATTGCGAACACATATGCTTGAAGAAACGCGATCAATAATTCGAGCCCGGTAAGAGCACCGACGAACGCAAGCGGTATAATACCTGCCGCACCAAGTGCCGGAACAAAACCAGCGAAAACCTTAAGAAGCGTGTGTCCCGCAAGCATGTTCGCAAAAAGTCGCATAGCAAGGCTAACAGGGCGCGACAGATAAGAAATAACTTCTATTGGTATCATTAGTGGCCACATCCAGAACGGGACGCCTGGTGGCACGAAAAATGTAAAAAACCTAATCCCATGCTTCGAAAACCCGAGAATAGTTACGCCCGTAAACACAACCATTGCCATCGCAAATGTTACCGCGATGTGGCTGGTAAAAGTAAAACTATAGGGGATCATCCCCAACATATTGCCCACCAAGATGAACATGAACAATGTAAACACAAACGGGAAGTAGCGTCTTCCCTCGTTACCCACGGTGTCACGGATAAGATTAGCAACGAACTCATATAAAATTTCAGCAATCGCCTGAAACCGGCCAGGTACCATCGCCCGTTTGCGTGTCCCTATAATCATGACCAAACAAATTATTGCCACGGTCAGAACCATCATTAATGCTGAGTTAGTGAAGGAGACGTTATTGCCCGCTATTTCAAGCGGTACCAGCTCGCTAATTTCGAATTGTTCGAGCGGGCTGTGCTTTCCACTTTCGTGAGAGTCTGTGTTAGCCAAGCTTATTCTCCGGTCCGATCCTTGTTTAGTGGCTCGGCATTTTTGTTGGTTGCCGGCCGGTAGCCGATTGCTCCCCCATGGTTTTTGACAACGCGGAAAACATTAAACATTCCTGCTACGGCACCAAGAACAAAAAATGTTATCATAAACCAAGGCTTCGTACCCACCCAATCGTCAAGGGCAATTCCAATCACCACCCCAATAACCAGCGCCGCTACCAACTCAACACCTATCCGCATACCAAAGCCTAAACCACTGTGAGCGGACTGCGACCCATGAGGTTTCTTACCCCGCATATCTCGTAATTGGTCTATCCTATTGTCTAAATCTTTCTGGGGTTTTTGAGACGCGCGTTCCGCCATCGGTCAATGACATTACCAGGTTTTTGTAGACAAAATTACGCCCGACAAAGCGGTCGAACAATACGGCGTGGCCCTGGCACTGTCAACCCTGAGTGAATCATAGTAAGTCATTGATTTTTAACATAAAAAATGAACTGCGTCAGGCTGTCTCACGAAGCTCTTCCGCCTCGCGCAAATCTACAGAAACTAATTGTGAAATACCTCTGTCTGCCATGGTTACACCATAAAGTCGGTCCATGCGCGCCATAGTCAACCGATGATGTGTCACAAGCATAAAGCGTGTGTTGGATGCAACGCTAATTTCTTCTAATAAACTGCAGAACCGGTCTACGTTGCTGTCATCGAGTGGAGCATCAACCTCATCTAACACGCAGATTGGTGCTGGATTTGTTATAAAAACTGCAAAAAGCAGCGCTAGCGCGGTTAGGGCTTGCTCACCTCCTGATAGTAGCGTCATGCTCTGTAGGCGCTTTCCAGGTGGGCTTGCAAAAACCTCCAAGCCAGCTTCCAGAGGGTCTTCTCCTTCCGTTAGTCGAAGATGTGCTCGCCCTCCCCCGAATAATTTTGCAAATAGGTCGTGGAAGTGTTGATCAACTTCGTTAAATGCTACCAAAAGACGTTCCCTTCCCTCTCGGTTCAGTCCCGAAATACCTTGTCGTAACCGCGCAATCGCAGAAATCAAATCGCTGCGTTCGGTTTCAATTTCATTTATTTTGGTATCGAGTTCTGCCATTTCCTGTTCAGCCCGCAGGTTTACTGGCCCCATTGTTTCACGTTCGCGCTGGAGGCGTTCTAGTTTGTTTTGGGCAGCATCTCGGGTTGGCAATTCCGAGTCTGCGGTCATCCCAACGCGGGCTAGTACTTTACTTGGAGAGCATTCAAACCTTTCATTTGTTTTTTCGGAAAGAACTAATAATTTCTGCTCAATTTGCTCCACGTCTGCTTCAAATCTTACGCGCTCTTCGCGTGTTTGGGCGAGGACATTTTCCGCATTGCGAAGCTTGTTCGTCAATTTTTTGAGATGGTCCTCTACGTCGATTAACTTGTCAGCAGCGTCCTTCCTGTCTATTTCGGCGGTTCTTATTTTATCGACGAGAGTCTCTTGTTCTTGCACAATTTCGGACGGACGGGATTCTAGTTTCTGAAGAGAGCCTAATTCTTGTCCTCGTCTATCAGACAATTGCTCAATTTGTGACCTTGCTTTTGAAGAGCGGTTTCTCCACGCTTGCAATTCCTTTTCGATGACCTGTACGCGCAGGTGTCGGTTATGAGCCTCCTGGTCTAGTCGATCATGGGCACTTCGAAGATCGGCCAATATAATCCTATCTTTGGCAAGTGTAGATTGTTTTTGTTCTAATTGTGCACGGCGGGAGACTACATCGCTCAGGCCGTCATACTCTATTTTTGTCTTGTGTTGCTGATCTGCTACCTCTCTTAGATCGGCTTCGATCGACGTCAATGTTTCGTTAAGGGCACTTAGGCGTGATTGAGATTTAGCCAAACCTTCGGCAACGGAAGTGGCAGCCTCACTTTTTTCAAGGGCGACCTTGTCTGCTGCCCATAATGCTTCGCGTGCCTTTCGTTCCTCTTCTGCTGACTTGTTTACAGCCACCGTAGCTACTTCTTGAGCAGACTTCGCCACCTCCGCTTTTTCTATTGAAGTTCTGAGGTCGTCCCGCATTTCATCTACACGATTGCGGTGGGCAAGACGGGTTGCCGCTGTGGTGGGTGCTCCTGCAGCAGCTGTGTATCCATCCCACCGCCATAACGCGCCGCTAATGGAAACGAGCCTTTGGCCCTGTTGTAATGATGGATATAGTTGATTTCCGATATCGTCCGTTTCTACGACGCCTATTTGAGATATTCGGCGCAGAAGTGCGGCGGGGCCTCTGACAAATTTACTTAGTGGGGGGATGTTTTTGGGTAGATCACAGGGGTTCGGATATAATGGTAAAGACCGCCAATGTATTGGCGATGCTTCGTCTGTTGGTGCTGTTAGGTCTTCGCCCAAGGCGGCACCCAATGCTACTTCGTATCCTGGGGTAACTTCGACGGCGTCGATCATGGGTGGCCAGAGTTGCGGGTCCCCCATTTCTAGAAGTTGCTGTAAAGCCTCATTTTCTGCGCGTAATTTGGCAGCTTTGGACTCTTCTACCCGATATTTCTCACGTGCTTTATCTTCAGCTTCGCGTGCAGTTAGTGTTTGTGCCTCCGACCGACGAAGATATTCTCGCGCTTTCTGAGCGTAGGCACGACTTTCGTCTGCTACGCGCTTTGCTTTCGTTAAAGTAATGTTTTTCCCCGTGTTGTCCTCTACCTTCATCCTCTCAGATACTAGATTTTCTTTGCGATCAATGAGCCGCTGATGGTGGGCTTCATATTGGGCTAACTGACGTTGAAGGGCGCCGTGCCTTGTCTCATCGGTAACTACTGAGTGAGTTAATTGCGCGAGTTCTTTTTCACGCGCCTCTATTTGTCCTTGGACAGTCTGAAGTTGGGTTCGAGCGGATTCAAGGGCGTGGGTTTCCTGTTCACGGTTTTCACGTATCTCGATGTGTTCTTCCCTCAGACGCTCGATTGCGGTATTGGCATCAATCTGCAAGTTGTTTTCTCTTTCAATGTCACCATCAAGCTGCTGAACGCGTCTTGTCCGTTCAATTTGCAGTTTTTCGATACGCTGGCTTTCTGCCTCTAACGCGTCGCGCAGAACCAACATACGATGAAGGGTAGCCGCTGCTTTCGTTTCGTCTTCGCGTAAACCAGGCAGTTCATTTGATGTATTGGCTTGCGCTGTATTGATTGAGGTCACGGTTTGAGTTTGTTCCACTACCAGTATTTCAATGTCTTGTAGCCGTTTGGTAGCGGAGTCTCGTTCTATTTGGATCGCGCCCCATTGGAGATGCAATATTATTGCTTCATGCCGTTTTAAATGGTCCGATAAATTTCGGTATCGGCTCGCTTGCCTCGCCTGGCGTTTTAGGACTCTACGTTGTTCCTCAAGAGCAGCAACGATATCTTCAATGCGGTCTAAGTTGTTCTCGGCACCACGCAAACGAAGTTCTGCCTCGTGTCGCCGAGACTGTAATCCAGTGATCCCGGCGGCTTCTTCAAGCAACAAACGCCGTTGTGTGGGTTTTGCGTGTATTATCTCTCCGATGTTGCCTTGACTTACCAGGGCGGTCGAGCGCGCACCTGTAGACGCATCAGCGAAAAGCGTTTGTACGTCGCGTGCACGAGCGTCTAGACCATTTACCTTATAATTGGATCCATTGCCCCGCTCTATACGGCGCACTATGTCGAGTTCATCTGTACCATTAAACTGAGCGGGAGCCCGTCGATCTGAATTATCCATACTCAGGATTACTTCTGCAATATTGCGGGCTGGACGATCTGCTGTGCCAGAGAAAATCACATCATCCATTTCTCCACCACGCATTTTTTTTGCCGAATTCTCCCCCATTGCCCAGCGCAAAGCTTCAACAAGGTTGGATTTTCCACAACCATTCGGTCCAACAATACCGGTTAAACCCTCCTCAATAACCAGTTCCGTGGGTTCAACAAAAGATTTAAAGCCGGCCATGCGCATGCGTGTGAACTGCAACCTATAAAACTCCTCGTCTTTTGAACTTATAAAATATCATTTGGACAACCTGTCTCTGACTATCTTTTGAAATTGGTTTAGCGGCATTCCCCCGCTGTAATTATCTCCATCAATAAATACAGGTTGGGGAGTACGAACATCATATTCCTTTACGGCTTCCAGGCGCTGACTAAGAATAACATCCTGAATTTCTTTATCGATCAGGCATTGATCGAACGTTTTCTGGTCCATGCCTCCGAGGCGAGCTATTTTATTTAACGCAGAAATTGGGTCGGAAGCCTCCGCCCATTGTGATTGGACACTGTAAAATGTGTTGATGAACGCGAAAAAATTATCTTTACCAGCGCAGCGAGCTACCATAGCCGCCGCAAGAGCAAGTCTGTCCAGAGGAAAATCACGATAGATGTATCGGACCTTACCAGTGTCAACGAATTCTTTCTTTAATTTGGGTAAGACCAGTGTGTGAAACTCCGCACAGTGTCCACATGTTAGCGAGGCATATTCAACAATAACAACCTTTGCATTCTTGGGGCCCAACCAGAAGTCAGTATCTGTCAGTTTTAGGTCGGTAATTTTGCCTTTTGGCGCTAAGTTCTCTGTGTTTTTTTGTTGGGCGTCTGTGTGATTGCCTATTAGCAAAGAAGCCATGAAAATAAAAATGCTTAGATATTTCAACATATTCTGCATGCCAATCTCTATTATACAATATCTAGTGGCTGGTTATGAGTCCAGCAAAGGCTATTTATAAAATATCGCTGATTTTAGCCGTTTCGGGTTGGTTTTTGACGGGATTTCAAGCCGATTCTTTATTCTAACGGGATCCCGAGCGGATTGCTCGTCCCAGTGTAGTAAAGGTATTTCTAAGCTCCGGATCTTTAATTGCTTTCAGACCATGCCGTAAGCGAGCTTCCTCTATATCAGAAAGGTGTCGCACCTTTACACGTCGGCGCCGTTTCGGGGGTATTATGGGGGCTTGCAAATAACGCAGATCGCTGATTGCACGATAGCCAAAAAATAGGTTTATTCGATCGACTACCTGGGGCGCTATATGTTGGAGTTCAATTGCAAAACCTTGTGCTACCCGGATGTAAAGCAACGCGCCATTATTGGAGCCTCGCGGAAAAACAATTTTTTGCGGTGCTATCTCTTTAGCAAGTTTTTCACCAACGATGGCTGTCCAATCTGTTACAAGACGTGCTTGCGTGAAACCTCGCTTGCGCATAGCTGGACCTGTAATTTTTGGCAGATTAATGCCAATCGCGAGCAAACCGCGCTCTTTGCGCGGAGTTGGGCCGTGTTTCGTGTTTTTGACAAATTGGTTTCTTGCCATGCAACTATGTTATAATGCCTTGACCTAACTCACAACATGCGTGCTCAGAGACCTTCTAGATGTCGCAGGTAAAGATAGAAAACCTAAGACTAAAATCGTTTGTGAGCTTGTCCGATTTAATCCTAGAATGGTATGATCAAAACCGTCGTGTAATGCCGTGGCGCTCTGTTTCAGGGAGTGGCGCGGATCCCTATCAGGTTTGGCTAAGCGAAGTGATGTTGCAGCAAACGACAGTAACAACCGTGGTGCCCTATTTTCAGACATTTGTGCAACGCTGGCCTACCGTTCGTGATCTTGCTGCCGTTAATCTTGATGATGTGCTGCATGCCTGGCAGGGTTTGGGCTACTATGCTCGCGCCCGTAACCTGCATAAATGTGCCATCCTAGTCTGTACACTACATGACGGACGTTTCCCGGATACCGAAAGCGAACTGTTGAAACTGCCTGGAATTGGGCAATATACTGCTGCGGCAATTGCGGCCATCGCGTTCGGTCGAGAGGCTACGGTGGTTGATGGAAATGTGGAACGTGTGATGGCACGTCTTTACGCTGTCAAGGATCCATTACCCAGAGCTAAAACAATCTTACGAAAACTCGCGGCGAGACATACACCACCTGCGCGTTGCGGCGATTATGCTCAGGCGGTAATGGATTTAGGAGCAACTGTATGTTCGCCGTCCAAGCCGGATTGTGCCGTCTGTCCCTGGGCCCATGCTTGCGCAGCCAATCAACGGGGAATAGCTGTTGATCTGCCAGTGAAGGCGCCTAAATTCAAAAGGCCAGTACGTTACGGGTTTGCATATTGGATGGTGTCGCCGCGTGGGACAGTATTGCTGCGTCGGAGGCCACCTTCTGGTCTTTTGGGGGGAATGATGGAGGTACCCTCCACTATCTGGACGAGCGAGCCCTTAACACTGAGGCGCGCGCGTAGCTTAGCGCCTTTGGAGGCGAACTGGGTACCCTTATCTGGAACCGTCCATCATAGGTTTTCACATTTTGACCTGCAGCTACGTGTTCTTGTCGCAGATGTGACTATAGAACCGGAGTTAGACGGGATTTGGTGCTCTCCCGAGTCGTTTGGACAATTTGCTTTGCCCACGGTAATGAAAAAAATAATAAGATTGGTAATGAGCAATAACTAGTTTTATTTAGGCGCTTTCTTTCAGCCCCTCCCGGACAACCTGGCGAAGATGATCCAACGGCTGGGCGCGGCCCTCTTCTTCGTAGTGCCAAAATGTCCAGCCGTTGCACGCGGGGGCACCCTGAACCTCCGCACCCACCTTATGAATGGAGCCACGGCGTTTGCCGGCAATTAAAGTCCCATCTGCTCGAACCTTTGCAAAGAATCGTTTTCGAGTATCAAATAGCTTTTGCCCTGGCTCTATCAAACCACGTTCAACCAAGGTACCGAACGGGATACGGGGTTCTGTCCGTTTCGATGGAATTTCAAAACTAGAAAATTCTTCGGGTGGCAAAGTATCCGTGATACGCTGTTCAGCTATTATGGCATATGCTTTTTCCCGTTCTACTCCGATGTAATTCCGCCCCATTTTTTTTGCAACAGCCGCCGTTGTCCCCGTACCTAAAAAGGGATCAAGAACTACATCGCCCGGCTTTGTTGACGTTAGCAGAACGCGATATAACAGGGCCTCGGGCTTCTGTGTGGGGTGGGCTTTTTTACCGTCTTTTTTTATACGCTCGGAGCCTGTACACAACGGTAATGTCCAATCTGACCGCATCTGTACCCCGTCGTTTAAAGACTTCATGGCTTCGTAGTTAAATGTCACGCCCTTAGAATTTCTATCTTTTGAGCACCAGATCATTGTTTCATGAGCATTCGTGAACCGTCTTCCTCGAAAGTTAGGCATTGGATTGGTTTTACGCCAAATTATGTCATTTAGAACCCAGAAGCCTAAATCCTGCAGAACTGTGCCAACACGAAAGATATTGTGATAACTTCCGATCACCCATATTGTACCGCTGTCTTTTAACACCCGCTTTGCGGCCGCCAGCCACTCCCGAGTGAAGGCATCGTATGCGGAGAAGCTTGCGAGGTGATCACTAGAATCGCTCGTAAAACGATCCCACCCCGCGTTTACTCCCTCGACGCGAGTATTGTTGGGTCTGCGAAGTTCGCCCGTAATTTGTAAATTATATGGAGGGTCCGCAAATACAACATCTACGGATTGCGGCGGCATTTTATGCAGTTCCGCGACGCAGTCCCCCACAAGGACGCGGTTCAAAGGTAAGTCCATGATATATCCCACCAAGAGCTTCGAGTTTTAGTGAAGCGAGAGTTTTAGGCAGAACATGATTCGAGGTCTTCGTGACGTCAAGAACTATTTTAGAGTCAATGAGTTAGGTTAAATCTGAGAGGCATCAACTAGAGGACTGATAATTTTGGAAATTGGAGCAAAACTGCGCCGATGGTGTGGGGATATCCCGTGAATTGATAAACCCCGTTGGTGTTGTTTTGTGCCATAACCGGCGTTCTTTTCCCACCCGTAAACAGGGTAGCGCATTGCAAGTGTAGACATAATCTTGTCTCGCGTGACTTTGGCAATAATAGATGCAGCCGCAATCGACAGGCTGATGCCGTCTCCCTTGACTACTGCTTCGCCTGGGCAGGCGAGGTCTCTGGGCAAATGATTGCCATCAATCAAAACTTTGTGCGGCGCTTTGTCGAGTCCGGCGATCGCGCGTTCCATCGACACAAGTGTTGCCTCAAGAATGTTCTGGGATTCAATTTCTGATACGCTGGCCCCACCAATACCGACGTCGGCACACCCTTGAAGTGAAGTATAAAGTGAAGCACGTTTTCGAGGTATTAGTTTTTTTGAGTCATCTATCGCAGCTGCGATTTCCGCGGGAAGTCCACGTGGCAGTATTACTGCAGCCGAAATTACTGGGCCCGCCCAAGGTCCTCGCCCTGCCTCATCAACGCCGGCGACCAATCCGGCGCATTTTTCTTCTAATGAAAAGTCAGGCATCTGGGCTGTTCCGCTTTTGTGAAATACCAGTTCTCTCCCGTGAAGATGAAAATTGATTGTCAGTTTTTGTGTCTGAAAAGTAAGTGTTTATGGATTCTGAGTGTGTTGAAGCGGGAGTTTTCGACTGTTCTATTTTTGTTTTTAGCTGATGAAAAAACTTTGTCATATGGTGAAAAAAGGTAGTTTTTACAATAGGTTTCCACTTAGTCGGCACCCATCTTAAAATGCTAGTGGACGCCATCTGCACTAATATTTGACCCATAAATAACAAACGTCGGGAACTGTTTTGTACGATCTTAACTTCGTCCCCATAGGTGGCTTCTAGCAGTTCATCCAGTGTGTCTATTTTATTTGAAGCAAGGCGGAGTGTTCGTCTCGCGCTAGCCAGCCACAAAGGACTTATTGCGAGGCTTAAAACGGTTACTGCGATTACTAAACGCGATTCATCAGAGCCCATTGTGCCGGTGGAAAGCCCCGCGGCCGCGAGCAAAAAAGAAAATTCCCCAAGTTGTGACAGTGTCAAACCTTGGATAGTTGCCCGTTTCCAGGTCTCTCCTAATACTCTCAATATGCTTATGTTTAAGGCCGTTTTAAACAAAGTAACAATTAACAAAAGGACTAGAACAGTTCCTACATTGTCCATAATAAATTTAAGATCAATTAATAACCCTATGGATAAGAAAAAAACCATTACGAGGACGCTCTGAACTGGCCGAACAGCGAGCTTCATGGGTTCACGCTGATTTGATTTGCCTATAATAAGGCCGGCAAGAAAAGCTCCGTAGGCTGGAGTTAAACCAATTAAACCGAATAAAGCGCCCGAACCGAAACAATACACTAAGCCTGTTAGTGGTGACAAGTCGACGTTCCCCATTACGATGCGCGCAAAAGGGAGGTTAACTCTTCGGGTGTTTAGGATTTGGACAAGCGCTGCTAAAACACCTATCGATAGAATAATCTGACAGATTGCCCAAATTCCCAGGGTGCCCCCGGCAATATTTTCGACAATCAACAGCATTGGGAGAAATGCGAGGTCCTGACCAATCAAGATGGCTACGACGATCCGACCAGTGCGCGTTCGTAACTGCCCCGTCTCCTCAAGTATTTTGATTGCAACGGCCGTACTTGAAAGTGCTACCACAAAGCCAAGCAAAATTGATTCCGCGATCGTGAAACCCAAGATGGCAGAGCAAAGAAAGATAGCGCAGAGACTACCAGCAATTTGCATAGCGACAGCGGTAAGAGCTATTTTCCACGTGACGATGAAGGCGCGGACACTAAGCTCAATACCGATTAGGAAAAGGAGTAACAAAATACCAAGCTCTGCGAGGCCGACTATCTGTTGACGATTTTGTACTACGCCGAAGGCGCTTGGGCCCAGTAATGCACCGGCAATAATATATCCAACCAACGCTGGTTGTTTTAATCGGGTCATGAGCATACCGCAAAGCAATGCAGATAACCCAACAATAGCCATGCCCGTAAGGTTTATATGTGCATCCATAACACAAAATCTTACCATGGGCGTTATTAATGGGGCCGAATCGCTGAGACTAGGGCGGTATTTATATGTATTCCTCGCGCTAAGATCAGCAAAAAAGTGTTAATTGGCGACCTTGCCGCAAAGGACGTGTAAACGAGTTTGAATCAAGTTTTGTTTTAATCTTATTTAAACCTAACTTTCGGAGTGTTTTGATGTACCGTTCTTGGAGAATTTCGGCATATGGCCCTGATCCGTGGATCCTTTCCTCATATTCCGAGACATATAATCGACCGCGGCGTGTAGACCGAATTACGTTAAGAAACCGCTTTGCTTTAAGGGGGTAATGGGCATCGAGCCACTCGGAGAAAAACTCTTTGGTCTCCATTGGTAAGCGCAATAGCACATAACCGGCCGTGACGGCGTCCGCCTTTGCCACGACTTCTAGAATAGCCTCAATTTCTGGATCGATTAATACTGGAATTACAGGTGCTAGCATTACGCCGGTTTCTATGCCCGCATCTGTGAGTTGCTTTAACGTGTCAATACGTCGAGTAGGCGTTGGACACCGGGGTTCTAGAGTGCGGGAAAGACTCTGCTCTAACGTGGTAAGCGAAATGCGGACCTGCAAGAGACCTTTCTTTGCCATTGGCTTTAGAATGTCCAAGTCACGTATGATTTGACTCGACTTAGTAGTAATCACAACGGGATGGTTATGCGTCAACAAAACTTTCAATAGTTGACGCGTTATCTTTAATTCGTGTTCTATCGGCTGGTAGGGGTCCGTATTTGTTCCAAGTGCTACAACTCCGCACTTATAGTTTAGTGATTTAATCTCTTTTTCTAAAAGCTGCGCTGCCTCTGGCTTATAAAAAATTCGGCGTTCAAAATCGATCCCTGCTGAAAGACCCAAATAGGCATGAGTTGGTCTCGCAAAGCAGTAAATGCAGCCGTGTTCACAACCTTTGTAGGGATTTATGGACTTTTCGAAATCTATATCCGGTGACTGATTGGTTGTAATTATTTGTCGTGCGGCCTCTGCGGTAATTCCTGTCTTTTTTCGTCTTTTTTTGCTTTAATCGTCGTTATCCAACCATCATCAATAAAAACTGTTTGAAGGCCTTCGAAACGACCAGGACGGTTCGTGATGGCACCGCGACCCTTCGTAAACTTTGGTACGAATTTTCCATGTAGCGACACAGTGTATGAAACAAAAAAGAACAAAACAAGAATATTTATTTAGCGATTAGGATGTAAATTTATTTATGCTATTAAGTTTTTATGTACAGCGACCTTCCTATAACGGTAATCATTCCCACCTTTAATGCGGGAACTGTTGTCGGAAAGTTACTAGATCAGGTTCGGGATTGTGTTAGGAGGGTGATTATCGTCGACGGTGGTTCGTCCGATTCAACTTGTCAGATTGCTTCCCGTTACGGTGTTACGGTGCTGCGCGTTCGAAGGGGGCGGGGTTACCAACTGCAAATTGGTGGCGACCATGCCACTACTGATTGGCTGCTTTTTTTGCATGCTGACACGATTCTAGAACAAGGGTGGCAGTTTGAGGTTTGTGAGTTTTTGAACGGCGATAACTTGGATGTTTGTGGTGCATTTTCCTTTGGTTTAGATGATTCCTCTTCGCAAGCCCGCCGTGTCGAACGCCTTACGAATTGGCGGAGTAGCATTCTAGGATTGCCTTATGGGGACCAGGGCCTCTTAATATCTCGAGCGTTTTATTTCAGGTTAGGCGGCTTTCGGGCATTGCCACTAATGGAGGATGTAGAATTCATACGCCGGGTTGGAAAATCTCGTTTAAGGATTTTAAATGCGCGTGCCGTTACATCCTCTATTCGTTATCGTACGGATGGCTGGTACCGCCGTCCGTTCCGGAATCTTATTTGTTTAGTGTTATATTTTTTGGGCGTTCCACCACACTCTATTGCGAAAATTTACAAATGAAGCAATTAGTCATATTTGCGCGACGACCTCAGTTAGGCCGTGTAAAAAACCGGCTCGCCCAAGACATTGGACATGTAGAAGCTCAACGGTTCTATCGCGCCAACCTATTTGCGTTATCGCGTCGTTTGTCTTCAGGAAAGGAATGGAACACGTGGATTGCCGTGACACCTGATACGTCTGCCAATACCAGTCGTTTATGGCCGACCCATATAGGACGTTTACGCCAGGGCACAGGTGCGCTGGGGAGCAGAATGGCACGGTGCATGGTCAGATTTAGGTATGATCCAGTGGTAATCGTAGGCAGCGATGTTCCCCAAATTGGCCGTCTTCATATTGTGAGAGCTTTTCTGTCTCTCCGTCGAA
The DNA here is from genome assembly GCA_964412235.1 of uncultured Rhodospirillaceae bacterium. GTDB lineage: Bacteria > Pseudomonadota > Alphaproteobacteria > MPNO01 > UBA830 > JAYZQT01. Next base: position 24,669 of record CAYPNT010000026.1, read on the forward strand.
ACGATGTCGTATTTGGACCATCTGCGGACGGCGGATATTGGCTTGTCGGCGCCGCCCAAGGCGCCCGTATTGGCAATCTATTTGACAATGTACGATGGTCCACGGAATTTGCGTTTCTTGATACCATGAATAACGTAAAGCCTGGTACGCGAGTTTCCAAGGTTCAAACATTACGTGACATCGACGATGGCAATTCGTATCACAATTGGCGCGACCAGGGCGGCAAACTACTTTGCGTCTAGATGCTCTTGAAGACGTGGAAGGAGTTCTACAAAATTGCACGGCTTGTGACGTATATCCAATTGATGAACAAGAATATCGTCCCATGCATCTTTGCAAGCACCTGTAGAGCCTGGCAAAGCGAAAAGATATGTACCCCCGGAGACGCCCGCGGTTGCTCGGGACTGAATAGTTGAAGTGCCAATTTTATTATAAGAAAGAGAGCGAAATAGTTCTCCGAAGCCCACAATTTCTTTCTCAAAAATTTTCTGAAATGCTTCCGGAGTAACATCACGCCCGGTCACACCAGTTCCGCCCGTAGAGATTATAACATCAATATCTGGCCGGTTTATCCAATCTCGCAACTTCAACTCTATCGCTTTTTCATTGTCTTTTATAATTGCCCTATCGGCGAGTTCGTGACCAGCGGATAATAAACGATCCAACAAGATCTCCCCGGAACGATCGTCCTCGATGGTTCGCGTGTCCGACACCGTCATAACCGCGATGTTTATTTTTATGAAAGGTATATTTTGATCAATTCCGAACATCTCTTTAAACTATTCCTTTAAGTTTTGTACAGCTACATAGAACGGTGGTTCGCCAGAGGCCAGAGCGTCGAGAGATGGTGCCGGCTCACCTAGCCGTTCTCGGTACATCCATAAATTTGCCAGCACACGTTCTACAAAGATCCGTGTTTCAAGCGCTGGGATGCTTTCGATAAACATCAAAGGATCGGTGTAACCGCCCTTTTTAGCCGTCCGTTGCCACTTTTTTAGATTCCCAGGACCGCCATTATATGCGGCCGTAAGTAACAGTAAATTACTATTAATGTGATCAGTGCTTAGCAGATGTTGTATATATTTTTGACCCAGTGAGATGTTCAGTGTTGGGTCGTATAATTTATCACGATTTTTTCCGCGGTATCGTTTTTGAGCGATAAAACTCGCAGTCGCGGGCATCAGTTGCATTAAGCCACGAGCACCAGCAACACTTTTTGCTCGCACATTAAAACCAGATTCTTGACGGATAAACGCAAATATCAATGCGCGATCGATTTTGTATCCTGAAGGTGGTCGCCAAGTAGGAATCGGATACAACGCCCGCACTGGCAGCGAAATGGGAGCTTTTACGAGGGCACTACCCGCACGGTATGATACCATTGGGAGCCCTTTTATGTCCGCCAGTGCCGTCAAAGCTGTTGTCAGTTCGTGGTTTTTCGTATGTGTCATAAACCTAAGTTCTCGCTCAGCGCGGGCGGTTTGGTTTATTTGCAGTAGGGCTATTGCCCGTTGGCCACTATTTTCAGAGAGCAAAAGTTTTCGGCGTTCAGCGGTCAAACGCGTTTGTCTCCAATCGAAAGGCGATTTGTTTCCTGTCCATCGGCGCGCCAGAATGCCGTAAAAAGTTCTTGTTTGTGCGGCGGCTATTTCCAGCCATTTCTTTACATGTTCGGGGCGCCGGCCCTTCATATTTGCTCGGGCCGCCCAGAAGGCTGCTGCTGCGTGGTCAAAGCCACTTACCTTCTCTGACAGTGTGACAGTTTCGAAATGACCCGCTGCTTTAATATATTTCTTTTGCTGGTATGCAGAGAGACCCGCGATCCAATGGGAGTAGGGAATTTTGGTACCTGACTTTAATGAGGCAGCGCTTGCGAGTTCAAGCGCGGGTTTGCTGTTGCCATAAAAAAACCAACCAGCTGCGATGTGCGTTCGCGCAAGGTCGTAGCCGATTTGCCCTAGGGCCCGTTTAATATTTGTCTGCTCAAGATACTTCAAAGCGAGTGTGAGTCGGCGAAGTTTAGCCATCCGGCGCACCTTCCAGACAATTCGCCGCGCCGCGCGCGTTGATAATTTCTGGGCGGAATATTCTAGTATTTGTTCTTTTTCGTAGTTTGGGAAGAATTTGAGGGACGGGCGATTTGGATAACGATAATTTTTTGGTTTCCGCCGTAATGCTAACTTGTAAATCCTACGCGCGTCTGGGTGGTCAGCGTATGCCTTAAGCCACTTTGCGAGCTCAAGATAACGAGACCGATATTTTGTAGGATGCAGATAGCGTTGTGCCTGGACGTGCCCTAATAATAACCTATTCTTTAGTTTTGGAATTAATTTATTGGCAGTTTTCCACGACCCACGCATCTGTGCCCTAAAAATTTGGCGATAGATGTTAGCGTCAGCCACAGACAGGACGTGAGGCAAGGAAATGTCGGCAGCTACGGGTTGCTCGCTATTGGTTTTCGTTTGGGGTTCCTTGGCGAGGGTACTCCCGGTAACAAAGACATAAGGGAATAGCAAAAAAGCAAGAATAGAACTTGCCATGTAAAGGCTATTCTTTCGGATTATCAAGGTTTGCATGAACACTTTTATGGATGGCTTTATCGAGGTTATGAGTGAGTTTTTAACGTAGACCCTTTAACCTCGCAATAAAGCATCTATCGTCTACGCAAAGACATATATCGCTAATGGTCATGCTTTGGTATTCAAAAGGTGTTTACGAATTTCTAACAGATCAGCCCATGTTTCACGTTTTTGCGCGGGTTGGCGTATAAGAAAGGCGGGGTGCAGCAAAGCCCGAGCAGGGATTTCTGGTATACCTAAACTACTTTGATACTGTATCCATTTGCCTCTTAAACGCATGATACCCTCTTGTCGGCGTAGAAGCGCCTTCGCTGCTATACCTCCAAGAAAAATAATAATTTCTGGCGCGACTATGGCGATGTGTTTTTCTACAAAAGGAAGACATGAATTAATTTCGACATCGGTTGGGTTGCGGTTGCCCGGCGGTCTCCAAGGTATAATATTTGTTATGTACGTATTGGATCTGTCGAGTTCTATTGCGTTTAGCATGAGGTCTAACATTTTGCCTGCTGGACCTACAAACGGAACACCCTGTCTATCTTCTGCTGCCCCTGGCGCTTCACCTATTAACATAATCCGCGCGCCGAGGTTACCGTCCCCGAACACAAAGTTCATTGCTGTGTCTTTCAAAGGGCAGCCATCGAAGGATTGAAAGGCTGTTTTTAATTCCTCAATAGTGGACGTGGAGGAGGCAATTTCTTGAGCTGTATTCAAGGTCTCCTGACGGGTTTGCAAATTTGTTGCTGCGGACCTACTTGGTGTTGTCGGTTGTTGGGCGGTAGCTTTATCCCGTTTGGTGCTTAACGAGCTGTTGTCCATTGTAGGTTCTGAAAGATGGTTTATTGGGTTTTCACCTATTGTCTCCTCCACGCCTGCATTGATATACCAATCGAGGAGGGTGCGCGTGTTTAATTTATCTTTCATAACGCCGCGAGCTTTTCTTCACGTGTGACCAATCTATTACTAAATGTTATACAACTAGTTTAACGCGATCGTAACACCCGTAGAGTGGAGCTAAAAGATGGAACGGGAATTCATGGAGTTCGACGTTGTCATTGTTGGGGCGGGCCCCGCCGGCTTGTCAGCAGGAATACGGATTCGGCAACTCGCCCAAGAACAAAGCAAGGAAGTTTCTGTATGTATTATTGAGAAGGGCTCCGAGGTTGGGGCTCATATTTTGTCTGGTGCGGTATTTGAACCGAGGGCGCTAGATGAGTTAATACCCGACTGGGAGGAGCGTGGTGCCCCACTCCACACACCGGTTATCTCGGATAAGTTTATTTTTCTTTCTGAGCACAAAGCTCTAAAGTTACCCACTCCGCCACAAATGAATAACCATGGAAACTATATTGTAAGCCTTGGAAATTTGTGCCGCTGGCTTGCCGAACAGGCGGAAGCAATAGGTCTTGAAATTTTCCCCGGTTTTGGGGCTGCCGAAATACTTTATCATGCTGATGGAAGTGTAAAGGGGGTATCCACGGGGAATATGGGGGTGGGGAAGGATGGATTGAAGACAGCAAATTTTCAACCCGGTATTGAACTACACGCGAAACAGACAATATTTGCTGAGGGGTGTCGTGGATCACTAACGAAGGAATTGTTTGACCAGTTTTCCTTGCGAGATGACACTGATCCTCAAACATTTGGCGTCGGGATTAAAGAGTTATGGGAGGTTAAAACAGAACGACACCTTCCAGGTCATGTCGAACACACAATAGGCTGGCCGCTCGCTTCGGACGCGTATGGTGGGTCTTTTATATATCACCTAGAAGATAATCTAGTTTCTGTAGGCTTCGTAGTTGGGTTGGACTATCAGAACCCATATCTCAGTCCCTTCGAAGAATTTCAACGATTTAAAAACCATCCAAGCATTCGCCCTACATTCGAAGGCGGCCGAAGAATCTCCTATGGCGCACGTGCGATAAACGAGGGCGGTTATCAATCTATTCCTAAACTGACATTTCCCGGTGGTTTGTTGGTCGGTTGCGCGGCGGGTTTTTTGAACGTCCCTAAAATTAAGGGAAGCCATACGGCCATGAAGTCTGGAATGTTGGCTGGTGAGGCGGTATTCGAAGTGCTTACCCGTGGGGTTGTCGATCGGTCAGCGTCAAAGTATGTGCAGGCTATCAAACAAAGTTGGATTTGGGATGAACTTTACCGGGTCCGTAATATTCGGCCAGCGTTTCGATGGGGCCTTTGGCCTGGTTTAATATACTCTGCGATAGACACATTTATTTTTCGGGGACGGGCACCTTGGACTTTCAGAAATCACTCTGATCATGAGCGCCTGAAGAAGGCCTCGGTGGCGGTACGTATAGAATACCCGAGCCCGGATAATGAGGTTTCATTTGATAAACTTTCGTCGGTTTTTTTGTCTAACACGAACCATGAAGAAAATCAGCCTTCACATCTGGTTCTCCATGATGAGAATGTACCTATTGCCACCAACCTTGTTGATTATGATGCACCGGAGCAACGCTACTGTCCTGCAGGTGTCTATGAAATAATTACGGACGATGCGAGCTCGGAGGTTAAGCTACAAATAAATGCGCAGAACTGTGTCCATTGCAAGACCTGTGACATCAAGGATCCAACCCAAAATATTAAATGGGTTGTGCCGGAGGGCGGCGGCGGCCCGAACTATCCCAATATGTAGTCAGATTTTGTTCGGTTTTTAATTTATAGGATGCGGCCCTAGTTTATCTATGTAGATCTACGTCGTATATTACCTCTTGTAGCGCGGTCCACCACACGTGGCGGAAGTATTGGCGTTCATCGCCGGTTATAGGTAAAGGGTCAGAGGCTAAAATCGAAACAAGTCGGAGCGTGCGCACGATGCGCGGCAGGTTTTCCAAAGTGTTTCTTGTTGGGGTTCTTTCGCTCTCGGTTCCTGCTGCATGCGGTTCTGAAGTTGAGAGACCGGTAATAAATAATACCAGCGTTGTGCTAGCTCCTATCCTACGGGTTGGCGTGTCTCTCACGGGGAATTACCTGGCTGGCCGACAAGCTGTTAAGAGAAACGATTTTCATCAAGCGTCGAAATTTCTTGAGACTGCGTTGCTGAACACTCCCAACAATACTTTTCTGATAAGCCAGACATTTACGGCTAAACTAACGAACGGTGAGGTGGGGGGCGCCCATAGGTTAGCGAAGAAGTTATCAAAGTACGGTGTTCCGAGCCCGATGATAAAACTATTGATTGTTGTAGAAGCAATAAAAAGAAATAGTCTCAAAGACGCTTTAGAAATCATAGAGTTAATTCCAAAAGAGGGGGTGAACACGTTCTTAAAACCTCTTTTGAAATGCTGGGTGCTCGCGGGTCTAGGCAACCACGACAGCGCTATAAAGGCATTGGAACCATTAAAAAATCACACTCAATTAAGGCGGCTTTATGAAATCCAAGCTGCCCTTGTGTTGGATGCTTTGGGTAAGGTTGATGCTGCGGAAAAACACTATCGATTGGCAGTTAAATTTTCGCGTCAACCCACGTTGCGAATAATTCAAGGTCTTGGTCGTTACTTTGAACGCACAGGCAAGTCAGAAAAAGCAAAAAAACTCTATGTTAAGCACCTAAAGAATAATCCCGATTCCGTGATTTTACGGAGTGCTTTAGGGAGGCTTAAAACAAAGGAAAAACCGCCATTGATTGTGACCAATATCAAAGAGGGTGCCGCTGAAGCCCTGTTCAGCATCGCGAGCATGATCACACAGGAGAGGCCTAATCGACTAGCACTTATCTATGCGCGTCTTGCGATATACCTTCATCCCAATCTAGATGGGGGTTATATGTTAATAGCGCGTTTACTTGAGGCGATGGCTCGGTTTGAAGATGCGATAACTACTTACCGAAAAATCCCCGAAGGATCCTCCTTTAATCGGGATGCAAGGCTGCGCATTGCGGAAAACCTTCAATCATTAGACCGTGATGAAGAAGCAATCATTTTATTGAAAAGCATGGCTGTGGAAAAAATAGGGGACGCTGGTCCCCTAATAAGCCTTGGTGATCTTTTTCGCTCAAATAAAAAGTTTACTGAGGCCATCGCTGCCTATGACGCAGCGCTTCAGTTATTGGAACACGACGAAAAAAGGCATTGGGTGATACATTATTCTCGCGGTATTGCTCTAGAACGATCTCGCCAATGGGATTTAGCAGAAAGGGGTTTACAGAAAGCTTTAAAATTAAACCCGGATCAACCATATGTCTTAAATTATTTGGGGTATTCCTGGGTTGATCAGGGAAAAAATCTTGGCAAGGCTCGCAAAATGATAGAGAGGGCTATCGAGTTGCGGCCTAATGATGGCTATATTGTTGATAGTTTGGGTTGGCTGTTTTATCGCCTTAAAGACTATAAGAGTGCAGTAAGTCACCTTGAACGAGCAGCTGAATTGCGACCACAAGATCCTACTATTAATGATCATTTGGGAGATGCTTATTGGAAGATGGGACGTTTTTCCGAAGCACGTTTCCAGTGGAAAAGGGCGCTATTATTAAAACCTGAACCAGAAACAATTTCAGTAATTAAGGGAAAAATTTTGCGTGGTCTTATCGAAAGTATAAGCGTTGATAACGATGGCTGAAGCTTAAAGTGTCAAACAAACAATATACTAAAACAATCAGTGTCGACTTGCCTGCTAAGGTTAATCTATTTTTGCACGTTTGTGGGCGTCGAGACGATGGTTTTCATCTTCTGGAAAGCTTGGTCGGATTTACCGAATTTTGTGATCGATTGTCGGTTAGTTCAGCCGACGACTTTATAGTTTCAGGAGAGGGTCCCTTTGCGAAGGATCTTCCAAAAAACCCGGATTCCAACCTCGTTCTTATGGCTGCAAGAGCCCTGAAAAAAGAGGCTGGCGTGACGCAAAGTGCAAAAATTGCTATAGAGAAAAATATTCCAGTTTCCGCGGGTATTGGAGGTGGTTCAGCCAATGCAGCTGGTACATTGAGAAGTCTAGCAGAGTTATGGGAGCTGAAATATGACCTCCAAAGACTGGCACAAGTGGCGAAGGAAATCGGCTCTGATATACCTGTTTGTGTGTATTCTGTGCCGGCGATTGTCGAGGGCTCTGGTGAAAAAGTAGCCCCACAAAATGCCCTTCCAGCCTGCGGCGTTGTATTGGTTAACGCGGCGGACCCATTGCCAACCGAATCTGTTTTTTCGGCGCGATCCGGCACATATAGCAGGAGTTTGCCTTGGGTAGAAATAAGTTCTTTCGACCAATTAGTATCTGAGCTTACTTTGCGAAGAAATGACCTTTTAGAGACAGCGAGTGTGTTATCCCCGATAATAAACGACGTGCTAAAAACACTTTCTGAGACGCAGCATTGTCGATATTTTCAGATGTCCGGAAGTGGTGGTACTTGTTTTGGTCTGTATCCGAGCCAGCAGTTAGCGGCGGAAGCTGCTCGTTCAATTTCAGAGCGTAATCCCAACTGGTGGTGTGTCTCTACTAAATTTCGCTCGGCGAGCCCTGGTCTCCGCATCGAGTAATGGGTTGGTGTGTTGTTCTACCGTTGCATCATTACCCTTTATTCCGATATGTTCCGCCGGCGCACCGGTGGGGCGTAGCCAAGCGGTA
>CAYPNT010000027.1:0-32789 GCA_964412235.1 uncultured Rhodospirillaceae bacterium
GCATCGCCTCCAACGGAAGCGGGTAAAACCTGGTTAAAAAAGATACTTATATAGGAGAATTGAATAATATCTCTAAATCGAAGGCGTGCACTTATAGATACGAGTACGGCTCTCCAGCGCCATGATACAATGAGAACGTGTAGGAGTAATAAACTTGAACCTAATACTAACGGTAAGGGAATCGCATCCCTAATGAGATTATATACCGCATTTATATCTACCCCACGTAAAACAAACCATATCATCCCTGCGGAAAACATACATTTTGTTCCAAAAATACACCATTTCTTCATAAAACCCTTGAGCTGTCCCTTTGCATGTTAATATTATACTGCCGATAAAACTTTTGAGATCTTAGATTTGTACTAAATCCCGTCAAAAATAACTATCTCTGAATTCAGTTCCTATCTAGCTCTGATCTGGGGCATCGAACCCCCTGTCGGGTGCGCCAGCAACACCAAAACCATAGTTCTACAGAGTTTTATTTGGCAACTTCGACAGGTCGATTAAAGTCAATTTTACGGTGAAATTATATGGAAGAAAAAAACTACACCATTCTTATTAAAGGCGGACGAGTATATGATCACCAGGCAAACACCGATCAACCAAAAATAGCTGATCTTTTAATCTCGGGAGACCGTATCACCGAAATTGGCTCCAACCTCAACTTGGCGCCTGATCCAAACACTCGGATTATCGATGCTACCGACAAATTAGTGATGCCAGGCTTCGTAAATGCACATTACCATTCGCATGATGTCCTATTAAAAGGTTGCTTTGAAACCATTCCCCTTGAGCATTGGTTATTGAATGCCCTTCCACCGAGTTACCCCATGCGATCAAACGCCGAGGTGCGAGCGCGAACCTTGTTGGGCGCTATAGAATGTCTTCGATCGGGAATGACGACTATCCAGGATATGCTTACCGTTTCTGCTTTCAACCCAGAACACGTAGAAACAGCGCTTGCTGCCTACTCCGAAATAGGTATTCGCTGCGTGTTATCGCTTCAAATCGCCGATATACCGGGGATCGAAAGAGTACCCTTTTGGAAAGAAGTTGTCCCAGAGAAATTTCATCAGGATCTTGGCGCGTCTGCGGAACCAACAAAAGGAAATCCGTTGGCATGGATAAAGGAGCAATTCTTATATAACCGCAACCAATATCCCCAAATCAAGTGGGCACTAAGTCCCACGAGCCCGGAATTTTGTTCGCCCGAGTTGCTTAAGGGTTTGCTAACGTTATCGGAAGAATATGATATACCCATTATCACCCATATCTATGAGTCTCGAGCAATGGCCCTTGCTGGTCGTCTATATATGGAGGAGCATGATGGCAGCCAAGTTAATTACTTAAAATCACTTGGATTGTTGGGCCCTAACTTAGGCCTTGCTCACAGCGTTTGGATGAGAGACGACGAAATAGATCTTCTAGCTGAAACCGGGACTAACGTAATTCTCAACCCAGTAGGCAACCTGAAAACACGCAGCGGAGTACCACCCATTAGAAGTTATATCGATGCGGGTGTGTCTACCGCTATCGGATGCGATAATTGTTCATGTGGAGATGCTCAAAACATGTTTCATAGTATGAAGGCGTTTGCCGGATTAGCAGCCGTAACAAATCCAGAGCCTGGTCCTCCAACAGCTGCAGACACAATTTTCTATGCCACATGCGGCGGGGCTCGCGTTTTAGGGTTAGAAAACGAAATTGGAGCATTAAAGCCTGGTATGAAAGCAGATGTTTCAATTATCGACTCCTCCACCCCACAATACGTACCTCTAAATTCTGTTGCTCGCCAAACAGTTTTTGCAGAAAGTGGAGAAAGCGTCGAAACCGTGATAGTTGATGGTCAGATTGTATTAGATAATCGTATGGCAACTAAAATTAGCGAGCAAGACTTGTATCAAGAGGTTAACAGCCTAATGCCAAAGCTAAAGTCCGATATGGAACAAGTATTAGAACGCAATTCAAAAATGCATCGGGGGTTGCTTGAAGCCTGGCGCCAAACCTGGAACACCAACGTCGGTTTAAACCGATACGTTGGCAATCGTGACATATGACAACATAAAGTAAAGGCGGAAGCGGCCCTCACAGATGTGCCCATTGGGGAAAAAGCACTTTCTTATTGGCCCAGTAGTGTAACAGAAGACTTTCGTAGCATCAGCAAATAACCTTCTACAGGGTTTCCATATTCAGTTCTCATTACTTCTTTTTTCCCAATTACCTCCTGCAGTCCGTTCCTTTTTGCTATTTTTCCAACATAAGCAGGTTTGTGGGCATAGCGCCCCGAATTTGTTAGAATAAAACCCCTATTGCGCTGGGTTTCAACCGTTAACAGGATACTTCCATCTAGTTTCAGCGCACCTGCTATAGCTTGAAAAGTTTCTGCAAGATCGCCTATATAGCAGAATACATCGGCGGCTATTATAAGATCAAATTCTGACGGATGGGACCGCATAAATACGCTTAACTCTGCCTCTATTAATTGGTCGTACACCCCTTTTTCTTTAGCGAACCGCAGCATCTCTGGGGACAGATCAACTCCTGTCAGGGTGTGGGCAACCTGCCTAAACTTGCTCCCCATTAATCCCGTGCCACAACCTAAGTCTAGAATTGAATATGCACCCTTTTCAGGTTTTAAGGCGGTGCTAAACAAGGCATGCAACAATTCAGGCACCTTATAATTAAGATCATCAATAAGTTGCGTATCATAATCAGCAGCAAAATTATCAAAAACTTCTTTGATATAATTGTTGCTTGCGCGGGGTGGCTTAAATCCAGTTCCTAAAGCTGCAACCATGTGGATGGCCTGTGGATCATCCGGATAAACACTTAGGTAACGTTGGTACCATTTTAGTGCTTCGCTATTGTTACCAATTCCATGATTAGCCTCAGCGAGACACCAGAAAGCATCATGATATTCTGGGTCAAGCTCAATTATCCGGTAACAGGACCTCAAAGATAAATCGAAGTGACCTTCGTCCAAAGCTATCCGTGCAATACTATATTGGGCCTCTGTTTCAATCTGTACTGATGCATTACACATGGTCAATGAAGTTTCCTGTGCGGCTCGCGATGACTCCGACCTATACTATTACACTACATATATAAAATCTTGATTCACATCGTCACTAGTATAGAAGTCGACAAAATATTGTTGTAAAAATTGCGTAGAACGCAAATAACTAGTCTAACCGGAAAAACTGTAATTATTTATTTCTACATTTTCTCAGAGGTAATGGATTATCCGCGCTGACTATGTTCGCGTGTAGCGTAAAGGTTGATCAACCGCAGCGAAGAACACTGTATTGATTATTCAAATGCTTTGTTAATTCAAACATCCTTATAACTATTTACATTATTCTCTTTTTGTTTACGTTATGTTTATGATATGTTCTTCAACAGCCATACCCAGTCGCCGCAAAATGACAGAGGTGTTAACACGTGGCGTATGTCACCTCTTTGGGAATTTGGGCTTTGCCACCCTTAAAGAATTCAAACTCCCCAATAGGCGGCGCGTGGACGTAATCGCGATGAACCCAAAAGGGAACTTCTCCATCATTGAAGTAAAAAGTACCGTAGGAGATTACAAAACCGACAACAAATGGCTTGAGTATTTACCCTATTGTCAACGATTTTATTTTGCTGTGCCGTACAATTTTCCAACTGACATTCTTCCAAAAGAATGTGGGGTCATTGTCGCTGATGCCTTTGACGCAGCTATAAAAAAGGAGAGTTTTTGCTCAGAACTAAATCCTACAAGACATCGACATCTATTAATCCGTTTTGGTCATGTAGCAGGGCACCGCATAAACCAAACATATTTCAACCGATAAAGTCCCTAACATTTGAGATAATATGTCCTTAGCCAGGCAAGACTAAATACAAGAAACTATAGAAAATAGTGGAACCACCGCAACATATCCGGCTTAGGAACTGTTAATTCGAGAAATCGTTTGCGACGTACTAAAGCCGGGTAGTGTTTCAGCCAACAAAACCTCTCCACCGTAGGATTGAACGATGTCCGCTCCCACAACCTTCTCAGCCGTATAATCCGCACCCTTTACGAGCACATCCGGTTTAATCTTTTCGATTAGCCTTAACGGAGTATCCTCTTTGAAAATCAAAACTAAATCGACCGTCTCCAAGGACGATAAGATAGATGCTCGGGCATTTTCATCTTGCATCGGGCGAGCAGGACCCTTCAGTCTTTTGACTGAACCATTGGAATTCAGGCCAACAACTAGCCGGTCGCAGTTTGCTTTCGCTTGCGACAACAAAGAAATATGTCCTGGATGGAGGAGATCAAAACAGCCGTTTGTAAAGCCCACTTTTTTTCCTAGTTTTCTCCATTTTTGAATTACGCTTAGTGCCGAACTGTCATCGCTGGCGGCACCCAACGTACGCAAACCCCCAACATCAGTTATTTCCACAATCAAGTCCTCAATACCTACAACGGCCGTTCCGGTCTTTCCAACAACTATTCCGGCCGCCAGATTTGCAAGTTGCGTTGCAGAAACAATTGGTGCTCCAGAAGCTATTCCCACCGCTAGAGCAGCCACAACAGTATCACCGGCACCTGAAACATCAAAAACCTCCCGCGCTCTGGAGGCAAAATGATGGTTTTGTTCCGGCGAAATTAGGGACATACCCTTTGCACCGCGCGTTACAATTATCGATTGAATTTCTACGCGCTCTATCAATTCACGGGCAGACGCTACGATTTCTTTATCGGAAAGGTCCGTAGCTCCTACAGCCTCTCCAAACTCTTTTGAATTTGGGGTTATAAGCGTAGCGCCACTGTATTGCTCTAAGGTACGCGATTTTGGGTCCACAATTACAGGCTTATCAGCAGTTTTAGAAAGTGAAATAACCTTTCTGACCAAATCACTGGACACAACACCTTTACCATAATCGGAAATGATTAGTACATCGTTCACATGTAAAGCCCGTTCTACAGAGGAACAAAGATTGTCGATAATTTCTTCGTTAATTTCGGTAGTAATCTCTCGGTCGGCTCGCATTAGCTGCTGACCTTCTGTCACATAACGGGTTTTACTGGTAGTAATCCGCCCAGGAACGGTCACTATGTTTGATTTAATATCCAGATTACCTTGCACCAATGATTTAACATCGTCTCCGACGGGATCGTCACCCACTACACTAATAAATTCAACGGCAGCACCAAGAGCAGTAAGATTACGAGCTACATTGCCAGCGCCACCAAGCATAGCTATCTCATCTTCTACAAGACATACAGGTATCGGTGCCTCAGGTGAAATGCGATTTACTTTTCCATAAATAAAACGGTCAAGCATAACATCACCAAGACAAACAACCCTTGTCCCGGAGAATTGTGAGGTGTATTCAAGCAGAGACGATAGATCAGACGTTGACATTTTAGTACAGTTTCCCTCCAACTAAATTACAAAACGTCTTTATCCGACATTACATCATTCCATGGGGCTACATTTGTACACATTGCCAAAAATACAAATTTTTGTTCGGCGCTCATCTGAATTTTCTATTGGGGCATTCAACTTAGTATAAAATAATATGATGATTGCCCAATAGAGTTTTTGGATCTCTCTTACCATTTAACTTATAGCCGAATCAGTCATTTTTCTAATAGATGTTCAAAATAATTAATGGTTTTTGCCAAACCTTCATCCATTTCAATTCGCGGTTTCCAACCTAATTTTTTTTCAGCTAAGCTTATGTCGGGCCGGCGGCGTGAAGGATCATCTTGAGGCAATGCTTTGTAAACAATTTTGCTGGATCCACCCACTATAGCCTTTACTTTTTCCGCAACCGCTCGGATCGTGATTTCCTGAGGATTACCAATATTTATAGGGCCGGTAAAACCTTCTTCTGTATTCATCACCCCACACAATGCTTCAACAAGATCTTGAATATAACAGAATGACCGAGTTTGCGAGCCATCCCCATAAATTGTAATGTCCTCTCCCCGCAATGCTTGCACAATAAAATTAGAGACAACACGGCCATCATTCGGGTGCATACGTGGTCCATAGGTATTGAATATACGAGCTACTTTAATACACAATCCATGTTCTCTATGGTAATCGAAGAAAAGTGTTTCGGCACACCGTTTTCCTTCATCGTAGCAGGCGCGAGCGCCAATAGGGTTTGTATTACCCCAGTATGTCTCCGGTTGAGGGTGTACTTGTGGATCTCCGTAAACCTCACTTGTAGAAGCTTGAAGAATTTTAGCTTTTAATCTCTTGGCAAGGCCGAGAACATTGATTGCCCCATGAACACTCGTTTTTATCGTTTGGACCGGTGATTTCTGATACTGCACAGGCGAAGCAGGACACGCCAAGTTATATATTTCATCGGCCTCCACATACAGTGGAAATGTCACGTCATGCCGCATTATCTCAAAGCGTGGATTGTCGAGTAGGTGAGTAATATTATCTCTACTACCCGTAAAATAGTTATCCACGCAAAGTACATCATTACCTTCATCTATTAGCTTTTGGCATAGATGTGAGCCAATAAAACCGGCGCCTCCGGTTATAAGAATTCTTTTAGAAATAGGCATCCCTTTTCTGAGTGGTTTAAAATTCGTGCGGCGGCGCTTCTCTGGGCGCCCTTTTTGACAATATTCGTTGTAATGTACGGCGATGCATGTTCAAACGCCGAGCGGTCTCAGATACGTTTCTGTTACATTGTTCATACACTCTTTGTATGTGCTCCCAACGGACCCGATCTGCAGACATGGGGTTTTTGGGAGGCGGTGGTAATCCTAAACCGGTGGCCAGAAGTGCGGCTTCTACAGCGTCTGCATCAGCTGGTTTGGCCAAGTAGTCTAACGCTCCTTCTTTTACGGCTGCAACAGCGGTCGCGATATTTCCGTACCCCGTCAGCATCACAATACGAGAATCTGCCCGATTCTTTCGCAGAACAGAGACAATATCAAGACCGCTTCCATCCGACAGCCTGAGATCTAAAACGGCAAATGCGGGTGGTTTACAACGAACTTCCTTTATACCCGCACGAACTGTTAATGCCGTAATAGTACGAAATCCTCTCTTTTCCATTGCACGTGCTAACCGCTCACAGAAAAGTTCATCGTCATCGACAATCAAAAGTGTTTTATCTTCATATAAACTAAGTAAGTGTGAGGTCATTACTGTGCATGCTTATCTTGTATTTCTAATTTAAGGCGATGCCATAATATCTCAACAACGGCTCCTCCGTCATTCGTATTACCAAATTTAATCCGAGCGCCAGAACGTTCAAGAAGTGTTTGAGCTATAAAGATTCCAAGCCCCATTCGACCATCAGATTGGCTGCGAGAAGCTATATAAGGCTCTCCCAGCCGCTCCAGAAGTCCCGGTGGAAAACCCATGCCGTCATCCTGAATAGTGATAGTTATATAGTCCTCATCCCAGAAGGTAAAAATCTGTACATTTGTCAGGGCAAATTGGCTAGCGTTTTGTATTAGGTTTCCAAGCCCATGAACAATTTCAGGACTCCTCATCACAACTGGCTCAGGCACTTCTTTGGTCTTAGCCTCGGATACAAAATTGAACAAAATATTGTCTCGTTGATGGCGTTCAGCGGCTGCTTGAACAAGTGCGTGCATCGGTAATAATGTAAAGGGAGAGCGATTGTCTATGTTATCGACGGACCGCTCGGATAACTCTGCTAGAATATCCCGACATCGCCGAGTTTCACTCATAAGCAGTCGCATATCTTCGCGTATCGGACTTTTCTCGGGCAATTCACGCTCTATTTCGCCAGAGACCACAGCTATTGTGCTTAAGGGGCTACCTAATTCATGGGCTGCTGCCGCCGCGAGTCCACCAACCGCATCGAGCTGCTGTTCACGCGCCAACGCCAACTGACTGGTAGCCAACGCCGCTGACATCCGTCGCGCCTCATCAGCCACGCGCCATGTGTAGATTGCAAAGAAAATTATGCCAATTACTAAAGCAACCCACGTACCCAATACATATACTTGGGAAACGTAAAAACCCTTTTCAGTCCATGGAAGAGGATAATGATATATTGCAAGGAGTGTTATACAGATGATGGATAAGACACATAATGCAATAGTACTCCTTAAGGAGAGGATAGTTGCAGATACCGCGATAGGGGCCAGTAACAGAAAAGAAAACGGGTTATCCAGACCGCCGGTAAGATATAGAAGAGCCGCGAGTTGCAAAATATCGAAAGCCAAAAATGTAGCAGCGGCCCTCTCACCTAGATGGATAGTCTTAGGATGCCCCGTTATTACAACTAGGTTTAATAACAATGACGCCCCAACAATTGCAAGTGCGGAAATCAATGGAACCTGAAACCCAAAACCAAAATGGACAACTAATAATGTTAGCACCTGGCCAACTATTGCCACCCAACGAATAAGTGTGAGTGTCCGCAAGCGGACTGGATCGTTGGTTGCACTGGCAAGCTCCCAGCCAACAGTCGGCATAAATCTCGCGTTAATGGTCCCACTGTGTTTTAGGAAGGTCACGGGTGAAGCTCCACGCAATTTTAATGTTCCACGTCTACCCCGATACCTAAGTGAGGTGAAGCCTCTTCAGCAAATTATGATTAAAGAAAATTTCCACTTCTCGAAAAAGAATACTAGCCCTGGTATCGGGAGCAATAGATATTACACAACATGGAAAAGATTGTAATCAAAGCAAAAAATCTGACAAAAAATTTTGGCGAAATTGTAGCTATTGACGATATTAGTTTTGCGGTTCCTCAGGGTAAGACCGTGGCGCTTCTCGGAGGCAACGGCGCTGGTAAAACAACAACAATTTCCATTTTATTAGGCCTTCTTATACCAACCTCAGGAAGCCTCTCGGTATTGGGTGCGGATATGTCCCGTAATCGCCATCAGGTGTTGCCCCGAATGAATTTTTCATCACCGTATGTAGATTTGCCAAAACGTTTAACAGCACGCGAAAATTTGATGGTGTACGCTAAACTTTATGGCATCCCGCATCCGAATAGACAAATTTCTATTTTAGCACAAGATTTGGAAATAGAGGCGTTTCTTGATAGGCCATTTGGCGAATTATCTTCCGGTCAAAAAACACGGGTGTCTCTTGCAAAGTCTCTACTAAATGAACCCGCTCTTCTACTTTTGGATGAACCAACTGCCTCGTTAGATCCAGACACCGCAGATTGGGTTAGAAGTTACCTTGAAGAATTTCAAAATAAAGTAGGCGCCACCATCCTCCTCGCTTCCCATAACATGAGTGAAGTCGAGCGTCTCTGTAATCATGTCCTTATGATGAAAGGAGGGCGTATCGTTGACCAAGATAGCCCTTATGGACTGTTAAACAAATATGGTCGAAGAAATTTAGAGGATGTTTTTTTGGATATAGCCCGTGGAACACCAAACACGTTAATGGAAACAAGCGGAGATTAGTATGGAATTGTCCTATTCACCTCGGTTTTCCATCAATCGTGTTTGGGCGATGGTCCTTCGGTATTTTTACCTACTTCGCGGATCAATTCCGCGGATCGTTGAATTAGCGTATTGGCCTACGATGCAAATGTTGATTTGGGGGTTTATGTCGGAATTTTTAATGAGTCACTCACAATGGTTTGTAAAAGCTGGCGGTATACTGATTGGTGCAGTTTTATTATGGGATATAATGTTCAGGTCAAATATTGGTGTTTCCCTCTCTTTCCTCGAAGAAATGTGGTCGAGAAACTTAGGGCATCTATTTGCGAGCCCGCTCCGACCTTATGAATGGGCCTTATCGCTTCTTGTAATAAGCGCGTTACGAACACTTATAGGAATATTGCCCGCGGCCCTGCTAGCAATTCCACTCTACCATTACTCCATATTCCAAATGGGATTACCCTTAATAGCGTTTTTTCTGAACCTTCTGGTATTCGGCGCTGCAATTGGTCTTGCCGTATCAGGGCTCGTCCTGCGCTGTGGCCTAGGTGCCGAAAGTTTGGCATGGGCGGTTATATTTGCTGTAGCTCCTTTTAGCGGCATTTATTATCCGATAGAAACATTACCCGATTGGATTGAGCCCATAGCCTACGCGCTACCATCTTCACACGTATTTGAGGGAATGCGTGCAGCTAGTCTTGAACATATATTTCTGGTCGACAGATTTATTTGGGCAGTCGTTCTAAACGTTTTTTACCTGGCACTCGGGCTTAGTATTTTCTTGTTGGCCTTCAAAGGTGCTCGACACCGGGGACAACTATTGCAAATGGGAGAATAATAAAAATTAAGGAGATTTTACTCTAATAATTTTGCCAAATTAAAGTCTAATTTCAAGGGCGCAAAAATACCCTCCCGCCACACCGGCTATATTTACTTTTATCACCGATCTTCTGCTATTTTTAAGATTCTTGCCGCCGAAAGCCGAGAGTTGCGGACTGCCCAATCCAGAGCACTCCGACCGGTAAAATCTGTCAATGTTGGATCGGCTTGTACCTCCAATAATGTTTGAATGGTATCGACATGTCCCTTCGACGCTGCAATCATCAAGGGTGTTAAACCCTGCCGGTTTTGGTTATTAGGGTTCGCGTTTGCCGTGATTAGGATAGAAACGACGCCAATATGATTGCCCGACGCAGCATAATAAATGGGCGTATTTCCCAATTTATCTTGCGCGTCTACCCGTGCCTGAAAGCGAACAAACAACTTTGCTAAATCCTCTTTACCTCCCTCGGCAGCTAAAGATAGAGGGGTGCGCTTATTTCTATCAAGTACGTCAACATTGTGCTTGTGCCCCAAAAGAAGTTCAGCAACATCCAAATCGTCCGCAATAACAGCCAAGATGAGCCTGTCTTCGCTTAAAAGATCCGTTTCAGAGAGGGCTACGAAGGGGCAAAACCCAACGACGGATATTATTAGTAGTGTGAGATAATTTAATTTAAATTTCTTCATCTAAAAACGCGTCAAGACACCCTATAGTCAATTGGTTAAAGTCCCCCTATATCTTAACGGTCGATTGGCGCCCCTGGAAACTAAAAATGAGACTATATCAATCCGTTCTAATCGGTATAACAATTATTATAATCGGCGTAATTGCCGCTTACCTTCTCTATGGTGGAAACGGAAAAGGCGTGACAGCCATACGTGGCCAATTTCAACTTACCGATCATACAGGCAAAGAACGTACAAACGAGTCATTCAAGGGACAATACACTTTAGTGTATTTTGGTTACACATTTTGCCCTGATATTTGCCCAACGGGCCTACAAGTAATGACAAAGGCAATTGACCGACTGGACGCTAAAACCCAAAAGAAAATTACACCCCTTTTCATTACTATTGACCCTAAGCGCGACACAGTGGACCAACTGAATTCTTATGTGAGCAACTTCCACCCCCGCCTGATTGGACTGACCGGTACGGAGGAACAAATCGCGGGGGCAGCACGAGCCTTTCGAGTTTATTACTCCCGGCCAAAAGAAAATAGCGATGCTTCAAACGACTATCTTTTAGACCATAGCTCAATAATATATTTAATGGACTCGGGGGGCACTTACATTACGCACTTTACCCACAAAACTTCCGTGAGCAAGATCGTGGACATCCTAAAAGATAAAGTGGTTTCACAAAAAAGCGATAAATGACGGTAGAGAAAGATTTCTGGCGGGTAAAGAGCCTTGAGGAAATGAACGAACAGGAATGGGAGTCATTGTGCGACGGTTGCGGAAAATGTTGCTTGCTCAAGCTAGAAGATATTGAGACAGGTGAATTGTCATACACCAATATTGCTTGCCGCCTTCTCGACATTAATACTTGCTCTTGCACAGATTATAAAAAAAGAACGGAGCGAGTACCTGATTGTCTGCGTGTTACACCCTCACTTACCAAAACAGCAAATTGGCTACCCTCTACCTGTGCGTACCGGTTAATATCTGAAGGCCAAGAACTGTTTTGGTGGCATCCACTTGTATCGGGAAGTCCCGATACAGTGCATTCGGCAAGAATGTCTGTTCGGCAAAGAGTTGTTCAAGAATCACAAACAATTGATCCAGAAGATCATATAGTGAACTGGCCTGAATAATAGATATTATTATTAGAGTTTTCCTCTTTAACAGGTCTATTATAATGCATGGAACTTCCTATAACATTTGACACAGACACCCGAAAGTTGGACATCATTGTTGGCTATTAGTTTTATGCCGCAAAAAAATATCTAATTAAATGCGGCTTTTGAATTCACTCGTTGCATGAACTGCTTCCAGACCCAGGCCGGGTGTGCCCCCCCAGTTACCCGATTCATGGGCGAACCATTGTCATTACCCATCCAAACGCCCGCCACCAATTCATCAGAATACCCGACAAACCAAGCATCGCGGAACTGTTGACTGGTCCCGGTTTTTCCAGCGACACGCCACCCGGGGTTCGCGGCTTTGCCCGTGCCTCTCAAAACCACTGAATGGAGAAGATCATCTGCATAACGGACGATATCCGGCTGGACCAATACCATCGACCTACTCGCCATTCGACGATAAAGAACATCATTGTCTCGATTACGTATTTCGGTAATAGCATGTGGCCAAACCGAGTGCCCACCATTGGCAATTACACTGTATGCCGCGGTAAGTTCAAAAAGGGACACCTCACTAACACCAAGCGCCAGGCTGGGATGAGATTTTATATCTGAAGTAATTCCTAGGCGCCGCGCCATCGCTATAACTTTCCCCCGTCCAATATTTTCCGTAATTTGCACCGCCACTGTGTTGATTGATCTTGCTATAGACTCTCGGACGGTAACCTTACCTTGATATTTACCTCCATAGTTTCGGGGGCTCCAATTTCCGATGGTGACCGGACGATCTATTATACTATGATCTGGCATCATTCCGTTTTCTAGTGCGGAAAGATATACAAATAGTTTAAATGCTGAACCGGGCTGCCGGAGTGCTTGAAACGCCCTATTAAACTGGCTTTTTCCGTAGCTATAACCGCCAACGAGAGCGCGAACAGCTCCATTGGGTGTCATAGCCACCAGCGCAGCCTGCTCAATTCTTTTTGAGTTTCCGTACTTATCTATTGTAGTGCGGATTCCCCTTTGAGCTACCTTCTGCATTTGCGAATCCATTGTCGTATACACCACAAGATCCGCACCTATTTTACCGATGAGCCCTTCGAGACGTTGCAGTACCCAGTCAGAGAAATAAAGAGTTGCGCGATTTTGAGTAAGAGATTTAGGCAGCTTTAGGTGTATTTTAGATAGGTAATTAGCAGTTTCAACATTTATGAATTTTGATTTTACCATCGCGGAAAGCACCACCCTGGCCCGCTTTTCAGCCGCCTCCGCACTACGTAAAGGTGAATAGCGAGACGGTGCTTTTAGCAGTCCGGCAATCACTGCGGCTTCATGAAGGTTTATCTTTCTTGCAGATTTGCCAAAATACCGTATGGATGCTGCATCTACTCCGAATGTTCCAGATCCCAGGTATACCCGATTAATGTAAAGGGTAAATATTTGCTCCTTAGAAAAATGTGCTTCAAGCCACAATGCAAGTAGTAATTCCTGGACTTTCCGGCGTAAAGTGCGATCCGGTTTAAGAAATATATTCTTCGCTAATTGCTGGGTGATTGTACTGCCACCTTGTTTTATCCCGCCAGCGCGGACGTTTGTGATTAACGCCCGAAACAGCGCTTTTACATCAAATCCCCTATGCGCAAAGAAACGTTTGTCTTCGGTGGCTATTATTGCTTGAACTAGGTGTTTTGGCACCTCAAAAAATTCCAATGGATCACCATATATATCACCATACGCAGCAAATTTTACTCCCTTGGAGTCTAGAAGAGTAATACTAATCTTGCGAGCGGGGGGCGCAATTTTGTCTAGGTCAGGCAGATCATACGCATACCACGCGATGATGAAGCCTAGTACTAACAATAGCCAAACAGTAATAGAGATAGTCCATTTTAGTAAACTAAAGATGATATAAAGACCTAGCTATATTGGTTTCTACATAAACAAACTTGGTTTAACCCAAATTTCTTAATAGAAAAATATGCACCTTTATAAAACTCAATTTAATTAAGCAAGCTAATATTGTTTGGATGTTCAGTCGTTTTTGGTATTGACCTTCACATAACGCTATAGTGTTAAGGTTAATATTCTTATCCATCTAATGGATCAACGATCAACAACGAGGAAAAATGCCCAAAACACAACTAGAATGTTTGATCCGGCCTGCTCTGCGTGATGACGCAGAGATTATAGCTGATATAAAAATTTCTCAGCTGGGCTTGTCTAATAAATTAAACTCCGGCTTTTCGAGGAATACATTTGTCCGCGACTGCTATTCGGAAACCCCCGTATTCAACACCTTCATAGCGGAAGCGGAAAACCGCTTTTCTGGATACGCCATTTTCTATTGGGGTTATGATGTTTATAGCTCTTCACGCGGAGTATATTTAGCTGACCTTTATGTAACTAAAAATCACCGCCGACTCGGTATAGGAAAACGGTTAGTAAAGGAAGTAACTCTATTTACAAAAAACAAAGGAGGTAGTTGGATCTTCTGGTCGGTTCTGAAAACAAATAAGGTGGCACGGCGATTCTATAAAACATTGGCGCCGCAGCTCAACGACATCGTAATGCATGGTGTCTCTGACAAGTCCTTTGATAGACTTGCGAATAGTTAAATTCTATTAAACATCAAGATTAACCACCTTTAAGGCGTTATCTTGAATAAAATCTCGTCGCGGTTCCACTAAATCTCCCATTAAAGTAGAAAAAACTTTTGTCGCCTGATCGGCACGTTCTATTTCAACGCGTTGTAATGTCCGTACGTTCGGATCTAGGGTCGTTTCCCACAATTGTTCAGGATTCATTTCGCCAAGACCCTTATATCTCTGTATGCTAATCCCCTTACGACCACTTGCTGTCGCAGCATCAAACAATTCTACTGGCCCAGTTATACGCTGCTCTTTATCCTTGGTTATTAGCACTGCAGGCCTACCAAACAACGTCTGAAAATCTGGAGCTAATTTATCAAGGCTGGTCGCTTCAAATGATCTTAACATTGCGCCGTCAATAACTTGTCGCTCAGAAACACCGCGCCTTGTACGAATAAAAGCCATCCCACCCCCTTCAATTATTTTCCCTTCCCAGCCACGGTCTGTGGGACTGGCCAGGCCATTTAAACGCCTTGCTAAAGCTTGGGCGACTAACAATGATTGCTCTTCGGAACTAAGTAGTTCACTCTTAAACGCACCAAGTACCGCTGCCTGCTCAGCAACGGTAGTGTTGGTAAGCTTAGACGACATTGGCTGAAGTAAGCGTTTTGCGAGCTGAGCCTTTTTTACCTGATCATAAAGATCACGCCCCGCAATCTGAGCGGCATCGCTAATCCTGAGAACCGCATCCTTAATCCCCGCTCCAATAAGATACTCCTCCAATTCGGGATCATCTTTTAGATACTGTTCGCTGTCTCCCTTTTTTGCACGATACAATGGCGGTTGGGCTATATACAAATACCCCCGTTCTATTATTTCCGGCATTTGACGAAAGAAAAATGTTAGAAGCAAAGTACGTATGTGGCTCCCGTCAACATCAGCATCTGTCATAATTATGATACGGTGATAACGAGCTTTCTCGATATTAAAATCCTCAACACCAATACCTGCACCCAATGCCGTGATAAGTGTTCCAAGCTCTGTAGAAGAAAGAACCTTGTCAAAACGCGCCCGTTCGACATTGAGAATTTTCCCGCGAAGAGGTAGAACTGCCTGGTTCAAGCGATTACGTGCCTGTTTAGCTGATCCGCCAGCAGAATCACCCTCAACGATGAATAGTTCAGCGTTAGCTGGATCTCGCTCCTGACAATCAGCTAATTTTCCTGGCAGGGAAGAAATATCTAATGCGCCCTTTCGTCGTGTAAGATCCCGCGCCTTGCGCGCCGCGTCTCTAGCGATAGCGGCCTCAATCACTTTGCCAACAACTTTCTTCGCGTCGTTCGGGTGCTCTTCAAACCATTGGCCGAGCCTCTTGTTGGCGATGCTCTCCACTATTGGACGGACCTCTGACGAAACAAGTTTGTCTTTAGTTTGAGAAGAAAATTTTGGATCTGGGACTTTGACCGATAATACGCAAGTTAAACCTTCGCGCGCATCATCACCTGATAGGGCAATTTTCGTTTTTTTTGCGAGGCCACTATTGCTTGCATACCCATTAACAGTTCTAGTTAACGCGCCACGAAAGCCAGCGAGGTGTGTTCCCCCGTCAGATTGCGGAATGGTATTAGTAAAACACAACATAGTTTCGTGATAGCTATCGGACCACTGAAGCGCTAAATCGACAGAAACCCCCCCTTGTTCACCAGTAATTACAATTGGGACATCTAGTAAAGGAGTTTTCGACTGGTCGAGATGTTGAACAAATGCTTCGATTCCACCCTCATACTCGAGAACAACCGTTATAGGTTCAACCCCCCTTGCATCGATCAGCTTCAGCCTAACCCCCGAGTTTAAAAACGCGAGCTCCCGCAAACGGTGTTCTAACGTTGAAAAATTGAACTCCGTCATTGAAAATGTCTCAGGTGACGGCAAAAATGTTACCGACGTGCCTTGTTTTTCGCTCTTAGGATCTACAATCTTAAGCGGGCCCTCTGCTTCACCATCGCGAAACAGCATGTAATGTTCGGCTCCTTCGCGCCAGATTGTGAGCTCTAGACGGGCTGACAAAGCATTGACGACAGATACTCCGACACCATGCAAACCTCCTGATACTTTATATGAGTTCTGATCAAATTTTCCGCCAGCGTGTAATTGTGTCATAATGACTTCGGCTGCCGATGTACCCTCATCGTGGATTTCCACGGGAATTCCTCGGCCATCGTCTGTTATTGTCGCTGACCCGTCACCGTTTAGTATCACCGTCACCTCAGAGCAATGCCCAGCCAGCGCTTCGTCAATCGCATTATCAACTACTTCATAAACCATATGATGAAGCCCAGAACCGTCGTCAGTATCCCCTATATACATTCCGGGCCGTTTTCGAACCGCCTCCAGGCCTTTTAGCACTTTGATTGAGTCAGCACCGTATGCAGTATCAACCGTAGTTTCTTGAACGTCTGCCGTAGAAATATTATCTGGGCTCATACTGTCCTCAAATGCTATGCGCTTTACCGGCTTGAATCTGAAAAAGTTGTGCCCGCTCAAGAAAATCCTCAAATAAATTAAGGTCAGTCCCGGTCATCCATGACTGTGCACCAATCGCGCAAATTTCCGTGAATAAAGCCGCACGCCGGTTTGAATCAAGATGAGCAACAATTTCATCCAACAAGAGAAGAGGTGGCCAGCCGCGGTCTAACAAAACTAGTCGTGCGTGTGCAAGAACAATACTGATAAGCAATGCTTTTTGCTCACCCGTCGAGCATACCGCTGCTTTCCTCTTCTTAAGTAAATGCAATACCTGAATATCGGACCGATGGACGCCGGTAAGCGCGCGCCCGGCCTCACGATCGACTTGTCTGGACGCCGCAAGCACTCCTTTAAACTTGTCCTCTACTTCAAGAGCGGGACTTTCTTCCAAGCCTAGCTCAAGATCCCCATCAAGATCAACCGTCGCATCCGGAAAGGACCTGGTACCTAGCTGAAAGGCTGCATTAAGTTTTTCGACATATGACTTACGAGAGGCCGCTATCGCAACGCCATTTTCCGCCATTCTTTGTTCTAATGCGTCAATCCAGCCCGGGTCAGAAAACTTTGATTTTCCAATACCCTCACGTAACAACTTTGTACGTTCACGCATCGCTTTTTCGTAATCATTCAAATGAGCGTTATGATTCACATCAAACGTAGAAACCATTCTATCCAAAAAACGTCGACGAGCGGTTGGCGCATCCATGAACAAACGATCCATCTCCGGCACTATCCATATTGCCGCAAACACCTCGTCTAATGATGAATGTTTTCTAACGTCGTTACCATTTAAGCGAACTATTCTCCGACCACCCCCCTTGGTGTAGGGGTCGGCTTTATAACCCGTCGCCACTTCAAACTGACCACTTGGGGTTTCTAGTGTAGCAGCCACCGCCCAACGAGGGCCATGTTCCCTCACATCCCCTCCACAACGGGTTATTTCCCCCAATGTTGCTCGCCGCAACCCCCGTCCAGGCGCTAGAAATGAAATTGCTTCAAGCAAATTTGTTTTACCCACCCCATTGCACCCGATAAGCACCACTGGTCGCTTGTCAGTTTCAAGGTGTAACGATTGGTAGCAACGAAACTCGCTTAGAGAAAGCTTAACCAACGCGCGATACCGTTGCTGGATAGCATCTGCGTGCAAATTTTCCAGTACAGTCTGCAAAACCTGCGCTCTATCAAACGCGCATCGGCATTAAAACGTACAATGCGCTAGGATCCCCCATATCCTGCACTAAGGCAGGGGAGGCCCCATCGGACAACTTGAACTTGGCGTCATCACCCTCTATTTGCTGAGTTATATCTAGTAAATACTTAGAGTTAAAACCTATCTCCAGTGGACCGTCAGTATAATCCACATCTAGTTCTTCACGGGCACTACCGGCCTCTGGGCTTGTAGCGGTCAATATCAAATTGCCATCTTCAAGTGCCAACTTTATAGCTCTGGATTTCTCAGTGGATATAGTTGAGACCAAATCTACAGCCTTAACAAACTCTGTCCTTTTAACTTCCAACGTTTTTTCATTTCCAAAAGGAATTACGCGATCGTAATCGGGAAATGTGCCATCAATTAATTTTGAGGTCAGAATTGCATTTTCAAAAGAAAAACGTACTTTTGTCTCGGATAATGCTACTTCGACGTCGCCCTCGACTTCCTCTATGAGTTTATATATTTCACCAATTGCCTTGCGAGGAATTATTATTCCAGGCATTCCCAAGGCGCCGTCCGGAAGTGGAATCTGAACTCGAGCCAGACGATGACCATCTGTTGCAACTGTTCGCATTACAGAACCATTATCATCATCACAAATATGAAAATAAAGTCCATTCAAATAATATCGCGTTTCCTCCGTCGACATCGCGAAACGCGTTCTATCAATAAGTTGACGAAGTATATTAGCGGAAAACGTGAATACGTGCGGCAAGTCCCCGTCTGACATTACTGGAAAATCTTCACTGGGTAGTGTTGTGAGACTTAGCTTGGATCGTCCAGATCTAATTTCAAGCTGTCCTTGCTCGCCACCAGAACCTATTTCTACCTGAGAACCCTCTGGCAACTTTCGAACAATATCGTAAAGCGTGTGTGCTGGTACAGTAGTAGCACCGTCTTGATTCACTTGTGCCGACACACCTTCTATTATAGCGAGGTCCATATCTGTGGCCGTAAGGCTCAGTTGTCCGCCATTTGCCTGAAGCAAAACATTAGATAAAATTGGTATCGTTGTGCGTCGCTCCACAACACCTTGAACGTGGTTCAGGGACCTGAGGAGTACACTTCGTTCGATAGAAAATTGCATAACTTCAAATGGGCCCTCGCGCTGATTAAGGCCAACAACAAGGCTTTGTTCGTTTCCAAAAATACATTATTGCAGAAGCCTCTAATAATTTAAAAATTATAGCACAACCCCTTGAAATCCCAAGAAAATTACAACTGACACATCGTTTGGAGTAAAGCTAAAAGATCAGCGTTATCAGGGGTTTAGGAGACACAGAAAACCCACTGCAAATAACAGCGAATCAACCTTAATCAAGTACGTTTACGTTGCGACCGTGTATCAAAGTCTGTTACAAATTATCCCTCAAGCATACGACGCAAAAGATCGACATCTTCAGCAAACACGATATCACCCCCACGCAGCTCCTCCACTTTGTTAACCGCGTGCATCACTGTCGTGTGATCACGCCCACCAAATTTCCGGCCTATCTCCGGAAGAGACCGAGAGGTTAGCTGCTTTGAAAGGTACATTGCAACTTGGCGAGGTCGAGCAACGGCACGAGAGCGGCGCGCGGAATGCATATCTGCAAGCCGAATATTAAAGTGCTCGGCTACTCTTTTTTGAATTTCTTCTATCGTGATACGGCGATCACTAGCACGCAAAAGATCGTGTAATACCTCTTGACAAGTCTCTAAGGTAATGTCGCGCCCTATCAAGGAGGAATGGGCTGCCACTCTGTTAAGCGCACCTTCAAGCTCTCGAACACTAGATGTTATTTTGTGTGCTAGAAATTCTAGCACTTTGTCGGGCACGACGGCGCCTAACTCATCTTTTTTCGCGTGAAGAATACCCAGCCTTAATTCATAGGTGGTGGCATGTATATCTGCCACGAGCCCCCAGCCTAGCCGTGAGCGCAAACGTTCTTCCATGCCCTCTAAATCCGAGGGTGATTTATCCGCCGAAACAACTACCTGCCTATTATTATCAACCAAGTCATTAAAAGTGTGAAAAAACTCCTCCTGAGTCGATTCTTTGCCATTTATAAATTGGACATCATCTATCATTAACACATCTACAGAGCGAAATTGCTCTTTAAAAGCCATTGTGTCCTGGAACCTTAGAGCTCGTATAAAATAGTACATAAACTTCTCAGCTGACAGATAGACAACTTTGCGGTCAGGCTGTTGTTCGCGAATCTGCCATGCTATGGCATGCATTAGGTGAGTTTTTCCTAGACCTACTCCGCCGTAAAGAAAAAGTGGATTGTAGGTTGCTGTAGGTGAGTCCGCCACTCGCCTGGCAGCCGCATAGGCTAATTCGTTTGGCTTACCAACCACGAAATTGTTAAATTTAAAACGAGGATCTAACGCCGCGCTTACGTCACCCTCAATGCGGTCCGTCGTTGCACGGGCACCTCCGCCTGAGGCCACCGATCTCGTCAATGGTTCTTTTACTAATTCCGCTGCGCGAGTTTCTTTTATTTCCGCTAAAACAAAAATTTCTACCTTGGATACAAAAGAATCACCGTCAAGCCATAGCTCAGATATACGGTCGCCAAAATGATTTTCTACCCAGTCTCTCATAAAGCGCGTAGGAACCGATAACCGAACTATCCCATTGGAAAATTCGACCAAAGAGAGTGGTTTCAACCAGCTCTTGTATGCAGAATCACCTACCTCAGCCCTGAGCAATCCGCGTATGCGGGTCCAACGCGCATTTATATCTTGGGTAAGCCCGTTGTTTACCATGACACTACCCCTGGACCCACGGAAGATCACATGCTTTCCAACCACCAGAAAAACCTCTTCGCTGGCGCTCATTGTGAGGGCCCTCAAAGCCATCACCTATATTAAAACACGACCCGTAGCCATTTGTCGTTAATTCTATAGCGGCGCTTTTCGAACGCGCACCCGAGCGACACAAAAAAAAGATCGAAGCCGATTTATCAGTAATTTCAGTGCTAATGTTCTTCAGAAAAGAGCCGTTGACCGCCATGCCTGGATAAGTTTGCCACTCTATAAATAAAGGTTTTTTACCTATCGTAGTCAGGTCTGGAACTCCAACAAAATTCCACTCGGCGTGAGTTCTAACATCTACCAAAAAAGCACCAGGATCGGCTTTTAAACTTTTCCATGCCTCGTTCGCTCGCACGTCCCCCGCATAACCCATACTGACACGCACATCGGGTGCCGCTGACAGAGATGAAGAGGATTGGTTCATTTGCCGCTCCCTAGAATAGAACCCGTTTCTGTAGCTTCTTTACTTTATTTTTTCCACCACTACTCGAAACTACTTTATAGATTATTTTGTATTTATTTTTTATAATAGATAGAAAGTTTTTTACTTGAGTGTGAAATGTCCTACTTCCAACCTCACTAACAACTCTAACCTTGTGGGTTCTCCGGCGCAACGGCTGGATACCCTCTTCCTAATAAAAAATTACATTTTTAGAAAATTTTTAGGGTTGACAGTTTGCAAACGTTAATAACCTGTGGACGAACCGGGATATTGAGAGGCAATCCGATCTCGGCCCTAATACTTAAACAACGTAGCGCTATCGGAAAAATCGCAAACTATAAAGATTTTGGAATTAAAGCCGCAAACCGCGATATTTTTTATATCGCTTTAATACGCCCAGATAGCCGTGCCAACTTTCGAGTGGCGGTATTTTTTCTAAAAACCCCCCGACTAACGCCGCGCATCAACTCTGGCTGTGCAGCCCGGAAAGCAATGTTAGCTGTATCTTTATCGCCATCGTCGATTGCGGTTTCTACTTTTTTGACGAAGGTCCTGATTCGATTGCGCCGGCTTGCATTCATCGCCATTTTGCGACGGTCACGCCTTACCTTCTTTTTAGCAGATGTTGTATTCGCCATCATTTTTCCTCTGAGACGGGCGCTGTTTGTAGGACACAAGCTATCCTCCGTCAAGGATTTAGGACTAATCTATTGGTTTTTTTATGGGCACAATGTGAAGGTATATTGATACCTTAGCCAAACTTTTTTGGAAACGCATCTTAAGTATTTCGGAATTCCGGCTATAAATTCCTGCCCGAACAAAACGCCAACCTAACGAAGGCAGTGATTTTTCATAAAATTCCCTAATGACAGATAGTTTACCCTCACCACGAGCAACCGCAACTACAATGCGTCCGGCTGAACTCTGGAAAAACAGACCCGCTGGACCAACCTCTTCCATCCCCGGCGCTATAGGCAAATCCTCAATTTGGTTGAAAAATTTTTGGCTTTCCGCAGGTAACGACAAAACTAATCCGAGAAAGATGATCCCAATACAAAGCGTTTGTTGATAAAAATTATGCATGTAAACCACACCTACCTTTGGCAGCTTGGACAGTAGAAGGTAGAACGCCCAGATTGTTTTATTGATGCTATAGACGTACCGTGGTCGCATTTTGGACAGGGATAACCCTCACGACCGTAAACGCTAAAGAAATTTTGAAAATAACCCAGTTCACCGCTTGGTGATACGTGATCATTAATAGAAGAACCCCCGGCATCTATTGCTTTTAACAAAACATCTCGGAGGGATTTAGCTAATGTGGTTGCCCGTTTACCTTGCACGTTGCCCGCTATTCGACGGGGCGATATCCCTGCCGCAAATAGTGCTTCACAAGCGTATATATTTCCAACACCAGCTACAACCCTTTGATCTAATAGGGCTGCTTTAATAGACGTTTTTCTTCCCCTTAAAGCACTAGCGAGAACAGCGCCTGTAAAATCATGATGGATGGGCTCAGGCCCAAGATGACGAATTAATTTATGATTTTTTAAGCCAGCTTGATCAGTTAAAACCATTAAACCAAATCGGCGAGGATCATAAAATCGGATAATAATCCCGTTTTCCAGGTGAAAAACAATGTGCTCGTGTTTATTAGCTATATATGGGGAATTTGGCAGTGTAGCCGTTGGATAGTGTTTACGGTCAATATCTAATAATATCCGACCAGACATACCCAGATGTATAAGTAAAATCGTACCATCATAAAATTCACCCACCAGATATTTAGCACGGCGCCCTAACTTTTTTAATGTCCTCCCTTCTAGGGATGGAACAAAATCACGAGGAACAGGGAGCCGTAAATCATTTCTACGGACCTCAACACGTTCAATGGCGTTTTCCTCCATTATAGGTGCTAACCCTCGACGAACAGTCTCTACTTCAGGCAGTTCTGGCATAAATACAAGGTAGCCGTTAGCTATCACCCGCGCTATCTTCAATTAGATGAAGTATGAAAAAAAACTTTCCAAAAGTAATTTAGGCCAACGCACTAATTTTGGTTTTCGCCAAGTTGACCCCGAGGCGCACAAAAAACTTGTCCATAACGTCTTCGATACTGTTGCTGGACGTTATAATGTTATGAACGACTTGATGTCAGGGGGTTTTCATCGGCTGTGGAAAGGAATGGTACTCGATCGAATTGCCCCACAAAAAAAACAAACCCTCCTCGATGTTGCCGGGGGCACAGGTGATATTGCGAACGGTTTTCTTAGGCGTGGTGGTGGATACGCTATCGTATACGATATAAACGAGAAAATGCTGTTAACGGGATTAAATAAAAACCTAGATAGCGGAAACACGAACGGTCCCCTAATAGCTTGTGGCGACGCAGCGTCAATACCAATTCGGTCAAAATCTTTAGATGCGTGCACTATCGTTTTCGGCCTTCGCAACGTTACTGACCGTGAAACGACACTTAAAGAACTTTTCCGTGTTTTAAAGATAGGTGGGCATTTTATCTGCTTAGAATTCAGTCCTTCGGTTATGGACCAGATAAAACCACTATACGACGCTTATTCCTTTAAAGTTATACCATGGCTAGGACGCAAAGTTGCGGGGGATAGCAACGCATATCAGTATCTAGCTGAAAGTATACGGTGCTTCCCTACGCCAGAGGAACTATCAGAAGAAATGGTAGCAGCGGGTTTTAAAAATATTACGGAAACACCTATTACTGGGGGTGTTGTGTGCATGCACTCCGGTTGGCGCATATAGAAGATGTTATCCTATCTGCGCCATATACGCCGGCTTATTTCCGTTCTTAGGGCTCTTTCTCAACACGATTCTCTATTTGCACTTAATAAGATTGGGCTGCCCCATATTTTTAATCCATTTATTCGCATTTTGTTTTTAGCATTTCCTCATAAAGAAATGCGACGAAAGCGAGAAGGAGAACGATTGACACTAGCGTTAACCGCGTTGGGTCCTGCTTTTGTAAAACTAGGACAAGCTTTATCCGTTCGGCCTGATCTAATAGGAGAACATATGGCCGATGATCTCTCCGAACTACAGGACAATCTTCCCCCATTTCACGTTAGAGACGCTAAACACGCTATACAAGACGAGTTCGGCAAATCTGTGGAAGAATTATTCAAGGAGTTTGTTGATGAACCCATAGCCGCAGCGTCCATTGCGCAAGTGCACCGTGCTATTACCACTGACGGTATGGAGGTTGCTGTAAAGATTTTACGCCCAAATATTGAGGAAGAGTTTTCTAGAGACCTGGACCTTGCACGCTGGCTTGCGGGTCAAATTGAGTGCTACAGACCAACGATACGACGTTTACGCCCCCTTCAGGCAGTTGAAACAATTATCCGGTCAGTTGAAATAGAAATGGATTTACGGTTTGAGGGCGCAGCTGCTGATGAACTAAGAGCAAATTTACATGAAGAATCCGGTTTCAATGTCCCATATGTTGATTGGAGCAGAACAGGCCAAAGAGTGATTACAACGGCTTGGATTGAAGGGAAATCCATTAATGACATCAGCACAAAGGGTGTTGCTGGTCAGACCCCAGCTATGATTCTAGCCACGTTAGCGAAAGTATTTTTTCTACAAGTATTTCGAGATGGGTTTTTTCACGCTGATTTACATCCTGGAAATATCATTATAGATGCCAAAGGCGAAATACACGTAGTAGATTTTGGTATAATGGGGCGGCTAAATCGCCAAACTAGACAATATCTCGCCGAAATGCTGTACGGTTTTCTTTCAGCGGACTACAAACTAGTTGCAGATGTGCATATCCGAGCGGGTTATGTTCCTGAAGATCAGTCCGCTGAGGAATTTTCACAAGCTGCGAGGTCGATTGCAGAACCGATACTTGGATTGCCACTGGGCGAGATTTCGCTCGCGCGTTTACTGGCCCAACTTTTCACCATAACAAAAAAATTCAAAATGCAAGCCCAACCGCAGTTATTTCTGTTACAGAAAACAATGTTGGTAGCTGAAGGGGTTGGCCGAAAATTACACCCTGATGTTAATCTATGGGAACTGGCCAAACCTATGATTAGCGAATGGATGAAAAACAATATGGGACCAGAGGCTCAAATTAGAGCCACGGCAGAAACTCTTCTAGATCGATTTGCACAATTACCCGTTTTAATATCGGGGATGGAAGAAACCATTACAGAAAGAAAAATGTTTAGTGATAGTCATCATCTAAAATCAACAGTGAATGAAAAACAGAGTTTTCGTCTGTTATGGACCGCCGTTATAGCACTTACGATAGTGGTCATTTCATTTATTTAAGTGAAGACTTTTTATTGCAAAAACACCTCCGAATCATTAGGTTTCCAGCCTTTCATAATAAGCCTGAGCGTTAAATGCTCGATGACAAACGTATATTACTAATTATTTCTGGTGGTATCGCGGCATATAAAAGCCTCGAGCTTATAAGATGCCTGCGAGAACACAATGGCAAAGTCCGGTGCGTATTAACCAATTCTGCGGCAAATTTTATTACTCCCATCTCTGTTGCAACGCTTAGTGGAGATAGGGTGTACGGTGAACTGTTTTCGCTGACTGAAGAATCAGAGATAGGTCATATCAAATTGTCACGTGATGCGGACCTTGTCGTCGTCGCTCCGGCCACTGCCAACATTCTTGCAAAAATGGCGCACGGCATAGCCGACGATCTTGCAACAACCCTCCTCTTAGCAACAGACAAAGATGTTTTAGTTGCTCCAGCGATGAATGTACGCATGTGGCAACACGCAGCGACCCAGGAAAACATTGCAACACTTAAAGGGCGAAACATTATTTTTTCCGGCCCCGTGCAAGGAAAGATGGCTTGCGGGGAATTCGGGCGAGGCAAAATGATAGAGCCACAGAAAATATTTCAAGAAATAGCGCGTTATTTTTCAATACCTGGCCCTCTAGCTGGACGACGAGCAATTGTCACGAGTGGGCCAACTTACGAAGCAATTGATCCCGTCCGTTACATAGGCAACAGATCGTCGGGCAAGCAAGGCCATGCAATTGCTGCAGCGCTTTCGGGAATGGGGGCAGATACTGTTTTAATCACTGGACCTACCAACCAAGTAGATCCATATGGAGTGGAAATTGTTCGCGTAGAAACCGCGTTAGAAATGCACGCGGCAGTGTTCAATTCATTACCAGCCGACATTGCTGTTTGCGCAGCAGCCGTAGCTGATTGGCGAATAGAGAAAGCGGCGGATAGAAAGATAAAAAAAACGCACTATCCAAGACCACCACAACTAAATTTGATAGAAAACCCCGACGTTCTGCGTGAACTTTCAGCCGTTGGTGACAAGCGGCCACAATTAATAGTCGGTTTTGCGGCGGAAACAGAAAAAATAGTAAAGAATGCCTTAAAAAAACGAGCAAATAAAGGATGCGACTGGATTGTTGGTAACAATGTGTCTCTAGCATCAGGAACATTTGGGGGCAACAGTAATACAATCCATCTCGTAACCGAGAATGGTACTGAAGATTGGCCGAAGATGGATAAAACAGAAATCGCCGACCGCTTGGCTAAGCGCATTGCAGACCACTTTCTTAATATACCTCAGTAGGGCAAGGTAATACGTTTAACACTCGCGGTTATACTGCTCTATTAGTCTGATATATTATCTTCAGAGACCATGTAGCATTAGATACAATAATCTGCAATTAAGCCTGTACAAACAAACCATTTGTTGGATTAACATTCCAAACCCGATAGAAAAGATTATTACTATAAAACCTTTATAAACGTCGTGCTCCTAGCCCTAAGAGATCTTAGGCAAAACTCCGGAGAAGGGTATGGACTTTACTGAAGAACAAATTCAGCGCTATGCCCGGCATATCGTGTTGCCAGAGGTCGGCGGGGTTGGCCAGAAAAAACTACTTACCTCACGTGTGCTTGTGATTGGTGCAGGAGGGCTAGGCACGCCCCTTTTAATGTATCTGGCAGCGGCAGGGGTGGGCACCTTGGGAATTGTTGACGACGACGTCGTTGAACTGTCAAATTTGCAACGACAAGTGATTCATCAAACAAGGTCAATTGGTATATCGAAGGTTGAAAGTGCCGCCAAAGCAATTACTGACATAAACCCTGGCCTTAAATTGATTCGTCATTGTGAACGTTTAACAAGATCTAACGTTGGCGAACTCATTGAGGGGTATGATATGGTTGCAGATGGAAGCGATAATTTTGAAACGCGTTTTCTGGTCAACGACGCGTGCCATTTTGCTCAGAAGACCCTGGTATCAGCTGCTGTTCTACAATTTGAGGGGCAAGTGTCAACATTCCGCTCGGGGCTTGGTATGGGTGACCCTTGTTACCGCTGCTTATATGAAAAACCACCTAGACCGGGCCTAGTGCCGAGTTGCGCGGAGGGCGGTGTTCTCGGGGCCCTTTCTGGAACTATCGGGTCACTGCAAGCAGTAGAGGTGATAAAAGAGCTGATAGGTATTGGAGATAGTCTTGCGGGCTTTCTTTTGATTTATGATGCCCTAATTACTGAGGTTCGGAAATTAACACTGCCACGGAACCCCGATTGTGCTCTATGTGGCGATCAACCAAAAATCTCGAATCTCGCTGATTAGATATCATAGTGTCTTCACCTCAGAAATTCTCCTTTATCATTCAGTCAGACGACTACGACAAAGTGCACTCTGCGCTCGTCTTAGCAAGTGCCGCTTTAGCCATCGGTAAGTCGGTGACCCTTTTTTTTACGATGTCGGGAACACGTACCCTCACACATGGATGGGTAAAGAAAGGCCAGGAGGAGATCTTTAAAAAGAAAGGGTTGGCAACATTTGAGACCCTTCTTGATGCGTGCAATAAAATGGATGCCTCGATAATGGTGTGCCCAATGGGCTTATCTTCGGTCGACCTCACGGATCAAGATCTACGTAAGGACATAAAAATTATTGAAGGTAGTGCCGTGAGTTTTATATCTGATTTAGAGATTAATGGGTCTGTGCTCTATGTCTAACCGATAATACTGGTTTTTTGATCAACCTTCACACACCCTATCAGGTGGTTTTTGATGAGTTAAAAAGCTCTTTATGTTTTCGATTACTTTATTGCCCATTGCCAACCTACCTTCAAATGTTGCCGATCCTAAATGTGGAGCAAGAATAACATTCTCTAGCTTAAGAAGGCTACTCTCTACCCTTGGTTCGTGCTCATACACGTCCAGACCCGCACCTGC
Source organism: uncultured Rhodospirillaceae bacterium (assembly GCA_964412235.1). GTDB lineage: Bacteria > Pseudomonadota > Alphaproteobacteria > MPNO01 > UBA830 > JAYZQT01. The sequence continues at coordinate 28,812 of CAYPNT010000027.1, forward strand.
GATAACGCCCTTAGTAATTAATTTAGCTAAAATTTTTTCATCTACGATTTCGCCTCGCGCCGTATTAATCAAGAACGCATGTGACTGCATTAAACTCAGCCGGGCTTCATCCAACAAATGGTGAGTTTCCTGTGTGTATGGGCAGTTGACAGAGACATAATCCATTAACGAAAGCATATCTTCTAGGTTGCTCCAATACTTGGCTTTAAGTTTTGTTTCGACCACAGCATCAACCCGATTCCGATTGTGATAGTGTACCTCAATACCGAAACTTTGAACCCGGTGCGCCACTGCTTGACCTATCCGACCCATGCCGATAATGCCCAGTTTCTTCTCAGAGAACCTATGTCCTATCATTGACGTCGGCGCCCACCCTTGCCATTCTCCCGAACGAAGCAATCTTTCTCCCTCTGTCAAGCGACGAGGTGCGGCCAACAATAGACAAACTGTCAAATCCGCTGTGTCGTTAGTTAATACACCCGGTGTATTGGTCACCACGATTTTCTTTTCAGCCGCGGCTGCTAAATCGATATGGTTCACACCAACACCAAAATTTGCGATTAGTTTTACGCTCTCGGGCAAACGCCGGATTAGGTTCGCGTTAATGGTATCCGTGACAGTTGGTACTAGAACATCAGCACCCTCTGTCGAATTTATTATATCACTTTCGGACATTGGAATATCACTGATATTCAGTCGAGTATCAAAGTGTCTCTTCAGGTGCATTTCTGTTTCAGAAAGGAGCTTGCGAGTGACAACAATGATAGGATTTCGAGTTTCCATTTCAGGACGTCTCCATTTTTTATATTCTTTGGTCTATCGGGCCCGATTGCCTAGAAAGCGCATTCTTATTTTAACACTTGTGGTAGAAAACATCGGTCGTGTTATAATTTTAAAATGTCGCAAATAGTAAAGATTAAAATTATTGGATTAATTATTATTCTGCTTTGTTCAACCGCTTGGGAGACTGACAGTATTTTCTCCGCAAGACCGGCAATCGCCGGTGAAAAAGGTCTGCCTCTTCCTCGTTTTGTGTCATTGCGCGCTAATAAGGTCAATATGCGAACCGGACCCGGCAAACGCTATCCCGTGGACTGGATGTTCGTGCACCACGGATTACCTGTAGAGATCGTTGCTGAGTTTGACGATTGGCGGAGAGTTCGGGACTGGCAGGGCACGGAAGGTTGGGTGCACCGTTCAATGTTATCAGGAACACGGACAGTCGTGGTTAGAGGCGGGTTGCAACCGTTAAGACGGAATCCAAGCCCTAATGCGCCAATGATCGCACGCGTGATGGAAAAAGTTGTAGGCCGGGTTCTAACATGTGAAAAGAATTGGTGTAGAATTACTATTGGGAAAAAGAGGGGTTGGATGAGATACTCGCATCTTTGGGGTGTCTATCCAGAAGAAAAAATCAATTAAATTTTTAATCTCAATTGGTTTTAAGAAACTCCTATTTCAGGCAGGATGCAAACTCATCAATCAAAATCATCTATAAGCGCTAAACGTACAGCTTCAGACATCCCGGCGCTGTGAGTATAATATTCATGTCTGAAACCTACAACTATATCTGCGTTGGGGCTCCGGAAGGCCTCTATTTGTGAGTTGGAAAAAGGAAAATGAATAAAGTGGACAGACGACGCTTTACCGTCCGAGTTGGTCCGATCTAAATCAATCTCAGGTATCCCACTTATTAATTCGTCCTGAACTGATACAAACGCCGTATTTTCAATCCCGCCTAATATACCTAGCTCTTTCGCTCGCCTAGCTGGCTCTGTTATTTCTAGCATCACTGTGGCGACTAGTTCTCGTCCTTGAGGTATCAGTGGGTTGTATGCGGCTAACTCGTCGGGTATTTGAGCATCACCCCCCCGCTCTATATGGAGCATTTCATGGACTTGAAACCACATCGTCTCATAATTTTCAAAATAAAACATCGCATGCGGGCCAACTTCCATTCGACGGTGTTTTTTTATAGCGGTTAAAGAAAGCTGCTTTTCTTTCCGCCCATCGGCATAGTCTTCATAAGGCAAGATGTGCTCAAACGTTAACTTCTTTAACTTCTCCATGCGCTTACCCTTCAGTCCTTCGATAAGACTCCGCAATTAATTGCACTGGATGCAAAGCGCGTTCGGGTATAATTTGTGGTTCGTGTTCTTTAGCGTTTAGAGTTTGCATTCCTTGCAAAAGATGAATTCCAGCCAACGGACATTCGGATACAATATATTTCGGCAAAGCTTCCAATGCTTTTCGCGCCGAGGGTTGTCCAATTTTTATTGCAGTATCAAAATTATCCTTCATCATGCCCCAAGCACCGCCATGCCCAGAACAACGTTCTATAACACTTACTTCCGCCCCGGGAATTATTCTCAACAATTCAGCGGCCTTCTGGCCAATGTTTTGCGCTCTCGAATGACAAGAAATATGAACCACAATATTCCCATCTAGCGGCTGCATCCCGTTAGCCATTCCCTCTTTTTTAGAAATATCAACTATATATTCGCTTATATCTTTGGTCGCTCTTGCCAATAGTTTTATATCGTCATCATCCGGTAAAATTAATGGCCACTCGAACTTCAACATCAAAGAACAACTGGGTGTAAGCGTGACGACGTCATAACCCTTTTGGATCCAAGGCTTAAAAGCCGAGGCAACCAAGCGGGCCTGTTTAGCTACCCCCTCTATATCACCGTGCTCAAGCTTCGGCATACCACAACAAGCGGGGTGTAGAACCTTTGTATAAACCTCATTTCGCTGCAGTACTTCAAGCGCATCCTCACCCATAGTTGGATCATTATAATTTACAAAACAGGTTGCGTAGATAGCAACCTTACGACCTGGTAGTAGATCTACACCTACGTCTTCGATACGTTTTCTTTCCCTTGCGGACAAGGGGTTGCGATGAAACTGTGGCAATTGGGCATTTCGGTCGATACCCACCACTGATTGTAACAATGGGCGGGTGACACTGTTGTCAATTTTCGTAACCCAATTCGATAGTGGTGCTACTGTACCAGCTGTTTTCCCGTTGCGATCTGTTTTCGCAATTTGCTTCTTGGTAAGGCTGACCCGGCCATTTTTATAGTCGACGGCTCGATACCGCAGCATAAGGTGAGGAAGGTCTAAATTAAACTCGTGGGGGGGAACGTAGGGACACTTTGTTAAAAAACACATATCACAAAGCGTGCACGCATCTATCACGGTTTTAAAATCCTCGGAACTTACCGTATCGAGTTCCATAGTCTCCGACTCATCAATTAGGTCGAACAACCTCGGAAAAGAATCACACAAGTTATGGCAACGCCGACAGCCGTGGCATATATCAAATTGACGGCGAAGTTCTTTATCTAAGCTTTCTTCGTCGTAATACCCTCGGTTTTGCCATAGTACTGGGCGCCGCTCGGGCGCGCCCAGGCTACCTTCTGACATGAACGGTCCTCAATAGAATTCACAGTGCAGACTAGAAATAGGGGAGCAAAACCTCCCCCAGCTATTAGTTAATTTTTAATGTTCTACACATGCACCGTTTTAGCAAGCCGCCGTCTCAATCAAGTTCATCGAGAGCCTTCTGAAACCGACCCGCATGGGAACGTTCGGCTTTTGCTAGGGTCTCAAACCAACCAGCAATTTCATCAAATCCTTCATCGCGAGCTTCCCGCGCCATCCCCGGATACATGTCCGTATATTCATGTGTTTCTCCAGCAACCGCCGCTTTCAAGTTGTTGGATGTTGTGCCTATTGGCTCACCGGTTGCTGGATCACCCGTCTCTTCCAGATATTCCAGATGACCGTGTGCATGACCGGTTTCACCCTCCGCTGTTGAGCGAAAAACAGCGGCAACGTCGTTGTATCCCTCTACATCTGCCTTTTGGGCAAAATAGAGATAACGGCGATTAGCTTGAGATTCTCCAGCAAACGCATCCTTTAAATTTTGTTCTGTTTTGGTTCCACCAAGTGACGGCATGTCACCCTCCTTGT
>CAYPNT010000028.1:0-31862 GCA_964412235.1 uncultured Rhodospirillaceae bacterium
TATCCAAGCCTGCCGCTCTATATTGCTTTCCGAAAGAAACGCCCATTCCGCCCGGCAAAAACCCGTAAATAGCGCCTGGTTTTGCCGCACGTATCTGCGATAACTCTGCAGACCACTCTTGGTTACCGAGCTTATAGAGAATTTTTCCTTTCGCTGGCGACCCGTAGCGTCGCATCATTCCGTTGAGCATATCTTTGCCGGCCTGATAGTTCGCCGAAATTAGAAAGACGTCTTTGATACCTTCGTTCTTCATCAACATGCCCATGGCTTCCGGCTGCATGTCATTGTTCCATGAACCCTGAAAATACCACGGATTACAGTTCTTCCCAGCCATGCCGGACCAGCCAGCATTACTGCTTATGAGAAACGTTTTCGCCTTAAAGGCCTGTTTCCACACTGCAGCAAGAACGTTTGACCAGGTAATACCAGTTACAAAATGAACTTTATCTTTTTTGAGAAACTTATTCATAATTGTTCGGCCGACATCCGGTTTATGCTGCGTATCCGCCTTAAATACTTGCACGTTCATCCCAGCCATTTTATTTCCCAGGTGATCCAATGCCAGCTGGAAGCCTTCCCACTGATATCGTCCAAAAATGCCGCGCCCGCCTGGGAACCCGTTCATAAAGCCAATCTTCACGGTATCTGCAGCTGCAACAGGCGTTATTGCAGCGGGGGCACTGGTAATTGCTAGTGCAACCGCAGCAGCAACTAAAACATGCTTCTTCATGGATCTCTCCCTAAAACTTGTTAATGTCGAAACTTTTAGTTGCTCCGACTTTTCCGATCATACCTCATTCTTGTTTATGCTTAAAGGCTCCTTTCATCTCTTGGTAAAAATGTTTTCAATGTCTATCAAATGCCGTAATGAAGAGTATGTTTTTTTCAAAGCTTTTTACCCGACCCAAAACAGAATTGGTATTCTCAAAGGACCTGCCGGAAGACGAACGCGCGAAACTTCATGCCGAAATGAAGGCGTGTATCGAAAGGCGAGGGGGAACGCTAAAAAATTCAAGACGTGCGCAAGCCTTGACCAATTTGTTCGGGCGGTTATCACCCGACGGCCAGTTGGTTTATATTCAGATCCTCGAAACCTTAAATGACGACCTCCCAGAAACATCTCCCGAGATATACTCTAAGTTAGAAGAGGCGGAAATGTTTGGGCGTTCGGCAACTAAATTAGCGGTGCTCGATGCTTTCGAGACACCTAGGAGACGACTAATCGAAATTCTATCCAGGACGGAGCGCGGCCCTGAAACATTAGAAAATATTTCAAATTTAGCGTCCCGAGAAGTTACCGAAGACATTAAAAGTTTTCGTTAAATCAATAACTTATAATTAGAAGTTTATGTGACTTAACCGATAAAGAATAATTAACAATAGGTGGTCCAGAGGAGCGTTACGATGATCAAAAAGTTCGAAAATTATTGTTGGGCAGATATTTTCGATGACGAAACATTCGAAATATATTCAGCATATGAACGAGAGCTTTACGTCGGTGACAAACCCGCAGTTTTAATGATCGACGTCTATCAAGCGAGTTACGACGGCGGTCAGCAGGATGTTATAGACGTTATTAAAGAACACCCGAGTTCCTGTGGCGCACGAGCGTGGGCGATGGTTGAACCTGCCAAACAATTGTTAGCTTCGGCCCGGGATGCCGGGTTGCCTATAATATACAGTACTGGCGACGAGCGAAGCCATTCAGATAAAGGGAAACCTACAAATCGGCAAAGGGAAACCGAAACTGAAAATGCCTATAAAATTCTTCCAGAATTAGCTCCTGAGGCCGGGGATCTCGTTATCTACAAACAACGGGCAAGCTGTTTCTATGGCACGCCCCTTTTATCTCATTTAATTAATTATGGTATCCAAAGCCTCATCGTTGGTGGAGGAACCACGAGCGGTTGCCTACGGGCCGGTGTACAAGATGCGAAAGCAAATGGTTTTCATATCACGCTCGTGGAAGAGTGTTGCTACGATAGAACAGACATTAATCATAAAGTTAATCTGTTTGACATGCATCATAAATACGCAGACGTTATGAAATTGGCCGACGTTGTCTCCCACCTGGACACGTTAAAAAACTAATTTGCGAATTGATAAACACTTTTGCTCTATTATTGCTTTGGAGAGTGACGATCCTATAAGAATTTTTTCGCGACCTCAAAGCACGTGATCATCGTCTCTGTTGTATTATAATAGAAGAAAGTTAGTGCCACTTTCACTGGGGATGAATATGCTAAATGTGGGAATTATAGGCCTTGGATGGTGGGGAAGAATACTCACGAAAACGATTGAAAACAGTGCAAAGATCGACGTATTGAAATTGTCAGATATCGACGCTCAAGCTGGCTTCTCCTTTGCCAATGAGAACCAAATCCCGTTTACGGACAAATTAACAGACGTTCTTTCAGATGATGAGATAGATGCGGTGATATTAGCGACGCCCCACTCTTATCACGAAGAACAGATTATTGCTGCAGCACACGCTGGTAAACATGTCTTCTGCGAGAAACCGTTCTGCCTAAATCGCGCTTCCGCACTTCGTGCGATGCAAGCCATTAATAAATCAGGCATCCAAGTGGCAATTGGCCATGAGCGTCGCTTCGAGCCACCGATCGTTGACTGCATGGCAATGGCGCGAACAGGAAAGCTCGGGTCATTAATGCACATTGAAGCAAATTTCAGCCATGATCTTTTTTCAGCATTCGACGATTCTAATTGGCGCCTAAATAAAACAGAGAGCCCAGCAGGCGGACTGACGGCCACCCTCATCCACTTAACAGATCTCTCCATTAGCTTGTTCGGACAACCAGACCGAGTACTCTCTTCCGTTGAATGCCATGGCGGGATAGTGTCAAACGGGGACACGCTTACAACCCAAATAAAATTTCTAAATGGATGTACCGCCTCTCTTACGGCCCTTACACATACGCCCTTCTTTTCTCGTATAGCTATCTTTGGGTCTGAAGGTTGGGTCGAAGTTCGGGATAAGGCCCACGTCCAGGCTCCAGAGGGTTGGACACTAACAAGTTGCTTTAAAGATGGACGTCCCCAGATGAAGGAATACAATGTTGCGGCACCTGTATTGGCAAACCTTGAAAACTTTGCAGACGCGATCGCGGGAATTAAACCTTACCCGAACACATCTGAGCAAATTATACAAAATGTCTCTTTACTTGAAGCTATTGTCCAGTCGTCGGAGGTCGGAGAAGTCGTTAACGTCGAGCGCTAAACATAAAACAAGCTTCAAGCTGTTCACTCAACACATCAACAAACAATTAGAAAACGGTGATGTCGCGTATCTTCGAGTTGTTCATAAGATTTCTCTTGCCCTATATTGATCGCCTAACCCGTAATAGATGGTCGCGCTGAAACCTCGCGATACCACCGATGCACCTCCGCGCATTTCTCCGGAATTGCTAACCGCCTTGATATCGCAAAATCAATCGCACAGATCCCAGTAATATCAGCAAACGAAAATTCATCACCAGCTATATAACGAGTTTTAGAAAGTTTTTGATCAATCTTCTCATAAAATACTCCGAGGCGGAGTTCACCACGTTTCGCGAGATCGGGTATTTGAGGAATATCTCGGACATACCCCGAAAGCCCTCTGCCCACAAAGAGTTTATGCGTATTTCTAAACACCTCTGAGACTGCCATTAGACCTTCCCACTCAACCAGGCGATCCCACATCTCAATAATAGCAACCTCCTGGGGATTGCGGCCCATTAGGGGTTTTTCGGGAAAAATAGCTTCCAGGTAACGGCAAATTGCAGCAGCTTCACCTATCCAACTCCCATCTTCTAATTCCAGAAGGGGCACTCGGCGGTGAGGGTATTTTGCGCAGTATTCTCCGCTCAGCTTACCAGGATTATCGGGATCACTGGCTTCAACTATATCAATATCAATACCTTTCTCGAAAATAAAAATACTAGCCCTCCGAGGGTTTGGGGCATTTAACCAGGTATAAAGCTTCAACTCCTTACCTCCTCCGTGATCATTTTATTTAATATCTGTCTCGCCTGAAGAACTGGCGCGTCTAGCCTAACATCAACCGGCTTCCATTCCACACACCGATCTAGGGAAAGCTGCTGCGCTTCGACAATGGCCACATCCTCACCAAATATTTTTGTAAACTCCGACATCATTGCATCGCTTACTGTTTGTTCATCAATACGGTAGTTACGCCCGACCGACCAGAAATAGTGACAGGTTTTGTTCGTCTCTGGTGTCATAAAATGCGCCGTGTGCAACGTCACGCCGTGGGTTCTGTCCCCAGTCTCTGCACCCGTTCCGGCCCGCGCGCACCCTATGTCAAAAACACACAGCGAGGGAGGAATAAATTCCCAGATCAACCAACGATCCACCCTGTCCTCACTCCCAATTGCCCGCGCAAAAGTCGGGGAAGGAACCACATCCATCATCCATCGCGTCGCCCTGATACCGTGCTCCAGGCGGTCTATTTTAGGAGGGTTCTCGATGATTGCACCGGACCCAATAGTGTCTGGATGAACAAACGGCGCGTGGGTATTATCGAGTTGGATGTCGATTAACAGATTATATCCGGAAGCTACATTCCAAAAGGCCCCGCCAGCATCCCAGTCAGCGTTGTCACGCCAAAATATGTTGGGGATCAACGCCTCATCTGCTTTTTCAGCATCACCCATCCATATCCAGAGACAATTGTGTTTCTCTATGAGCGGATAACTTTGAACGTTAGCGTTCGGCGGCATTCTGCGTTGGCCGGGCACTTCAACACAGGCACCCGTCCGGTCAAACCGCAAACCATGGTACCCACACTGTAATGTTCCTTCGACCACATTACCGAGAGACAACGGCAGGTGACGATGACAGCACCGATCCTCTAATGCTGCGGGCTTTCCATCAACTGCCCGAAACAGGACAACGGGATCTCCAAGGAAAACTCTACCCAAGGGGGCCTCAGAAAGTTCTTCAGGTAACCCGGCAATGTACCAACAATTACGCAAATATGGGTCACTAATACACTGCTCTTCGTTCTCACTTGAAGATAACTTAGGTAGCATTATCGACGCTTTCGTTGGACAACAGCTCTTTGATGATACGCCGAGCATACACGGCCCCCGCGTCAGAGTGTATGTTTTGCCAAACCAAATTATCGCCTCGCTTACTAAGCACTTCTTGTTGACGATTTAAAACATCTACATCCTCCTCGAAAACCGCCTTTGACCCCTGGTACATCATGTCCGTAACTTCCTGTTCCGGATTAAAGTTTCGTGGAACAGACCAGAAAAAATGTGTCGATTTTATGGTCTCGGGCGTCAGGGCGCATAAAACACGATATTCGAGGGCGTCACGGGCAGCCGTGGATCCTGTTGGTGACGATTTGCTCTCAATAGTTATGGTGGATGGTGGTTGAAAGTTTATGCGGTGCATTCGGTCTATCAACCCGTCATACCCTTTTAATTTTTGATAAAACGGTGGTGCGGGACAATTGGGCATAACCCTCTCAACCGTTACAAGGTCTCCTTTTCTTTCGGCTGTCGCCGGCGTCTCAGAAACAGCATCGGTACCGATAGTGCCACGGTGGACGTATGCTTCATGCGATAGGTCCATAAGATTGTCCGCCAGAAGCTGCCAATGGCAATTTAGATGCATATAGTCTCCAACTGGATACCAGTGGGGATCCGAATTCCAGTGAAAATCCGGAATAAGATCAACAACCGCTTTTTTGGGGTCACCCAACCAAACCCAGATCAAGTGCCACTTTTCTGCAACGGGATATGTTTTCACCTTTAGCCCATCTGATGGCGAACCCTGTTGGGCGGGCACTCGTACACATTTTCCGTCGGGTCCAAATTCGAGACCATGGTATAAACAGCGTACCAAATCCCCTTCTCTCTCACCTGATGAAAGGCGGGCAGATCGGTGTGGACAAATGTCTTCCATTGCTACAATGCTGCCGTCAGTATTTCGATATAGGAGTACAGGTTCGCCGAGGACCCAACGCCCAAGAAGAACACTGTCATCAAGCTCTGACGGCATTGCCGCGGCGTACCAAAAATTACGAAGGAACATCTCAGCCCTCCCATTGCCCCAGTCTAATTTTGGAAGGCATTATGCGAATAACAACACCACACGCCAAGTATCTAGAGGAAGGAATTTTTTTATGTCACAGATCGCATTTATTGGTCTTGGAAATATGGGTGGCCCAATGTCCGCGAACCTCGTCAAAGCCGGCCACGATGTGCGGGGTTTTGACATTGTCCCTTCAAAAGTGGAACGAGCAGCTGCCCAAGGTGTCGTAGCGGCACATTCAAACACAGATGCAGCCGAAAATGCCGACGTCGTCTTTACTATGTTACCCACGGGACGCGAAGTTCGAGAGGTGCTCGTTGAAAAAGATAAACTTCTCGAAAGGGTCGGCTCAGAAACAATCGTGGTTGACACATCGACCACAGATTTGAAATCCACAGAATTGATACACGAGCATGCGGTCTCTCATGGGGTAAGTCTACTCGACTCCCCGGTTTCCGGAGGAATGGCTGGCGCTGAAAATGCAACGCTGACTTTTATGGTGGGAGGCAACCCAGAAGTCATCGAGGGACTCAAACCAATTTTTTTAGCAATGGGTAAGAATGTTGTTAACGCGGGGGGAGCATCGGCAGGACAAGCGGTAAAGGTGTGCAACAATATGCTGCTTGGGATTTCAATGATCGGAGCATGCGAGGCAATTGCTCTTGGTGAAGCGGCTGGCGTCGATCATAAAGTCCTGTTTGACGTGATCTCTACGTCCACAGGAAACTGTTGGTCGATGAATGTAAATTGCCCGATCCCAGGCATGGTCGAAACCTCACCCGCAAACAAGGCCTATAATCCCGGATTTACCGCAAACCTAATGTTAAAAGACCTAACCCTTGCGCAAGAAGCCGCATCCAAAACAGGTGTAGCAACGCAAATGGGCGAGCACGCCCGCGTGCTTTATGACCAGTTCTGCCGGGACCGGAACGGTGAATTGGACTTTTCCGCAATGGTTCAAATGGTCAGAGATAGGGATCGCGACTAAGACTGAGACGCAACGAACAAAATACTAGGTCACAGAATGTATCAACACCCATCCACCCGCCCTATTGCAACCCGAGCACTACTTTCTGCGCTTGGATCGTTGTCTCTTCCAGTGCGTTTCTAGGGCCGTTACACCAGCTTCGGCAACTACAATATCCTCCGCAGGCGTCCCGGAACTCACGCCGATACCCCCGATACAGTCTTTACCTGAATTAACTGGGACGCCGCCACCAATTGTTGAAAACTTTCCGTCGTTTGATACATGAATACCAAACGCTGGCGAACCAGGTACGCAATATTCGTTATAAAACATTGTCGAGTTGCGGGCTGCGCCAGCGGTGAAAGCCTTAGCCATTGCGATTTGAATAGAACTCGTCTTGCTCCCGTCCATCCGCGAAAACGCTATCAGATTTCCACTTTCATCTGAAACAGCTATGGCCTGCGGCACTCCTATGGCAGTTGCTTTTTTCTCCGCCGCTGCAATCATAATGAATGCCTCGTCCCGCGATAAACGCTTTATATTGAGCATCTTATCTTTCTCCTATCAAATACCCAGATGACTCCTCACAGATAGCCCTTCCTGGTAAAAATAAGGCGTCTATACGTGAGTCACTGCCTTAGAATTTCACCATATCGCCGCCCTTCAAGCCCAACCTTTCTCGCGCCTCGCTGGGGCTGGCGACTGCGAGTGATAGGTCTTCAACAATTCGTTTGATCTTGGCAACCTGATCCGCATTACTTTCAGCTAGTTGGCCCTTGCCGAGATAGAGTGAGTCCTCCAAGCCGACACGAACGTTTCCGCCCATTATTGCACCGGTCGTAACAAAGTTCATTTGGTGACGCCCAGCCGCGAGAATAGACCACTCGTAATTCTCTTCACCGAAAAGTTTATTTGCAATTCGACGCATGTGCGCAAGATTTTCGATGTCCGCGCCTATGCCTCCAAGTATTCCGAAGATTGTTTGAATAAAGAAGGGGGGTTTAATGAGACCGCGATCCACAAAATGGGCAAGGTTATAAAGGTGGCCCATGTCATAGCATTCAAACTCAAACCTAACACCATGCTCTTCGCCTAACGTCTTCAGCACCCATTCAATATCTGCGAAGGTATTACGGAAGATAAAATCTCGCGTCATTTCCAAATATTCTGGTTCCCATTGATGTTTCCAATCGAGTTTTTTTTCCAGAATTGGATACAGGCCGAAATTCATTGATCCCATATTCAATGACGTCATTTCCGGACTAACTGCTAATGCGGCCGCGCACCGTTCTTCCAACGTCATACCATGTCCGCCGCCTGTCGTTATATTTACCACCGCATCGGTTGCCTGTTTTATTCGGGGCAGAAATTCCATAAAAACCTCGGGATCGGGAGTAGGCCGACCATCGTCGGGATCCCGTGCGTGTAAATGGAGTATAGACGCCCCCGCTTCCGCCGCCTTGATAGCGTCGTCAGCCACCTCATTCGGGGTAATAGGCAGAAATGGCGACATGGTCGGCGTGTGAATAGCGCCTGTCACCGCACAGGTAATGATAACTTTTCCATCTTTAGCCATTAGGGTTTTCCTTCACGTGTTTTATTCCTGGATAACGGCGACCGCTCGGGTCCATCCAGCCCCCGCGCGTTTAATCTTCGTCGGGAAGCATATTACGTCGAAACCCGATGACGGCAATTCATTTAAGTTCGCCATCTTTTCGACTTGGAGATAACCTCTCTCCATACCGGCCTTATGCCCCTCCCAGATTATAGAGGGATCTTTTGTCTTATTCCACCGATCCAACGTATGGGGAAATGGCGCGTCCCAAGTCCACGCATCGGTCCCAACGACACGCACACCTTGCGCTGTTAGCCATAACGTCGCTTCGCGGCCAAAACCACACCCCTTACTCAAATAATCGTCTTCTCCATAGCGTTCTCCCGCTGAGGTATTCACCACAACAATATTGAGAGGTTCCAGAACGTGACCAATGCGATTGAGTTCTGCTTCCATATCTTCAGGCGTCACGAGATAGCCGTCTTCAAGATGACGGAAGTCGAATTTTACCCCAGGCTGGTAACACCACTCTAACGGGACTTCATCAATTGTAATTGCCCGCTCCCCGTCATCCATAGTCGCATGATAGTGCCATGGTGCATCAACGTGGGTCCCATTATGTGTTGTCAGTTCAATTTCCTCTATCGCCCATCCCATGCCGTCGGGTAATTGGTTTGTTAACAAACCTGGAAACAATTCACACAAATCCTTTGCTGTCTCGTGATGTGTCAGATAATTGATTTTTGGTGCCATAAATTCCGGATCGGATTTGATCCCACTTTCCAGTGCCACTGATAAATCAACTAAACGTCTTGGCATAATTTTTCCTTTTTTGTTTTCCGGTCAACAGTGAACGTAATTGACTGAAGAACACGAATAACTCAAAAATATTTAATATATTACGAACTTTCAAAACAAATAATGGGAATGTAATGCGGCTAGTAACTTTTAAAACAAGTGACGACACTGCGCGCCTTGGAGCATTGATTGAAAATGATACTAATGTTGTAGACCTATACAGCGCAAAGGAAGAAAATAATTTCAAATCGATGCTGGCATTGATCGAAGGCGGCCCCGACGCGCTGGAAAGCGCAAAAACAATAGTAGCTGATCCCCCTTCAACCTCGATCCTCAAGACAAGCAATGTTTTTCTTCAAACACCGTTACCTTATCCACCTCAAGTAAGAGATTTCCTCTGTTTTGAGGATCACCTATTACAATCATATAATTTATTACGTCAAAACCGAGCGGCTATGGAACCGGACCCAGAGGCTGCTCTAAAGCGTTTCGAAGACCAGGGCCTATTCCGCATACCGGATGTTTTTTACCAACAACCCATTTTTTACAAAGCAAACCGGCTTACCGTAGTCGGACCCGATGAGAACATATTGTGGCCCGAGTACGCAGAAGATATGGATTTCGAACTCGAATTCGGAGTTTTTATAGGACCAGGTGGTAAAAATATAAAAAAGGAAGACGCTCAAAAACATATCTTTGGGTACTCTATATTTAACGATATATCAGCTCGCGATACCCAAGCAATAGAGATGCCAGGCGGCCTTGGCCCTGGCAAAGGTAAGGACTTCGATACAGGAAACGTGATCGGTCCCTGCATTGTCACGGCGGATGAACTCGATCCATATGATTGCACGATGATCGCTCGCATCAACGGAGAAGAGTGGTCGCGGGGTCACTCTAGCTCGATACATTGGACCTTCGAAGACCTTATTGCGCACATCTCTCAGTCAGAAACCCTTTACCCGGGAGAATTTTTCGGATCGGGAACCGTAGGTGGGGGATGTGGTTTAGAGCTGGGAAAATACCTTTCAGATGGCGATGTCATTGAACTAGAGGTCGAAGGAATCGGCGTCCTACGAAATAAAATTGTGAGGAGCAAAAGTGATGGTTGAAAAAATTCGGAGGGTAGTCACGGGCCACAACGAAAATGGTAAATCTGTATTCTTGTGGGACGATGATGCAACAGCAGTAAAAGAAATGGACTCTATGCCAGGCCTTGCCCTTACTGATCTGTGGCAAACAAATGGCTCGCCTGCGGATAATAGTGGCAGCACCGACGCTACAGATCGTCCTGTAGTCCTGGAACCACCCCCAAATGGGTCCATCTTTCGGCTGGTTGAATTCCCACCAGACACAGCTTGGCGTGATCGGGCTGACGCTGTTGAGGCTTTTGATTCTATTGACGCTGGGCACGCGCCCGTAAAAAGCAGCGACGACCCAATGATGCACAAGACCTCCACTGTAGATTACCTAATAGTGATAAAAGGAGAAATTTGGGCTGTACTGGACGACAGCGAGGTTCGTTTGAAACAAGGTGACACAATGATTCAACGCGGAACAAATCATTCCTGGAGTGTTAGAACTGATGAACCCTGTCTGTTGGCCGCAGTATTGGTAAATGCGGATCCGGTTTAGTGACTTGACCAAGGCTCCATACCTGGCAAATTAACCTAATAGAACCCTACAAAAGGATAACCCGATGAGTGGCTGCATAGTAGGCTGGGCCCACAGCAAATTTGGAAGACACGAAGGCGTAGACGTAGAAACCTTAATTGTAGACGCGGCTACAGAGGCGCTCGTAGACTCAGGGGTTGCGCCACGGGATATTGATGAAATCTATATAGGCCACTTCAACGGTGGCTTCGTGACACAAGATTTTCCAGCATCACTAGTCCTTCAAACACATAAAGATCTTCGTTTTAAACCAGCCACACGTGTCGAGAACGCCTGCGCTACAGGTACTGCGGCGATACACCAGGGGCTTAACGCCATCGCGGCTAAAAAAGCACGGATTGTTCTCTGTGTTGGAGTTGAAAAAATGACAGAATTAGCCGGCGCCGCCATTGGCGATGTGCTGACGAAGGCGAGTTATCACAAAGAAGAAGGTGGCAAAAACGGTTCCTTTGTCGATATCTTTGCCCGTATTGCTGAAACTTATTTTCAAAAATTCGGTGATCAATCAGACGCGCTAGCGCAAATAGCTGCAAAAAATCACTATAACGGAGCCAATAATCCATTGGCCCATTTCCAAAAAGACCTGGGTTACGACTTTTGTCGAAACGAATCTGAAAAAAATCCACTCATTGCGGGGCCACTTAAAAGGTCGGACTGCTCTCCGGTAACAGATGGAGCTGCGGCTATCATCCTTGCGGACACTGAAACAGCGATGACAATGGAAAAGGCTGTGATGTTTAGAGCGACATCACACGTAAATGATTTCTTACCCATGTCTAAACGTGACGTTACTCAATTTGAGGGAGCCACTGAAGCCTGGCGACAGGTATATGATCAAGCAAAAGTAGATGTAAATGACCTAGATCTCGTCGAAATCCACGATTGTTTTACTATTGCTGAGCTCCTTATATATGAAGCCATGGGCTTAGCTAAACGAGGTCGTGGCGCCGACGTGATAGCAAATGGCATTTCGACCAAGTCCGGGAATTTACCTGTTAATCCCTCGGGTGGACTTAAATCTAAGGGACACCCGATAGGCGCGACCGGCGTTTCGATGCATGTAATGGCCGCAATGCAGACGAGAGGTGACGCGGGACCACTTCAAATAGACGGAGCAGAAATTGCTGGTGTGTTCAACATGGGGGGATCTGGTGTCGCCAACTACGCCACAATACTCGAGGCTGTTCGTTAATATCCCGATCAACAAATTATGATGAACCTGGCTCGACTATTATCGGAGGCCGCGGATAAGCACCCCAACACCCCTGCCCTCGCCCACGGAAACCACGTCGTTGCGACTTATGCCGACCATGCGCAGAGGTCGGGTAGCCTCGCAGGCGGACTTTTGGGTGAGCTCGGTCTCGAACGAGGAGATCGCGTCGCGATCGCGATGGCTAATAATCCAACGTATTCCGAAATAATGTTTGCAGTCTGGCACGCCGGGCTTTGTGCAGTTCCCATGAACAGCCGACTGCACGCACTTGAATTCTCATATATTATGGAAAATTCTGGGGCCAGGGCTTGTTTTGTTGATGCAGAACTGGCGGGTACAATAAATGAAGCAAGTACGGGTAGCATGAACTGTGAACACGTTATCCAGGCAGGATCTCCAACATACGATAACTTACTAGCCGCAAAGCCAGGCCAAATGGCTAATGCAGATACCGACACAGTTGCATGGTTATTCTACACCTCCGGCACAACTGGAAAACCAAAGGGTGCCATGCTTACCCACGGTAATTTAAGGTCCGTAAACACCGCTTACGTTGAAAACGTCGATAAGATTTCACCCAATGACTGTATTATTCATGCGGCTCCCTACAGTCATGGCTCAGGAATTTACATGTTAGTGCACGCAGAATATGGTGCTTGCCAGGTGGTGCCGGACTCGGGAGGGTTTAATCCCAAAGAAATTCTGGACCTTCTACAAACTTGGAAGGGGGCGACCCTCTTCTTGGCGCCTACGATGGTCACGCGTTTGATCAATACCCCAGAAACAGCACACGCCAACACCGAAAACCTAAAAACGATTGTTTATGGCGGGGGACCCATGTACTTGGAGGATTGTATAGCCGCACTTAACATACTTGGTCCTAAACTCGTCCAAATCTATGGGCAGGGTGAGGCTCCAATGACGATTACCGTGGTGTCCAGGGAAGTTCATACGGAGGTCGACCATCCTCAATACCACCACCGATTAGCTTCTGTGGGAAAGGCCCAGGACGGTATTAAAATCCGAGTTGTTGATGATCGTGATGAAGACGTTGAAAACGGTGAAATTGGAGAAATACTTGTTTCCGGAGATGTCGTGATGAAGGGTTATTGGGATAACCCACTCGCTACCGAAAAAACCCTACGGGGAGGCTGGCTGCACACAGGAGATATGGGTGAGATTGATAAAGAAGGATTTTTAACACTTAAAGATCGATCCAAAGATCTTATTATCTCGGGCGGCTCAAATATTTATCCTCGAGAGGTAGAAGAGGCGCTTCTTCAACATGAGGGCGTTTTAGAATGCTCGGTGATCGGTGAACCAGACCCAGATTGGGGAGAACGTGTCGTCGCATTCATCGTATGCAAACACGAAACAAGAGTACCTATAGCCGACCTTGAAAATATCTGTATAAAAAATATTGCGCGCTTCAAACGCCCTAAAGTATATCATTTCGTCGCCTCCCTTCCAAAAAACAATTATGGAAAAGTCCTAAAGACGGAGTTGAGAAAGCTACTAAATAATTAGAATTTCTATCTGGCCAACGACAACACTAATGGCCACGCGTTCCCTTTCCGCAGAGAGCATCCTCTATTCACTTGAAATCTGGCTCGGCCTTAAACTTTTCAGCGATAAAATCGATATAGGCGCGAACTTTAGCAGATAGGTTTCGGGTATATGGGTAGACCGCATATACTGCAGTATCCATGTCCTGAACGTTGGCAATATAGTCGGACATTATCTCTACAGCGTCACCACGCTGTACATCTCGTCCAACAACCCACGATGGAAGTAACGCAATGCCTCCGCCGTTTAGCATCGCGGTATTTAATGTGTCGGAATTATTAGACCGCATGTTTCCACGAACATGAACATCTGTTTTCTTCCCGGTTTCCTTGTTCTCCAACCTCCAGAGGCGCTCGCCGAGGGTCACGTGCAGTTGAAGGCAATTGTGTGATGAAAGGTCTTCGGGCAACTTGGGCACTCCAGCCGTTTCTAAATACCGTGGGCTCGCAACCAACAACCTCCGAATGCCAACCAATTTACGGGCAATGAAGGTTGTATTTGTGAGGCCTCCGACCCTGATCGCCAGATCTGAACCTTCTTCAATTAGGTCAACAAAGTGATTTGTCACCTGCAATTCAACCGAAAGTTCCGGATGTTTTTGTAGAAATTCGGGTAACGTACTCGCGATATATCGACGCCCAAACACGACGGGAATATTTATACGCAAGGTTCCACGTGGTTCCTCCTGCAGCAGCGAAACCGCCGAGTTTGCTTCATCAATATCACTGAGAATCCGCTCAATATGATGTTGGTAGATTTCGCCCGCTTCCGTCAGATGAAGCTTTCGCGTAGTACGATTGAAGAGTTGTGTCCCCAGATTGTTTTCAAGCGCACTTATTTGCCGAGAGACTGACGACGGAGCCAAACCGATTACGCGGCCCGCTGCTGAAAAACTTCCAGTGTCCGCAACTCTACTGAACAAACGCATCCCAGTCAAAGTATCCACGACCGTTATCCCACCCTATTTTTGCATTTTATGCAAAGATTACAGAATGATATATCAGTTTTGGAAACAATAAACTGGGAATTATACTAGAATTTTTTACCATAATTTTATGGCTATATTCTGCCCAGGCTTATTGTCTATAGATATTTTGTTGGCTAACCAGTGATTAGCGTATAGTGAAGTGAGTTGATATGAGCGTACAGATATAATTTAAAACCATATATACCCGGTAGGGTTCAATGAGTGGCGCAGAGCCACAAATCGTCATTATAAAACCAATTAGATTGCCCCATTGAGCACAGGAACCCTAGTACGGCAGGAGAAATACAATGAAGATAGATGTCTTTAATCATGTGTTCCCCATTGAATTCTTCGAGCAGGTCGATGGATTGATGCCGGACGCGGCGATAAAACGGTGGAAATCTATCCAAACTATATTTGATATGGACGCGCGTTTGCGGATGCTTGATGAGTTTGATGGCTACCAACAGATCATATCTATGTCGCAACCGCCGACAGATTCGATAGCGGGACCCGATGACAGTCCCGGCCTTACCCGCGTTGCTAATGACGGAATGGCGAAAATCTGTCGAGAACACCCCGATAGGATGCCGTGGTTTATCGCGTCGTTACCAATGAATAACACAGAAGCTGCAATAGCCGAGGTTGATCGTGTCCTTGATGAACATAATGCCGTCGGTTTTCAATTATTTACGAACGTAAATAACAAGGCACTTGACCAGCCAGAGTTTCGAGACATTTTCGCCAAAATTGCCCAACGCGGAAAAATGATTTGGTTACACCCAACACGTCCCGGGAACCACCCAGACTACCTTACCGAAGACCGCTCCTTCTATGAAATTTTTTGGGGTTTTGGTTGGGCATATGAAACCAGCGCAGCAATGGCAAGAATAGTGTGTTCGGGTATGTTCGACGAGATACCCAACTTAAAGATCATCGCACATCATTGGGGAGCATACGCCCCCCATGCGGAGGGTAGATTTACTCCTGCATGGGAAAACCGGAATGCTGTTATGGGTGACGAACAAGGTTTCGCGGGAAAACTAAAAAAACCCTTAGTAGATTATTTCAAGACCGATTTTTACGGTGACACGGCAATGTTTGGCGCTCAAGCTGCAAGCCAAGCCGGCCTAGATTTTTTTGGAGCAGACCATTCGGTATTTGCCACTGATGCCCCCTATGACCATGAAGGCGGGGCATATAACATTCGCTCAACGTTAAACGTTTTCAAAAATCTACGTTGCTCGGCAGAAGACCGTCAATTGATGTTTGAAGACAATGCTCGGAGACTATTTGGTATATAGGTTGACACAAACAAATAGCCTCTGATGCGGGTTGTGGTATGGAGGAGATTTTGAGGAGTGTAAAGAATGGCAGATGACTTTGGCGCGTTTGTTAAAGGTCACGCCGTCGAGATCGTGAGAAAGGATACCGGACCACTCTCAGGCTGTGACTTTGCTGCTAAAGATGTGTTTGATATTGCTGGACTTCCGACAAGTAATGGTCAGCCCCTTTGGCCAAAAACGCGACCACTACCCGAGAACCACGCGACCGCAATAGAAAAACTTCTGGACGCTGGTGCAAAGCTCATCGGCAAAACAGTTTGCGACGAAATGTGCTACAGTTTGGCGGGCGACAACATACACTACGGGGCGCCCGTTAATCCAACCTCACCGGAACGCTCCGTAGGCGGTTCGTCATCCGGTTCGGCGGCCGCAGTCGCTGGAAAACTAGTTGACTTCGCCCTGGGAACAGATTGTGGAGGTTCCGTACGATGCCCTGCTAGTTTTACGGGCACATATGGTATACGCCCTACTCACGGGCGTGTGGACGATGCGGGAGTCGCTCCCCTCGCGGGATCATTTGACGTCGTTGGGTGGTTTTCTCGAGAGCCCAAATTACTCGCCAAAATCGGTGCCGTACTGTTGGAAGGCGAACAAAGATACGTTAATCCCAGAAAAGCCCTTTTTGCAACAGACGCCTTTTCGCGCTTGTCAAAGGAAGAACAAACGGCTGCGGAAAAAGCCGCTGGACTCCTGGCAGACAAATTAAATCTCTCAATACAAACTGTCATCCTCTCGGATGAGGGGTTGGATCGTTGGTTTGCCGCATTTCGCCACCTTCAAGCTTTAGAAATTTGGCAAAACCACTCGTCGTGGATTGAAGAACACCAACCAACATTTGGTCCCGGCGTCAAAGAACGTTTTGAGTATGCGTCTACACTGACCCAAGAAGATTACCAGAAGTATAAGCCAATAAGAGAGCAAGCAACCGCGCGAATTACTGATATCTTAGATGTAGACGGAGAAGGTAGTATTTTAATTCTTCCGACAGCTCCGCCAAGTCCAAGACGCGATGCCGGCGACGCCGAAATCGAAAAGTTCAGACAAACAACTATGGGCCTCACGTGCCCCGCGGGGCTCTCCGGTTGTCCACAGATTAGCCTGCCGATCGCCGCAACAAATGCGCCGATTGGCATCTCTATTTTAGGCCCCCAATATTCGGATGAAGGTCTTCTCGAATTGGCGATCCAAGCAGCATAGAGAACACTTGGATTGCTAAGTACTAACTTAAGGGGATCGCTCATATAATATATCCTCTCGACATTGAACTCAGTTGGAGCACCCGAAACATTGAAAGCAATCACATACAACCGCTACGGCGGACCTGAAGTTCTTGAGTATTGTGAGGTCTCTGACCCTGTCCCCGGGCCCGATGAAGCTCTTATCGCAGTAGAATGCGCCAGTGTTATTCCCGGCGATTGGAAGGTGCGTTCAGGAAAGTTACAAGACCTGTTTCCTGTCCAATTTCCCACTATACCGGGACGTGATGGAGCAGGCACCGTTGTCGCTATCGGACCCAACTGCAATTGGGCGGATATTGGCGACGAATTGTGTTTTGTTACAAATCACTCGGAACAGGGTAGTTACGCCGAATTAGTGACCCGCCCCTACCCCATGACGGTACCAAAACCCGAAAACATCGGCTTCGCTGAAGCGTCATCGATAGTGCACGCCGGAGTATGCGCATGGATTGGTCTTGTGGAAACGGCTAAGATTGCACCAGGCCAGGATGTTTTAATACACGCTGGCGCCGGTGCGATTGGCGGTATGGCCATCCAGATTGCAGCTAATATTGGCTGCAACGTTACCGCGACCTGTCGGGCAGAAAATACAAGTTACGCCCGTCAACTCGGTGCGGACCATGCAATACCATATAATGAAGTCGACTTTTCAGATATAGTGTCGGAACAGGACGTGGTGTTTGACTTGGTCGGCGGAGGCGTTCATGAACGATCGTGCCAGGTCTTGAGAAAGAATGGTATGCTGGTGTGGTTGATCGCTAATCCCTTTCAAAATGTTGCGCCTCGATACGGAGTACGGTGTCAACAGGTCCACATTCACGACCAACGTGAAACACTCGAACGCGTGATAGGCCTCGCATCAGAGGGGAAATTAAAACCACAAGTATCTCAAACAATGAAATTAAAGGATGCAGCTGTCGCTCATCGAAAGCTTGAGCAAGGTAAAAATACCCGTGGCCGCATTGTGTTGGACGTAGAGAGAACTTAAAAATGAACAACCAAAACAAAATTGTGGGCATCGGTGCAGAGACGCTGCGTCGGGAAGACCAGAAATTCCTGCTTGGCAAAGGCCGTTTCGTTTCAGACATCCATTTTCCAGATGCCCTCCACGCTGTTTTCGTTCGCTCCAGCCATGCCCATGCCGAAATAGAAAGCATCAATATTGCGACCGCTGTCACTATGCCCGGTATATACGCCATTCTTACGGGCAACGACATGCTTAACGATGGCATCGATGAAATCCCATATATGTGGATCATGAAAAACACGGATAATTCACCAATGAGCCAACCACCGAGATGGGGGTTGGCAAGAGGTAGGGTTCGCCACGTCGGCGAACCAATTGCACTAGCCATCGCCGACACGCTAGAACGCGCGACAGATGCGGCTGAGGCTATTAATGTCTCGTATAAAATACTGTCCGCCGTTACCGACGCTCGTGGAGCACTCGCCCAACATGCTCCCCTACTTCACCAAGAAGCACCAAGAAACAAATTATACACTTGGGGTAGAGGCGACGAAGCAGCTACAGATAACGCCCTAGTAGCAGCCCCGAATACTGTCACATTAGAAATCAATAATAACCGGCTTGCCTGCGCCGCAATTGAACCGAGAGCCTGTATTGCGGTACCCGAAATATCGACAGACGCAACAACACTTTACGACGCCACTCAGGCACCGCATCTAATTCGCAAATCCGTGACGGACGCCCTAGCTATTCCGCCTGCCAATCTCAGAGTAGTCTCGCCTGACGTAGGTGGTGGGTTTGGAACCAAGGGCAAGCATTATCCAGAGGAGACTATTCTCACCTGGGCAGCCCGACGGATTGGACGTGCCGTGCGCTGGACCTCGACCCGATCCGAGGCCTTTGTCTCCGACACGCAAGCCCGAGACCACCAAACAATTGCAACTTTAGGTTTTGATAACAAAGGGACATTCCTCGGGTTAAAAGTAGAAACTATTGCCAACGTAGGCGCATACATATCAACGTTTGGCGCGAGTATACCGGGCGCTATTTATTCTGCATTGCTTGCTGGGATCTATCAAACGCCCGCCGTGTACGTGGAGGTTACTACCGTGTTTACAAACACGGTACCCATTGACGCGTACCGCGGTGCAGGCAGACCCGAGGCGTGCTATGTTCTAGAACGCCTCGCCGATGCTGCAGCCAAGGCATTGCGTATGGATCGCGCGGAAATTCGCCGACGGAACCTAATTCCCCCAGACGCCATGCCGTATGACACACCCATCGGACCCACTTATGACACAGGAGATTTTCCAAATATCTTGGACAAACTGCTTTCGGTAGGAGATTGGAATGGTTTTCCCGAACGTCGGACAGAAAGTGAAAAACGAGGCAAATTACGTGGTCTTGGCCTCGCCATGTACGTCGAGACATCGGGCGTCGCGCCCTCAAAAATGGCTGGAATGATGGGGTCTAAAGTGGGGTTTTTTGAGAGTGCCGAAATTCGATTAGACATGACGGGAGGAGTGCAAATTCTCGCCGGAACCCATAACCATGGTCAGGGCCATCACACTACATACGCACAAATTGTTTCCGAAAAATTGGGGGTCCCCTTTCAAAGTGTATCCGTCATCGAAGGTGATACAGCTGTCGTCCCAATGGGGACGGGCACCTTTGGCTCCCGCTCTATCGCGATAGGGGGTTCCGCGATCTCGTGTGCGATTGACAAAGTGATCGATAAGGCTACTAAAATAGCTGCTCACCTCCTGGAAGCCGCAACCGAAGACATCATGCATGAACAGGGAATTTTTTCTATTTCAGGCACCGATAAAAAGGTAACGATATTGGAAATTGCCGAGGCGGCCAATCTAGCACACTCGTTACCACCAGGCGTTGAACCAGGTTTAAACGAATCCGCTTTTTACGACCCTAGTAACTTTGCCTATTCAAATGGTGGTCATATTGTAGAAATCGAGATTGATCCCGAAACCGGGAAAATTGAGTTTCAGCGTTATAACGCGGTGGACGATATCGGTACTGTGATCAATCCAATGATCGTTCACGCTCAAATTCACGGGGGCATTGCTCAGGGAGTAGGTCAAGCAATGACCGAACATGCTACATACGACCCCGCAGACGGGCAGATATTAGCTGGTTCTTTTCTTGATTATTGCATCCCGCGAGCAGACGACCTAATTAATTTCCATGGCGAACTCGACGAATCTCAGCCATGCACCCACAACCCTCTCGGGGCAAAAGGATGCGGCGAATCTGGCTCTATCGGTGCCCCGGCGGTCCTAGTGAGTGCTGTCCTCGATGCACTTGCTCCTACCGGTGTAACAAATATTGAAATGCCCCTCACCCCCATGCGTGTTTGGGAAGCAATGCAAACGGCCCCCGGATAATGAGTTACCGAGTAGGCGTTGATATTGGAGGCACCTTTACGGACCTTGTTGTCGTAGGTGAGGATGGGTCAACATACGCAGAAAAACTACTGACGACGCCAGACGACTTCGGCCGGGGTATTGCCATGGGGCTCTTAAGCGTGCTCGACAAACTGGGTACAACCCCAGCGGCCGTCGAGGAGATTGTGCACGGAACGACGGTCGCGACGAATATCGTTCTTGAGCACAAAGGCGCACATACAGGCCTTATAACAACTGAAGGTTTCCGCGACGTTTTGGAACTTCGCCGGCTACGCATTCCCGAAATGTATACGTTGAATTGGAAAAAACCGCCGCCCCTGGTCCCACGAAGACTGCGATTAGAAGCAAAAGAAAAAATCGGTCCACAGGGAGAAATTCGAACTCCCCTGTCCGAAGAAAGTGTCCGTATAGCGTGCGACATGCTTTTACAGGAAAATGTTTCCGCTGTGGCGATTGCTTATTTGCACTCGTATGCCAACCCTAATCATGAAAGACGGACTGCAAGCATAGTTAACGAGATACTGGGAAAGGACATTTACGTAACGTGTTCTAGTGACATACTCCCCGAAATAAGGGAATACGAACGAACCTCCACTACGGTAATAAATGCCTATCTTGGCCCCTCACTCAAAGCCTATTTCAATTCATTACAGGTACACCTGAAAAAAATCGGTATTTCCGCTCCGCTACAAATAATGAAGTCCGATGGCGGTGTAATGTCGGTTATAGCGGCGGCCGATAAACCAGCATATATTGTAGAATCAGGTCCCGCCGCCGGCGTAATAGGCGCCGCTCGTTCCACAAAAAGTGAAAATATTATTACACTTGATATGGGTGGCACTACCGCAAAAGCGTCGATTGTGGAAGAAGGACAAATATCCCGCACAGGGGATTATGAAGTAGGGGCCGGAATCAACCTATCAAGTAAACTTGTAATGGGCGGCGGATACGCCTTAAAACTACCGGTAATTGACATTTCTGAAATTGGCGCTGGGGGAGGCAGTATTGTAACAATCGATCGGGGTGGTTTATTAAAAGTCGGGCCACAAAGTGCCGGCGCAGTTCCCGGGCCCGTTTGTTATGACCTCGGAGGTCAAGACCCTACTTTTACAGACGCTATTTTAACACTGGGCTTTCTCAACCAAAAACACCTTATCGGCGGTGGCCTAAAAATCTCGGCTAACAAGGCGAAGGCTGTAATAGAAAATAAAATCGCGGCCGCTATGGATCGTGATCTACTCGAAACAGCCTGGGGTATTTTTCAAATTGCTTGCGGTACAATGGTCCGAGCCGTTAAGGCTGTCTCAACCTACCGAGGGCGCGACCCTCGTCAGTTCTCCCTTTTTGCCTTTGGGGGCAATGGTCCGGTTGCAGCAGCTGAACTCGCAAATTTGCTTCAGATGAACCGCGTGATAATTCCGTCTACGCCAGGCGTTTTCAGTGCATTAGGTCTCCTTGTTTCGGATGTTGAGCATGAAGTTAGTCAAGCATGGCTTCACCACCTCACCGATGTAACGCCCGGTGATATTGACAACACCTTTTCTGGCCTGGAAAAAGATTTATCCACGTTAATGACGACTGAAGGTTTCGCAGAGCAGACATACGAAATAACACGGTACGTTGATTTACGATACTCTGGGCAAGCACACGAGCTTACTGTGGCCTGCCCCTCGACTTTAAAATTTATTGTTTTAGATCAACTGGCGACAAGTTTTGGTAATGAACATGAACGTACTTACGGGCATCAAGCGGAAGCGGAAGCTGTTGAATGTGTCACACTCAGAGCGATCGCGCGAGTTATTGTAGACCGGCCTGAACTCGTTCGAAGCAGCCCCGTAGAACTGCACGAATGCTCTCCGGCGCGAAGTGTCTACTTCGGACCCCGACTAGGGCAAATCACAACACCCGTAATTTCCCGAAACCAACTATCTAAAAGAACAAACGGCCCACTTATTATCGAGGAATATGACGCAACCTGCGTTGTCCCCCCGGGATGGCAGACAGAGCTTAACGAAATTGGCAATATAGTCCTAACCCGGGAAGAAACACCGTGAACGATAAGCACACAGAAACGGACCCGATTACGTTGGAGGTGGTCCAGAATGGATTGAGCGCGATTGCGGACGAAATGGCGCTCGTAATAATGCGAACGGCGTATTCAACAATTGTCCGGGATTCAATGGATTATTCAACGGGAATTTGTGATCACGAAGGTCGTATAGTTGCCCACGGTATGACCATGGCCTTGCACCTAGGCTCTTTCCCCGATGCAATGCGATGCCTGATCCGTGATTATGGCGATAAAATGTACCCCGGGGATATTTTTGTGTGGAATGATCCATACGATGGCGGCGGACAACATCTCCCAGACGTATACATTGTAAAACCAATTTTTGTGGAACATTCACTTGAAGGATTCGCAGCCACACTCGTCCATCAAATAGATATGGGCGGTATTGCCCCTGGTTCATCGGCTGTCTACGCGAAGGAAATATATCAGGAGGGACTTCGGATCCCCCCAATACGACTTTATGACCAGGGCAAGCCCAATAAAACGTTTTTTAGTCTTATGGCGAAAAACACCCGTATGCCGGATAAGCTTGCCGGTGACATGAGAGCACAAGTAGCTGCTTGCCAAACCGCAGACACTGCATTTCAAGACCTAGTTCTGCGCTATGGAAAAAAAACTTACCGGAATATCATCACGCAATTGCATGATCACGCAGAACGCATTATGCGCCAAGAAATCACCTCCTTACCGGATGGTGAGTGGAGCTTTATAGATTTTATTGATGGCCTCGGTGAAAAACCAGAACCTATCCCCCTTCGCGTTAAGATCACAATCAGTCAAAGCGACATGATACTCGATTGGTCAGGCTCCTCACCTCAGGTAGATGCTGCAATCAACTGTCCCGTGCCTTTTGTTAAATCAGCGTGTCATCTTATCGTTAAGTGTATCGCGACCGAAAAAATACCAAATTTTGAAGGGTTCACTCGACCACTTGATATTCGTGTGCCTGAGGGAACGATAGTCAACCCGCTTCCACCCGCGGCGTGTGCGGCACGCGCGATTGTCGGTTGGAGATCACTAGACTTGTTATTAGGGTGTTTTGCGCAAATTGTGCCGGAAAGGGTGCCAGCGGCAGGGGAAGGTGGCGTGACCTTTCCGTCATTTAGTGGGTTTGACGGAGATAACCGATTTGTCTGCACTGAAGCTTGGGCCGGAAGTTGGGGTGGGATGCGTGGGCGCGATGGCACATTTGGTATTCCTAATCCAGGTGGAAATCTGACTAACCAACCGATCGAGATGGTAGAGGCACTCTTCCCGCTTGAAATAACACGCTATGGGATGGTTCAGAACTCAGGGGGACCTGGAAAACATCGGGGTGCACCGGCGTATCAGCGAGAATATCGCTTCCTTTCCGACAAAACTCAGATGGTGATGCGATCAGATCGACGACGTTTTCTGCCTTACGGGCTGGAGGGCGGTGCGGCTGGAACCCCTTCCTGGAACATACAAAATGCTGGAACTCCCGAACAGACACCCATTCCCGTTATGCCTATGGAACCCGTTACCTTTTGCGAGGGTGAAAGATTTTTACATGTGTCGGGTGGCGGTGGAGGTCACGGAAATCCTCTGGACCGAGACCCGGAAGCCGTATTGGAAGATGTTTTGGAGCAGCGTCTCACTTCGGATTATGCACGAGATGTGTACGGTGTAGTGTTGACCAAGAACCTACGTGCCGTTGACCAGGACGCAACACAAGTACTCAGGGCGACGTTCGCGGCTTCCAAGGCAGATCAGGGAAAGCCGGCTTACCTCAGGCATTTTCACGATACGCTGGATATAGAGAATTTTCGGTTGATCGGTGAAAGGGAAATGGAAATTAATACAGAGAATTCCGAAAGGTAGATTTGTTTGGAAGGACTAATCGGGCTAATCGTGATAGGCGTATGCCTCTGGTTTTTGCTCCGTTACCCGCTAAAATCAATGCCCTTGTTGTTCAAACTAGGGTTCACATTAATCGTTGGTATTGTTGCGTTGATCGTATTTTACGCTGTCATGATCTACTCTGTAGCCGTCTGACCCTTATTATATTTCATATTGCTCCACCGTGCATTGGTAATACCCTCCATAAAAAAGGTTCACAATTTTCAATGCACCTCCCGTTAATTATCAAGCCTTTTCATTGGAATTTTGCTCTCAGGGCCCGCCCCACCAAATTTAGGTAACACTTTCAAAGTTGGACAAAAACCATGAGTTGTTTAGTTTGAATAAATAGTCAAACACGTGTTAGTTCCATAAACATGACAAACCATAGTAGCCTGGCGGCTTTTACCAGCGCCCAAACAATATCCGTGCTGGTGGGATCAAGCATCATGCTGACAATGAGCATGGGCATGAGACAAAGCTGGGGCCTTTTTATGAATCCCGTAACAACAGATTTAGGTATTTCGATCGCGGATTTTACTCTCGCTATCGCTATTCAAAACCTGATCTGGGGCGTCACACAACCGGTAATTGGCGCTATCGCGGACAAGTTTGGCTGTCGAGTTATGACAATATTTGGGACCTTTCTCTACGCTGGTGGAATTGGTGTAACGATGATCGCAACTGGGCCCCTAATTCTCATCCTTGGGATGGGTGTGATGATTGGGATTGCTCTTTCCTGCACGGCCCTGAGCCTCGCACTCGCTGCTTCTGCTCGGGCTGTATCTGCCGCCAAAAGAAGTGTCGTGCTGGGAACGATTTCGGCTGCGGGATCAATTGGATCTTTCATCGCAGCACCACTCGCAGAAAACCTGATAACAAACGACGGGTGGATCGTCGCGATGATCGCATTTTTAGCTTTGTGCGTTGTAATGCTACCCGCTGCGTTCTTTGTCGGCGCAGGCGACAAACCTTCGGCGGAAATGATGCGAAACTCTTCGGATAAGGTTGCAAAGTTACCTTTGCGGGCAGTTCTAAAACTAGCGTCTCAACACCGTGCGTATGTGACGATGGCAGTAGCGTATTTCGTGTGTGGACTTCAATTAATTTTCATCGCGACACACCTTCCCGCTTACTTAAAGATTTGCGGCCAATCACCAGAATTAGGAGCTTATGCCCTTGGTGTAATCGGAGGCTTCAACGCTATCGGGTGCTACGTCCTTGGGTGGTTAGGGGACCGGTATCCAAAACATATTTTGCTTGGTGGTGTCTATATCTTAAGATCCGCATTCATCGTAATTTATTTTCTTTTACCCGCCACCCCAACAAACACACTTGTATTTGCGGCAGTAATGGGACTTCTCTGGCTTGGCGTGGCTCCATTGGTCGCAGGACTTGTTACTCAAATGTTCGGGTTGCGATATGTCGCCACGCTAACGGGCATAGCATTTTTCTTTCACCAAACGGGTTCTTTTGCGGGAGTTTGGGGTGCGGGGTTGTTGGTTGATACTTTTGGGAATTATGATCTAGCATGGCAAATCGGAGTGGCAATTGGTATTACCGCTGGGCTCGCCCAAATTTTTGTGGGCGATAAACCGTCGCCGAATATAAGGGTACCTGCGCCAGCCTAAAAACAGGCTTTACGTTATACTGTTCGGCCAGATGACTTGAAGAATATTACCTTAACTCCGCCGGCGTGACCTACCTTGCCGCTACTCGTAACGGCGGTTAAGCTCGGTAAATAGCCTGAAGACTGACACACAAATAGAGGAGGTCGCGTCATGCCCAGCCAAGCTACGCAAACATTAGAAAAGCTCGCATCCGGCGAGTACGCCGTTGCACGACAATCCCAGCCTGATTACGTAAAAGGTAGACGAGAATTTTTTAAATACGTTGACTTGGGCGTGACCGCTGCAAGCGAGGGACGAATTCGTGCCCAGCGTACATCCGCTAGGAACGGCCTGTCGCAACCAACGGGCTGGCACTATCATAAGTGTGAAGGCCAATTCGTTTATATGTTGGATGGCTGGCTGGAATTACAATTCTCTGACGGAGAGACGGTTCGACTTGAAAAAGGAGACTCAGTATACATCCCCGGCTTTGCACCACATAATGAGACCCAAACTTCCGACAGTTTTGAACTTCTGGAACTCTCCGTGCCGGCAGAAATGGGTACTGAGGTTTGTGAAATGCCGGCTACCTTTCAGAAATAAAGTCTGCACGTAAGCACGGTATCGCGCGAATGTTTTGCCCGAGTGTGCGTGCAAATGTTAGAGAACCGACGACAATCGGTGTTTAATTAACCTCCCAACTTCCTCTTTGTTCGCAATGCAAAGGTGTTTTTATTTGAGATTGTCTTTCCAGTTAAGAATTTGGTGATAGAATCCACTAGCACCTTCTAGGCGCCTAATCGGCGAAACCCACTTCACAAAATTGGAGGATAAGATGGACGTACATATAATAGCAAAATTAAAATCGAGTTACAAAGACTGGTATGCCATTTTCGCGGGCGACAGCGAACGCCGTTCGACAATATGCGATGAAGCACGCACACTCGTCGGTCAAGCAGGTGAGAAAACAGCTCTTGTTACGCTTTTTAACGTAGATATGGAGGCAATGGGTGCAATGATGGCTGATCCAGATTTTCAAAAAATGGCCGAAGATTATGTTGAAGAGCATATCCCATTCTCATTGACACCGATCGGACCACCGCAAGCATAATATCTACACGATCAAATAAGTAAGATCTGTAAGGACGTTCTCTGTATGAGAGTAGTGTTACTCTCCACGTAAGCTTTTGATTATTTCGTGCAGCCGAAGTGGTGATATCGGAAGCCTGGTAATGGCCTCGGGGTCACCGATCGCATGCCCCACTGCCGAAGCTATAGCGGCGCCGCTCGCGTTTATACCTCCTTCGCCGGCACCTTTTAGACCCAGTGGGTTTGTGCCGCTCGGTGCATCTTCTGTAACCAGTGTCTCAACCTCTGGGACCTCTTTTGCTGTTGGCCATAGGTAATCAGCAAAGGTAGCCGATAATGGCTGACCTTCATCACTGTAGAGAAACTCTTCGTACAACGCGCCACCAATACCTTGAGCCATCCCGCCAGCGATTTGCCCTTCAACGAGCATGGGATTTACACTCTTTCCGATATCATAAGCGACAATATACCGTTCGATCTCCACTCCCGCTGTTGCCGGATCCACTTTGACGACCGCAATATGAATACCATATGGGTAGGTCATATGCGTGGCCTCGAAAGTAGTCTCAACGGACAAGACATCACCACCAACCTCGTCCAAAGCAGCTGAAACGGCATCCACAATCTGAATGGATGGACCCTCTCCGTCACCATTCGCAGAAATTTTTTCGTCGCGTATACCTAACTCACTAGCCGGTAACTGCAGGCGTTCTGCAGCTGTCTCTACTAAACGCTCTTTCAGCTTTGCCGCAGCCTCAGCCACCGCAGATCCCGTCATAACGGTAACGCGTGACGCAAAGGCACCCATTCCACGCTCAATCCGGTCGGTCTGACCATGCGTAACCCGGATTGTTCTGTAATCAACATCAAGACTGTCCGCACAAATTTGAGCCATCACTGTCTCGACGCCTTGGCCAATAGATGCTACCCCGGTAATTATTTCTATACGACCATCTCGGTCCATCTCGATCCGAACATCATCGTAGGGACCCAGACCGCTTTTTTCCACAAAATACGCAGCGCCCAGGCCCACCATTTCACCCGTCGCCCTCCGTTTTTCCAAACCTTTCTGGAGGTCTATATAGGCAATACGATCTAAAACTTTATCAAGCAAAAGGGCGTAATCGCCTGAGTCGTATACGAGCGGGGTCCCGTGGTTAACTATTCCTCTGCTGTATGGCATTTGATTTGACGCAATAAAATTTCGGCGTCGAACTTCAATTGGATCAAGATCCATTCGATTGGCAATTAGGTCGAGAAGCCGTTCTCGGGCAAAAGTCGATTCATATCGCCCAGGAGATCGGTATGTACCACACGGTGTTTTGTTTGTGAGACGAACGCGGCCCTGGGTCCGGTATGAAGGAACTAAATATGGACCTGGCAACATCGCCGCAGCCAGATCCGTTACTGTTGCGCCGTGGGTCCGTATATATGCACCCTGGCTTGTAAAAAACTCATTCTCCAAACCAAGAATAAAACCCGTCTCATCGACGCCAACCCGAAGGCGAAACACCTGTTCCCTAGAATGATTAGCCGCCATGAGGTTTTCAAAGCGATCTTCGATCCATTTAACGGGTCGTTTCATTTTTAGGGCGGCATATGAACAGAGCACATCCTCGGGGTACAATTCACCCCGCACGCCAAATCCCCCGCCGACATGCCCCTCAAACAGTTGAATTTGTTCACGCTTTAATCCAAGCATTTCCGCGATTGCTGCTCGGTTGAAATGGGGCACCTTTGCGGCTCCATAGAACTCTAGTCGACCAAGCTCTCCATTATAGAGTACGTTGGCACCTCGCGTTTCGAGCGCGTTTCCCGTATGCCGTCCTACATGAAACTCAAATTCAAAAACTTGGGATGCTTCCGCAAGTGCCGCGTCGACGTCGCCGTATTTTTTTTCAACCACCGCGGGTTCCGTACTGACACCGGGCGCAAATTCTCCGGGGGCCGTCGTCGCGTCCATAATTGGCTCTAAAGGGTCAATGTCAACGTAAACGAGGTCCGCTGCGTCCTCGGCAACATAAGGATCCTCAGCAAAAACGACAGCTACTGGATCTCCAACATATCTTACCTTGTCCTGTGCCAACACGTGCTGCCGACAGAGGGGAAGGTTTTGGAGCTTATGAAGCCGGAAATCAATTGGTTGTAGATGCGCTATATCTTTGCCGGTCCACACCTCCACAACGCCGTCTATAATTTTAGCTGCGCTTACGTCTATTCCTTGCAGGATACCGTGCGCTATTGATGAGCGAACAACCCTCATGTGCAACTGATTAGGGAACGTATAATCCGCAGCGAACTGACCTTTACCAAGAAGAAGGTCACGATCCTCGAGTCGTTTGACGGGTTCACCAATCACGCTCACGTATTTTTTCCCTCAAGTACTGTGCGGACTGCCTTGAGTATATTTTGATACCCCGTGCATCGGCACAAATTTGATGCAATGACCTCACGTAATTCTTCGTCGTCCACGGCTGCCTTACGTTCAACCAGCCAGGTAGCGAGCATCAGCATGCCCGGTGTGCAAAAACAACATTGAAGTGCGTGGTAATCGAGAAAAGCCTGCTGGACCAAACTAAAGTGCCCGTCATCTGCGAGTCCCTCAACAGTTCGAATTTTTTTATTTTCAGCTTGGACCGCAAACATTAGACAAGATCGAATGGGCACCTCATCAACGAGGACCGTACACGCCCCACATACCCCATGTTCACATCCAATGTGCGTACCCGTAAGACCACATTTATCGCGCAGCGTATCAACAAGAGTGCGACGCGCATCTACTTCAACATCGTGAACAATCCCATTGACGTTAAGCGTGAGATTGTGGCTGTCACTTGGCATAATCATATGTCCAAACCAGCTAGCGCTGAAGCATCGCACAAAGCCCGTGGCACCAGCGTCCGCACAAGGTCACATCGGTACGATCCCGTGGCGTGTGGATCCTCAATTGGATCGTCAAGAATTGATGCAGCTTCTCCCGCTCTCTTAAAGACACCAATGTTTGGGGAATAACCGATCAGCTCACTTTCAGCTCTCTCAGCTCTAAACGGAACGACACCAACACCCCCGAGACAGAGCCGAGCGGCCTCGATTACGCCATCGTTTATTTGTAGATGTGCAATTACGATTGCAAGCGCAAAATCGCCCGCTCGTCGACAAAACTCTTGAAAACCACAATACCAGCTCTCATCCAATAAAGGCAGCCGGACCTCCCGTATTACTTCGTTAGCAGCCAGTGATGTCGTTAACGCGGATACAAAAAGATCTTTAGCCTCAATTTCCCGTTCTCCAGACGGCCCTTCTGTCACAACGGTCCCTTCGAGGCTCACAATCAGAGAACACCATTCCGAAGCAGGGTCGGCGTGCGCAAGGCTTCCTGCAAACGTTCCCCGCATTCTGATCGGAACATGTGCAATATGGTGGCTCACACGCGGCAACAATCCTCGAAGAGGACCCTCCGTGAGGGGAACATCAAACTGAATGTGCCGAGCTAACGCGCCTATGCATAGGTGCGTGTTAGTTGTCTTGGCGTATGACGATTCGCTGATCGTATTCAGGTCGATTAGGGTATTGGGTCGCGCAAGACGAAAGTTCATCGCAGGAACGAGCGTCTGACCGCCGGCTAATACCTTCGCATCTTCACCATACTCGCTTAAAAGAGCTACAGCGCCTTTCCACGTGGAGGCTGGAATATACTTGAAGGGAGCAGGTTTCACAGAGCGACGCTAACAGTTATTTTTACAAACACACAAAATACGAATACCCTCAATTGATGCTAAGGAGAACCCCGTACTATGAAAATAATTGATCTATCACACATGATGAACCTGCATACACCGGGCTGGGTTGGCTACGCAGGAAATAAAATGTATTACGCTCAAAACCTACAAACGGGAGGCATTGTTGCTCAACGGGTAGATACCGCCATGCACGTCGGCACGCATCTTGACGGCGCAATGCATGCTTCAGACGTGAAAGGCGACATGGCTTCTTATTCTCTTGATTACCTCGTGGGCCCGGGGGCGGTTGTAGATATATCAGATAAAATTGATGATTGGGGCCTAATAACACCGGAAATGATGGAAGAGGCGCCAGTCGACATTAATGATGGCGATATCCTAATAATACACACCGGTTTTCATCGGTACTACGAAGGCCGCCCTCAACAAGATCTTGAACGTTATTTCTGCCTCCACCCGGGCGGTGGGCGCGAATTGCTGGACTGGATGTATGAAAAGAAAATTAAGTGGTTCGGGATAGACTGCGGTTCAGGCGATCACGCGATGAATACGTCAATCCGCAAAATGCGGCCCGACTTGAAGGCTCGTTTTGAGGCACAAATCGGCATGACCTGCGAAGAGTATTTTGGCGACTATGAGTACACTCATGCGTTATCTGGTCGAAAAGCAAAATCCGATATTTTCATGTTCCACAGTGAAGCATTCAACGAAG
>CAYPNT010000029.1:0-31623 GCA_964412235.1 uncultured Rhodospirillaceae bacterium
CGGGCAGAATGGAAGCGCCGGATTTATTGGCCACAGAAATCCGTTCAAAACCGCCAGTGGTTCTGGTGCACGGCGATTCTGATGAACTTCTTGCGGTGTCTGAAATGGAGACAGCCGCTAAAACTTTAGAAGACAATGGGATACCTGTGGCAACCCATGTGCGACCCGGATTAGGTCACGGAATTGATGAAGAGGGCATCCGTATTGGAGTTGAGTTTGTGGCAAAGGCGCTGTCTTGATCTTTCCTTGGAGTCAATGTCCCGTACGTACGTTGTAATTTGTCCCAAAATCTTCACGCGACCCCGGTTGCTCTACTCATCGACGCCCGCTAATCTCGCAATCAAATGGTTGACATAAGGTGCGTTTCTATAACTGGGATACATGAGCGGTGATTGGGAATTCCCCGGCACTCGTACTCAATGCTGACTTTAGACCTCTCAGCTATTTTCCACTGTCTGTTTGGTCGTGGCAGGAAGCGGTAAAGGCTGTTTTTCTTGATCGCGTGAATATTGTTTCCGAATATGAGAACGAAGTTCGCTCGCCAAGTTTTTCGATGCGACTTCCCAGTGTGATTGCACTTAAACGATACGTTCCGCTCTCACGTCGCCCTGCCTTTACTCGATTCAACGTATTTTTACGTGATCATTTCGCTTGTCAGTATTGCGGCGGTGCGCCTTCAGCTTCGGAACTAACATTTGATCACGTTACCCCTAAATGTCTTGGGGGGAGGACAAACTGGGAAAATGTTGTGGCGGCATGCTCTAGTTGTAATCTTATGAAAGGCAACCAACTTCCTGAGGATTGCGGGATGCTACCCACCCGTTTGCCAGTGGAACCTACTAACTACCAGCTACAAAGTAATGGCCGCTCATTTCCCCCAAACTACCTCCATGAAAGCTGGCGTGATTTTCTTTATTGGGATAGTGAGCTAGAGCAGGGGTAAGACGCTGCTGGTTCCAACAGATGAGCGGTGAGGTTAATGTGATACGGAATTGGCGATCGGATCCCAGGTTCTTCAGCCTTGAAGAACGCATAAAGTACGCTCTTTTGCCGCCGAAATTTTACCTTCGAACACTTGTACGTCGTCGTCTAAAAAAGGGTGAGAAGGAGCTTCATTTTCTTGACCAACTGGTGCGTCGAGGGTCTGTTGCCATCGATATCGGTGCAAACAAGGGCCTATACTCATGGCTTCTTAGTGAAATTGCTGCAGAGGTTAAAGCTTTTGAACCCAATCCCAAAATGCATGCGATCCTTTCTCGTAGTACGCCTAATAATGTGCAGACATATGATGTTGCTTTGTCCAATAGCAGTGGTGAGACGGATTTAATACTACCGGTTCACAGAAACGGACGTTTTTCAAATCAAGGCGGTACTCTTCAGGTTGCTAAAAATCTCAGTGGAAAACCGATATATAAATACCCTGTCACACAAGAGCGATTGGATGCTTTTAATTTTAAGGACGTGTCTTTTATAAAAATTGATGTGGAAGGTTTTGAACTCGAAGTAATAGAGGGCGCGCGCGATACCATCCAAAGGGAACGACCGACGCTTCTGATGGAAATCGATCCAAATCAGAACGGTTTGTCGCTTCGCGAGGCAATTCTCCGGGTGGAGGATTATGGTTACAAAACACATATTGTCTCCGGTTCAACAATAAAATCCTTTGATTCTGCCGCGAGTGGTCAACCGTCAACAAATAATTTTATTTTCTGTCCAACCCTTTGACTTTCGGTTTTTGTGTTTGAGCTAAAATTACACTTAATTAATGGTCTAGACACTAGTTTGTAAGGTGCTCTCTAGGATATTCGGCCTCGCGTTTTCAATCTAGCAATGGAGAATTGGACATGCCGAATAACAGTACGTTTGCTCTCCCTACTTTCTCGATAATACTGGGGGTTTTTGCGTTTCTAGGGGTCTCAAGTAGTGCCTTTTCAAACGATAAATTGGCTCTGACGTCTATTGAAAGGCAGCAGGTCAATCCGGGGGGTAGTCGACAACTTCCTTTTAGTTTTGCCAAAGTTATTGGGCGGGTTAGTCCTGCTGTTGTTTCTATACGGACAACAGGTCCATCCGCGGCGGGCCGTGATCGAAAGCTTGAGATACCTCTACCTTTTAGACGTTTCTTTTCGGAAGAATTTAAACAAAGATTTGGTGACACAAACCCGGGCACCACACGCCCGCAGGCCCAAACGCCGAAGTTACGTGGGGTGGGTTCTGGGTTTTTTGTTGATCCCAATGGATATGTCGTGACGAATAACCATGTCGTTGAACACGCAGAAAAAATTGAAGTTATACTCAAGGGAGGTCGTGTCTTTGAAGCATATTTGATCGGCCGCGATCCTAAAACCGATCTCGCGTTACTCAAAGTTTCATCCAGTGAAAAATTCCCATTTGTTACGTTTGGTAATTCAGCTAAAGCCCAAGTCGGGGACTGGGTAATTGCGCTTGGAAATCCTTTTGGGCTTGGCCATACTGCGACGACAGGCATAATTTCTGCCCGAGGCCGCGATATCGGTGCGGGCCCCTACGACGACTTTTTGCAGATAGACGCTCCCATTAACAAAGGCAACTCCGGTGGACCGACCTTTAATGTTCAAGGTAAAGTGATAGGAGTAAACACGGCTATTATTTCACCAACCGGTGTTAGTGCTGGCATCGGTTTTGCGATTCCAGCAAATATGGCCAAAAATGTAGTCAGCCAGCTAAAGGAAAGAGGCACGGTATCGCGTGGTTGGCTCGGTATTAAGGTCCAACGCGTCACGAAAGACCTGGCGCTTGGACTAGGACTGGCTAAACCCCAAGGAGCGTTAATATCAGCTATCGATAAAAACAGTCCTGCTGAACTGGGGGGATTAATGACCGGAGACGTAATTCTGGCCGTAAATGGGATCCGCGTTAAGAAAATGCGCGAACTACCCCGCCTTGTAGCGAGTTTAACGACCGGCTCGAACATTCCTATGTTGATCTATCGAGCGGGTTCTCAGATAAATCTTATGATTAATGTTGGAGAGGCCTCAAATAAAGTCGCGAATACGGTACGCTCGAACAGCCAGAACACACGAAGCCCGTGGGGAGTGCGTCTTGCTATAATTAATGATGTTTTGCGGGCACGGTTTAATTTTAGTGCTAAAGCCAAAGGCGTTGCAGTTTTGTCGGTAAAACAGGACGGCATCGCGGCAAAAAAGGGCATCCGTCCTGGCGATATTATACAGCAAGTATCTGGTACCAATGTCAAATTTCCTCAAGACGTGTTTAACTTGATAGATGCTCACAGAACGAAAACAAAGGTAAAATATCGAAAGCTAGCGTTGGTTCTGCTACGCCGCGCAGCTAGAGTGTGGTATGTTGCTCTACCGGTATAAAACAAAATACGGGTTGAGAGGACGTAGATTCTCCTCATTTATTTCTAGTTATCCTGGTTTAAAGTTAGACTAAGCAGGGATAGCGTTGGCAAGGGTTGGTCGTTAAATTCTACTTTGGCAAACCGGAGAGCAAAAATGGCTTTGAAAACGATCGCAATTCTTAGCCCAGGGGACATGGGTGAGGGCGTTGGTGCTTCGATCAAGGGACAAGGCTTCGATGTAATTACTTTTTTGAAAGGTCGAAGCGAAGAAACCCGAATGAGATCCGAAAGAGCCGGTATACGGGAAGTCAGGAACATTGAAGCCTTAGTGGCGGAGGCAAGTCTTGTGGTCTCGATTTTGCCTCCGGAATTAGCCGAGAATGTTGCGGATCAGGTCAGCGTCGCAATGACAAAAACCGGTTCAACACCGGCCTATGCAGAGATGAACGCTATAGCGCCAAACACGACGAAACGCATTGGGGAGAAAATTAGTTCGGTTGGGGCGATATTTATAGATGGTGGCATCATTGGCTGGGCACCGTTTAAGTCAAAATCAGACACGCGCTTATATGTTTCCGGTACTTCTGCAGGGTTAATGGAAGAACTCAATGGCAATGGGAAGCGGATAATAAACCTTGGCGACGAAATAGGTCGTGCGTCAGCCGTTAAGATGATCTACGCGTCGGTAACAAAAGGCACAGACACGCTATTAACAGCAGCCTACACAGCGTCAGAAGCGCTTGATATTCGAGAAGTTCTTGAAGAAGAGTGGGCTGCTAGTCAACCTGAGGTGTTGGCTCGCATGGGGCGTCGCGTGCCCGCGCTTCCCGCCGATGCAGGCCGATGGATCGGCGAGATGGAACAGATAGCGGAAACCTATGCGTCGGTCGGGCTAACCCCGAATTATCACACTGGCGCTGCGGAAATTTATCGACTGCTTAATGCCACGCCGTTTGCAGAGGAAAGCCGGGAGACCTTGGATAAGTCACGCACGATGCAAGAAACCGTCAGGGTGTATGCCCGTTATTTACAAAAGGATAATGCTAGTTGAGCATTCAACTGATATAGGAAAATAAAATGCCTAGTGCCAAGCTTATTAGTCTTGTTAATAAGGTGGCTCCGCTTTTTGCCGGAGAGGCAGAGGTAATTCGTACTTATTGGAGGTCGCCCAATAGAACGAAAGAAACGGACCGCCTTTGGCTTCTTAGGCAGGCTAGAAAGGAAGTATGGGATACGCCGCTGGGAGATCAGAGGGGGCTATATCTCGGGCCCGTACAAGATT
Source organism: uncultured Rhodospirillaceae bacterium (assembly GCA_964412235.1). Taxonomy (GTDB): domain Bacteria; phylum Pseudomonadota; class Alphaproteobacteria; order MPNO01; family UBA830; genus JAYZQT01. Next base: position 4,626 of record CAYPNT010000029.1, read on the forward strand.
TGATAGCTGTTTTTCCTAAAATAGACATTGAGGTGCCACGGGAAGAAGTCCTGGCGAAAATGGAGGGCCTTTACGAAGAATTTTCCCATTATTGCGCCTACGCGGACGCGTATGACGCCGTGCGTGAGGATGGTGAACCCCGGCTTAGCCCAACTCGGTTGAAAAAGGTACCAGATTGGCCTGAGAACCTCGCGATTAGAGACCGCCGGGCGGAAGTGAAAAAACAATTTGGCACTATAGGTGAGAAGGCATGTTACTTTACGGAAGGGGGTTATTGTACCTTGTTTTCGGAAGGTATGAAATTAGCTGGAAATGGTGGTGTGGATGATTTAATAGCTCATGCTGCCACACTGGTGTACGAAGATGAATTTGGCCATATGTGCAAAGGGATTGTCGGCCTAGACCAAGAAGATATGTCAGATTCCGATTGGTCATTGATGGAAGATCTCTCGGTTGGGCTCCAACGTTTACGTATTGATATGCGGAACGCGCAGTTTAGCTATCCACTCTCAAAAGACCGTGTAACGGCAATTAAATCAGGCGATATTAAACCTATAGAATTTGATTTTGAAAAAGCGGCCGCTGCATAGAAATCATCCCTCGTTGTGGGATTTAGCGTGAGTGAGCCGCGGCTCAGAACAGCACTCTGGGTGAGCGCTCAGGTGCGGCGCTGTAATATTGATTCTGTGCCCATCGTAGTTGTGCGACACGGGGATGACGACGCCGGTTTGGTGATCGTAAAACTCGACAGACTTGATGGAACAAGTGAAGTTTTTTTGAGGACAACCACCTTAGATGGGAATTGGGCTTGGCGTAACATCAGTGGGATGTCTCCGGTTGCTAACTTGCAAGCCGAAATAATAATTGAGCGCGAAGTTGGTTTCGATCCCGATGTTTGGGTTCTTGCTATTGAGGACCCAGATGGAAATTTTGAATTTGACGCCCCGCGTGTTGATTGAACACCCTCTATCAGGTTGGGTCCGCGTCATTTGGCATTTTAAGGCTGTCTGTTCGTAGCACAATTGTTTTGTCCACTCTAAGCTCATCGATAGCATAAGGTATACCACTGGTTCCTATGCCTGCCTCTCGGAGTCCTGAAAATGGCATCCACGCTGTCCAAAAAGCTGTATGATCATTAATCATCACAGCTGACGCATCTAGCCGATCTGTTATGCTCATAGCGCTCTCTACATCTCGCGTAAATACCGCAGCGTGGATCGCTGTTGGAAGGGAGTTTGCGCGCAGTATTGCATCCTCAACATCAAACCACGGATCAATACAAACAACGGGTCCCCGCACTTCTTCGGTCATGAGCCGAGAATCGGCAGGCGCATTAAAAATAACGGTAGGGGCATAGAGGGTGTCTGTTAATTTTTCGCCGCCGGTCAAAAGTTGGCCGCCACCGTTCACTGCTTCTATTACCCAGTCGTGTATTCGATCCGTCTCTTCGGGGCGGATTAGGGGACCGATCTCCGTGTCTGCGTTCATCGGGTCTCCTACGGTTAGGCCGGCCGCCTTCATCGCTAACTGAGTTGCTAATTTAGTTGCTATCTTAGTGTGCGCAAATATACGTTGTACGGAGACAGAAACCTGACCAGCATGGTAAAAACAACCGTCTAAAAGTGCTTCACGCACTTCGTATATATCTGAATCACCTGTGACAATGACCGGCGCAGCTCCGCCGTGCATTAAAGAACACCGCGTCCCAGAAGCTAACAGTGAGCGAAGTTTCCATCCCGTCGAGGCACGACCTGTAAATGTTAAAAAACTTACCCGGGGGTCCATCACCAGACTTTGGATCAAGTTTTGATCTGATAAGGTTACGATCTGAGCCCATTTGGGATCTATTCCAGCCTCAAGGAGTAGGTTGAGAAATAAATGACAGGACAATGGTGTTTCGCACGCGGGGAGCATTATAACCGGGCAGCCAGCCGCTACTGCCGGGATGACCTGCTGTACCACATTGAGTAAGGGGTGATTAAACCCACTATATGCGACTACTACACCTATTGGCTCCTTTTGGGTAAATGCCATCCTGTGGGTTGTTTCTTGAGTAATACCCATGGGAATTGTTGTGCCGGAATTGGTTCTGAGAATGGCAATGGCCGATTTTATGCACTCTTGTGCTTGCAAAACCTCTGAATGTGAGTCTCTGTATGGTTTTCCGCCTTCTCGGGTAGCGGTGTTTGCCAACTCGTCGAACCGTTCCTCTATTATAGTTATCGCGCGTTCTAATATATTTAGGCGCTTGAAGAGTTGAGGCCACTGGGACCGGTCTTGATATACGCTGAGAGCGTTATTAAGCGCGGTCTCGATATCTGTTGGACTGGATTGTGGGATAGAATCAACTATCGATAAGTCGAAAGGATTAAGCACAGGTAGCGTTTGAGTTGACGGAAAATTTTCAGGTAGACGGACATTCTTTTGCATTTGAGAAAGCCAACTCCCTTACAGTAGCGGTATTAGAAAATAACGCGGGCCATATGGATACATCAGTTTTGTGCTTTTCGCGAGTGCCGTTTCTTGTGAAGGTTAAAACCAAATAATTTTTCTCAGAGATAAGCTTATAAGCATCTGTTGGCTCGGTGTTTCAAGCCATATAATATCAAGTGGTTCGGTGGCTTGAAGGTGCTGCGGACTTTCTCAATGTAATAGTTTCCTGCTTCTCCCGTTCTGCTAGCCGAAGGGCTTGTTCTTTGGCAGCTCCGTACTGTATCGGCCACCGCTGGGAGCCATGTCCGTACCATGCGGCTGCGTCAAGCGTAAAATGAGGATTTGTCAAATGAGGCCGAGCAAGCGCTATCAGGTCGGCCCGACCTGCTGCAATTATCGTGTTTGCTTGATCCGCTGTTGTGATGTTGCCTACCGCGATTGTTGGTATCTGGGCTTCGTTGCGAATTTGTTCAGAAAACGGTGTCTGGAACATACGACCATAAATAGGGACGGCGTCCGGTGTTGTTTGTCCGGCTGACACATCAATGATATCGCAACCATGTTCTTTGAATATGGACGCGATCGTTACTGTGTCATCGGCTGTAATGCCCCCCGCTTCTAGCCAATCGGTCGCTGAAAGGCGGACGGATATGGGCTGGTGTTCGGGCCATACATTTCGGACCGCGTCAAAAACCTGTAGTGGAAAACGAAGTCTGTTTTTGAGATTACCGCCGTAGTAGTCATTGCGGTGATTGGCCACTGGCGTAATGAAACTGGACAGAAGGTATCCGTGAGCCATGTGCAGTTCGATCATGTCAGCGCCGATATCCATGGCACGACAAGTTGCAGACACAAAGTCGTCGCGCACTTGTTCCATGTCGGCCCGCGTCATCTCACGTGGAATGTGCATGCCTTTTGCATGGGACAAAGGAGATGGGGCTATAACTTCCCAGTTATCTTTCTCGAGGGGAGCATCAATGCCTTCCCAACCAACCTTTGTAGAACCTTTGCGTCCGGCATGACCCAATTGCAGGCAAAATTTAGCATCTGAATTTTTGTGAATAAAATCGATGATTTTTTGCCATGCCTCAGCCTGTGCGTCTGTATAAATTCCAGCACACCCAGGAGTGATGCGACCGTGACTCGACACGCAGGTCATCTCAGAAAATATTAAGCCCGCACCACCCAACGCCATTGATCCGAGATGTACGAGATGAAAATCACTCGGCACACCATCTATCGACGAATACATATCCATCGGTGATACCACTATGCGATTGACAAAAACCGTACTGCGGAGCTTAAGAGGCGTAAAAATCGGGGGCGGTTTTTCATGTTTAAGAACTAGCCCCGAACGTCGAACCTCGTCAGCAAACCAAGAATCGACCCGTTCGATGAGTAAGGGATCTCTCAGCCGAAGATTTTCGTACGTGACTTGTTTTGATCTAGACAACATAGAAAATGCTGCTTGTATTGGTCCCATTTTCCAATAACGGCGTGGGTTTTCTGTCCAGATGACAGAAATATCCGCGGCGTGTTGGGTTTTTTCGACTTCTTCACGACGCAGTTTCTCAAACTGTTGCTGTCCGGCTTTAACCGAAGTGCTATTTTCTAATGCTTCAACAAGGACAATAGCATCTTCCATTGCGAGTTTAGTGCCTGACCCAATCGAATAATGCGCCGTGTGGAGCGCATCGCCAATTAAGATATAACGATCATAATACCAGTTTTCGCATCTAACAGTCGGAAATTGCCGCCAAAGTGATTTATTTGCCGTTAGTTGGTATTTACCATGTTCTAATTGGTCTGCCCAAACTCCCTCCATATACGAGACAAGAGCATCGTTTTCGAGGTTTGCTACTTCAGATTTTGCATTTTCCCAAGTTTCAGCCGGGGCCTCTACTATCCAGGTGCTCATGTTGTCTTTGTACTGGTAGGCGCCGAGGACCCAAATACCGTGCCCGTTTTCGGTAAAATCGAAGGTAAACGCGTTGTAGGGTTTGTTGGACCCTAACCACACAAAGTGGTTTTTTCGCCATTGTATATCCGGTCGAAATTGATCGCTAAAAGTCTTACGAACGAAGCTGTTGATGCCGTCTGCTCCCACAACAAGATCGGCATCTATTCCGGAAAAATTTGTTATTTCGGCCGAATACTCAATACGAACCCCAACATTTTCGCACCTTTTTTGAAGAATTTTTAGAAGTTCTATACGCCCACAACCACAGAACCCATGGCCCGTGGAACGGATAATTTCCCCATGTAAAATAAAATCAATTTCGTCCCAGTACGCAAATTGACCGGTGATAGATTCATAGCTTTCGGGATCATTTTTTAGAAATTGATCAAGGGTTTCGTCCGAAAAAACTACACCAAATCCAAAGGTGTCGTCAGGAGCATTTCGTTCAAACACGGTAATTTCATGTCTGGGCCATTTCTTTTTTGCGAGGAGGGCAAAGTAAAGGCCACCGGGCCCGCCTCCGATTATTACTATTCTCATAGGTTTCCGATTTGCTATCTCAAATGGTTAGCGCGATCATGCGCCGAAAGGGAGAACAAATTCAATGCTATTGCCTTTACCGGAATCTCGTCAAATTATCTTTGAACAACAGAGTGTTCTCAAAAAACTCGCATTTAAACGGGCAAAACTAGCAAAATGGTATCGAGGTAAGTTGGATCATATAAATGAAGATCGGCTTGATGATCCTGAGGTTTGGCAAACAATCCCAATTGTCGACAAGGAGGTGCTTCGAAAACTTTCTCATGATGAGTTCATGGACCAATTCTGTATAGCTACACCAAAAGATATCGCGGAATATTGGCGCTCTGGAGGAACGACGGGAACCCCAGTTTTTTACCCACGTACATTTAAGGATGTCGACTACGGCCTTATTACCTGGGGTAGGTCGTTTCCTGCTATGGGTATAGGACCGGGGGATTTATGCCATATATCTTTTCCAATAGGGGTACATCCTGCTGGTCAGATTTGGGCCAGATCCGCCCATCTGTTTGGCGTTGGAATGGCCTGGGTTGGGGCAGGAAATTCTGTTCCGTCGGCTGTCCAATTGGACTTGGTTCTGACTCTTAAGCCAACGGTTCTAATTGCTATGCCGAGTTTCGCTCTACACCTGGCGAATCTCGCGGCCGAAAGAAACATCGACCTATCTGAATCCAGTGTTACAAAAATTGTCTGTTCCGCTGAGCCGCTTTCTGATGCCAAACGGGCTAAACTGGCGAGAATGTGGGGAGCAGAAGTGTATAATGTGTTCGGCATGAGTGAAGCGGGGCTGATGGGGGCAGAAGGTGAGGCCCATGACGGTATGCATATCTGGTCGGACATGTTTTTCATTGAGGTGGTGGATCCTAAAACGGGCGAAATTTGCCCCGATGGTAAAGAAGGTCATTTGTGCCAAACACCTCTTTGGACGGGACACGCTACACCGTTTCTGAGATGGAATGCCGGTGATATTGTCCAATATATTGATCAAGGTGAAAGTCGCAGTGAATTTGCTGATTTGTTTCCTATGATTCGACATACAAACCGGACAACAGGGTTTTTTAAAATACGTGGTGTGAATGTAAACCATACTGAATTTGAAGATTTTATCTTTTCTAAACCGGCAATAAATGATTTCCAAGCTGTGCTTGTTACCGACAAGGATCAGTTGGAGACGCTCAATGTCCTCATTGAGGTGCGGCGTGACGATAATCAGGCTATAGTTGCAGACGATCTTACGGTTGGTATAAAACGTAGTTTCGAAATTACACCCCGCGTAGAAGTTCTTGCGGTTGGCACCCTTGCAAAGCAATTTGAAAATTCGATAAAAGCACCGAGATTTGTTGATCGAAGAGATTAAAGTTTCTTATCTGCTTCGATTTCCCCAGTACACAAAAATACTTTAAGTTGAACGTAGTTTTAGGAGTAATTAATTTACATGAGCGGTATAGAACGCGCAAACGGCCATAAGCCTGCGGGTATTTCGTCTCTTTTTAATCCAGCTTTGGCGGATGCCCCACGACCTGACCCAGCAACACTTGAATATGATCTAGATCAGGCACTATCATCAATATTACCACTTCAGGCGCGGGCCCCCGAGGATTCTTTTTCTGCTTCGTACCTCGGTACAGAGCGTGAAGGAAACGCGGTTCTGATTTCAGAGGATGGTCTGTTACTAACCATAGGTTATCTCATAAGTGAGTGTGATATTATTACGGTTGGAACCCGAATTGGTGGTGTCGCCCAAGCACACACTATAGCGTATGACTATGAGACCGGGTTCGGGCTCATGCGCACTACGGACAACTTAGGAGTTTCCCCTATCGAACTTGGGCATTCTGCAAATGTAAAAGAGGGAGATATATTAACCGTAGGCGCACACGGTGGTGCAGCGCAGGCAATAGCTGCAGAAATATCATCAGTACGAGAATTTGCAGGTTATTGGGAGTATTTGATTTCCGGTGCAATATTTACGGAACCACCGCACCCGACATGGTCCGGTGCGGCACTTATTGATAATGAGGGCAAGTTAGTAGGTGTCGGGTCTCTATTTGTTCAAGATGCCGAAGAAGAAAACGCGGAAAAACAGCCAGGTAACATGTTTGTCCCGGTCGATCTTTTAAAACCTATTTTTGAAGCCCTGTTAGAAAATGGGCGGACGGAACATCCGGCACGGCCTTGGCTTGGTATTTACACGGTCGAAACAATGGGTCACTTGCTTATAACTTCGGTATCCCAGCGCGGACCAGCAACAAACGCTGGTGTGCTGCCCGGGGATGTTGTTTTAGCCGTGAATGGTCAAGACGTTAAAAGTCTCAGTGAGCTTTATCGCGAAATATGGGGTTCAGGAGAAGCAGGCGTGCCCGTCGACCTTGCAATCTTGCGTGATCAAAAGATGATCGAAATTTCTGTGATAACAGTGGATCGTGCTCGGATAATGCGGCGGCCTTCTTCCCACTGAGTTACATGAGTATAATGTTTAGCTGCCAGATTATAAAAAAGGTGACAGTAACATTCCTTGTATAAAATACCCATTTAGAGCTTTAAATAGAAAGATTGATTTTCGCTATCTTCATGCTATTTCCGGTTTCTCGCGCCCTCACTACGAGAATTGTTCAGGCTTTGTTCAGTTGCTTAGTTAGTATCACCCGTCAAAATGGATAGTTATTTAGGTTGTGAACATTTTTCGGGTATGGCGTCCATCGCTGCTCGTTACGACGCCTTTATATTGGATGTTTGGGGGGTTCTTCACGACGGAGTTAAATTGTATCCGGGCGTCGTTGAGACCCTTAACAAATTAACCGACGCGTCAAAACCATTTGTAATGCTGACTAATGCTCCGAGGCGCAGTAAGACCGTTGCAGGATCTATGGTGGAGATGGGTATGCCACAAAACTTTTGTTCCAATATCATGTCGTCTGGTGAGGCCACATATAACGATTTGTATGAGAGATCAGCCCCTTTTTATGAGAACATTGGTAATCGCTTCTTTCATACTGGTCCGAAACGCGACCGTGGACTTTTCCAAGGTTTAGACTGGGAAGAAGCAAAGACGTTGAATGATTGTGACCTCATCGTTAATACCGGCCCTTGGCACGATGGAGAAACCATTTCCGATTATGAAGAGATATTGCGATTAGGCGCTGAAAAACAAATTCCAATGCTTTGCGCAAATCCTGATTTAGAGGTGGTGCGGGGAGGGCAAAAGATTATTTGTGCGGGTGCGTTGGCGGTTCGCTTCCTCCAACTTGGGGGTTTGGTGCGTTGGCTTGGTAAGCCAAAAATCGAAATATATGACTATTGTTTTAGGTTGTTGGAAAATGTGGACAAGAAGCACATAGCGGCCGTCGGGGATTCCTTTCGAACAGATTTGGCGGGCGCACGCAACGCGGGCATTGATTCAATACTGGTTTGTGGAGGAATTCATTCTGCGGAGCTTACTCCTGCTTCTAGGTTGACCGCTATCGAGAAGTTAGCTTCAGAATGGAGAGTAATGCCGGTAGCTTCCATTGATGGCTTCACTTGGTGAATTGCAGAATACAAAATCAATAGGCCTGTAGACATACAACTAAGAACATGGCAAAGCCCGACCCGTGTATGCGCTAATTTTTACTGTTTTTGTTGACACTGTCGGTTTTGGTATTGTCCTACCATTGCTACCGCTTTACGCGCAGGCATTTGGTGCTTCGCCCGAATTAGTAACGCTAGTGGCTGTAAGTTTTACAATGGGGCAAGCTCTATTCGGCCCATTTTGGGGTTGGATGAGCGACAGGTTGGGTCGAAAACCGGTTTTGCTCCTTACAATTAGTGGAACCTTATGTGCATACGTTTTATTGGCCTTCACGAGCAGTTTAATGATGCTTTTTTTGGTTCGTTTTATTGGGGGTGCTATGGCCGCCAATATGGGTGTCGCGAACGCATTAGTTGCAGATATTACTACTGCTGAGGATCGAACAAAGAATATAGCGCGACTGAGTGCGGCCGCTGGTTTAGGATTTGTGGCAGGCCCAGCGATCGGTGGTATTCTTGCTGGTGTGGATGTAGGAGGTTCTCCATTCTTCCTGCCCTACTTTACAGCAGCGGTGTTTTCTGCCTTTGCACTTGTTGTGGCCGTAACGACGATAAAAGAAACCGTCGGGCGTTATCAGAGATCAAAAGCGTTAGAAAGACCAATCTTTCGAGGATGGTATGCTACGTTGCAAAATTCTCAAACTCGGGTGTTACTCTTTTTAATGTTTGCTCCACCCTTTGTGTTTGCAGGTATCGAAGTTGTGATTGTTTTATGGTCCGAGAGGGCCTGGGGGTGGGGACCCCAAGAGAACGGTTATTTTTATGCCTGGATGGGCGGTTGTCATGTTTTGTTGCAGTGGCTTTTGATCGGACCGTTAGCCAAATGGTTGGGGGAACGAACCCTAATTACTATTGGAGCTTTTTCGCTCGGCGCTGGTTGTGTCGTTATGCCACTAGTGACGTTTGAAATGGGTTTGTATGTGGCCGCACTACTTATGATCTTGGGCACCGCCGCGTGTACATCTTCACTCAATAGCCTACTCTCACAATCGGCTGAAGCCAGTTCTAGAGGAACACAATTGGGTCTGGGGCAAGCCTTTGCGGGATCTGGACGAATTATCGGACCTGCGCTTTCTGGTGTTGTATTTGCCTCTTTAGGTATGGACTGGCCATTTTTCTTTGGCGCAATCGCAATGTTAATGATGGCGTTGGGAAGTCGACTAATCATGGCCAGGCGTGCTTCCGATATTGTTTTATAACAATAGAAAAGTTACGGAAGAATTCTTGACGAAGCTTGTCAAGCCAACTACAAGTTCGCGCTTTCTGAGTATCTTGTGATACCATTAAAACTATACGCAATATTATCAGGAATATAAAATGTCTAGACGATGTGCCATGACCGGAAAGGGTGTGCTTGCTGGCAACAATGTTAGCCATGCACACAATAAAACCCGCCGTCGGTTTTTACCTAACCTACAGACCACATCTCTTCTATCTGATGCATTAGATAAGACGGTACGCCTCCGCCTTTCTGTTAAGGCTATCAGAACAATTGAACAAAAAGGTGGCCTGGATCGCTATCTTATGGAAACGGCCGATATAAAACTTCCTGAAGAGGCCCGTGTGCTCAAGCGTAAAGTAAAGAAAGCACTGATAACGGCTGGTTGAGGGCTTGTCAGGATTCTGAAAAAGAGCCCCATAGAACGTGCGTCGGCCTATATAATCTCACATACTTCGCTGAAATCATAACGGTATAACCTAGGGCTCGTTATGCCCTCAAGGTCACCATAGCCGATATTGCACAAGAAATTAGACTTCCAATTCTTACCGTTAAGAAAAGCCTTGTCCGCGGCATCGGTATCAAACCCCCCCATCCCGCCTGCATCAAGCCCAAGAGCGCGTACCGCCATGATTAGATACGCTCCTTGGAGCGTGCTTTGTTGAAACGCAAATTTTTCCGCAAGTTGCGAATTTTCCTCGAATTTTTTTCCCAATTCCGGACGAACCGGATACAGCTTGGGAAAATCTGTATAAAAATCCTGATCGAAAGCAAGCAGAGCCGTTACCGGTGCTGTCATGGTCTGTTCGACGTTAGCAGGCATAAGACACGGCCTAAGTTTTTCTTTTGCTTCATTTGACCGAATAAAGATTAATCTACCGGGCTGGGTGTTCGAACTCGTGGACCCATATTTTACTAAATCATAGATCTCCCTTAATTGGCTATCGGTGACCCCCCTTTTCTGCCAAGCGTGGTGGGTCCTTGATTCTCGGAAAATAAGATCTAACGAGTGGTTATCTAAATGTGAAATTTTTTCGCGAGAAGTGGTGATGCGTTCCCGTGCCTCTAGCAAGTCTTTTTTTTCGAACATTCGTTAATTTCCCCAAGCGGTTTGTGCGTATTTATTTTTAAGTGTTTTGATTTTAAACTCAATTGCAAGGTACCCCAACACTTTTTGAATCGTGTGGCTCTCTGTACCGCAATAAATCAAAGAAGCGCTGATTAAAAAACCGTTCTTCGGACCCTTCGTATGGGGAATTTTTTGTCGCCAAACCGTTAGGAGGGTATGCTCACTGAGTCAATCTGCTCGAATTCGCTGAAATGAGTTTCGTAGGTGACTAAAATTATCAACAGATTGCATTTCTTTATTTTGTGCCTTCGTGTTAAACAACAAAACCGTAATATATACTAAACTTAAGGCTCCAATGGAGGACAGGGAAATGACGAACTTTACAAAATCGCTTTTGGCCGGGGTGATGGCCGGTGCTTTTATTTGCGCCTCAGCGACCGGCGCTGTGGCGGCGATGGACTTTCAGGGCAAAACGATCAAGATCGTTATACCTTATGGTCCAGGTGGCACCTACGACAAATACGGTGTCACTTTTTCAAATCATCTTGGAAAACATATTCCAGGTAACCCCAATATCATATTACAACACATGCCCGGTGCTGGGGGCGCTAAAGCAATGAATTGGGCGTACAACGTGATGCCTAGAAATGGCCTGAATATGATTGTTCCGCTCGATAATGGCGTCACAAATCAACTTATGCGGCCAAAAAAAATGCGTTATGACGCCCGTAACTTTATCTGGGTTGGCTCGAGTAACCAAACCAATGTGGTAATGGTGGTTCGCACCGATAGCGGTATTTCTAAGTTGGAAGACCTTAAAACAAAATCGATCATTGGCAGTACCAGCGGAAAAAATTCTTCTGGCTACATAAATCCAATGCTTTTCAAGGGCTTGTTCAATTACAAAATTAAGATGGTTACAGGGTATAAAGGATCGTCAAAATCGATTTTTGCGATGGAACAAGGTGAATCTAAAATGGCCGCCTTTAATTGGCTTGCTTGGGCATCGAAAGTACCCCATTGGTTTAAGGGCGAGAAGCCATTTGCTCGTGCGATCGCGCAGATTGGAATTTTTAGAGATCCAGACCTACCTAAAACAGTACCGATGGCGAGTGAGTTGGTAAGTGACCCTCTTGATAAAAAAGTAGTCCAGTTTCTCGGTGTTGCAGGGCTTCTTGGGCGTGGTTTGGCGTTACCGCCAGGCGTTGATATGGGAACGGTCAAAATCCTTCGCACCGCGTACAATAAGATGAATGCCGATCCCGCTTTCGCGGCTGAGTTAAAGAAACGTAAATTAAGGTTGATACCTTCAACCGGTGAAGAAATTCAAAAGGTGGTAAATGAGTCGGTGTCTAATGCTGATCCAGTGGTGGTGGCTCACGCTCGCAAACTAATTTATGGAAAATAATGAGAAAAGTTTATAATGGTTAGTCCATAAATACTAATCATCAAACTGGCCAGATTACTATCTGGCCAGTTTTTTTTATACAGTTCCTATTAAGCTGCGTAATCCGCGCGACGGGCATGTGAGCGAGGACTATAAGATCCGTCATCAAACAATTCTGCGAGGCGGTCCATCATTATACCGCCAAGTTGTTCAGCATCCATAATGGTCACCGCTCGGTTATAGTAGCGTGTTACATCATGTCCAATGCCGATAGCTGTCAATTCTACCTCGCTTTGGCTTTCCAGCATCGTGATGACTTCCCGTAGGTGCCGTTCCAGATAATTGCCCGGGTTAACAGAAAGGGTTGAGTCGTCCACCGGCGCCCCATCCGATATAACCATCAAAATTTTACGCTGTTCTTGGCGATGAACCATTCTACTATGAGCCCAGAGTAACGCCTCGCCATCTATATTTTCTTTTAAAAGGCCCTCCCGGAGCATCAAGCCTAGGGATTTTCGAGCTCTTCGCCAGGGGGCGTCAGCAGACTTATACAAGATATGGCGTAGATCATTCAGACGCCCCGGGCCAGTTGGTTTTCCCTCGGCCAACCATTTTTCCCTGGCCTGGCCGCCTTTCCAGGCTCTCGTTGTAAAACCAAGGATCTCTACTTTCACACCACAACGTTCGAGCGTCCGCGCTAATATATCTGCGCTCATCGCGGCGACCGTTATAGGACGGCCGCGCATAGAACCCGAATTGTCAATCAGTAAAGTGACAATAGTGTCTCGAAATTCGGTTTCTTTTTCGACTTTGTAGGATAGAGGGTGTAGGGGGTTGGTTACTACTCTAGATAAACGGCCCGCATCGAGAAGCCCCTCTTCAAGATCAAATTCCCAGGATCTTGATTGCTGTGCAAGGAGTTTGCGTTGTAGTCTATTCGCCAGCCTACCAATTATACCTTGCAGGCTGGCGAGCTGTTGGTCCAGATGATTGCGTAATCGATTAAGCTCGTCCGGATCGCAAAGATCATCCGCTTGGACTATTTCATCAAATTCGGCGGTATATGGGCGATATAAGGGTCCCCGTTGTCCCGGCCCCTGGCCTTCTTTACGCTGTTGCTGCTGTGATTGCTCCCCATCCTCATCCCCGGTTCCAGGCATCATTTCTTCCTGGCCTTGTTCCGAGAGGGAATCGTCCCCCTCTTCGACTTCCATGTCGTCCATCTCAGAGGACTCCTCGCCCGACATTTCTGCTGACACACCTTCCATGTCCGCGTCTTCCGCATCTGCATCCTCTGCATCCTGGTCGTCGGATTCTTCCCCTTGTTCTCCTTCTTGTTGATCTGCAGCTTCCGCGTCTTCGTCGATTAGTTCCAATTCTACAAGAAGTTCGGTGAGTGCTTCTGCATATGCTGCTTGGTCTTCAATCGAATTTGATAATGTATCGAAGTCTGTGTCTATCTTATCATCTATCCAATCACGCCAAAGGCTAACTAGCTGTTTACCACCTTCAGGTAGTTTTTCGCCGGTTAACTTTTCCCGCACCATCAGTCCTATCGCCTCTGATAAAGGAGCATCTTCGCGCACATTAACCCTCGTGTAGCCAAAGGCGTCGCACTTTTCTTCTAACGATGCGCGTAAGTTGTTAGCAACGCCTTTCATCATGCGGCTACCAAGTGCCTCACACCGCACACGTTCGAGAGTTTCGAAAACGGCAACAGCGTTTTCTCCATGCGGCGAACGTGATGCGTGTAAGGTTTCATCGTGGAAACGCATTCTTAGTGCCATGGCGTCCGCCTCCCCCCTCAGCGCTGCGACCTCCTTTTCGGTAAAATCGCGGGAGGGTATCGGAAGACGCGCTTGGTTATCTACGAGCCGAGCCTCAGAACCATAGACGAGCGTTATATCTTCTCGCTCCGCGATAGCTCGCATGGCGGCCGCTGTGACCCGCCGAAATTCTTCAGCTGGTTGATTTTCGCTCATTTCTCAAGCAGCTGTCTGTGTTGCCTTGAGTTCGGGCAACTCTTCGCCAAAACAGCGTTGGTAGTATTCAGCAACAGTCGTTCTTTCCAACTCGTCACATTTATTGAGAAAGGTCATACGAAAAGCGGTGCCGATATCTCCCAGTATTTCGTGGTTTTCCGCCCAGGTTATAACCGTTCGGGGTGACATCACAGTTGATATATCCCCTGCCATAAAGCCCGCTCGAGACAAATCAGCAACGCGAACCATTGAACTAATGATCTGCTGTCCTTCCGCATCTTTGTTGTATTTGGGACACTTTGAGAGCACAATCGCCAGTTCCTCATCGTGTGGCAAATAGTTCAGGGTTGTAACTAAATTCCATCGATCAAGCTGCCCTTGGTTAATTTGTTGCGTACCGTGATACAGCCCGGTTGTGTCGCCCAGACCTACGGTATTGGCTGTGGCTAGGAGTCGGAAAGCTGGGTGGGGTCTAAGAACGCGATTTTGATCCAATAACGTCATTTTACCATCAACTTCCAGAACCCGCTGAATTACGAACATTACATCTGGGCGACCCGCATCATATTCGTCGAATACTAGTGCAATGGGACTTTGCAATGCCCAGGGTAAAATCCCATCCCGGAATTCTGTAACTTGTTTTCCTTCTTTTAAGACGATGGCGTCCTTACCGATGAGGTCAATTCGACTGATGTGACTATCTAGATTGACGCGAATGCAAGGCCAATTAAGACGGGCGGCAACTTGTTCAATGTGCGTAGATTTTCCTGTTCCATGATAGCCCTGGATTAGAAGACGACGGTTATGCGCGAATGCGACGCTGATAGCGAGCGTTGTGTCGTGGTCAAAGCAATAGGCTTCGTCAATATCCGGCACATGCTCAGTCTTTTTAGAAAACGACGGAATTTCCATATCTATATCTAAATCAAAAACTTTACGTGCAGATACGACTTTGTCTGGTGTCTCGATATTACTTATCTGTGTTACTACGTCTTTTTTCTTAGCGACCATCTATTCTATTTCTCCAAGCGTAGGCCAAAAAAAACGAGCTGCGCTACATTAGGCGCTCGCAGTCCCGTAACGTCTTATAGGCACTATTCACCGATTTTAAACGGTCTTCTGCCTTTTTGTCGCCCCCGTTAGCATCGGGATGCAGCATTTTAACAAGAATTTTGTACCGTTGTTTTACATCGGTAATGGTGATGGGTGCAACAAGGCCTAAAACATTTACTGCATCCCTCTCAGCGGGTGTGAACTTCTGTGTTTGAGTGCCCACAGGTTGTTTTGTGACTTCGGCGTAATTTGTATCCCCAAGTATCTTCAAGGGGTCCTTTACGTTTACGTTTAGTGCTGGGCCTTGCTTGCCTAAGGGCCAGGTTGGGCGCCTCCATACTGTGTCACATCGAATTTCCGCTTCTATTGCCGGTTCATCCATACCTGCATGGTAGTTCCAATTGGCATTGTATTCCCGGATATGCTCCAAACATAAAAACTGATAAACCTGGACCTCATCCCGTGATCGTGGTGCAGGATATTTACCCAGCTTGCTGCAATTGGGATGAGCGCATTCTTCCGACGTTGAGTCCGTGTTGGGTTGGTTTGTTGTCGTGTTATGTATATCGAATGGCGGATCCGTCATGGTTATAGTATGAGTGTAGTAAATTTGACGTGCAAGCAAAGACCTGCCGCCTGGCGCGTTGGCTTTTGAAGTCTATGTAAAGAGATATAGGAACTGTGACCAATATATGAGCTTAGCTAGCAATATTGAAACAAAACTTAGAGTAGCATTTGAACCCGAGTTTCTATTGGTTGTTGATGAGTCTCATCTACACGCTGGCCATATGGGGGCGCGGCCTGAAGGGGAAACCCATTTCCGTGTTGAGATAACGTCATCCGTATTCCAAAAAAAAACTCGGGTAGACCAACAGCGAATGGTTTATGACGTTCTGCAGCATGAACTAGCAGGCCCGGTACATGCATTGGCATTATCGACACGCTCCCCATGAAAAACCCCGCCCATATTTCAATGGAAACTTTGTGACCGCTAAGCTTTCGCTTAGCATCACTCGACGTTCACACCATACTGGAAGTTCTACGGTTTACTGGGCTCATAAAATGTAGGGTACTCCTCTCGTATCTTTTCACCGTCCGAAGCCCATACGTGACACGTGTTTATAGGTGGGCGGGAAACTTCTTCAGGCTTGTGATCTGTATTAGCGGGCGAGGAGTTTGACCATCGAATAGTATGAAATGCCACGGTGGCGATAGGTCGAAGCATATCTACTAAATGCGCGCATCCCTTTGAACCGCCTAAATTCTTTTTTATCTGGTAATTCCACCCCGGGCCAATTTTCAACCCTTTTACCTTCTGAAATGATGGTAAGATTCTTGGACACAATTCATAGGGCCCGGCATCTGCTACTACTTCCAATTGGCGGACAATAAACTTGTGATCTACTGTTAGTCTTATCCACATGTCATGCAGTGGTTCACCGGGTTTTATAGTGCCCCGATATTCATTGAAGAAAGAATAGGCCTTAAGGTCGGTTAGGTGGCCCTCAATGTCCCATAACCCGTCAGCGCGCCTAAAGCTCTGACATTCTATGGTACGAGTGTGAATGCTTTCGCGCGTAATATTTGTCTCTGATAATGGCATTTAGTGTTCCGTTTGACTTTATTCAACTTCGTGTTTTTTAGGAAATTCTTCCATCTCTTTTAAGCGGATAGATGTAATTCGGTTTCCCTGGCGTCTGATTACCTCAAAACGAAATCCATGAAAATTAAAAATCTGCCCAACCTGCGGAATAAGCTTTGCTTCATGAATGACAAGGCCTGCAATTGTTGCGACCTCTTGATCTGGGAGATCCCAGTCAAAACGGCGATTTAGATCGCGGACAGTTACACCTCCAGAAATCACGAAAGAGCCGTCACGTTGCGGTCTCACACCTATCGGTACGACATCGTGTTCGTCGGAAATATCTCCTACGATCTCTTCCAGGATGTCTTCCAACGTAATTACACCCATTAGGGCGCCGTATTCATCTACTACCAGGGCAAAATGTTCTCGTCGTTCTCGGAATGCTTGTAATTGGCTTAAGAGCGTCGTTGATTCAGGGATAAACCAGGGTGGCGTGGCAATACGGTCAATTTCTAGGGCATCAAGATCCCCTCGATGCGCGTGAACCTCGCGTAATAACGCCTTGGCATGCATAACACCGATGATATTGTCTGGGGATTCGCGCCATAGAGGTATTCGTGTATAGGGACTTTCTAATGCAGCCTCTACAATTTCGCTCGTTGTCTGCGATTCGTCTATCATAAAAATATCTTGCCGATGTTGCATCACCATCTCTACGTCAACGTCTGCGAGATCCAATATGCTATGAAGCATCGCTCGTTCATGTTGTTCCATCCCCCCGCCCGCCCGATGCAGTTCTATGGCGCCACGGAGTTCTTCGACGGTGGCGCCCCAATCACCGGTGTAATCTGATTTCATGCCTAACATTTTCTGTAGGCCGCGTGTGACAAACTGTAGTGATGCCATGATGGGACCTAACAGCCGGACTAGCACCAGAAAAGTGGGGGCTATTGCAAGAGCTAATCGATCAGCATTTCCAAAAGCATATGTTTTGGGAAGAATTTCTCCAAAAATAAGAATTAAAAAGGTCATAGCAATAGTTGCATAGACGACCCCGGGTTCCCCAAACCAACTTATTAAAACGCTCGTTGCTAGCGCGGACCCAAGGATATTGACGAGGTTATTTCCCAGAAGGATTGTACCTATCATTCTATCTTGATCGCTACGTAATCGATTAACTATAACCGCACGCCGGTTACCTTTTGATGCTAATTGAAAAAAGCGCGGTCTTGACGCTGCCGTAAGCGCTGTTTCTGAACTGGAAAAAAAACCTGATAAAACAAGTAAAACCGCTATTCCAACTATTGTTGCAAGAGTACCTATCTCCATAAAGACCTTCGAATCCGTCTAGATTGGTTAAATTAGCTATTTGGTTCCTTTAGTAGACGTTCCACCGCTGCTAGATCTACATTGTCAGAAACAAACGTCTCTCCAATGTCCCGGATTAATATAAAGGTATTTCGCCCATTCTTATTCTTTTTATCGTGAGACATATGTGCCAATAATTTATGGGCGTCCCACTGTCGATTTTGAATTTCTCGGAATTTGGTCATAAGTCCAATTTTATTGAAATGATTTTGGGTGCGGGTGAGACCCCCCGAGCTAAAAAATCCCATATTGTGGGATAATTTGCATGCAAGGGTCATACCTATGGAAACTGCTTCGCCGTGGTTTAATTCTGAACCAAATTCAGTTTCTGCTTCCAACGCATGACCAAATGTATGACCAAAGTTTAATAACGCGCGAGTTCTGCGCTCATACTCGTCTTCGGCAACAATTGCCGCCTTGATTGCACAGCTTTGATAAATAGCATAACTCAGAGCCTCAAACTCACGGTTAACTATGGCATTGCCGCTTTGTTCAAGCCATTTAAAAAATTTAGCATCTCTTATTAGGCCGTATTTAACTACCTCGGCGTAACCCGCAAACATTTCTCGCTGGGGTAACGAATTGAGAACGTCAGTGTCCGTAATCACGAGATTCGGTTGGTAAAATGCACCTAAAAGGTTTTTACCATGTTCTGTATTTATTCCGGTTTTTCCGCCAACTGCACTGTCAACTTGTGCTAGCAAGGTAGTAGGTACCTGTATAAAATTAATTCCTCTGAGGATGATACTGGCGGCGAAGCCTGTTATGTCGCCTACCACCCCCCCGCCGAGGGCTATTAGTGTAGACCCGCGTTCGGGTATTTCATCCAGAACCCTGTTTGTTACCATCTCAATAGTTTTAAATGTTTTTGTGCTTTCGCTCGCGGGTAAGACGATGGTGTGAGATTGTATGGCTGCTTCGGCTAACGATTTCTGAATTGGTGATAAATAAAGTGGCGCAACATTTTCGTCAGTGATAATCCAACAGTTTCCAGTTCCGATGGAATTGCGAATTATCATACCCGCAGACTTTAGTAAGCCTTTACCTATCATAATATCGTAGGAGCGCTCACCAAGTTTAACTGTAAGTTTATCTGACACGCTTGACACCGAGATTTTTTATTTTGTTTTATCCTTTTAAATGGCTCTCAAGAGCTCTAATCGCACTTTCTACTATCTCACTGGCCTCAACATTACTGGTACTAAGCACAAGATCAGCCTTTTCGTATGTCGGATAGCGCTCTTTCATCAATCTTGCTAGTGTTTGTCTTTTATTAGCCGTTTTTAGAAGAGGTCGATCATTGCGTCGTGATACACGTCTTAATGTGGTATCAAGATCAGCTTTGAGCCATATAGAAATAGCATGTTGAGCGATATTTTTTCGCGTCTCCTTGTTTAAAAATGCACCTCCACCTGTCGCAATTACTAATGCTGATTTGTTCAATAAACGCGCTATTATTCGTTGTTCACCATCCCTAAAGAACTCTTCTCCGTAACGAGAAAAAATTTCTTCTATTTTGCAGTTTGCAGCTGTTTCTATTTCGACGTCCGCATCAACAAAATCCAAATCTAAACTTTGGGCGAGTTTTTGTCCGATATATGTTTTGCCTGCACCCATTAAACCAACGAGAACAATGGGTTGAGCTTTAACATTCTCTTTAAAGGATCGGATTGTTTTTTTTGTGGGCGTCATTTAATCCAAAAAGGTCCGCTAAATAAAGAATGTGCTTGTGTGCAATTTTAGCCCTTAGCGTTGAAAGCCTTCTATACAGACGATAGACTGCCTCTAAATCGCCATAAATCTTTTCTATGTATCGAATATATGATGAAAATTCATCTGTGTCGCCAATTTAAAAATTTTGTTCAAAGGACTTTTTTCTATCGACCAACGATAAAACGAGCATGGTTTTCCCTATGAACAAGATAACCTCGATAATTATTATTGGTGCACTGATTATTATAGCTGGGAGTGGAATCTTTATAGCAACTTGGAAAATTCCGGTTCCTGAAACAACAGTAGAGAGAAATATCCTCATTCCCGCGGCAAAACTAGAAAGAAAAATTACCGAATGATTGTTTCTCGCGCCTGGGTGAACATTTTTAGCCGTGCATTTGCAGTAATTTTACCGTTCGCGTCGATTGAGGTTAGTGCCCAAATTAACCTGCACGGCGTCCCTCATGCCGTTAAGAATTCTCAGATAAAGATCAAAAGTACCACGCCTACAGAAAACCTTTCAACTTCTGCACCTGACGCAAAGAAAACAGGTAAAAAGACGGGATGGAAAATAGTGACGCCAAGAGCTCCCGGGAAAGGTGAAATAGTTGTAAATAAGTTGAAGTCAGTTGATCCTGACACGGTTGGATTAGTGTCTCGGGAACAGGGCGGGTTGCCTCTCAATTTATGGCAAGGAACAGATTGGATACTTGTCGAAGCACTTATGCGCCGCATTCCTCCAGCATCTCAATCTAAGGTTTTACGGGATCTTGCTAGACGCCTACTTATTACTTCGGCAGTAGTTCCGGTTTCGAAACCTGAAAATGTGAGTTTTGTGGGTCTCCGCGTTAGTCGTTTATTGGCAATGGGTGAGACCCAAGATGCTTTGGCATTGCTTCAAACAGCGACCATAGGTCACAAAGATGAAAATCTGTCCAAAACCCGTATTGAAGCAATGTTTTACAACAATGATAATGCCTCAGGGTGCAGAGAGGTGCGTGACGTCGCACAAAAGTATACTGGGATTTATTGGTCACAAGCCACAGCGTATTGCTTTGCTCTTTCAGGAGAACATGCGCGTGCAGCTTTAATTGCTGATCTTCTCCGAGAAAGGGCAGAAGATATTGAACCTATATTTTTCGTTGCGCTTGATTCGTTGGCCGGGGCGGAGGGTATGGGCATCCCGACATTGGAATCACCTGCAGCACTGCACATTGCGATGATGCGAGCAGCAAAGCTTTTCATACCAGAAGACTTTATCAAAGATGCTAATGCTGCTGCTCTTCGGGCAATAGTATCGGCTCCCAATACAGGTCTTCATACACGGCTTATCGCGGCGGAAAAAGCCCTATCTTTTGGGGTGCTTTCAAGTGAAAAGCTAATTCATATCTACAGCAGAATACCTTTTTCGGCGGAGGAGCTTAAACGTCCATTAGCCGCGGCAGAAGATAGTTGGGAGCCACGGACCAGAGCGTTGATTCTTCGGGCTGCCGCGACACAGAATGTGTCTTTAGTCAAGGCGGAATATTTGAAAAAGGCATGGCAGATTGGTCTAGAACGGAGAGCGTACACCCAAATAATAAAGGCGAGTTTACCTATAGTGCTCAGCGTAAACCCTGAAAGCCAGTTAAATTGGTTTGCGATAGACGCGGTTCGGGCTTTACTTGGAGGAGGTTATTTAGAGGAGGGTTTTGCCTGGTACAAATTTGTGTTTGACGAGCGTGAGTACAACAGTATTGCTAAGGATGCTGAGAATGCTCTTTGGCACCTTGCAGTTCTTGCGAATGTTGCGGAGAAGGTTTCGATTCCAACAAAGCGGTTGCAGCAGTGGCTTGACTCAGAAATAGAGAAAAATTCTGAGAAAGGTTTGGTCAAGGCTTTGATATTTTTTTCTCTGCTCGAGGCACTGAATATAAATGTGGCGCCTAAATTATGGCTTCAAGTATTGGATGTTCCGCCGCAATTTGCAGAGCGTGAGCTCAATATCGCTTGGCGAAGAAGTTTAAAACATGCAGCCGATTCTAAAAGGGTGGGAGAAGCAATACTTCTTGCCACTATTGGTGGGGGAAAAACTGGTGCAAAAGAGATGGCGCTAGAAGACGTTACTGCGGTGATCCATGCTCTTAAACGATTGGGGTTGGAAAGAGATGCACATGCGATGGCAATAGAAACAGCCATAGCTCATGGACTCTAAAGTTCTGTGCCCAAATCTATTCATGTCAAAAAATTTCTAGAAATGATGGTCGCGGAGCGCGCCGCATCGGATAATACTTGTGAAGCTTATCGACGAGACGTGACACAGTATTTGGATTATCTGTCGACACGAGACATGGACAGTGTCTCTGCCAGGGCCAAAGATGTCCACCGGTTCATGGAATACCTCGCCACTAGGGATATAGCAGCGCGCACTCAGGCACGTAAGTTATCGGTAGTGCGCCAGTTTCACCGGTTTCTTATGTCGGAGGGCCTTCGCGAAGACGACCCTTCCTTACCAGTAGATTCGCCTCGTCTTGAACGATCATT
The DNA here is from genome assembly GCA_964412235.1 of uncultured Rhodospirillaceae bacterium. GTDB lineage: Bacteria > Pseudomonadota > Alphaproteobacteria > MPNO01 > UBA830 > JAYZQT01. The sequence goes on from CAYPNT010000029.1 coordinate 27,025, forward strand.
ACCTAAAGTACTTACGGTTAATGAGGTTGATCTCCTACTAAAGGCCGCCAAAGAAATTGATAATTGGAGGGGTTTGCGGTTCGTTGCGCTTCTTGAACTTCTTTATGCAACTGGGCTGCGTGTTTCAGAACTTGTCTCCCTCCGTTTAGAGTCTCTTTCACGGGACCAAAAGTTAATTAGGGTGCGAGGAAAAGGTAACAAAGAACGAATTGTTCCAATTGGTGATCGCGCAAGAGAGGCAATTGTGAAGTGGAAGCTTAAAAGGGTCGAAATGCTGGACAAAACCGGAAAAAAAAGTTCCTGGTTATTCCCTTCCCATAGTCGTGTTGGGCACCTTACGAGGAATAGTTTTTTCAAACAGTTAGGGGACGTTGCGGTAGCGGCCGGGTTAGAGCTGCGATCGGTTTCCCCGCATGTTTTGAGGCACGCGTTCGCGACACATTTATTAGCCAACGGTGCCGATTTACGCAGTGTTCAAAAAATGCTTGGGCACGCGGATATCGCGACAACCCAGATTTATACGCATGTTCTCAATGAGCGCCGCAAATCTTTGGTACAAGATATGCACCCACTCGCAAGGTTGGAAGTAAGATAATGACAGACGCGCCAATCCACGCTTTTCTAGATTTTGAAAGACCCATCGCGGAGCTTGAAGGAAAAATTGAGGAGCTTCGCCATCACAGCAGTGATGGTGAATTTAGTATTTCCGAAGAAATAGAGCGTCTTCAATCTCGTGTTGAGAAACAACTAAATCAAACCTACGATAGGTTGACACCGTGGCAAAAAGTGCAGGTAGCTCGTCATCCTGCTCGCCCCCATTGCCGCGATTATATAGACAATTTAATTACGGATTTTACGCTACTCTCTGGTGATCGTACCTATGCCGAAGACCATTCAATCATTGGTGGTATGGGGAGGTTAGACGGCCATTCTATCGTGGTTATTGGACATGAAAAAGGCTCAGATACGGAATCACGCGTAAAACATAATTTTGGAATGGCTAAACCCGAAGGGTATCGAAAGGCTCAAAGGCTGATGACACTGGCAAATAGATTTGGTTTGCCAGTAATAACTTTTATTGATACGGCTGGTGCGTATCCTGGGGTTGGTGCGGAGGAGCGTGGTCAAGCGCAAGCAATAGCGACTACAATAGATTTGTCGATCAATCTTTGTGTGCCATTTGTAAGTTTGGTAATTGGAGAAGGGGGGTCTGGTGGCGCGATAGCGATAGCTGCAGCGAATAGGGTTTTAATGTTAGAACATTCAATTTACTCAGTCATTTCCCCAGAGGGATGTGCTTCAATTTTGTGGCGTGATGGTGGGCACGCCACTGATGCAGCCAACGCATTAAAATTAACAGCGCAAGACCTCCTGAAACTCGGCGTCATTGATGAAATTGTACCTGAACCATTAGGTGCGGCGCACCGGAATCAGGGCGCTACAATTAAGGCTGCAGGCAAGGCTATAACTAGGAACGTAAAAGAACTTCAGTCCATCAACGGTGACCAATTGCGAAAGCAGCGTCGCGAAAAATACTTGAAGATGGGTAGTACCAATGGTCTGTGAACCAAGTCCGTAGCAATTGTACTAATATTTTAGTTAACTCCGCCATGGCAGTGTTTGTATTTCTTTCCGCTGTTGCAAGGGCAAGCAGCATTTCGTGGCACTTTTCCCCAGGTTTCAAGGTCGGTTGGATCAATCCAACGACCGAGCGTATGGTTTAATTCCCATCCCGCCGGTGCGTCCGCTGGGTCCAAATCGGCCGCTAAAACCATTGTTCCTGAATTTTGTACCTGCATGCTTGCGGCTGGGTGCATTTCTTCCAATTCTGTCGAAGAAAGCCCAGCATTTTCAAAAGCAGGATCCATCCGAGATTCCTGCATTTGTGTGCCGGTTTGTTCTAGTTCCGCTAGTTCTTCAGCATCAACAGATAGTTCAAGGTGACACATTACAGACGTGACCGTATCCCGCAAATTGTTTAGCATTTCGTCGAACATATCGAATGCTTCCCGTTTGTATTCATTCAAGGGGTCTTTTTGCCCATATGCGCGTAGCCCAATTCCTTGACGCAAATGGTCGAGTGCGAGTAAATGCTCTTTCCAAGCTTGGTCGAGTAACTGGAGTACGAGACTCTTTTCAGCTAGCCGCATTAACTCGGCCCCATAATTGGCAGTTTTTGCTGCCATCTTTTGGGACCCCTCTTTTTTTAACCTAGCGGAAATTTCCTCATCCGCAATTCCCTCCTCCGCGGCCCATTGTGCTATTGGAAGATCCAGGCCCAATAACCTATGTATCTCTTCATGTAGAGCATTAACATCCCATTGTTCAGCGTAGGCTTTCTCCGGGATACACCGAGCAACAGCATCCTCGATTACTTGTTCACGCATTTCAACGACAGTCTCTGAAATATCTTCTGTGACCATCAATTCTTTACGCTGCTCGTAGATAACTTTACGCTGGTCGTTCATCACATCATCGAATTTCAGGAGATTTTTTCTTATTTCGTAATTGCGTTCCTCCACTTTTTTCTGGGCCTTTTCGAGCGCTTTATTGATCCAAGGGTGTATTATTGCTTCTCCCTGCTCTAATCCCAGCTTTCTAAGCATTCCATCTATTCGTTCCGACCCAAAAATACGCATTAAATCATCTTCTAGAGATAGATAAAATTTTGAACGCCCCGGGTCCCCTTGACGACCTGATCTTCCTCGTAACTGGTTATCGATCCGGCGTGCTTCGTGTCGTTCCGTACCAATTACATAAAGACCACCCGCCTCTATAACTATTTTCCTTGCAGAAGCTACGTCCGATCGAACTTTTTCTTCCAGTGCTGAGTTATTTTTATTTCGCTTTGAGGCGGGCAGATTTGATAGCTCTTGTGAAATTCTCATTTCCACATTTCCACCCAGCTGTATATCGGTTCCACGTCCCGCCATATTCGTGGCAATCGTTACCGCACCCGGTTGTCCGGCCTGTGCAATGATGAATGCCTCCTGTTCATGAAACCTGGCATTCAGAACATGATGTTCTATTTTGTTTTCTGTTAGTAGCGTCGACAAGTATTCTGATTTTTCGATTGAAACAGTCCCAACCAGAATTGGCTGTTTTTTTTCTTGGCATTCACGAATTTCAGATAAGATTGCTTGGTATTTTTCTTCCGCAGTACGATAAACCTCATCGTCTTCATCTACACGTATTTGGGGCATGTTGGTGGGTATTTCCACAACCTCTAATCCGTAAATTTCTGCAAATTCCCCTGCTTCCGTCATGGCAGTACCCGTCATTCCCGCTAGTTTGGGGTAAAGCCGGAAGTAGTTTTGAAACGTGATTGAAGCAAGTGTTTGATTTTCGTTCTGGACCGTTACACTTTCTTTGGCTTCCAATGCTTGGTGTAGACCTTCAGAAAAGCGGCGACCCTCCATCATCCGGCCAGTAAATTCGTCAATAATTACAATGGCATCATCTTTTACAATATAATCGGTATCCCGCTGAAACAGCGTATGTGCTCGTAGTGCTTGCTGAACATGGTGGACGAGAGATACGTTTGTAATGTCATAAAGCGAGGCGCCGCTAAGCATATCCATCTGATCCAGCAACTGCTCTACTTTTTCTGTTCCAATTTCAGTAAGTGTGACGGTTTTTTGCTTTTCATCTTTTTCGTAATCCTCTGCTGTGAGTTTTGGAATGATTTCATCCATAGAGGCATATAAGTCCGCAGCATCTTCTGCTGGACCCGAAATGATAAGTGGGGTTCGTGCCTCGTCGATGAATATATTGTCTACCTCATCGACAATTGCGAAATTGAATTCTCTTTGGACCATTTCTTCGATGCGAAACTTCATATTGTCGCGCAAATAATCGAATCCGAACTCATTGTTAGTGCCGTATGTTACGTCACAGGCATAGGCGTTCTGTCGTTCGTCATCATCCAGGCCATGAGTGATACAACCTACGGATAGACCAAGAAAAGTATATATTTCTCCCATCCAGTTGGCATCGCGTGTGGCTAAATAATCGTTTACCGTGACCACATGAACACCATTCCCCGTAATAGCGTTTAGGTAAACCGGAAGAGTGGCAACTAGTGTTTTGCCCTCGCCGGTCCGCATTTCGGAGATTTTTCCTTGATGTAAGACCATCCCACCCAACAATTGAACGTCATAATGACGCTGTCCGAGGGTGCGTTTCGCTGCTTCTCGTACGGTTGCGAAAGTATCGACAATAAGTTCGTCCAACGTTTTTCCATCCGCGTATTGTTGACGGAAATCGTCGGTTCGGGCCTTTAGCTGTTCGTCAGTAAGCTTCTCCAGGTCAGCTTCCACCGAGTTAATCTCGTTGACGATGCCCTGCAGGCGTTTTACCTCTCGGTCGTTGGCGCTACCGAATAATCGCTGCGCGATCGACTGCAACATGCTAATACCTCGGCCTTGACAAACCGCTACACCGCGAGCCGAATAACCGGCTAGCTTCAAAAGCGGGAATTGCGGCAGACATATTCAGCATCGGGCCTCAAGTCAACGTAGATGGCATTTATAATATAATAAGTCTTTCGAAGTTCTGCTTCTACTGAACTACTCGTATCGTCAGCGCAACCTGTTTTAA
>CAYPNT010000030.1:0-28714 GCA_964412235.1 uncultured Rhodospirillaceae bacterium
CAAGTTTTCATGCATCGACCGCACGCTGAGCCTTTCATGTTGGTCAGCCTATACCGAGTGCATCGTTCCACATCGGGTTTCCAAATCTCATAGCCGTTAAACATTACCTTATCGCCGTGTGGTATTGCGTCACAGGGACATTCGCGATCACACTTATGACATTTGCTACAAAAAGTCTGCAGACCAAAATCTATTGGTTTATCGATTTCGAGTGGCATATCAGTAGTAAGGACAACTGACTTAAAACGAGGACCAACAAAGGGGTTTAGCACAAGTTCACCTATCCGGCTTAACTCGCCAAGGCCAGCCCACAACACGAGAGGTATATGCTGCACATCACTGTCCGCGTTCGTTTGAGATCGTGCCGGAAACCCAAATCCGCGAAGCATTTCCCCCATGACACCGGCAATCTCCGCGCCGCGCAAATACCCCCGCATTGATTGAACACCCGAAATCCAATCATCTCCACTGGCTCCTTCCATCGTCTCATAACCTTGATCAATCAACATAACGATGGCGTATTTATGATACATTTCGATTGGAGTGCCGTCTTCTTTGTGGGAGTTCCAAGCGTAGCGGGGTATTTCACAAATACCTGTGAGGTCAGAACCAAGAAAGTATGATAGCGCCTTAATAGCTCTTGAGTTCGCGGCAGGGTCTTTATAGATCGTTTTATCTGTACCCCTTACTATCTCGCCATCCTGATGGCGTACCATCGACCGTATAACTTTGAGCAAACTCATACTCAAGGGATGCTTGAACGAAAAACGGGCCCTTTCGCGCTGGGATTTTTGACCAAGATCGCCTTGTAGTGACCGCTCAAAGAAGGCCGCTCGTTTCGGAACCCGCGGCACCTCGTCATCTATAATGAGGGTGGTCGGCCGCTCTATCCGTTTAACCTGCTCCATGGGATACCGACTTTCGTGGGATGCCCGTTTAGCGCGGCGCGCGCGCTCTCGACCAGAAGTCGCACCATTAATACCTTTTTGATATGCCCTGTTCCGTCCATTCACTGCCGTTCCTGCTAGAGGAACATCGGATGCCAATTCATAATTTGTGGAAATAACAGCGAGCGTAAAACCGGATGTAATGAATGGGTTAATAAGGCCCGAAGCCTCCCTCACGCCGAGCCCTGCAATGACAGCCAGACGCTCTCGATCAACAAGTTCATCTCCCTTAATATGAATTCGCGCGTCAAAGCCCATTTGTCTGATATGCCCAGACACGCACGCAGCTATCTCCAGTGCCCGCATCTCACTTGACAACTCAACCGCACCATCTACCCATTGGCGCGCAGGGTTATCCTTATCTGGCAATCGGGGGTGCTCGATTAAAAGCACAATCGCGTGAGAATGGCCCTCAGGTTTATCCCTTTCTTTAAACCAAGCTTTGTCAGGAATTTTACAAATACCCACCTGACTCGCATCCATAAAGTACGCGCACCCTTTGATATCTATTGCACGGCGGGTCATATCCGTCGGAACGGGCGCCTCCTTTGCAGCTGAATCGTCTTCCACAAATTTTCTAAACAAGTTTCGGTACTTAAGCGCAGCTTTTGCCAACTCGCTTTCGCCAATAGACTCGGTCTCTGGCACCGCCCGCGGCCTTTCCGCCTCGACCAAAATTTGCGCCACATCGCGTTCCAAAACTTCTAAGGGGTATGTCCCAAGGTGAAACGGTCGGTTTTTTGAATCGGGAAATAAAAACATAATTACTCCTTCCCTTCCGCAGTCGCCCGTTCCCGAGCAACCGAACGGCGTCGCATCCAATCAGCAGTATTATTCTTTTTCCAGGTTAAAATTGGATGTATTTCCTGAATTTCCATTGAGATATTCAATGCGCGCGTCTCAGCAAGCGCCGCGAGATGATCACAAATAAGAGCATAAATCCTGTCACCCGCGCGCTTGAGGGTAGCCTCATCCCGGCCGTGGCCAACACGGAGCACTGTGTGGACAAACGCATTATCAGGATGGCCGTCCGCTATTTCAAAGCGGTCCCGCGGCTCTCCCCTAACTCTAATACCGCTGCGGTCAAAAATCCCGGTGTCTACCCCAACATCACACAACTTTGCAAATAATCCATCGGTTCGGATCAAGTCCTCAACGTTGCTTGAATATTCAACAATCATATGGGGCATGGTTTCCTCGGCGAGTTTTTCAGTTTGGACGCCAGAGTAAAGGCATAAATTTAGTAGAAATAACCACTAAAAAGTTCATCGCGCAGCACTCATCACCTGACATTCATTACCGCGATTGTACATCCAACAGCGAAAATAGGAATTGGCTCGTAGCACCAAACTTCGCCAGAAGCACCGTCGCTTGCGCCCGCAACCGCGATAAATGTTCGAATTTCGAACCCACCTTGCCCCCCATCGCGATATGTTTCCTCGTCCGTGTATGAAAGTAGCGCCTCCCGATCGTTTCGTATGAAGCGATCGAGAAATTCTCGGTCCCACTTTTCATTAATTTTTCCCGAATCTGGTGTTGCCGGCCAATGAGAAATGCCACCCGTCCCGATAACTGCAATTTTCTCGGATACGGCATCACAAGCTCGGCGAAGTGCGCGGCCAAACGCCCACGCACGATGTAAAGGCGTCAGTGGAGGGCCTTGACAATTAATGTTGATTGGAATGATTGGAAGATCGTAGCGAGGAGTTAGAAAGTGTAATGGCACCATAATTCCATGATCGAATTGCCATTCCTCAGCATACGATACATCCACTTCGCCCATAATATCGGTAATCAGTTGTCGCGAAAGATCGGGAGCACCAGGTACATCATGTCGTTTTATACCTAACCAGTCCTCCTCCTCGATTGGTCCTCGATATTGTTGGCCCATACCCACGCAAAATGTTGGCATGTTATCCATAAAAAAATTAGCAAAATGCTCAGCAGCGATTACAACTAACGCCGAAGCTTCAGTGGCTTCGATGGCTATCCGCATGCGGTCAAAATTCTTATATAGGTTATCCCGCTGCGAGGGATCAGCACGATTTGCGCGCCCCGTGATTCCCGGCGCGTGACTGCAAACACCTGCAAACACCAACGGCACCGATTATTCCCCCGTCATCGCATAGATGCCTGCACGGACGGGACCATGCGCTTCAACACCATCGCGCATTGCCTGCAGGTATTCATCCCAAGCCAAACCCTTCAGGGCTGCATAATGCATCAATAATTGCCCATTCACGCCGAGAACGTACAGCAGGCCAATATCGGGTTTTCGTATAGCCTTCAGCTCTTCATGTGTTAAATCATAATCCGCTAAGACGCGTCCCGTATCCGCCTCAAAACTCTCGCGGAGTGTCTCGTCACGGTTGAGTTGGTAGAGTAACTTTTGGACATGGTAAAGTGTCAAACAAACATTCCTCTCTTACATATGGCGCTTCAACAAACATTATCGCGCATAACTAAACATAACCCAAGGAACCATCAAATATGGCCGTTACAAATACCCCGAATACATCGGATATGCTGCAAAAAGACCTGTACGTGATATTCACGAAAGCTGTCGCCCCACGTGAAAAAATTATGGAGTTACTCCCCAACCACCTTGAGCGTCAGGTCGAGCTAGAAAAGCAGGGTATACTTTTCGCAGCGGGACCCATGGAACCTGAGGACCCAACAAAACCCCGTACCGGCATGATTATTATACGTGCCGATTCATTTAAACATGCGAACGAAATCGCCATGGGTGACCCTTTTCACGCCCAGGGCCTTCGGGAGTTTGAAATCTGGAACTGGTCAATGAACGAAGGGAGTGTCAGTGTTACGATCAACTACTCCGACCAAACAGCCCAGATTTCTTGAGTGTCAGTCTCCTTGGACCACGGGATTAATAAGTTGTCCAATATCACCTATCTCGATGGTGACGGTATCTCCAGGTTTCAGTCTACCGCCATAGGGAGCACCGACACCCGACGGCGTTCCGGTGGCAATGACGTCACCAGGACGCATTGTCATGCGCGCCGAAATATATTCTATCTGTTCATTAATATTAAAAAAGAGATACTTGGAATTGGAATCCTGCTTTAGCTCGTCATTCACCCATAATTTTATGTCTACATCGTGGGGATCGGGTATATCAGCTGCGGGAACCATCCAAGGGCCCATTGGCCCTGAACCGTCAAAGTTCTTGTGGGCAAACCAGTGGATATTGAAGGAACGCCCGATCGGCTTCATATCGCGGGCGGATAGGTCGTTAAAAATCGTGTAGCCGGCTATATAATCGAGAGCATCTTCTGCCTTCACATTCCGGGCCGGCTTACCAATCACGACAGCCAACTCAGCTTCCCAGTCAATGAAATCAGAGACTGCGGGCAAACGAATATCTGCGCCTGGGCCAATAATGCAATGGGGTCCCGCTTTAAGGAAAAAATAGGGATGGGTATCCTCCTTTACAAGTTGCTCGCCTCCAGACATCTCTTTTTGATGGTCAATATAATTTGCTGCGGCGTTATAAACGACAGGTGGATATAGAATAGGCGCCAAAAGGTTTGCGTCGGCTAAAGCGGTTGTTGCATGTTCACGAGGACTTGCTGCTATGTTACTCAACCGTTCATTGCTATCGTCCCAGTTTTGGAGTAACTCAAAAGTTGAGCCTGAAACCCCCGCCGCTTTCAGATCTATCAAGTCCTCTCCGACCGCAATGCCTGGACAGGCCTCTCCGGCGGGACCAGCATAATTTAGCAATCTGTATCCACTCATTTTTTTCTCCCTTTAAAAATTTCAAATACTTTTTTGACAGAAATCACCATAAGGGTACATAGTTTATAAGTCTCTTTAAATGGGGGCGACGCATGAATACAGAAATTGTTGTTGAACCATTGAGTGATGTAACGGGCCTCAAAGTGCAGGGCATCGACTTTACGCAGCCTTTGGATCGTGTGACCGCCAAAAAATTACGGGACCTCTTCGCCCATAATTCAATATTATGCATTCCGGGACAGCGCCTTTCTGCGACTGATCAAATCCGATTTGCAGATATTTTTGGCCCAGTGGATTCCGCATTTCGGGTGCGATCGGGTTACGGTGGAAGAGAAGTACTAAGTCGCGGCGTGATGCTGGTTAGTAACATTCGAAAGAATGGCAAACCCATAGGCTCTCTTCCCGACGGGGAAATGCAGTTTCACTCCGATGGCGCACACCGCAAGACACCTTATGCCGCTACTTCACTCTACGCTATCAAGGTCCCCTCGTGCGGCGGACAAACCCTGTTTTCTAATCTCGCAGCAGCTTACGACGCATTAGACGACATCGTGAAAATAAAGATTGCAGGACTGCGTGTTCGCAATATTTATGGATACGACGATACGTTCCGCGATCAAACAACCGAAGCAGACGAAGCAACAAGTTCCGCAGCAACACATCATCTTGTAAAAAAACACCCCATTACTGGACGTAAGTCACTTTACCTTAGCCGGCTCATGACACGTTTTATTCTCGATATGGACCGAATTGAGAGCGACGAATTACTTGAAATGCTATTCGACCACACCGAGCAGAAAGAGTTCATATATACTCACAATTGGACTGTGAACGATTTACTGATTTGGGATAACCGCTGCCTAAATCATGCCCGAACCGACTTTCCGAGTGAACAGGAGCGCCTCCTCAGACGCTTTACAATTACCGAATGGAATTGATCACGCATGCAGCTTGACCGCAAGCTATGAAAAATAGATTGTCAGCCCTTAATTATTAAAACACGGCCAAGGAGGCGTGGGGTGTCAAATAAAGACCTGCGGAACTTTATCGATGAAGTAGAAAAGATCGGTGAATTAAAAGAAATTAGTGGCGCTGAGACCGAAGAAGATATTGGTGGTCTCGTAGATATTTATATGCGGGATTTAGGCAACCCAGCACTACTTTTTAACAAAGTACCTGGTTATCCGGATGGCCACCGTGTCCTCGCAAATATCATCATGTCGCGCCCACGATGCGCAATCGCACTGGGTCTGCCACCGAGTGCCACAGAGGACGAACTGATTAAGTGGTGGCGCCATTACTTAGGAGATGCCCCCAACCACCCACCCGTTGAGGTGAATGGCGGTCCCTTGATTGAAAACGTCACAGAAGGGGAAGCGGTTAATATCCAAAGTCTCCCCTCGCCAAAGTGGCACGAACACGACGGTGGTAATTTTATAGGAACGGGCTGTATTGTCGCAATGCGCGATCCGGACACCGGCTGGGTAAATTACGGTACATACCGGGTTCAGACCCACGAGCCACGGGTCGCAACAGTAATGATGTCGCCAGGAAAACACGCCCGTTTAATAATGAAAAAATACCATGATCGTGGCGAAAAGTGTCCCGTTGCTGTAGTAGCCGGGGTTCACCCTGTAATGTTCATGATCGGAGGTTTCGAGGTACCTTATGAAAAAAATGAACTTGAAGTAGTTGGGGGTATATTCGGGGAATCCGTGGAGGTTATTAATATGCCGGCCACGGGTCTGCCAGTTCCAGCCAGCGCGGAAATCGCATTTGAAGGTTTCATCGACGTTGATGACGAGATAATGGAAGGACCGCTGGGTGAATGGACCGGATATTATGCCGGCGGACAACGGCCTGAACCGGCAATACGGATCGAAACACTGATGCATCGTAATGATCCTGTGATTACCGGTGCAATACCAGCAGTGCCTCCCAACGATAACACGTATTATATGGGCGCCTACCGCGCCGCGGCGGTGTGGAACCAGCTTGAAGCTGCCGGAATTCCAGAAGTAAAAGGCGTGTATGCACACGAGGCAGGTGGCAGCCGAATGTGGCTCACGGTTTCGATTAAAACCATGTATGGAGGTCATTCAAAACAAGCGGGGCTGGTTGCATCACAATGTCATGCAGGAGCATACGCCAACCGCTGGGTAATCGTTGTTGACGACGATATTGATCCGGCAAACATGAATGATGTAGTGTGGGCTATGTGTACACGCCATAACCCACGAGAAGGGATTGATGTAATAAACGGTTGCTGGAGCACACATTTGGACCCAATGTGTTTCGATGACGATAATGATCGGCGAAATTCAAGGGTCGTAGTTGATGCCTGCATTCCTTTTAACCGCAAAGACTCGTTTCCCGCCGTGGCACGGTCCTCTTTAGAATTGGACGAACGTATAAAAGAAAAATATTCCGCCGATTTACCGAAAAAATACCAATGACACTCTGCGTAAACTCCTAAAAGACACCTCGTCAACGCTCTAACCCCAGTCTCGCACAGGTTTTAAATTTTTTTCGTGTGTTTTAGAAATTACGCGAATAACACCCTAGGAGTTAGATACATATACTTGTGGTTCAAGATTAAATTTGTTCCGATAAACCCACGAAGAGTAGCAAATCCGATCAGTGACCATACAAATATCATTAACCACATTTGTTCTGAAAACCTTAGCGATATGCCTCTATACCAATGACGATTCTCTTGAACCCCTATCTTATTACGAGTTTCGGAATTCTAATATGGAGTGGCAACTTTGTTGTGGGAAGGTATGCAAACGTAGACATACCACCGGTTTCGCTTTCTTTTTGGAGACACTTCCTTGCCTTCATAATTATCATACCATTCGTTCTTCCTTACATAAAAAAAGATTGGCCGGAAGTTCGTGCCCGAATGGCTCCCATTTTTATCATGGGATTTCTACTCGCAGCGGGGAATACCCTGGTCTACTTCGCCATCATGCACACCACGGTGACTAATGCCGCATTAATCAATGCAGGCGTTCCAGTTGCCACGATCGCGTTTTCTTGGGTGCTGTTGCGAGACATTATTAATAGATGGCAAGCATGCGGTATTTTAATAGCGTTCGCGGGAATAACGATTGTCGTGACCAAGGCACAAATTAACACATTATTGGGTCTACAATTAGGTCTGGGAGACCTTTTTATGCTGGCGTCAGTTTTCAGTTGGGCTTTGTATCTGGTTATGCTCAAGCGTGGCAGAGTTAATGTTGATCCTTGGACACTTTTATTTGTCCTAACTGGCGCGGGCGCCGCCTGGTTGACACCCGCCTACATTTTCGAACTTTCATTAGGCTACCGAATTGAGCGGTCTGCTTTAACCCTCCTCAGCTTAGGGTATGTTGTGTTCTTCAGTACTATAATTGGCTGGGCTTGCGTCAATTATGGCACTTTCCGTCTTGGCCCCAACCGCGCATCCGCGTTCATGTGTTTGCACCCAATTTTTGGTGCGATACTCGGTTCAATTTTCTTCGGAGAAATATTTCGTGAATATCATTGGATTGGAACGGTATTAGTTTTGATTGGTGTCTTTTTAGTATCCCGCGCCTACGCAGACGAAACAACTCGCGTCACGTGACGTTATGGCTCATCTGAAACATGTGCAGAAACGATTCGCCATCCCTCTGGCATTCGCACCCACGTCTGGCTTTGGCGACTTATCCCCTGAGCCGTCGGACGCGTAGATTCCGTATTTGCCACTGCAAAGTCCCGACCAAATGTTACAATATAGGTGTCCTTAAGCGTCCGTTCCCAAGCACCAATATTTCTACCACGGCGGAACGCAGATAAAGCCGCATGGCTGACAACGGTTCCATTTGGTCCATACCGCAGCGTTTGGTCGTCCGTCCAAAACAGCTCATCAATCATATCTACGTCGTTTGCGAGGAGTGCCTTCTCGTATGCCATAAAGGCTTGCGTCACTTCTTCAACGATCTCCGGAATATTCACTTCCATGTTTTATCCTTTTCATATTTGACACGACCATAGTGGATGTTGGACACAGGGTTTAACTAAATTATGGCTAGGCTGAAAAGTGTCACCACCCCTCTTATTACTGAGTAATATCCACCTTACATTTGGTGGCGCACCTTTATTCGAGAACGCGGACCTCTCTGTTGCTGCGGGTGACCGTATATGCCTAGTGGGTCGGAATGGGTCTGGTAAATCTACCTTACTGAAAATAGCGACTGGAAGTATAGTGCCAGACGAGGGAGAACGTTTTTTGCAACCGGGCGCAACAATTCGTTACTTGCCCCAGGAACCAAATTTATCTGGCTTCGAAACAACCCATGAATACGTAATTGATGGATTAGAAGCCGGCGATGATCTCCAACGCGCTATAAGTTTGATAGCTCAACTAGGACTTACCGGGAAGGAACCGCCGAAACAACTGTCGGGTGGACAATCCCGGCGGTGTGCCCTAGCGCGAACTTTAGCCCCGGAACCCGATATTTTGCTTTTGGATGAACCCACGAACCATTTAGACCTTCCCACAATTGAATGGCTTGAGCTTGAACTCAAAAAAATTCGTTCCGCGCTTGTCCTTATAAGCCATGATCGCCGATTTTTAGACAACTTGTCTAAAAAAACTGTATGGATCAACCAAGGAAACACACATCAGTTGGATAAAGGTTTTTCGAACTTTGAACCCTGGCGCGAAAATTATTTTCAGAATTCAGAGGTCGAACGCCATAAACTCGACAAAAAAATTTCTGCAGAAACCGAATGGCTACACAAGGGCGTAACCGCCCGACGTAAACGTAATATGGGACGCCTTCGGGCGCTCCAAGATTTGCGTCGAAAGCGCCAGAACGAGCGACGCCCGGTCGGCAATGTGAATATGGTAACCAATGAAGCTGATAGTTCTGGCAAACGCGTTTGTCTCGCCAACAACATTTCAAAATCATACGGAAATCATCGAATCGTAATTGACTTTTCTATACGAATAGCACGTGGCGACCGGATAGGAATAATTGGTCCAAACGGCGTCGGAAAAACTACGCTTCTGAATCTCTTAACCGGAACACTTAAACCCGATAAGGGAAATATTCGCCTTGGCAAAAACCTAGAAATAGAAAACCTGGACCAAGATCGCTCCACTCTTGCCGCTGACGACACTCTAGCACAATCCCTAACAGGAGGCGGTGATAAGATCACCATTAACGGGAAAACCCGGCACGTTATTGGCTATATGAAAGATTTTTTGTTCACACCCGACCAAGCTCGAACACCCGTTAAAGTTCTCTCTGGCGGCGAACGTGGACGGATTATGTTGGCACGAGCGCTCGCCAAGCCTTCAAACCTACTCGTCCTCGACGAACCAACAAACGACCTTGACCTGGAAACACTAGACTTGCTACAGGAACTACTTGCCGAATACCCTGGAACAATTTTGTTAGTAAGCCATGACCGCGACTTTCTCGACTGTGTCGTAACCTCTGTAGTTGCATCCGACGGCGACGGAAAATGGACCGAATATGCGGGTGGGTATAGCGACATGATTAGTCAACGCGGGGGAGACCTCGGCCAAAAACCTTATTACCCCCCCAAACCAGCAAGAAAACCCCGAAAAGAAGTTAAGAAGAAACCAAAAGATTCTCAAATGTCCGCTAAACTGACCTACCGGGACAAACACGCTCTTGAAACTTTACCCAAGAAAATTGAAGAACTACACGTAACAATTAGAGATTATGGCAAAGATATGGCTGACCCAAATCTTTACCGGTCCAACCCAAAAAAGTTTGCTCAAATTGCCGATTCTCTGGAAGAGGCAAAAAATAAGTTATCAGAGTTGGAAGAAAGGTGGTTCGAGCTCGAAATGAGGCGAGAGAAATTAGAAAACCGGTAATATTATATTACTAGAAATACAAGGACTATACTGATCCATTACGCACATGCTAACAAGGACAGGTCAACAAATCCGCGCGGGAAAAACCATGAAAGTCAGTGTAGGCGATTTCGAATTAAATTGTGAGGTTGAAGGCAAAGAAGGGGCGCCCTGGATTACTTTTGGTCATGCACTCGGAAACAACCTTACGCTTTGGGACGATCAGGTTTCACTTTTAGGAGAGCGCTTTCGTATTCTCCGTTACGACCAGCGTGGACATGGATTGTCTGATGCCCCTCCGGCTCCATATTCGTTCCAAGATTTAATGCGCGATGCGGTCAAACTCCTTGACTGGTTTGAAATAGAAAGAACCCATTGGGTGGGCCTATCCATTGGCGGTATGCTGGGCTATGGAATGGCGCAAAACCACGGTCACCGGCTGTTATCATTGACTGCCTGCGATTCCCGGCCAGACGCCCCGCCGGACTATGCCGCGTATTTCCAATATCGAATTGACACAGCACGGGACAAAGGCATGGAAGGGGTGGTTGAACCCACTATCAGCCGCTGGTTTACTCCAGAAACCTGCGCGGAAAACCCCCCAGTATTAGATAAAATTCGAAACATGTTACGAACCACGGACCCCGTGGGGCACGAGGGATGTTGTGAAGCGCTGAAGCGGTTAGCATTTGGCAAGGATCTTGGAAGCATAACCGTCCCGACCCTTATAATCGGCGGTGCACAAGACAAAGGTGCTCCTCCCGAAATTCTTGCAGAAACCGCAAATGCAATACCAAATTCTCGGCATGTCATTGTCGATGGAGCAGGGCATATAGCCAACATAGAAAACCCTGATGCGGTAAACACCGCCTTGGTAGAATTTCTAAACAAGGTCCAGGAGAAAACATAAACCGATGCCTGATCTCCAAGGACCAAGTGGCGCAGCGATTATTTCAGCATTGAAGCGTTCTGGAATTCGTTATGTGGCGGCCCTCCCGGATATCACGACGAGTGAGGGTCTGCTGTGGCCGTTGGCACAAGACCGTGACTTGCAACTAATACGTCTTAGTAAAGAAGATGAGGGTGTGTCGATTTGCGCGGCGCTTGGATATTGTGAAAAAAGGTCCGTTTTATTGATGCAACAAACGGGGCTTATGGACTCACTCAACAATATTAGAGCAGTCGGCTGCGATTATAAACAACCCATCTGCATGGTCGTTGGACTATTAGGTAAGGAACCCAACAAAAGCCCAAAAGATTCGTCCAATTTTGGCGTTCGTATTATCCAACCGATCCTTGACGCACTGGAAATTGATCATTTTCTGATAGATAAGACGGGAGACATCGATGAACTTCCCCCCGCAATCGACAAAGCGTATCGAACGTCCCGACCCATGGTAGCGTTGATAGGCAGGAGTGTCGCAAAATGATGGAGCGCATGGCTTGTTTTCAAAAAATCGCTGCTGTCCGGGACGGGGCCATTGTGGTTGCGACATACACATCTGCTTTTGAATGGCACAGGGTAGACCCTAATCCATTAAACTTCGTTAGCGTCGGTGCAATGGGGCAGGCTTCATCTCATGCACTAGGGCTCGCGATAGGGTTACCCTCTCAGAAAGTCATTGTTTTAGACGGGGATGGGAGCTTACTAATGAACCTTTCTAGCCTCGCTACTATCGCAAACGAGGCGCCGAAGAATTTAATACACTTTGTAGTGGAAAACGGTTCGTATGAAGCAAACGGTGGACATCCCATTCCCGCACAGGAAAATATTAATTTTTCTGACCTGGCCAAGGCAGCTGGATACGCCCGAACCGATGCCTTTGAAGGATTAAACCAATTTTCTGCCCAATTGCCTGAACTTCTCACATCAGTTGGACCGGTCTTTGCGACACTCAAAGTTGAAGCCGGTGATGCACCATCATTAAATTACGATTATGGTTGGCTGCACAGTGCTGAGCGTCGGCGCGAGTTTCGGGATGCTATAAAACCCTTGCTAGAAACTTAATATTCGAACTCGCCAGCTTCAGTCACACGCCCCCATGCGTTCTAGTATAATTTCCCTTACGACCAATAGATGATGTTGCCATCCGGAAGGCGGCCAATATAGGTACTTACCCCCATTCGACGCTGTCCATTTTGGACCGCGGTCCATTCATGTGGATTGTGGGAGTTAAACAATACGACATCACCCTTTACAGGCACATATACATGTTTTTGAGCACCAGAGACGTATGAGCGGTCAAAACCTTCTATCTCAACAGTTTCTGTAGAAGCCGAGTTCACTCGATACGGCCGATTATGAACAGTTGTCCGTCCTCCTCCTCCCTCAACACGGCTTGCAAACAGGTTCCAACTGAGTTGGTGGGTCACATTGCTGATATAATAGTCTTTGGCGCTGTACATCGTTACGTCCGCATGGAGTGTGCCGCCCCCACTAGTATCGCGAATTATACCAGCATAATAACGTCCAAAGCCCGGTTCCTGAGCAAGGCTCACACTTTTTCCAGGAAAAAGGTCACGTAAGGTTGACCACATGCGCTCAAAGGGGTTCCACGACATATGAGAAAGTACAGCATCATACTCGGACCATGCCTGCTCTACGGCAGCAAAATAATCTTCTTTCCGGTCGTTCCGTTTTTCGAATTGAGCGAGGCCAACATACTTTGGGGGGGAAGCGAGTCCAGGAACTTTGTAGGTTTTATGCAAGCCCACCGTATCCATGGCAGAGATAAGATCATCACATTCTTCCTCCGTCGCAAAACCTTGAATGCGAACACACGGTATTTGAAAAGCACAAAGAGCCTCAAATGTCGTATTCGTCAGCGGCGGTTCGTCAAACGATTTCCACAGTGGAAAATCGTTTTCAGGATCAGCTTTCAAAACTATTTCCAAGTTTCAACATTATACGTTTCTTTATATCACAGCTTTTCGAGAGCAGGCATGACCTCATTCGCAAACATCCTTAAAGACCTTACAGACTCCTCGTGAGGCATACTTCCAATATTAAAGGCTATTACCATATAATTCACGCCGAGCGCCTCAATCTGCTCTCCAAGTAATTCCGTTACCGTTTGCGGTGAGCCTGCTATATGAGCACCACCCTCCATAGCCTTTTCGACAGTATCAACCGCTGTTCTAGCAAAAACGGGGCCTTCCACCTGGTTTTCGCGCCACAATTTTGTAAGACTATTGTGCCAAACTTTATAAGCTGGGCCCGCGATTTCGAGTGCCTTCTCGTCTGTTTCGGCTACCGTGACCTGGCGACTAATTCCGATGGCAACACCGCCTTCAAAAGGGTGTTCGGCGCCCATGGCTCGACCGGTGCCGGAAAACGAGTCTTTAAAGGCCTGAATATTGTCCTTCGCCTCCTTTACCCCCCCGAGAGTACAGTAATGAAAACCTTTAGTACCGGCATACGTGCTGCCTGCAGTATTTGAAGACGGGTACCATAAGGGGGGATACGGTTTTTGCAGCGGTCGGAGCTCCATTGGAACATCGCGGTAAGTAAAATGTTTACCTTCGTAACTCAGAGAATCACTCGTCATACCTTCTAGAATAACTTCAAGCGCCTCTCCGTACACTTCACGCGCAGTGTCGGGGTCGTAATTATGATAGTTTAATTCAAAGGGCGACACTCCCCGACCAACCCCAACCTCCATACGTCCATTGGACAGATGATCAAACAATCCAATCTCTTCGATGAGGCGTAAAGGGGAATAAAGCGGCAAAAGGTAGGTCAGTGGTCCAAGGCGTATATTTTTTGTTGCTTGAGCAACCGCTCCTAAAAACACCCCCGGGACGGGCACCATATTGAGTGGTGTGGCATGATGTTCTGCAACGTGATAGCAATAAAAACCGAGTTTATCCGCAACAGATACGTATTCGACCCGTTGGGCAAACTGCTGCGCTAATGCACGACCCGAGTGGTCAACATGATCAAAAATCCCAAATTTCATCGCCCATAGTCCTATAAGTAATAGGGTGGCTAACAATGCTAGCGGAAACAACAACTCAACGATACCGGTGTTCGTTTTAAAAGGCGAAAGATAAGTTTGACAGACTTATACGATGTCAAACCTTGATACGCGGTTTGTGGAAAAGTTACGCGCCGAAGACTTCAACGAGAATATCAATCAGTTGAGCGGTATCAGCCATATTGTGTGACCGGTCCGCCACGGCTATATGTGGGCTGAGAACAACGTTCTTAAAACTCTTCAGCGGGTCGTCTGTATTATTGGCGGGTTCCTCATAGTGTACGTCCAGGCCAGCACCACCGAGATTTCCATTTTTAAGTGCCTTTATTAAGGCGTCTCGGTCAATAATATGTGCACGTGAGATATTGGTGAGTATAGCCCCGGGTTTCATCAACTCAAACGAACGATCATCAACCATACTGACGGTTTGGTCGGATAAGGGAAGGTGCAGGCTAATAAAATCAGAGCTTTTGAGAAGTTCTTCGTACGATGTGTAGGTGGCACCATACTTTCTCTCTAACTTCTCACACAACCGAGATCGCTGATAATAAATAACTGTAGCGCCCATTGCCTTCGCTCTTATAGCGACTTCTCGCCCCACCTCGCCCAACCCCAACGCGCCAACCGTCGCTCCGGACAGGCTACGCAAACCATCGATCCGTGCCCAATTTGCGCCTGACACATGGTTTGCGTCGAATTGTTTAGGCTTATAGCCAAGGGATCTAAGGGAAGATAGATCGAGAGCACCATTTGTTTCAATCAGTTTACGTCCAACAGCAAGCATGAGTAGAATGGCATGCTCAGCTACTACCCCATTCACACGTCTCCGGAGAGTTCGAACCAATACTCCTGCTCTTCTACAAGCTTGGATATCGATATTTCGCGTGTCGGTCCCGAATTTCTGTATTAGTCTAAGTTCTCCACCAATATCAATCTCTTTACCTCCCAATGAAAAACTCTCTGTGATAATCGCGTGGGCGTTCGGAATCATCGCCCGCATAGTGTCCGCGCTTTCGACCAGCTTAATGTTCAGGGGTAAAATAGAGGCCGCTTTTTTTCTCTGCTGCTCTATCCAAGAACGCGGATCAGATATATCGACAGAGAGATAATCACAGTAGGCATGGATTCTTTCATCGGAGACATTCGAGCCAAGAATGACCTGTAACGACCTGAGGATCTTATCGTCTTCTATGATGATGGTGAGCATGAATATATCCTCCTAAATGCACTATAAATAATTTTAAGAGCGCACTTAGCAACAAAATGGTGAACTAATGGCACGCGTACCTCTCCTCAGTGAAAACGATCTCCCCGACCAGAAGAATCTGATCGGGCGAATTCGGGGCCGCCGTGGAGGTGACCTGATAAACGTATATCGAACCTTACTTCATAGCCCACCCCTAGCCGAAACATGGTTTAACCATATTAACGAGGTTCGCTGGGGTACCGAAATCAGCGGTCGCCTCCGAGAAATTGTTATAATTCGCATCGCACACATTCTTAAATCGTCCTATATTCTGCGCCAGCACATTCCAAAACTCGCTGAAGTAGAAGGACTTACGCCTATAGAATGTGCGTCACTTGCGGATTGGAGAGCGGCCCGGATATTTAATAAGGCCGACGAGGTAACACTTGCATACGTTGATGCCGTTACCATAGATATCGTCGTTGACAATGAAATATTTGGGCCGATACGCGAACATTATAACGACAGACAAATAGTAGAACTGACGCTGATGATCGGCGCCTACGCATCACACGCCAGGGTTCTACAGGCCCTAGAGGTAGATCTAGAAAATGATTAATCACCCGTACTTAAGGCAATTGTGGTGTGCGACCCACGGGCAATTGAGCATCAAAGGCAATTAAGAGCGCTGCCGTCATAGCGTACATGCCCATCAGATTAACTATATTAACCAATGTTTGTTGGTCAAACCAGCGAGCCACACGCCTATAGGTTTCAGAAGTAACCCGATGATCCCCAAAAAGCTCACGACCAAAATCTATCAGTGCAGCGTCTTGATCTGTAATGCCTTCAGTCGGACGTCGATGTCTTATTATTTCACAGATTTCAGAAGACACACCCTCTTTTTTTGCCTCTGCCTCATGAGCTGCCCACTCAAATTCGCAATTATGCTCACGCGCCGTCACGAGTATTGCTAATTCCCGTGTTCTCGCATCAATGATGCTGGGCTCGCGGAGATATTGATTAACTGGGCGAAGCCCGTTTGAAACTACTGGGCTGTGGAGCCGAATCCCACCGGGGCCTTTAAGGCCTGCGAGGGAACCACCGGCCGGGTCGGCTAGCATCTCAAAAGTTTTCCGACTTGCCGAGTCCAATGTGTCAGCAAGTGGTAATGGCAGCCGACACCGAGAATCAGAAAAAATATCCGATGGAAGAACTTCTTGGACCATTACACTTCCCTTTCATGGAGCCGAAAAAACACCCGAGTTTTATTTTAAGCATGATACTAAGTTTTGCGCCAAATTTCTCACTAAAGACGGGTAATGTTCTGTTCCAGGGGTGATCTGTGCTCCAAGCGGATCCAAAATTCCTACTCTTACCCCGGTATCGCGCACAAGCGTATTTACAATCCGTAGGGGATATTGGGGTTCGGCGAATACACAACGGATATCCTTTTCGCGTATAAGATATCTCATTCTGCCGAACCGACGCGCACCAATCTGACCGTTCGCATTAAGAGTAATAACTCCCAACTCCTTTAAACCAAAATCTTTCCAAAAATATTTATAACCATCGTGGAAAACCAAAAACCCCTTGCCTTTGACCGGGGTAAGTTTCTCCAGAATTTCGGACCGCAACTTAACAAGTTTCGTAACAGCCCGGTTAGCATTCTTTGAATAAGTTGCCGCACTGTCGGGATTGTAGCGGGATAAATTAACGGCTATCGCTTTTACAATACGAGAAGCATTACCAATATCTAACCAGACATGGGGATCAAGTGCTTCCTCACCATGGTGTTTATGCGAATGACCGCTATGGGTATGTCCATGAGTAGAATGCTGTTTTCGCTCATAGGGTAACAAAATTATTCCGGGTATTTTGGTAATCTCTATAACCTTCACAGTTTTCGACAATGCCTGAATAGGTCGTTTTAAAAATCCTTCTAAAATATCACCAACCCGAATTATCACGTCAGCCGATGCTAATAGTCTGGCATGGGAAGGACGCATGGCAAAATCATGTGGGGAAACGTTCGATTTTATCAAAAGTTGAGGCTCGGTAGTCCCTTGCATAACCATAGACGCCAAGGAATGCAGGGGCGCGATCGTCACGACAACGCGTTGTCCTTTAGCTGCAAGCGTACCGCCACTTCCCAAAACAAGAAATAAAAATAAAAAATAACACACAAGTGTGCGAACCATGTTTTAATGACCCTAAGAAGATTTATGTTATATTATAGCATTATAGTTAACTGCATATAAAAATTGAACAATCAACGGAAAAGAACCGATGGAAGTTGCAACCAAACAACTCTTCCCTTCGCTTACTCATGATCATGCACCCTGTATTGCCCAAGCTTTAGATCAAGCAGCGGAAATTTGTCGAGCCCAAGGCCTCCGCTTCACCAGTATACGGCGCCAAGTTCTCGAAATAGTCTGGAACCGCCATGCACCCATAGGGGCATATGATATTTTGGACGCGCTCCGTTTGGCTAAGCGCAGCGCCACACCACCGACCGTTTATCGAGCCCTTGATTTTTTGAGAGCCCATGGTTTTGTGCACAAGGTCGAGTGCTTAAACGCTTTTATTGGATGTGGTCAACCTAGCGTAACACATATGGCGCAATTTCTTATCTGCAGTCATTGTAACCAAGTTGGAGAATTAGACGACCAGGAAATTGAGGTCATTATAAAAAAGAAAGCTTCTACAGCAGGCTTTTCGGTCATTCGCCCCTCTGTCGAAGTAATAGGGATATGTGCCAATTGTGCTGCTGATTCGCATGCTGGATAACGAAACCTTATCCGCACAAACGCTCGTCCGTGGTCAAGAAATTCATGTTCAGCATGGTCGACAAAAAGTGCTCGAAAATGTCGATCTTTCTGTACGGCGAAACGAAATAGTCACACTTATCGGACCTAACGGTTCGGGCAAAACAACCCTTGTAAGGGCACTCCTTGGTCTCGAAAAACTCCAAAAGGGAAAAGTACATCGTCTTAAAAATATTAAGTTAGGATATACACCGCAAACACTCACGATCGACCGCACGCTGCCTATAGACGTGCGCAGATTTTTAGAGATGACAGGTGTCTCTGACCGGTCAAAACTTGTGACAATGCTGGAAGAGGTAAACGTGCCAAATGTCTGGGATCGGGAAATACGCCTACTATCGGGAGGTGAACTTAAACGCGTTCTCCTAGCGCGGGCCCTACTTCGTGAACCGGACTTTCTAGCCTTGGATGAGCCTATGGCAAATGTGGATGTGCACGGACAAATAGAATTTTACGACCTAATTCACCGCATACGAGATGATCGTGGCTGCGGTATTCTTCTCGTTTCGCATGATCTCCACATGGTTATGTCAGCAACCGACCGGGTTGTCTGTCTGAATGGTCATGTTTGCTGTTCAGGTTCTCCCGGAGACGTCTCGAGGGATCCCGCATATTTGGAGCTGTTCGGTGAAGCTGCAAAAACGGTAACCGTTTACTCCCATAAACACGATCACCATCATGCCTGATTTTATTATAAATTCGTTAGTTGCCGGTATAGGTATCGCTGTTGTAATGGGAGCTGTAGGCGTTTTTGTGGTGTGGCGGCGAATGGCGTATTTTGGAGATACATTGGCACACTCGGCCCTTTTAGGTATCGCGATTGGTTTTCTAGCAGGTATTAATGCCAATATCGGTATTATTGCAGTGTGCCTAATAATAGCAATTTCGATGGTTTATCTTCGGCGGCAGCAGCAACTTTCTGAAGACACACTCCTCGGAATACTAGCCCATTCTTCATTGGCACTAGGCCTCGTCGGTATCTCTCTTATTTCAGCTTTGCGCGTTGATCTTATGAACTATCTGTTTGGAGACATTCTTGCCGTTGCCCCCCATGAAATTGCGTGGATATATGGCGGTGGCATCCTGGCTCTTGTCGCCCTAGTTTGGCTTTGGAAAGATCTCGTTGCTATTACTGTCCACGAAGATCTCGCAGAAATTGAGGGGGTTAACGTCCTACGAACCCAGATTATTTTTATGATCCTCTTCGCGCTGGTCATAGCGATGGCGATGAAAGTAGTGGGTATACTGCTGGTAACCTCACTGTTGATCATACCCGCTGCGGCAGCCCGACGAACGGCACGCACACCTGAACAAATGGCAATCTTGGCATCAGTTGCGGCCGCCGCTGCTGTCGCCCTGGGTCTTCAAGCCTCTCTCTACTGGGACCTACCAGCCGGACCCGCAATTGTTGTAGCGGCAGCTCTTATATACGTCACTTCATTTGCACTCCCAATGCCGCGATCACGTTAGTCCTATTTAGAGATCTATCCCAAACAACCTTAACGTATTTGTACGGCCAATTTTAAGACGGTCATCCTCACTTATCGTACAGACGTCAAACCACTCGGCTGCATGATCCACATTTTCAAAGGGCCAGTCGACTGAAAATAGGATCCGGTCCGACCCAATCTCAAGCATTGCATCAATCAGTGTCTGTGTTCGGAAATTCCCTGAGGTAGTGATATAAAAATTGTTCTGAAAATAGTCTCCCAACATTTTCTTAGCGGGATAGCCACGTTGGTCGCCAACCCATTTATTTCGATTATCAACTCGCCAAATGCTATACGGCAGGCCTTCCCCCATATGGCCAAGAACAATTTGTAAGTTGGGATGCTTGTCAAACAACCCTGAGGCCATAAGACGCAGAGAGTGAACCGCTGTTTCCTGGCCAAATGCCCAAGTTGGACCCAGTAGCCAGGGGTGACCCTCATATATCTGTGCCATACTAGGCAGAGGGTTACGGGGATGCAGATAGAAAGGCACTTCAAGGCTCGACATAACATCCCAGAATGGAGCAAATTGAGGTAAATCGTAATAAACTGCGGATTCCTCGGTGTCTATCTGGGAAAAACCATTGACCAAGGCCCCAACAAAACCGAGTTCCTTAACACAACGCTCCATCTCAGCACAGGCCATATCAACGTCTTGTAATGGGAGTGCCGCAAAACCTCGAAAGCGCTCAGGGTTCCGCTGGACCCACTCGGCAAGCATATCGTTGGATTTTCTAGCAATTTCATTTGCCTTACTCCTATCGGGTATTGCCTGAACGGCCGGAGCGTTGAGTGACAGGATCATCATCTCGACACCATTTTGATCCATCTCATCAATTCGACGGCCCTCAATGTCAAGCAAACGGCCTGACAACTCACCCCAGGTTTCTTCTGGAAGATAACCCGCAGAATCCCCTAACGTGTCTTCGATTGCATAATGTTCTTCGAGTGCAATTTTTCCTCGCATTGGTGTCCCCTTCATTTTTACCCCAGTTTAAACACTGTTTTTACAGGTCCGAAATCCAGCAAATATATCTCTGCGCTCGGGACCAAAAAAATTACGGTACCGCGAATTAATATAACGGCTTCGTGTTGCCCAGGAACCCCCCCGAAGCACTTTTGTCGTTCCAAACAGGGGTTCGGAGTACTCCTTATAATCGTCTGGGGAAAATCCCGCGAAGGGTTTAAAAGTATCGGCTGTCCACTCCCAGACATTGCCGATAAGTTGGCGGCAACCCCACACATTCTCCCCCGTGGGATGGCTAGCTACGTCGACACACCCAAGGGAAAACCCATCCATGTTAACACGCTCAGCGTCTGGTTCTTCCTCTCCCCAAGGAAATGGACTGCGGGTGAGCGTACCGTGATCATCCGAACGCATGGTTGCGGCAAACTCCCACTCCACCTCGGTCGGCAACCGACGGCCAGCCCAGCGGCAATAAGAAACCGCTTCGTACCAATTAACGTGATCCACCGGCTTGTTTGGATAAAAATCGTCCCAGCAATCGAAGCGACGGACCCTCCAACCGCCACTCTTATCTCGCTTCCAATAAATAGGGTGATGTGCAGCAGCTTTGTTCCGCCATACCAGGCCTTGGGTTGTCCACAGATCATCGTTTTCGTATCCCCCTTCTTCGACAAACTGCAAAAACTCGAAACATGTCACCGGTGTACGAGACATAACGAAGGGTCCAACGGTGACTTCATGGCCCCATTTTTCATTATCGAAAACAAACGGGTCAGACGGTTCGGAGCCCATACAAAATGTTCCTCCAGGAATTACAGAATCACCATCTAGGGGCCCAGTTATAGAACGATGTTTGAAACCTTGGTTATCGTGCCGAAAAGCCGGACTAGGGTATGAAAGTGTTTGACGGGACCAAGTAAACGCTTCGTCATGCATATCTTCGTGAAACACCGTAAATAAATAAAGATAACTGTCTCGCTTGGATGCAAAACTGCCATCAAGACGACCGACAAGAAGGTCTAAAACCCTCTTCATATAATCCTTTATTTGTCCAAGATCATATATAGGCACATCCCATCGAGTGCTGTGGTGCACCGCGATCGAATCATAGAGTTGGTCACCACGTTCCAATAATGGATCATGTCCGTATTCTTGTCGCAGAATAAAAAATTCGTAAAACCAGGCTACGTGACCAATTTCCCAAAGAATGGGGTTCACAATAGGGAGCTTAGGGCCGACAAGTTGCTGGTTACTAAGCCCCTCCAACAACTCTAATGTGCGCTGGCGCGCACTATTGAGAATAGTCGATAGGTAGGCAGTAGAAACTTGTGCAGTCATATTTCTTCGGTACTTTAGATTAGATGAAGATTAACCTTGTAACCCCCGCGGGGAAACAGTCCCGAAGCGGAAATCGAACAACTGCATTACGCTGGGCTAGAATACTTCGCAACTTAGGTCACAGAGTGACAATTAATTCCTCTGTTGATGACAACCGCACAGACATGATGGTGGCTATACACGCCTGGCGTTCAGCTCATTCAATCCGCACATTCTCCGATAGATTTCCAGAAAAACCTTTGATCGTGTTGCTGGCCGGAACCGACATTTACGAATTTCAATATACACATCGCGAAGAAACTATAGACGCGATGACCCGTGCGTCCGCTCTAGTAGGTCTTCACGAACTGGTCAACCAGGCCATTCCACAATCTTTGACCCACAAACTTCACGTCATCTACCAATCATCATTGCCACTTCCATTTCCAAACAAACCATCCCGCCGCTGGCTTGACGTTTGTGTAGTAGGGCACCTCCGCAACGTAAAAGATCCACTGCGCGCAGCAACTGCCGCAAGACTTCTACCGGAAGATTCTCGGATACGTATTATCCATCTCGGGAAGGCAGTAGAGAAAAGATGGGAAGAGAGCGCCTTTCAAGAAGTGAAAAACAATTCGCGTTATATTTGGCGTGGAGAGGTAAAGAGATGGGAGGTCAGGCGTCAGTATGCTCGAAGCCATGCAATGATTATCAGCTCACTATTCGAGGGTGGCGCTAACGTGATTTCAGAGGCCATCGTTTGTAAGGTACCGGTAATAGCTTCACACATTGATGGTAACGTTGGACTACTTGGCCCAAATTATGAAGGATATTATCCGCCAAAGGACGCTACGGCACTCTCAGGTATTCTCAACCGCCTAGAGCGGAAACCATCTTTTCGAGAGGTATTATCGAGACAGTGCGCAAAGCGCGCTGAGCTTTTTACACCAAAAAATGAAACAGCATGTTGGAAACGTTTAGTTAGCAATATCAAATCATCATAGAAAACCCGTTCAAAAATAATTGAACAAGTCTACAAACCACCAATTATTGAGTTTTGATGGTGATGGGTTCCAGATTCTTGGATTGTTCTTTCACCACACCAACAATCATAGCACTGAAATACCCAAATTGCCGAAGCCTCGTTACACACGATTCGGCGCGCTCCGCCGAAACCCCGGCAAGAATACCGCCAGCCGTTTGTGGGTCAAAAATAAGGGGATACCGCGCGTCATCTGCGATAGCCTCCAAATTATATATAGCGCGTCGCAATCGTATATTTTGCGGTTGAATAGACGAAAAAATTCCGGCCTGTGAGGTCTCCAACGCCCCATCCATCAGCGGTACATCGTTTAGGTATAACTCCACATCAACCTGCGAAGCTTGAACCATCTCAACGAGATGGCCGAGCAAACCAAAGCCGGTAATATCGGTTGCCGCGCAAGCACCGTGATCGAAAAGACATTGCGCACCGACACGGTTAGACATCACCATATGTTTTAAGGCAGATTCTATCCATCTACCTTTCGCTTTATACCGCATGTCGGCCGCAAACAAAGTGCCTGTTCCGATGGGTTTAGTAACGACTAATCGATCACCGGGTTTAAGGCCGCTTTTCCGCATGACATTTTCTTTTTCAATTAACCCATTGACAGAAAACCCTAGGCTTAGCTCGGGACCTTCACTTGTATGTCCCCCGACGAGCGTGCAATTTGCATCGTTAAGAATTTCGACCGCACCCGCCATCATCTGTGTCAAGGTATCTTCGACTTTTTCTTCAACACCAAATGGAACTGTTGCCACTGCGAGCGCTGTTTGCGGATCACCACCCATAGCGAATATATCCCCAAGGCTATGATTGGCAGCAATCTTCCCAAAAACATATGGATCATCAATCATGGCACGAAAGTAATCCACTGTATGAACCATTACTTTACCAGGTGGAATTTCAACGACCGCAGCATCATCCGGCTCATTTAATCCAATTAGAACGTCGTCCCGATCTTTAGTTGATATATTACTAAGTGCGCGAGACAGCACTGTCGCGCCGACCTTTGCACCGCACCCACCGCAGCGCATAGCAATGGCAGAAATCTCTTTAATTGTTTCGGCGTTTGCTACACCACTGGGGATTCGGGTCTCACTTGTCTCCTCCATTTGGGGGAAGTCGTGAAACTTTTGCATAAACCGTTCATCTATCCAATTTTTCCATTGCCAGATTCTTGGACCTTGTGCCGACCAAACACCTCGCGAGGCGACTGCATACTTGTCACCGGTAGAAATAAGACTAAGAAACTTCGACTGGGGGCGAAAAGCGACCGGTGTTTTACTGCGGAGTACTCGTCGTAAATTTTGTTCCAAGGGCTTACCCTGACGAACAGCAAAAACACCTGATTTCGGTCGTGGGTGATTGATCATGGTCGCTATATCACCCGCAGCAAATACATCCTGATGCGATGTCGATTGCAACGTATCCAAAACCTTAATGAAACCACCGGCGTCGACATCCAGACCAGCCTGCCCCGGCCAACTCGGCGCGCCAGCCGCAGTTACCCATAGAACAGCGTCGACTTCAAAGGTTTGCCCATCATTGGTCGTTAAAGAACCGGGTTTAACCTCTGTCACGGGTTCGCCGAGGTGTAATACAACATTTCGTGCTGTCAGGGTTTTCAGAAAGGTTGTGCGCACGCGTGGGTTATGGGTGGATAAAATTTCCGACGTATCGCTAAAAAGATGAAATTCTATTTTGTCAAAAGGCTTATTTGCGTCGGCCCACAACTGTTCAAGCCGATATTGAATAGAGAGAAGTATTTCAACACCGCCGGCACCCCCACCCACGACGGCAACTTTGAACAGCTTGGTAGTTGCAAGGGATAGGTCACGCAACGCCTCCCAACGATCTAGGAAGTTATTAATAGGTTTTACGGGTATGACATGTTCAGAAGCCCCGGGAACACGTGCGGTGTCGGGAGATGAGCCCGTGTTGATGGATAAAAGATCAAACCGGACCGGTGGTCTATTATTACAAACCACATGCTTTTCTTCGAGATTTAGTTCAGTGACAGTAGAGTGATAAAACCGTGCATTAGAAAATCGGGTTAACGCGCCGAGATCTATATGGGCTTCATCAAACTGATAATGCCCAGCGACGTAACCTGGCAACATGCCCGAATACGGAGTATGTGTATCTCGACAAACTAAGGTAAGCCTGACACCCGGTAGTGGTTTCATGCCAAACCGCTTTAACACTGCGATATGGCTATGCCCGCCCCCAATCAGGACCAAATCCTTTACAACCGGCGTATTTATTGCTTC
This sequence comes from uncultured Rhodospirillaceae bacterium, assembly GCA_964412235.1. GTDB lineage: Bacteria > Pseudomonadota > Alphaproteobacteria > MPNO01 > UBA830 > JAYZQT01. The sequence continues at coordinate 25,647 of CAYPNT010000030.1, forward strand.
CAAATTAGTATCGTTCTTTCTGCCCTTTTAATTCCGACGGTCTAATACGAAGAAAAAATGTGGCGGACCTTTTAAACATGTGCCACACGACCGGGAATCCAGTTTGTACCTGCGAGAGGAACCCGTGCCATGGCAGCCGCCTCAACGGTAAGCGCAACAAGGTCTTCTGGTTCCAAATTTAGGACGTGAGACTTTCCAGACGCTCGAGCTAGTGTCTGAGTCTCCAAAGTCAACACACTAAGGAAATTTGCCAATCGTTGACCTCCTGAAACAGGGTCTAACCGTGCGCTCAGTTCTTCGTCCTGAGTCGAAATCCCAGCGGGATCTCTGCCTTCGTGGTAGCTATCATAAAAGCCTGCTGAAGACCCTATACTTTCATAGTCCGTCTGCCATTTGGGATGATTACATCCCAGGGCGATTAATGCCGCGGTCCCAATTGATACCGCGTCGGCACCAAGGGCCAGGCATTTTGCCACGTCCGCTCCAGACCGTATTCCGCCCGAAACAACCAGCTGAACCTCCCTGTGCATGTCCATCTCCTGCAACGCTTCTACAGCCTGTGGAACCGCCGCCATCGTCGGAATACCTACATGCTCTATAAATACGCTTTGTGTTGCTGCCGTCCCCCCCTGCATACCATCTAAAACCACTACATCAGCTCCTGCCTTCACAGCCAGTGTGGTGTCGTAATAGGGGCGCGCCGCTCCAATTTTTATAAAGATCGGCACTTTCCAATCAGTTATTTCTCTGAGTTCTGTGATCTTTATTGCGAGGTCATCTGGGCCCGTCCAATCGGGGTGTCGACAGGCACTTCTTTGATCGATATTTCCAGGCAACGTGCGCATTTCCGCTACCCTTTCTGTAATTTTCTGACCCAATAACACGCCACCACCACCCGGCTTTGCACCCTGCCCAATAACAACCTCTATAGCGTCTGCTTTTCTTATATCGTCAGGGTTCATTCCGTAACGAGATGGAAGATATTGATATACTAGCTTTTGTGAGTGACCCCGTTCTTCCTCAGTCATGCCGCCGTCACCGGTTGTAGTACATGTCCCTACTTGAGATGCACCTCGACCCAGAGCCTCCTTCGCATTAGCGGAAAGCGAGCCAAAACTCATCCCAGCGATTGTAATCGGGATTGAAATTTCAATGGGAGATTCGGCGTATCGGTTGCCCAACGTGACATTAGTATCGCAGCGCTCGCGGTAACCCTCTAGGGGGTATCGTGACATACTGGCACCCAAAAAAAGAAGGTCATCAAAATGCGGTAACGGGCGTTTTGCCCCGAAACCACGTATCTCATACAGGCCGGTTTCCGCCGCAGTTTGGATATCATGAATAACATCGCGATTGAAAAGAGTTGATTCTCTTAGTCCCGACTTCTCATTGGTCATAAAACAGGTCCTCTCTAATACGCCATGCCGTTGCCGACTTTGAACTTATAAAGTTTGCGCGCGGATCCAAACCGTTTGAATTCAGAAGCGGTTTTGTTGATGCCCGCGGTATCAAGAAGTTGTTCCAGTTCCTCGACGTGTTCCTCCCGCATTTCTTTTTGTACGCAATCCGCTCCGAGTGACGCTACATCCCCCTTTACATAAATCCGTGCTTCGTAAAGCGAATCACCTAAAGCATCACCTGCATTTTCACAGATCACCAAACGGCCTGCTTGACCCATAAAGGCAGCCATGTGACCAACCGAGCCGTCCACAACGATGTTAACACCCTTCATTGAAATTCCGCAGCGCGCTGCGGCGTTTCCTGCAATAAACAACAGACCGCCATGTCCTGTGGCACCTGCTGATTGTCCAGCATTTCCACGCACGCTTACCGTGCCCGACATCATGTTCTCGGCAACACCGACTCCGACATTCCCGTCAACAGTCACGTTGGCTAGCTTGTTCATTCCAGCACAGTAGTAGCCAACGTGCCCCTTAATCTCGACGTTTAGTCTTCTGTTAAGACCACACGCAATATTATGTTTTCCACCCGGGTTAATGATACTCCATTTGGTTTCTTCGCGATCTTCGTCTGCCCGATGAAGCAGCTCGTTCAATTCCCTAACACTTTGTTTGTCTAGATCGACGCTTTTCATTTCATTTTTCCCCACACCTCAGGCAACAGCCCGTCCCCAACTATAAACCTGCCCTGGTTCGGGCTCCCATATCGCGGCATTTTGAATATCCGGTAATCCGGCAAGCGACCGGAATTCCGTCGCCATCGCAACATAATCGTCAGTTTCCACTATGGTGGCCTGCTTGCACGCTATGGGGTCCCTTAAGACAGCAAAGCCATTTAGGGTACCGATAGCAAAAGTGTAAAACCCGTCTAAATCAACAACGGCGGCTTCAAGGGCCTCATGCAAAGTTGCCCCCTCTTGGAGACGCCAAGACAAATATCCCGCTGCTACTTCAGTATCGTTATCTGTCTCAAATTGGATACCACGCCGTTGAAGCCATGCCCGCATGCGATTATGGTTTGACAAGGAGCCATTATGGACGAGACACAAATCCATACCCGTTGAAAAGGGATGAGACCCTTCTGTTGTGACGGCACTCTCGGTGGCCATTCGTGTGTGCCCTATAATATGGCTACCCTGCATGTTGGGTAGATTAAAGCGCTCGGACACGGCCGTCGGAAGGCCTTTTTCTTTTAGAATTTCAATGCTCCGACCAATGCTCATAATTCGCACTTCCGGAAAATGTTTTTGGACTATAGCGCGAGCATCCCGCTCGTTTCCCTCTAACTGCAAGACAGCGCTCGTAGCGTTTCGAGATAGTGCTGTTTTCGCACCCAGCTGATCACCCAGGGACACCAAAAGTCCGTTCCAATCGTAGTTGGTATTACTATGTTGGAGCGTCAGTTTTATAAGCCCTTCTGCTACCTCATTTCGATATATAGCAAAACCGGCGCTATCCGGCCCGCGATCTGTCATCTCGATGAGCATAGGCGCGAACAGCTCACCAAGGTTTTTTTCCAATTGAGGGTTTTTAAGGTAAAGTCCTACTATTCCACACATCACACTGTCCAATTATCAAAAATATTCAAGATAGCGATCGATTTCCCAA
>CAYPNT010000030.1:28724-30474 GCA_964412235.1 uncultured Rhodospirillaceae bacterium
GTCCACTCCATTCGCTTAATTCGAATAAACTCTTCAACAATGCCTCGCCCCAATGTGTCTGAAAACAAAGTATCCTCTTCGAGTGCGTCCAGTGCCCTATCCAAGTTTTGGGGTAAGATATCGACGTCGGCGGCTGAGAGATCAGAGGTATAATGATTGATGTTGAGGGGGTCGCCAGGATTACGTTTGTTGTCCACCCCATCTAACCCAGCAGCAATTAGGCCAGCAGTCACCAGGTAGGGATTACAGCCTCCATCGGCAAGGCGTAGTTCCAGACGACCGTACGGAATGCGGACAAGTGCAGAGCGGTTATTGTCGCCGTATGATATATACGCGGGCGCCCAGGTGGCCCCTGAGAGAGCATCGCCGATTACGAGTCTCTTATAGGAGTTTACCGTCGGCGCGCCGAGAGCGCAGAGGGCTTTTGCATGATGGAGTATACCTCCCAAAAAGTGGTATCCAACCTCGGACAATCCCATACCACGGCTGTCGGTATCATCTTGAAATATGTTTTCGGACTTTGCGTCAGACATTGAAACATGAAAATGCATACCGTTTCCGGTGCGGTGGGAATTCACCTTTGGCATAAATGAACATATCAAGCCCAATTCGTGCGCAATCTCACTGCCTGCCATCCGAACAAAAACATGCCGATCTGCAGAAGTAAGAGCATCTGAATAGGTGTAATTTATCTCGAATTGTCCGTTCGAATCTTCGTGATCAACCTGATAAACATCAAAACCAACTTGTTGAAGGGAATCGACAAATTTTTCAATAAATGCGCGGGATCTTGATAATCCTTTGTAATCATAACAGGGCTTATCGAGAGTATCGGTTTGATCGGCGACGACGACGTTTCCCTCAGCATCTTTTTTCATGAGACACATTTCTGGTTCTACGCCGGTGTTCATTGTCCAGCCTCTTTCCGAAAGCCGCGAAATCTGCCTTTGGAGTACGTAGCGAGTATCGTACTCATAGGGCTCCCCTTGAACGTGACCGGTGCATACAACACGGGCAAAGCCTGGTTGCCAAGGAACAAGCGACAAAGTTCTAAGATCCGCTTTGGCCATGAAATCGGGCGAATGCGGTTCTTGTGCGAGGCCCCAGACAGCAAACCCAGCAAAACCTGCACCGTCGTCGACGATATCCTGCAAATGTCCCGACGGAACAGCTTTCGTCTTTGCGACACCGTGTATATCAACAAATTGCGCAAGGACAAATTTCACATTGTTGTCAGCGAGAAATTTCTTCGCATCCGAGAGTTTCATGTCACTTCCTTTCGTTAATCTGCCCCAAAAACGTCACCCTACGGGCGAAACTCGTCCAATGTCTGGTCCAACACCTCGGCCATATAATCACCATAAGTCGGATCGCATCCCACTAAAATATCAACATCCTCATCAGAGGACATTTTAAACCAACACGAAACGCCAGCCATGCTGGTTAATACAATTTGATCACCGGCACTTGTGGAGAAATTGAAGGCACATAGCTCTCGCAGATAATTAACACGAGTGTTACCCCTCAAACCAAATACGCAGTCGTTTCGTTCAAATAAGTATAAGTTTTCACCGGTTATACGGGTTTTGTAACTCTCACCCGCCAAACTAAAAAGATAAAATTCTCGGCTCCCGAGCCGGGCAATAAATCCATTTTTATCTATTTTCTTATACCGAAACCATTCCTTCGGGAGAGTTCCGAACGCGCTCTTCAAAGCGGCATCAGCGCCGGCACCCCTAACGTGCAGAAA
>CAYPNT010000031.1:0-29311 GCA_964412235.1 uncultured Rhodospirillaceae bacterium
AGGCCGCCCTTTTTTCACATCTCCAAATATTAATCGGAGATTTTATACGAGACGGGGTACTTGTGACCCGCATCCTCATTATACTTGATAAAGGCACGCATAATCTTTGGCATGTCGATCTTCTTTTTCTTCTTCACGTCATGCGCACGTTGGTTTGGCCATGCCGCCAACTTTTGTGCCCAGGCAACCTTGGCCGCCGGATCAATTTTGCGAACTGTAACGCCCGCTTTAGCAAGCATCTTCAAACCCCAGTCATGATCTCTTTGGGTTACCTCTGCGGTCCACTTCGCCATGTTTATGGCTTCCTCGTCGATGATCTTAAGAACTTCTTTGGGAAGTTTTTTACGTGCCCGAAGGTTCATCGTATAGGAAATTTGCATAACTGCACCAAAGTCCGTCACGGTATAGAAACCACCTTTCGTCGCCTCATGCAATTTTAGCTTGTAGTCCGTATCAGGGAACAAAACGATGCCCTCACCGACGCCGGTCTGTAACTGTTGCGCTGCTTTTGGAATAGTAGTGCGGACGGGTATGCCGCCTTTAACCCAAGGTAAGTTAGGGCCCGCTGCCAGGATCTTGCGCCCCTTTAAATCTTCGAAGCGTTTCCAATCAAAGGCTGTGAGAAGCCCATAGTTGTTAAAGCCAGAAACCGACAATAACTTTTGTTTGTACCTTTTCTCATAATCTTGAGCGATTGAAGGGAACTCCTTAACGATCTTGTTCATAATATCGTACGCAACAAGAGCATTAGGGTGAGAGAACGGTACAAAATAGGGCAAGTTCATCGCCATGGCCTTGTCATCATCGAAGCAGACACACCAACCGCCAATATCCAATCTCCCGTCTTGTGTACCCTCTAGTGTGTCAAACACATTTACAACGGTACCAGCATAGTGTTGGCGAAATTTAATTTTATACTTTGTCTCGGCGGCAACACGCTTCATCACCGTAGGCGCAAAATATTTGGCCATGGCCTTCACATAGGTAATGAAGGGCGGGTGCCCGGAACCTATTCTAAGTGTAATCTCGTTCCCTTTTATAGATGCAGCTCCAGCCGACGTCGCCACGGCGACCAGGCCTGCCACGCCAGCGGCAACGGCCAATCCCTTACCAAACCTACTCATTACAACCTCCTCTGTGATCGCGCTCCGAAGAGAGCTTTTTTTAATTTTCAAAGACTTTACAAATTATGGCTAATCCCAGGTCGATAGTCTAGCCAAGCTGATCTGCACGCACTCAAATCATTTTCGATGGCAACCACGTGGCAACTTCCGGCACTGCCCAAATTAATAACATTACCGCAAGCATTAATATCCAATAGGGCACGGACCCTTTAAATATTTCAGAAAGTGTCACTAGTTTGTCATCAACAGAGCCTTTAACCGTGTACACCAGAAGACCGAACGGGGGCGTAAGCAAGCCCGCTTCAATGACAAGAATACCGAAAATACCGAATGCAATAGGATCAAAGAACGCTTCGGTTAATGGAGCGAATATAGGGACCGTAATTAATATGATCGATATCGAGTCAAGGATCATACCCAATACAAGCCAGATCGCGATAATAACAAGAATGATGCCAACCTCAGAGAAGTTGTAGGCTGTAAAGGTGTCACGGATCATTTCCGACATTCCTGCAGCCTCCATAAATTTTGCGTACATGTTGGCTGTAAGCAACAGGAACATTATCGGAGCCCCGGTTTTGCATGAATCAATTACGGCTCGCCCAAGATCTTTGGGACGCATTCCCTTTAAAATGCCAAGTATCACTGCGCCTGCCGCTCCTACCCCGCCCGCTTCCGTAGGGGTAAAAATTCCCCCCCAAATACCGCCAAGTACCAATAAAATTAACGCTCCAATGCCAAAGCCTGACGCAACTTCCGCCTTTGAAAGAGGTTTTTCGTCATCGCCTTCTCGAACGGGCGGTGCGAGTTCGGGTTTAAGGGTGACTGAGATTGCTATATACGCCATGAACAAAAGTGCCAATATTAAACCGGGCACCGCTCCGGCGATAAACAACTGGGCAATCGATTTTTCACTGATTATTCCCCAAACGATCAGTAGTACACTTGGTGGAATGATCATTCCGAGACACGCACTGCCCGCCACAGAACCTAACGCGAACGTCCGATTGTAATTGTGATATCGCATCTGCGGATACGCGATCCTACTGAAGGCGGCCGCCGCCGCAATGCTTACCCCAGTTACCGCAGCAAAAACAGCGTTTCCAGCCACGGTGGCGACTGCCAAACGCCCTGGTATGGCCTTTAATCCATGATTTATTAAATTGTAGAGATCTCTCGCCGCGCCAGATTTGTTGACAAAATCCCCAAGCAACATGAAAAGGGGGATTGTAGCAAAAACCTCTGATCGCAAATATTCGTAGGCTACGCTCCCAACGCCACTTAAAGCAATATCCAGGCCCTCTGACCAATCGCCGTCAAGACCCCCAAATAGAATGACATTACCTATAAAAGCGGTAAATCCAAACGCAAACCCGATGTGAATTCCCATCAAAATTCCGGCCAGCATCACAAAAAACATGACCAACAGGACAGTTGTTTGATCAAAAATCATCAACTCTGCCCTTTTTCTGCGCCAAGACCTTGCCTGGGGCTGTCATCGTCTTTATCGGGGAACGCCGAACGGACGACCAACAACGCTGAAACTATGACCCCTACAATGCTAACAAATACGACAAGTGTCCTGATTGGATAGACCGGAATTGTCACAATCCCTGACCCCTCAGCCTCGCCAATTTCCCACGCCTCAAGCATATTGGGCCAACTTCCAACAGCGATCGCCAAAAACAAAAGACCAGCGAGCAAATAAGATATTCCGTCGATAGTAGCCTTCGACCGGGTACCCACATTTCCATAAAGAATAGTTGTCCGGAGCGAACTCTTGGTCAGGATAGAAAGGGGTAATTGCAGGAACAGAATCGAAAGAACGGAATTGGAAACAATTTCATTAGTTCCATAGATAGGAGCACTCAAAAACTCACGCCCTACTACATCGAATAGAATTAAAATTGCGATTGACGAGAGCCAAATAGCAGAAACGACATTTAAGAATTTAGCAAAAAGCTCTACCGTATACTCCACCCAAGCTCCGGACAAAACGAGTACCCCTCAGAACAACCAATAAGTCTTGTGCTTTCTACACCAACCTACCGGAACATTATGAGATAGCCCAGCCCTATGGGATCGGTATCTCCTGTTCATTGTGCGGGACATTCCATCCACGCCGGGTTGCAGGCCGATCTAAAATTTCTAGGTACCAACGCGTAACGTTAGGAAACTCATTTAAATCGACTGTTTGCCAATCAAATCGGGCCACCCACGGCCAAACAGACATGTCGGCGATCGTATAATCGTCACACGCCAGAAAGCGAGAACGACCAAGCCGCTCATTCATCACACCGTATAGTCTTCGTGTTTCTGTAAGATACCTTTCCTCCGCGTAGGGCGCTTTACCCGAATTGTATTTTGTGAAGTGGTGACACTGACCGAACATCGGGCCAACACCGCCCATTTGCAGCATGAGCCACTCTACCGTGGACCATTTATCATCTGGCGCGGAGGGCCAAAATTTGCCTGTCTTGTCCGCCAAGTACATCAAAATAGCGCCAGACTCCATTAGGGATTTGCCGTTTTCGTTGTCAACGATAGCGGGAATTTTATTATTTGGGCTGATCTTTAGAAATTCAGGCGAGAATTGTTCATCCTTAGCAATGTTTACCGGAAATGTCGTGTACTTCAGACCGCACTCCTCCAACATCAATGAAACTTTGCGGCCATTTGGCGTGAACCAGGTGTATAGATCTATCAACTTTTTCTTCCCTTATATATAGTGTGACCCGTTTATTTAGACCTTCGTATACCCACCGTTAGAGGACATTTAAACAAATTCTCTAACGGCAAAATTCCTACTGAAAAAGGAACTCGAAAGACCCAACGATTAGCCATTACAAAACCTTCTTGATCAGATGTGCCTTAAAGCGATACGATAACTTAATAATGCTGACTAGTAAAAATTAGGGATGTACAATCCTAAAGTAAAACATAAAGAAATTAAGTATCAATATTTTCCTCCAGCGTTGGGAAAGGGAGAAACATGAAAGTATCTAAGTTACGCTACCTGTCTCTGGCAGTGGCGATGGTGGCACTTGCTAGTTTCACGATATTTAGTGCACCAGCCAGTGCAAAGGCACCCATTAAAATTGGCTTTAGTATGGCCCTCACCGGCGGCCTAGCAGGCGGCGGCAAACAGGCACTCGTGGCCATGGAAATGTGGGCAGAAGATGTTAACAAGAAAGGCGGCCTACTTGGTCGTCCTGTCAAACTAGTATATTACGACGACCAGACAAATCCGAAAAATGTTCCAGGCATATACGCAAAGCTCCTGGACGTCGATAAAGTAGATTTTGTTGTGTCTGGTTACGGCACAAACCTCATCGCGCCAGCATTACCTGTTGTAATTCAACGAGACTTAGTTTTCATAGGTCTCTTTGGGATGAATAACAATAAGAAATGGAAGTATGATAAATATTTCCAGATTCTTCCCTCTGGACCAGATCCAGCGGTAGATTTCTCGAGGGCGTGGTTTGACACGGTAATGCAACTGAAACCAACACCAAAATCAATTGCTTTCGTGGCAGCCGATGCGGAATTTGCGAAGAACCTCAAGGAAGGTGCGGTTGCAAACGCCAAAAGATTGGGCCTGAAAATTACCTATAACAAAAACTTCAAGCCCGGAACACCCGATTTCACGCCAATCATTCGTGCTGTCAACGCGACCAAGCCAGACGTCTTTTATGTGGCATGTTATCCTCCGGGAGCCGCAGGTATGACGCGAGCGGTTAGTGAAGTAGGAACAAAGGTGAGAGCATTTGGGGGAGGCATGGTGGGCCTTCAATTCGCAGGCATAATGAAAGGCCTCGGACCTAAATTAAATGGTGTTCTCAACTACGATTTCTACGTTCCCGAACCAAACATGGCCGCATATCCGGGTGTCATGGATCTCCTCGCGCGTTACCAAAAAATTGCGCCGGCGAGAAAAGTTGATCCGCTTGGATATTATCTTGCTCCGTGGGCATACGCCTATGTGCAGATATTGGGTGACGCGGTAAACGCCGTTGGCAAAATCGACCACGCAGCGATTGCAAAATATATCCACGCCACCGAATTTAATACGGTCGTTGGCAAGGTAAAATTTGGCAAGAACGGCGAATGGGCCAAAGGAAGAACTCTCACGGTTCAATGGCAAAACATAAAAAAGAAAAATGATCTCCAGCAATTCACAAAACCAGGAATTCGCAAGATCATGGCACCGGCTGCTTTCGCGACCGGAAAAGTACAGCCATTTAACGCACTGCGCTAAAGACTAGCGTAGCTTCCAAAATAATTGACGGGCGGGCTAACGCCTGTCCGTCAAATTTTTTCGGGGATAGCCGCCTTGTTTTCATTTGAGCTACTAATTAACGCCCTCGTAATAGGGCTGCTGCTTGGCGGATTTTATGCGGCGCTAAGCATTGGCTTGTCTATCTCTTTTGGTCTACTCGATATCGTAAATATCGCGCACCCCGCTTTTATAATATTGGGGGCCTTTGTCTGTTTTATTTTCAATTCACTATACGGGTTTGACCCCATCTTGATTGGACTATGTTTTGCGCCAGTCTTTTTTTTCCTGGGGACACTGATATACCGAGTTTATTACGGCAGCTTTGAAAAAACTGGCGCAGAAGCCTTGCGGGGGCTCGCATTCTTCTTCGGTGTGATGTTTATCATCGAAGTTATTCTCATTATGTATTTTGGCGTCGACTTCCAGATGGTCCAAGCGGAGTACATCGATTACAAGCCAAGTTTAGGTTTTGTGGACCTTCCCTTTCGAATGTTTGTGCCCTTCGTGATCGCGATGATCATGACGTTGGGACTGCAGTATTTTTCTTCACACACCTTTTTTGGAAGGGCGATGCAAGCAGTCGCTCAAGATAGCCTTGCACTGAGATTAATGGCGATCGATCCCGCGCGGATAAAAAGGATCGCTTTTGGGATTTCACTTGCCACCTGCAGCATCGCAGGCGCCTTGGTCGTCATCGTCATACCTATCGAACCCTCGGTGGGACGCCTGTATATTGGCCAGGTATTCGCCATCGTCGTATTAGGGGGGCTGGGATCACAAAGCGGGACGTTGATCGCGGCGATGCTGCTCGGCCTCACAGAAAGCCTTATAACAACATTCTTTGGACCGTCTTGGTCCCCGGCCGTGGCATTTGGAGCACTTATACTCGTGCTGGCCTTTAAACCTACTGGAATACTTGGACGCCAGGGAGACACAAGAGGGTGAGTACTAATCGGTTTTACATGGCGATTGGTGGACTGGCGGTCCTGGCCTACCTAGCGACCGCCTTCGTCGACAATCAATATTATTTCTTCGCGGGGTTTGCCATTCTCCAGCTCATGGTCATGGCGCTAGCCTGGAATATACTTGGTGGATACGCCGGCTATGTGAATTTCGGCAGTGCAGCGTTTTTCGGGCTAGGCGCATACGCTGCAATCGTTGCACTCCAGTTGTTCGGGGCCACGTTATTTACACAAATCTTAATTGGCGGTTGCTTCGCGGGCCTCGTGGGTTTGGCGACAGGCTATTTAACCCTCCGTCTGAGAGGCGTTTATTTTGCTATTGCCACATTAGCCTTGCTCGTGGTGGCTGAAACGCTGATTGTCAACTGGGATTACGTGGGCGGGGCTGCAGGCGCATATGTGCTCCCGAAAAGAAACCCTAGTATATTAGGTATAATTATCGTCGGAAAAAACGACGCTTTATTTGGGAATTACAAAGAGCTTCTATTTTTTCTGATGTGCGTGATAGCTCTCATAACGATAGCAGTCTGTAGGTATGTCGAAAAATCAAAGTTCGGTCGCGGACTCGAAGCTCTTCGAGACAACGAAGAAGCAGCGGAAAGCATGGGCGTGCCAACGCTCAAACTAAAGTTGATTGCGACCACGTTAAGTGCCTCAGTCATGGGCTTCACGGGGGGTATCTTCCCCTATTATATGACGTTTGTTGACCCAATTTCTGCGTTTAACCTCGATATCTCCGTTAACGCCCTGGCCATGCCACTAATCGGCGGAACTGCCACCTGGCTTGGTCCGGTCCTCGGTGCAATCGTCTTGGGTACGCTGCAACAGGTAATAACAGTCACGATCTCTTCTTCCGTTAACCTGCTCATTGTGGGTCTATTCTTGGTAGCATTCGTTATTTTTGCGCCAGACGGGTTCCTTGGTTTAATCAAGAAATTCAGAAAGCGCAGGGACTAAGGTACATGCTAGAAGTACAAAACCTCACGAAGAATTTTGGTGGTTTCACAGCACTTTCGGAGATCAATTTGCGCGTAGAGCCAGGCGAACGACTCGGTTTGATTGGCCCAAACGGATCTGGAAAAACAACATTAATCAACTGCGTATCAGGCACCATACAAGACTATGAAGGTGAGGTTCATTTTAACGGAGAGAACCTGAACCCTCTGGTCGCGCATAAAAGAGCGCGAAGGGGAATTTCTCGAAGTTTTCAGATACCTAAACCGTTTACCAGTATGACGGTCAAACAAAACTTAATGATCCCTCTTGAATACGCGGTAAAAGCGGAAGACTTGGGTAATCTTACTATTGAAACCCACGCGGATCAGATTCTTAAAGGGCTTGAGTTATCGGATAAAGCCGATCAATCGACATCAGGTCTGACGCAGATAGAAATGCGAAAACTAGAGCTGGCGCGCGCAATGGCGTTGAAGCCTAAGCTCCTGATTTCAGACGAAGCAATGGCCGGCCTATCAAGCTCCGAGGTTGACGATATATTAAAAATTTTAATCGAACTTAATGAGAATACGAAGATAACGATTATAATGATCGAGCACATCATGCGCGCGGTAATGAGCTTCTCAGAGCGGGTCGTATGTTTGGATGCTGGAAAAATTATAGCGAACGGTACCCCCGACGAGGTGATCAAAAACGCGGCCGTAGAGAAGGCGTACTTAGGTGAGTAAATTAGTTATTGATAAAATTTGCGCTGGTTATGGATCAGTGCAGGTCTTGCACGAAGTGAGTCTGACAGTAAATTCCGGGGAGACCGTGGTCCTACTCGGTACAAACGGTAATGGAAAAAGCACCCTATTAAAATCCGTTATGGGCCTTGTCACGCCGACCGAGGGTTCAATCAGTTTTGAGATTGACGGACGGGACGTAAGTTTAATTGGAAAAGGCACTGAAGAAATAGTCGAATTAGGAATAGCAATGGTCCCTGAGGGCAGGCGCCTCTTTTCATTGTTGACCGTCGAAGAAAACCTCACCCTCGGCGCCTATCGCGACGCGGCGCGTCAAAAAATCCAGGAAAATTTAGATTTTTGCTTTACGACATTTCCTCGTCTGAAAGAAAGAAGGAAACAGCAGGCGGGCAGTCTCAGCGGAGGCGAACAACAGATGGTAGCCGTTGCTCGGTCGTTAATGAGCAATCCTAGCATCTTATTGGTAGATGAACCTTCGGTCGGTTTGGCTCCGATACTGGTCAGCCAAATGATCGCTAAAATAAGAGAATTAAAAGAATTAAAAAATTTGACGGTACTAATGGCAGAACAAAATTTTAATCAGGCCATTAAAATAGCCGACAGAGGATACGTAATTGTCCACGGACAAATAGAATTCGAAGGAAAATCAACGGCAGAACTGGAAGACAATGAGATGATCAAACAATTTTATCTTGGCGCCTAAAGGATAAAAGCCAGCATCAGTTCTCAGATTTACTGAAAGTCCCCATTTCCGATGCCATCACGTCGGCTTCTATATTTTTAGCCTCATCCGCAGCATAATTTAACTCAATTTTAACCCCGTTCGGATCCAACAAAAAAATTTGGAATAAACCCTGATCATCAACCTGCCTTTTAGTGTAGGAAATACCCTTCTCATCCAAGTCAGCTAACATTTTCTGTAGACCCGTAGCCCTAAAAGCCACGTGATCAACCACGCCAGACCCATGCGTGGCCGTTGACTGTTGTCCAAGATACTTTTTTCTGTTTTCAGAGACGTTTTCACCACCAATTGTTAAATGCAGAACTGGCTCTTCGCCGAGATAGAGCCACCGTACTGGCATTTTAAAATCCGGATGTGGACCTTCGACCATTCCCAGCACATCAACATACCACTCACACGTGCCCTCTAGGTCAACAGTCTGGATCAAGAAATGCTCAAGATGCGAAAGGGGCACATGTTCTCCGTTAGCTAATACAAGAATTCAGAACCTATCGTAATTTATTTCAGAGAAATTCCAATACCATGAATTTTCGACAATGGAACTACTCCTGCAGGCTTTTAAAAAGCGCTAATGTATAACGATTAAGGGATCATAATTAAGTGGAGAGAATAATATGACAGCGTATTGGCTCGCACGGGCTAAAATTAATGACCACACCGAATACATGAAATACGCAACACAAGTCCCGTCGATACTAGAAAAGTTCAACGGTAAAATTCTGACCCGCGGAGGTAAACACAAAACACTTGAGGGTAAAGACTATTTTGAACGCTTCGTGGTAATTGAATTCCCGTCAATGGAAGACGCGCAAGCGTGCTTTAATTCGGATGAATATAATGCGGCGGCACATTTTCGCCGTCAGAACAACGTCGGCGAAAACGAACTTACTATCGTTGAAGCGGGCGACCTTACACCGACCGACTGACATCCAGAGACAAATAATCTAAGGGAAGCCGGTGCAGAACGATTGTGATATATCTCTGTTAGCGACCACCGGAAACGCCTAGAACCGTCCCCGATACGTATTCTGCCTCATCGGAAAGTAGCCAAACAATCGCGTTTGCCACCTCACGGGCCTCACCCACCCGTTTAAAGGGAATGGTCGGTGCAATAGTCTCAATACGCCCCTCAGGCTGGATCTCTGTATCTATTGTACCGGGGCTAACCGCACACACTCGGACGCCTTCAGCGCCCACTTCCTGTGATAATCCGAAAGTAAATGAATCCACGGCACCCTTACTCGCCGCATAATGAACGTGAGCTCCGGCGCCGCCGAGTGTCGACGCCCGCGACGAGATGTTGACGATTACGCCACCATTTCCGCCTCTCGTCGTGGACATCCTCTTAACCCCTTCGCGCGCGCAAAGTACTGTGCCAACAACGTTAACCATGACGTGGCGAACAAGTTCGTCTCCTGAAATTGCTTCAATGCGCGTAATCGGCTCTAGTATCCCCGCGGAGTTCACCAATCCCTTTAACGGGGCAAGTTGATGATCACATGCCTCAAACAATCGTTTGACATCACTCTCTATGGATATGTCTGCCTGCACCGCAATCGCCCGACGACCTGCTTGCTCGACAAGCGATACCACCTCGTTTGCACGCTCGGCGTTGTTGATATAATTAACACAAACATCCCAACCGTCTTTGGCGGCTCTCAAGCAAGTTTCCGCCCCGATGCCCCGGCCACCACCTGTCACCAGCAAGGTTTTAGTCATGTTTCTTTCTCCTTTTTCAGAGACCAACAGTGATACCTACAGTTGTCAACGATTAACGAATTGACCGGAACACTCTAGCAATTGAGAATGGGCTGATTGGAGTATGAACGTGACAAAATCAATAAGAAAAAATGCCATTCGCCTTGCAGCCGATATTGGCGGTACATTTACAGACATAACCGCTTTTGACGTCAATACCGGTTCCCTAGTGTTTGGAAAAACGCTTTCGACCCCGAACAAACTAATTTCCGGAATTGCGAACGCGGTTGGAAAGTCGGGTACATCGTTTCCAAATGCTGAAATTTTCCTCCATGGCTCGACTATAGCCATAAACACCATATTGGAGCGAACCGGAGCAAAGACCGCACTGTTAATCACGCAGGGCTTTAGAGACATATATGAAATAGGCCGTGTAAACCGTCCTGATTCATACAACCTTTATTTCGGCAAGCACGAACCACTTGTTGAACGAGCACTTCGATACGAAGTTAAGGAACGCGTATACGCTGAGGGAAAGATATACGAGCCTCTAAACGAGGAAGATGTCCGGGAAACGTGTAAAAAGCTCAAGAAGGAGGGCGTGGAAGCCGTCGCGATACTGCTACTTCACTGTTATTCTAATCCCACGCATGAATTAAGGGTTCGACAAATTGTGGAAGAAGAATTACCCGATGTATTTGTCTCAACCTCTCATGAGTTAAGCCAGGAATACCGGGAATTTGAGCGCAGTTCCACGGTCGCAGCCAACGCATATATTGGGCCCAAAGTTAAAAGGTACATCAGCGAGATTGACGAGCACATTCAATCGGAGGGCTTTGACGGGTCCTTCCTCGTCGTACAATCCACTGGCGGCTTATACGACGGTCAACAAGCACAACGACAATGTGTACGAATGTTAGAATCGGGGCCGGCAGCTGGGGTCATCGGTACGCAAGCGCTCTGCTCTGCTCTCGGAATGTCCAATGCCATTGCCTTTGACATGGGCGGCACCACCGCCAAAGCGGGTGTTATCTATCAGGGAGAAGCCCTGACGACCGGCAGTGCACTTATCGGAGGGTATGAACGAGCACTTCCAATTCAAATCGCCATGATGGACATTTTTGAAGTTGGAACAGGGGGCGGTTCAATCGCTCGATTGGCGGACGAAGGTGGCTTGCGGGTGGGTCCACAAAGTGCCGGGGCGGAACCCGGCCCCGCGTGTTACAGCAAAGGTGGCGAGCACGCGACAGTGACAGATGCAAATCTAGTCTTAGGACGGCTTTCACCAGAACGCTTTCTGGGCGGGGAAATGCCCCTAGATGTGCACGCAGCAACCGCTGCAATCGAAAACCAGGTCGCCACGCCCCTAGATTTAGATACCGTCGATGCAGCCCAAGGAATATTGAACATCGCGGTCACCGCCATGTCGCACGCCGTCAAGGCAGTCACAACGGAACGGGGTCTCGACGCAGGAGATTTTTCGATGGTGGCCTACGGAGGCGCGGGGCCACTTCATGCCTGTGATATCGCCCGTGAAATGGGTATCCGAAAGGTCATTATACCCCGTTCACCGGGACATTTTTCAGCTTTTGGAATGCTCTTTTCGGATCTTCGATATGATTTTGTCAGATCCCGTTTTACACGACTTGCCGACGCAGACTTCGATGATTTGGAATCTACATTCCAGGAACTAGAACAGGAAGGTATCGCCGAAATTCAAAAAGTTTCCACCACACCCGGCGAAGTTGTAATTAATAGGGCTGCGGATATGCGGTACGTAGGTCAAGAACATTCGGTCACCGTGGACCTACCCACTCATCTTTTCTCCAAACAGGATAGGGCCGGTATCAAGGCCCGTTTTGATTCTGTTCACGACCTTCGGTATGGCACGTGTGCACCCGAAGAGCGAAGCGAAATAGTCAGTCTGCGTGTTACCGTAACCGGTGTGCTTATAAAGCCAACTTTAAATGTGATTAAACCAACAAAAGATGACCCTATCGCCGCGGCTCATCGTGGAAAGCGGCAGGTTCGTTTTGGCTCCTCCATCCGTGAAACGGATACCTGGGACCGCGAAAAGTTGTTTAAGGGGCACACACTAGAGGGGCCGGCGCTTATCGAGGAACACGCTTCAACAACAGTGTTACATCCGGGCGACAAACTTGAAGTTGATCAATACGGTAACCTCATCGTGACTGTCGAGGGAAGAACCTCATGACGAAAACAGAAACCCAAACCGATCCTGTCACCACTGAAATAGTCCGTAATGGGGTTATTGCCATTACGGAGGAAATGAAATCCAACCTCATGCGTACCGCATATAATATGATCATATATGAGGCCTTGGATTTCACCGTAGGGTTGTTCACCGCAAAGGGCGAAACCATATCAATCGGCCTCGGCTTGCCGATGTTTATCCGAGGCATGGCGGAAACCATAAAAGCAAAGCTTAATCACTTTGGGGTAGAGGATATCAAACCGGGAGATATTCTTCTCACAAATGACGCCTATATAACAGGTAGCCACCTTAATCACCTCACGTTCTCCATTCCGATATTTTACGAACAGGAGCTTGTTGGTTTTGCGTGCTGCATGGCTCATTGGCCAGACATCGGCGGTACGTTGGACGGAATAACAACCGACATTTACTCGGAGGGACTTCAATTACCGATCGTCAAGTATCAAAAGGAAGGAATAGTCAATCAAGACCTTGTCGACATTATACAGGCAAACGTCCGAATACCTGACCGCGCGATGGGTGACCTTAGAGCACAGCTGACGGCAATTACAACGGGCGAACGCCGGTATCTGGAGTTAATTAGGCGTTACGGAAAAGACCAGGTTGCAGCATCAATATCCGAAATAATGGATCAATCCGAACGAGCGGCCCGCGCGCGAACACTCTCCATTCCCGACGGCGTATATGAGGCGGAATCCTTCATGGACGATGACGGCGTCAGTATATCAAATCGGATCCCCATTCGCGTGCGTGTTACCGTTGAAGGCGACGAAATGACCGTAGACCTGTCTGATGTGGCAGAACAGGTACGCGGCTTCTATAACTCTGGGATCACAACAGGACACGCTTGTTCGCAAGTCGCATTCAAGTGCATTACATCGCCCACCGATTATCCCATTAACGATGGATCATTTCGAAATCTTAAAGCAATTGTTCCGCCTGGACGCGTTATCAGTGCAGTTAAGCCGGCACCCATGCGCTGGTGGATGACATTTCCAATGACAATCGTCGATACTGTATTCAAAGCCCTCACGCCGGCCGTCCCTGACCGGACAATAGCGGGGCATCACGCGGATCTCGTCTGCGGAATGCTTAATGGGATAAACCCCGAAACGAACGAATTTTATTTGGCTTTTATAGGACCTACGGGCGGAGGTTGGGGAGCAAAGCAAACAGAGGACGGTATTAGCGCGACTGTTTG
The DNA here is from genome assembly GCA_964412235.1 of uncultured Rhodospirillaceae bacterium. Classification (GTDB taxonomy): domain Bacteria; phylum Pseudomonadota; class Alphaproteobacteria; order MPNO01; family UBA830; genus JAYZQT01. The sequence continues at coordinate 13,943 of CAYPNT010000031.1, forward strand.
CATAAACGACGGTGACACGCATAACAGCCCTGCAGAGCAGTTAGAAGCCAAATACCCATTGCTAATTGAAAATTATATTCTCCGAGAAGACTCCGGTGGTGCGGGAGAGTACCGAGGAGGCCTCGGGTGCGGGTATACGGTGGAAGCCCGAGCGGATTTTATGCTCAACGCGCAAGTCGACCGTATGCACTGCAAGCCCTGGGGCCTCAATGGTGGGTTAGATGCGGCGGGCAACCAAGTCGTTTTGCGGTCGAACGGCACCTGGAAAGAAGACTATCCAAACGCAAAACTTTTGACCGCCTACATCAAAAAAGGGGATGCGTTCGCAGTGCGCTCGGGAGGGGGTGGCGGATTTGGTGATCCTTTTACCCGACCACCCAGTAAAGTAGCAGACGACGTCAGACAGGGTTACGTATCGATAGCGTCCGCGCAAAGAGACTACGGTGTGATATTCGATGACGCCGGAAATTTGAATTTGAAGGCAACCGAAAAGGTTCGACAATCCCGTTAAACCCTAATTGAGCGGAGCTGAAATTATCCCATCGGCCAGTTTTGGTTCAAACCATGTTGATTTGGGAGGCATGATCAAGCCAGCATCGGCGACCTTCATCAGTTCCAACATGTTTGTAGGAAAAACTGTAAATCCAACTTCCATGTCGCCCATGTCAACGCGGCGGGCAACTTCTTCGGGGCCCCTAGAGCCACCAACGAAATCAATACGTGGATCTGTTCTCTGATCTTGTATCCCCAACACGGGCTCTAGTATATTGTTTGTGAGAACACTTACGTCCAGGTTATCCAGTGGATCGTCAGCCAAAAACTCCGATTTATGGCTCAGCTGCGACCATTGACCCGCCAAATACAGACCGAATGTTCGCTTACGGGTAGGCCGAAACGGGCCATCCAAGGGTTCAATACGAAAATCGTTTTCAACAATCTTTAAAAATTCCTCACGGCGCAGACCATTTAGGTCTTTGATTACACGGTTATAGTCACGAATTGTCACTTCATCTTCTGGAAAGCTGACCACAAGAAAACCGTTGTAGCTCTCATTTCCATTATGATCGGGGTTTGCCCCACGTCTAGCAACAGAAACCCTTGCCCCAGCCGCCGATCTGTGATGTCCGTCCGCTATGTAAAGAGCATCCATCTCATTCATTATCTCAGAAATATGTCGGATCTGATCAAACTCTGATACCGCCCAGAGTTCATGCCGAGCCCCCCCAACATTTTCTGCAATAACATCAGCAATCCCGTCCGAGGCTTGGTTAAGAATGGTTGAAAGGGTGGAGTGTTTTTTATGCGCGCAAAGAACAGGTCCAGTGTGGGCGTTTACAGCGTCTATTTGTTGGACACGGTCATCTTCCTTTGATGGGCGCGTAAGTTCATGTTTTTTTATTCTGTTTTCAAGATAAGCCATCACCGAAGCGAGCGCGACAATGCCCGTCTGAATTTTTTTTTCGACTGTTATCCTGTACACGTAAAAACAGGGCGTCGGATCGCGCACCAGTACGCCTTCCCGCTCAAAGCGAACAAGGTTTTGGGCCGCTTTTTCATATACCTCTGGCGCATACGGATCGACGTTTTCAGAAAGTTCTATTTCAGCACGTGATACGCGAAAGAATGAGTAGGGTTTGCCAGCCGCGGCTTGTCTTGCTTCCGACACGCTAACGACGTCATAGGGTGGCGCAGCAATATCGTTTCCCCGATTAATCGCCGGCCGTAGTCCAGTGAAGGGTCTCACCAGGTCACCTTGGAAAGATGTCATATTTTGCGTATACCTTTATCTTCTTCAACTATCCCAAGTAGACATTTGTGCGTTTGCGGTCCGGTTCCTATAAAGATTCCGCTCCGGCTCTCCGTTGGAAGTACTCCCAGGCACGCGCGACGGAAAAATCACTCAGAAATATTTGGGCACATTGATCTATTTCCCCGTCCGATAGATATTCGATTTCCTCACTCATAATCATCGTGTCCTGCAACAAACGGGCATTTACTTGAAGATAGATCGACGTCATGACCGCGCCCTGCACACTGCTACCGACGACCGCGCAGCCGTGACCTCTCATAAGAACCACATTATTGGCGCCAAGCCCCGTGGCAAGGTCCCGCCCCTGCTCCATGTTTACCACCAACAAATTTGTATCACCAAAATTAGTTCGGATATCCCAAACCGGCACGTCTTTTCCGATAGAAGCGCCCACGTGTGCAACAGGTTTAAGAGGAACCGCGGTAACTCCAAACGGGATAATCGCGTGAGAATGGTTATGAACGACCGAGTTCACGTCGGGACGTGCCTCGTATATCGCACCGTGAATATGTCGTTCCGCGTATGGTGTCCGATTGTCATCAATTGCTTTCCCATCCAGCGTAAATTGTATGACATCGCCTAGCGTCACTAATTCCGGACTACGTGATCGGCTCATCACATATCGGTCAGGATTTTCCGGATGCCGAATACTAACGTGTCCGTAAGCATCCACAACATTTTCACGCGCCAGAATGCGGTTTGCGACAACCACCTCGCGCATTGTATTCGTCAGTTTATCCATTTATCGAAATCCAGCTATTGCCTCACTTTCCGTCCGTCATACCACGGAGTGAACCACCCGGCGAGTCGCGCTGACTAAAAATTCAAGTTAAAGTGCGTTAAATTATTAAACGGATTGAATAAATGGCGCCGAGAGCCTTTGAAGAACATTGCTGGAAAGACATTGTCTCACCGGAAATACTAGAGGTCTACAAGCCCTATCACCGCAAAACATTTGTTGGCCAAAACCCAGCCCTTCTCGCAATTGATTTGTACAATTCGGCTTATCAAGGCGACCCCGAAAAACTTCCTCACGAACTTGTAGAAGAATACCCAAGCTCATGCGGAAAATATGCCTGGACTGCCGTCGAGCCCACAAAAAAGTTGTTTTCTGCGTGCAGACGAGCAGGACTACCCATCATTTATCTGACGGGTTCCCTGAGGAAAGGTCGCGTGCGGTCAACAAAACGTAAGATTGGGGGCGATGCGGGGAGCCAGATGTTGGATATTCATCCCGCGTTCTCTATCCAAGATGGTGACATTCTAATCAGAAAGGAGAGGGCAAGTGCATTCCATTCCACTCCCCTAATTGCACATCTTACCCGTCTTGGTATTAATAGCTTAATCGTCTGCGGCGAAAGCACTTCTGGATGTGTTCGCGCATCAGTGGTTGATGCCTATTCGAACGGCTATCACGTCACGATTGCGGAGGAATGCGTCTTCGACAGATCTTTGCTCTCACATAAGGTTAACCTTTTTGATATGCACCATAAATATGCGGATGTTATGGTTTTAAAGGACATAGTTACCCACTTAGAAACGACATATTCGAGAAACAAAGCAGCGGAGTAAACGAGATGGCAACAAAAATTGATAGATCCCATCTATTAGAAGAACTGCAATCTTCCCTAGATAAACACTGCAAGACATACGCCACCCGAGAGGCAAATTCGAGGGTATGGGCTTTGGAAACCAAGCTTGATCAGAAATATGCCCGAACACAGCGGCGATATATCGGGACTAGCGGAAACGTCGAACACACGGATCCAAAAGCCCTCATGGGGGACACTTTTACGTTAACCATAATTGAGCAACCGCCAGGCCACGAGCAACCTTTGCACCATCACAGCGAGGAGGAGGTCTTTTTCGTTTTGAAGGGTCACCCAACGATTATATGGGAATATGGTGGGGAAATTGTAAAACGACAAATGGGTCCTTGGGACATGGTCTATAACCCGGCAGGTCAAGTGCATGGCGTGGTTAACGAAGGAGACGAGACTTGTTTTTTTCAGGTGATGCTTGGGAACCCCACGCCGGACCGACCGCAATACCTTGATCCAGAGCTAAGGCGCCTACAATCAGAGGACAGACCAGATGAGGAAGTGCGAGCGAAGTCATAAAAAGCTTTAAGCTTCTTTGGCCTGCCAAATGAATAATCGGAATTATGATGACACTAAGGAAACGACCCAAAAGCAGTCGATGAAAAGAGGAAACACGTGATGGCAGAAAAATTACAGCTTACCCTCGCGTGTGGAGACTATGAAATTATCCGAGCGCTGAAGGAGGGTACAGTCACAGCAGACGGCATTGAACTTAATGTCTTGACCAATATGGATTCTTCAACACGCCATTGGCGAATGATCCGCAATGACGAATTTGACATCTGCGAATTGTCTGGATCCTCCTATTTAATGGCCAAAGACCGAGGCCATAAACTGTCAGCCATCCCGGTTTTCTTACACCGGCGTTTTCGGCATGGGTTTATCTTTGTCAACAAATCAAAGGGTATAGCGCTGCCTACAGATCTAAATGGAAAGCGTGTGGGAATAAAAACCTATCAGGCAACAGCCATCCTCTATCTTCGTGGATTATTAGCAGAGGAATACGGCGTCGATCTAACTAGCATAGAATGGATCACAGAGTTAGAGGAAGAAATACCGTTCGATACGCCACCTGGAATTTCCTTGGCTCGCGCGCCTGAAGATGCCGATATTTCCGAAATGCTTGCCGAGGGTGATATCGACGCCATCCTCCACCCAGATATCATCGCTCCCGTATTAAGGGGTGACGACCGTGTCGGTCGCCTTTTTGACGACTACCGATCTGAGGAAGTTGCTTACTACAAACGAACTGGTATTTACCCCATTATGCATGCGACCGTGATAAGAGATGACATACTCAAACAACATCCCTGGGTAGCCACAAATCTGGCCCAAGCATTTGAACGGTCGAAACAAGCTGCATATCGCCGAATGGCTAACCCTCGAATCGTACCACTGGTTTGGTTCCTCGATGAATGGGATGCCCAAAAAGCCTTAATGGGTCCGGACCCGTGGGAGTTTGGTTTGTCCTCCACTAACCGGAAAAACCTTCAGAACCTAATCGATTACTCAAAATCCGGTGGCTTAATATCAAAACTGGATAAGGTGAACGACTTCTATTTAGACGTGATGCTTGAAAGTCGCGGCCGGGGTGAATCAGCCCAAAGCTAACTGGGCACTTGCTTACCCACAATGGTGGTGCGCCGCAGAAGTCGCCGTTCAGTATCAGGGAAATCGGTTCGCGCATGCGTAATGCATCGATTGTCCCAAAGTACTAGGTCACCAATGTTCCAGACATGTTCATAGACAATTGAGGGATCTTCAGAAACGTCAAATAGCTCTTCCAGCAACTCCTCACTCTCAGTGGGCTCTAACCCTTCAATTCGAGCGGTCATCAAACGGTTAACATAGATCGCTTTTTTTCCCGTCTCTGGATGCGTAACAAACACGGGATGGGCATAATTTCCTATTTTCGTAAGATCCAAATCAGCGGCGGGCCGATCCGTTCTCTTATAATCATGTACTTGAAGCGCCTTCTTGTTTGTTAGTCGCTCTCGAATGTCGGATGATAAATTATTATAAGCGGCGTACATGTCTGCAAATAGCGTATTGCCCCCTTTTGAGGGCAATTCAACCGCGTACAACATTGTCCCAGTATGCGGAAATTTGGTATAGCACATGTCGCTATGGAACCACATTTCCCCATCATGCGGTAAACCCATCGGCTTACCATCAATGCGAATGTTGGAAACAATCATGACCTCCCTCGGCAGGCCATCCACCAAATCATGGACTGCCTGAGAAGGCATTCTAGGACGGCCAGGCTCACCTAATTGTTCGGTAAAAGCCACCATTTGTTGAGGTGTAAGGTCCTGTCCACGAAAAACGAGTACCTGGTTTTCGTACCACGCTTCTAGGAGCGCACTAATCGTTTTCCTATCTAATTTATTGCGCAAATCCAGTCCTACAACTTCCGCCCCGAGCGGCGCATCTAACTTAGAAATTTCCATAACGAAAGTATCCATATCCCAGGCCCCCGTGTCAGTCTTTGCGTATCATCGCGATCGTCGCTTGGTGTAAAGCGCTTTCAGGATCACCGAAATGTTCCACAATTGTGTAATGATGGCAATTTGGTGCGGAGATTTCAGTAACCCCGAGTCCCTTTGCCGACCAAGTCGCGAGAAATTCATTTTGTTGACGCATAAACTCGTCGGTCTCTCGCCCGCCAACCGATAAAATAAGGGGGACGTCAGAAACAGGCTCTAAATAAATCGGGCTGTTCCGCAATGCATCATCGACTTCGAGCCCGAGTACTTTGTTCAAGAAACTTAGTCGAACCGGCTCAAGGTTATAAACTCCCGACAGCGCACAAGCACCATTGATTGGCACCCTCGGCATCTCCGGGTCATATTTGTTCCAGTCAGTTGCCAACATCATAGCCGTTAGGTGCCCGCCCGCAGAGTGTCCCGCCAGGAAGAGTTTCTTATTATCGACCCCGAATTCCAATGAATTCCTATAAATCCAACGCACCGCATTTCGGCATTCCGTCACTATTTGATCCATTGTCGCTTTCGGCGCTAAAGTGTAATTAATGCTGATAAAAGAGATCCCAGACGAAAGGAACGCTGGCGCAATATAAGTGGTATCGTTCTTGTCTGAGAGTTGCCAATAACCCCCATGGATATATATCAGCGCTGGTCCCGGCTCTCGCACATCGGAGGTAGAAAACACATCAAGTTTATTCCCCTCCCCCTGATCATAAGAAAGATCTAGACAACCCGATAGTTCTTGGCGAACGCGCGCACTTTCAGTCTCGCGAAATTTTATTACTTCTGGTACGTCTGGCCAAAGCGGCCTGAGATCGTATTGGGCATTAAGCGCGTCGATATCGTAGTTTCCATAAATTTTATTCAAGTTTCGATCCAGTATAATATCCGTTACACAACGGTTTAAAGCACTTATGTTCACCTCAATATGACATTGCATCTTTATAATACTTTATCGCGGCGTAAAGAAGAATTTACGCCAATCGACCCCGACAGAATCACTATGTATGTGTGCGGGCCAACAGTTTATTCATACCCGCACATCGGCAATGCCCGTCCCGCCGTGGTTTTCGACGTCCTTCTGAAATTATTGAGACACCAATGGCCTAAAGTTTTGTTTGCCAGAAACATCACAGATATAGATGACAAAATTACGGCTGCTGCGGTAACGGAAGGTGTCGAGATTAGCGACATAAGTGCCCGATTTGAGACTATCTATCTCAAAGACATGGCCGCGCTGGGCGTAGAGCCTCCCGATATATCGCCACACGCCACAGATCACGTTTCAGACATGATCGAGATGATTCAACTGCTAATCTCAAACGGACACGCTTATAACGCCGAGGGACATGTATTATTCCACGTGCCCAGTTTTAACGCATACGGAAAACTAGCTCGACACAGGCGAGACGAGCTAATAGCGGGTGCGCGTGTTGACGTAGCGCCCTACAAAAAAGACCCCTCTGACTTTATCCTATGGAAACCGTCTACTGCGGAGATGCCCGGATGGGAAAGTCCTTGGGGACGGGGGCGTCCAGGCTGGCACCTAGAATGCTCCAGCATGATCAAGAAACATCTTGGAAAAACAATAGATATTCATGGCGGCGGCGTTGATTTAGTTTTTCCTCATCACGAAAATGAAATTGCTCAATCGACCTGCGCACATGACGGTGAAACGTTTGTCCAATATTGGCTACATAATGGCTTCGTAAATGTTGCCCAAGAAAAAATGTCCAAATCAATTGGGAATGTTCTGCTTGTAAATGACCTTCTGAATGACGCACCGGGAGAGGCAATCAGACTTACGTTGTTGAGCGCTCATTATCGCCAACCCTTGGACTGGACTGACAGTAGCCTCGAGCGGGCAAGACGAATGCTTGACCGCTTATATGGCAGCATACGAAACATAGACATCGCAGACCTACAGGAAAGTATTGACCCCGATCAAGCATTTATAGAAGCATTAAATGATGATCTAAACACACCTAAGGCACTTGCCGCATTATTCGAATTATCCCGTCAGATCAACACAACCCCAAGTCTTCTGACGAAAAAGAGATTAAAGGCGACACTTTTAGGCTCGGCCGCATTGATGGGGTTGCTTAAGGAAGATCCAGAAGATTGGTTCGCCGGCGCCGCTAACAAACGTCATAATCTTACCAACATTCAAATAGAGGAACTTATAGGAAACAGGAATAAGGCCCGTGACGTCAGGGACTTTGAGGAGGCTGATCGCATTCGCGACCTCCTGGGTGAAGAAGGCATTCTACTCGACGATAGTCAACTTGGTACAAAATGGCGCCGAGCTCGTTAAAGCTTCTCATTGCGCAATAATTTTCTCATAATCTCGTGTGACCGTAGAGGTTGATTTTAATGATAATCTCTAATTTTCTTACCAGATGACTATTGGTGCCACCCTCGCAACGGCCGCGGCCTTTTACCCCGGCAAACCTGCTTTTGTAATGGAAGACAGATCCATAACCTATGCAGAAGCCGATGCTGCATCAAACCAATTTGCCAACGCACTTCTTTCCATGGGTGCCACGCCCGGCGATAATATCGCGGTAATCGGACACAATTGTATAGAGTACGCAATCGCTTATTTTGGTATTAGTCGAGCAGGTTGTACTTCTCTACACATGTCCCCGCGCATGACTAGCAAAGAGCTAGACTATTGTATAAACGGTGGAGCGGTCAGCGTAGGTGTCTGCGGACCCGACATTCCTGCAATAGATTTAGACGTTCGAATTTCCTTAAAAACAGAACAATTTGATGAATTTTCAAAGGGATGTTCGATCGTAGATCCGGGCCACGAACGGCCAATCGACCAACCTTCTTCTGCGACCTATACTGGGGGCACAACTGGGTTCCCGAAAGGAGGCATGCACACCGCTCGATCCCGGTTAACCTGGGCAACCATAGCACAAGAGTTTTTTAACCTTACCCCTCAAGAGGTAATGGCAAATGCTGCTCCGTTGGGACACGCTGCGGGCGGGTTTATATGGTTTCAGCCCGGCGTTTGTGCCGGCGCCACGCAAGTTATTTTACGGCACTGGAGTACGAAAGACTTCACCCAGATGGTCGAACAAAATGCGGTTACATCCACTTTTCTGGTTCCAACTCAAATACAGATGCTGCTGAACTCCGAAGACTTTGACGTACATCGCTTGCAGTCCATAAAAAAAATAATTTACGGCGGCGCGCCCGCACCGGATGGATTAATAGAACGCGCCGGCGACGCCCTAACACATTGTGAATTTATTCAAAACTACGGTATGACCGAAATTGGGCCTCTCGTTACACTTTATGAACGAGATCGGAAAATTTTCCCCGAAGCCATTGGTCGTCCGACCAGGCACACGGAGTGCGCAATTTTCACGCCATCCGCCCAGAAAACAGCTGTAGGTGACGTTGGTGAACTTTGTTTTCGGGGCCCCACACTGATGACCGGCTATGTAGGGGATCCCAAACAAACGGATGAATTCTTTCGTCACGGAGATGGGTGGGGTTGGACTGGCGACTTGGCGGTCATTAACAAAGAGGGTGTGATAACCCTCGTAGGCCGATCTAAAGACGTGATAATATCCGGTGGACTTAATATATATCCAGCAGAAATTGAGCGCGTATTCAATGAGTTAACTGTGGTCAAGGAATGTGCGGTATTTGGCATTCCGGATGTAAAGTTTGGTGAACTCCCTGCAATCGCGGTGGTTGCCCGCGATAAAATTACCCCCGATGAAATACTCTATTTGTGCGAAGGAAAACTCGCGCGGTATAAAAGGCCACGGCGAATCGAATTCGTTAACGAACTACCAAAATCACCCGCCGGGAAAGTTTTGAGAACCGTTTTGCGTGAACACTTTAACTAGAGATCAGGCCACCGGCGGGTTTTCATAGAATTGACGATAGCAAATTGTATAGACGTCGCGTAAAAACGGTCATCGGGAAATTAAAAAGTCAGCTTGACGGCTTCAATTAAGGCGATAGTTTTCCGCGTAAACAACCTCTCAGTGGTAAAAATGAATACCTCCCAGGAAATACACTCATCAGTGGATGGGAACGTGGGCCATATTCGCCTAAATAACCCAAAAGCACTCAATTCGCTCACTGAAGGAATGTGTGCCACGATATACTGTCTTTTAAGTGACTGGCGTGATGATCAGGATGTTCAAATCGTCGTTGTGACCGGGAACGGAAAACGCGCTTTTTGCGCGGGTGGCGACGTTCTACAGGTGTGTAACGAGGGAAAACAAGATCCTGTGGGTGCGCGGCGGTTTTTTAAAACTGAATATGCGATGGATCTCGCCGTAGCCGAATTTCCCAAGCCATATATTTGCCTTATAGACGGCATCATTATGGGCGGTGGTTTAGGTATATCGGTAAACGGCCGTTACAGGGTTATGGGCGATAACGTTTTAGCGGCCATGCCTGAAACAGGTATTGGGCTTTTGCCCGATGTAGGTGCAACGGCATTTTTAAACGCCTGCCCGGGACGAGCCGGCCTATACCTTGGCTTAGCCGGCGCACGCTTGAAGACGGCAGATGCAATCTACGTGGGATTTGGAACTCATTATGTACCGACACAAAACCATCCGTTACTCTTGGATGCCTTAAAAACAACCGAATATGAGGACAACCCATTTATTTCTGTGGAAAAGACAATTAACCAATTTTCTTTTGAGCCAGGGCACTCAAAACTTAAAGACCTTCAGCCGACGATTGATCGATTGTTTGCTGTGAATGACGTAGAGGAAATTGTTTCAAGACTGGAAAATGACAACTCGGCTTTTGCGTCTGAAACCTTAAAAGCCTTGAAACGCATGTCTCCGACAAGCATGAAGATTACCGCTAAGCAGGTTACTGAGAACCCAAATATTTCGGTAAAAGACGCACTGATCCTGGAATACAGGATAATCAGCCATGTATTGAAACGTCACGACCTTTACGAGGGTATTCGCGCCGCATTAATAGATAAAGACCGCAAACCGATTTGGCAGCCACCCACCCTTGAAGAGGTTTCTTCAGAAGAGGTAGCGGATCATTTTTCCTCACTTAACGAAGAAGAGTTAGTCTTAAATTCACGACACCCTTAAAGCTAATATAACAGGAGAATCTCCATGGCGTACGAACACATCCTCGCCGAAAAACGCGGCGCCGTCGGCCTCATTACTCTCAATCGTCCGGAAGCTCTTAACGCGCTCTGTTCCCCCTTAATGGTGGAGCTAAACGAAGTTCTTGATCAATTTGAGAACGATAATGCTATCGGCGCAATGGTGTTAACGGGATCCGATAAAGCCTTCGCAGCGGGTGCCGACATTAAAGAAATGCAAGATAAAACGTGGTCCGAAGCCTACTTAGAGGACTTTATCACATCAGGTTGGGAGCGTTTGTCACGCTGCAGAAAACCGGTTATTGCCGCCGTATCTGGGTTTGCGTTAGGAGGTGGCTGCGAAGTAGCAATGATGTGCGATTTTATTATAGCAGCCGATACAGCAAAATTTGGACAACCAGAGGTAAACCTTGGAATTCCGCCTGGTGCCGGTGGTACTCAACGTCTGACACGATTTGTGGGAAAATCGAAAGCAATGGAAATGTGTCTTACAGGGCGGTTTATGGATGCCGAAGAGGCCGAAAGATCAGGGTTGGTTTCAAGGATAGTTAATGCTTCAGAATTAGTAGATGAAGCAGTGAAAACAGCTGACACTATTGCAAAAAAATCATTGCAGGCGAACATGATCATTAAAGAATCGGTGAACCGGGCGTACGAAACCACCCTTTCAGAAGGCGTACGTTTTGAGCGCCGAATGTTCCACGCCTGTTTTGGCACGGATCATCAAAAGGAAGGGATGGCGGCATTTGTTGAAAAGCGGAAACCTGAGTTTAAAAATAACTAGTCTAGTCAATTAATAGAGCAGATATCGATTTCGTCATAAATCGATTGTATCAATAGTGTCTGCCATAACTGGAGGCAAAATGGACGTAGTAGCATATGCGGCTTCTGTCGGACATTCAGTTTGGTTTTCGTATGATACGGGTGAAACATGGAACCGTGCGAATACCAATACGGGAGGTATATACAATGAATCGCGCTGCTGGAGCCTATCGACCCATGCGGCGCGACCCGGCGAAGTTCTATCAGGGACCGATTTAGGTGTTTACCGGTGGGATCATGTAGAAAATAGGTGGAACCACATACCGTCGCCAATGGATGGTTTTCATATACTACAGATTGAGCAGCATCCCGAGGACCCTAATTTTATCGTTGCCGGGACACGACCAGCCTGTGTTTTTATATCTGAAAACGGGGGAAAAGATTGGTTCAAAGCGCCAATGGGAAACGCGACAGAGTGCGAATTTATTAACACCCCGCGTGTCACATCCATTCTTTTTGATCCTAAAAATACCGATGTACTCTGGATAACCATCGAAATTGACGCCATATGGCGATCTCCGGACCGCGGACGTTCCTGGGAGCGGCTTGGAGACGGATTGCGTACTGATGATACGCACAATTTGATAATTATCGACGAGCTGGGGTCACGTAGAATTTTATGCTCAACCGAACTCGGGCTTCACCGATCCGATGATAACGGCGCCACGTGGGATTTCGTTGACGTACCTCAAGCACCCTGGCCCTATTTCCGTAGCATGGCGCGTCGACCGGACCAATCAGGTGTCTTATTTCTTTCCGTAGGCGATAAACCTTCGGGAGAAACTGGTCTGTTATTGCGGAGTCGAGATTGGGGGGAAACTTGGCAAAATGCGGACCTACCCATGCCGGTCAATTCGACTATCTGGTGGATTGGCACAAACCCAGCCGATCCCAAACTAATCTTCTGCTGTACAATAATGGGGCAAATTTTTCGATCTACTGACGGTGGGGAAACCTGGTTAAAGATCCAGAGAGAGCTTGGTGAGTTACGAATGATCCGCTGGGCACCAGCAGCCGATACAAGCAAGAAAGTACAATAAAAGAAGGGAGAAAAATAATATGACTAAGTTTAAAATGCCTCAGCATGTTGTCGACCGCGTGATTGAAAAACGTGGCAGGCTTAACGTGTTCGATTCGTTCGATCCCACCAAAACTGCTTTTCTCGTTATCGACATGCAGAACTTTTTTGTGTCAGGGGTTCAGGCATGCTTGGATATTATACCAAACATTAACCGGCTCGCTAAAACAGTCAGAGCTAAGGGTGGTGTAGTTGCGTGGGTTATACTTACCGTGGCTGAAACACCGGATGGCCCGAGTCTTTGGCCTATTTATCATGATAATTTCTTTACAGATAAGAAGAGAGAAGCTCACAAAAACGGACTGACGCGCGGCAGCGAAGGGCACGCGCTTTACCCAACCCTGGCGACCGACCCAAGCGACCTAATTTCCGAAAAAATTCGCTTCAGTGCCCTTGTGCAAGGCTCGTCCGACCTACACGAACAACTTCAAGAAAGAGGAATTGAAAATGTTTTGGTCGGCGGGACGCTTACTAACATGTGCTGTGAATCTACAGCGCGCGACGCAATGATGATCGGGTATAGAGCAATTATGGTCGAAGATTGCAACGCATCGAGAAACGCGGAAGACCACATAGTAGGCCTAACCTCAATCTATCAAAGCTTTGGCGATGTTCGTTCAACGGAAGACGTTATCCGTAACGTCCTCAGCTAACGCACCCTTGAGGGTTAACAGGTGGCAAAGTATTCCTACCGTATTAGCCCGACAGCGAAGCCCACCAATGCACACCTAACGAAGTCGATTTTCGTTAATTTGACACGGGCCTCTATGGGATCCTGGGATTTTAGGCGCGCTACCAATCGGTCAGCCAGGCAGAGAATTGTCTCTACCTCCATAGTCAGGCGGCGGCTTTTCAGCTTCGGCGGTAGTTTGCGCGCTGTACCCATCAATTTTTCACAGTTGTATAAACATTCATCAATCGCTGACCTTAGGGCCGGCGTCGATCTTTGTGCACCTAAATCTTCCAGATTTACCTGAAATTCACTAAGCCATTCTGAGGGTAAGTACACACGGTTAAGCTTTTCATAATCGGCCTTTATATCCTGAAGGTGATTTAGGACCTGTAAAACATTACAAAGAGCGTCAGAATAAGCATACAGCGATTTGTTTTCGCCATGCAGGTCAAGGAGAAAACGACCCACTGGGGCTGCCGAGAACTCACAATAGCCGATCAAATCGTCCCAATCATTGTATCGCTGCTTAGTAACGTCTTGCTTGAATGCCTGGATAAGATCAACCCCGTGCTGAACACTCACGCCACTTTCACGGCAGCGCACCGCCAGGTAATAAGCTTCTTCGAAAGACGGGTCATCTTCAGCTGTTTGCAACGTTGTTTCATATCCGTTTAACAACGCAAGTTTGTCATTGTTACTCAATTCAGGATTATCCGCAATATCGTCACTAGCCCGAGCAAAGGCATAAAATATGTGTATGTGGCGCCGTAAGGGTTTCCGAATAAGAATGGATCCCACCGGAAAATTCTCATCTTTTAAGCCCTTTGACGCCGGCACCTCTTGGCTTGGCATGATCGTTTGTTTTTTAACTTGGAAAGGTTGTTCAACCATGGATCAAGCCCCAAACAAGTTTCAACTCCATAGCCGCGATCAGGCCAACGATTATTAAGTTAAAAACCTTGGCACTTATCTTTGGCGTTAAGCGCATCCCGAGGGCGGTGAAAATTACTACCGGTATTATTGCAAGCAAGCCTTGAACAACCCTCTCTTTGTCATAAAGGCCCGCCACCGCAATACCGATTACGTGGCTCGTTGAGATGGATGTAAAAAGGAGCGCCGTGGCAAAAACATAAGTTTCTTTTACAAAACCCCACGCATGAGCCCACGTCGCGATTAAAGGGCCCGACATGCCCGTTGCGCCCTGACAAATACCCGCAGCACCCGCAATGAGAGGGGAAAAGATACGGGCAGCACGCCCTTCAGGTTCAATTTTGAGGTTTAACAAGACAGTCAACAGATAGAATGCAATCCAAACAGTTAGAAGAATCGTCAAAATCCGTTCATCGAGAGTGGCGAGCACCCACGTGCCCGCAGCCACGCCAACGGCAGCGAAAATAAATGGCAGGAGTATCTGGGGGACTTGGCGCCACCTCTCCCACCACACCCAAACAATTTGAAAATTAGCAAATGCGACGGGAATAGTAGTTACGACAATTGCATGTTCGACACCAAAAAACACAGCCAATATTGATATGCTTACAGGAGGTAGGCCGATGCCAGTTATGCCTTTTGCGAAAGACCCGACCGCAAGTGCGATGAAGATTATGACCAAAGACTCTGGCGTCACTGATTAAGCCCCTTAAACAGCCGGTTGATTATTGTACAGTGCCCGCACCGATTGAACACGTGGTCCAAAACCTATTGTTATATAAGCGAAGAACCGTCGGCACCCAAAATTAGATATCAAAGGGTCTCGCTTTAAAACTAGCGCTGAGTTTTAATCCAAATT
>CAYPNT010000032.1:0-28309 GCA_964412235.1 uncultured Rhodospirillaceae bacterium
GTATGATAAATGCTACAAAGACAGCCCATGCCCAGGAATATATCTCCATCACTGGCCGAACAATTCCCATTGACCAGCTTTCAAGCGTCATAATTTGGAATAAAGAAAACATAGATGCGCCGATCGTCCCGAACCAGGCCGGGAAAGTCACACCAAAGAGCTTAGTAGTAATTACAGCAAATACATAAAACACAAGGAAAAGGAGTGCACTTATAGCACCCACCCCCGGAAGCGCATGCAAAAGTGCTGTCACAATACGACGCAATCTCGGGACGGCAGACACCAAACGCAACACACGCAAAACCCTAAGTGCTCGCAGGACGGACAGTGAATCATTTGATGGTGTCAAAGTAATTGCCACTACAATAAAATCAAAAACACTCCACGCATCACGAAAAAACCTTAGACCATGAGCGTAGATACGCAATGCAAGTTCCACACAAAAAATTGCGATAACAACTTGATCAAACACGTGTAATTCGTCGCCGATTGCAGCCATTACGGTAGGCGATGTTTCTACGCCTAACGTAATTGCATTGAGAACGATTAAGACCATGATTGATTTTTGAAAGGCCTCGCCTTGAACCAAACGGTAAATCCACCTTCGCATGGATGATATTGATTTTGGTTCGATAGTTGTCAAACACGCTCTCCTATTCCTGGGGGTGTTTTTATCGGAATAAAATACAAGATGACAATAGTCATATTTAATGTCTTTCATTTCTATAGAAAATAAAAACACTACTTGACGACCT
Organism: uncultured Rhodospirillaceae bacterium; assembly: GCA_964412235.1. GTDB lineage: Bacteria > Pseudomonadota > Alphaproteobacteria > MPNO01 > UBA830 > JAYZQT01. The sequence goes on from CAYPNT010000032.1 coordinate 756, forward strand.
TATTATTTTTTTATAGAACAAAACAAGAACATTTATCTCATGTACAGCGGAATATATAATGCCGAGGTCCTCAAGAAGCGCCAGGAACCGAACCTTTCCCCCTCAAGTGAAAGAAAATGGACGTCATATAACAAAATTAGAGCATTTAAAGGACCATATACGCCAACTTGAGGGATTGAACGGAACATTTTCTACAGCAAAACGTAAGGTCGTCCCTCTTGGTATTGAAAAAATTGACTCCCGGTTACCAGGTGGTGGCCTACAACGCGGTGCCCTACACGAGATTTTTGCCGCCGATGTTGGGATAGCGACTGCGTTTTGCGCCTTATTGGCGGGCCGACTAGTGAAAGAAGCTAAAAACCAATCAATCCTGTGGTGTGAACGACCGCGAACGCTCGACATGGGAATACTTTACGGCCCTGCATTTTTACAGTTCGGGATCAATCCTGAAAAACTGATTTTAGTAAAAGCACGAAGAGACAAAGATGTGCTCTGGGCAATGGAAGAGGGTTTGCAATGCAATAAGATTTCAGCTGTTGTCGGAGAACTAACCAATATATCTCTCACCGCCAGTCGTCGATTACAACTTGCAGCAGAAAGTGTCGGTGTAACCGCCTTTGTTCTTCGCCCTAAATCTAACAAGCCACCACCGAGTGCCGCTACAACCCGCTGGCAGTTAGGTGCGGTCTCACACGAACAAGACCTAGATTCGACCCTGGGTCCAGCTAAAAAAAACTACAACCTCGAAGAAAACATACCAGGCCTAGGATCCTCACGATGGAAGGCCGATATGTTGCGCTGTCGCGGAGGTACTTCTGCTAACTGGATGATGGAGTGGAAAAATGAAACGGGTGATTTCTCTGTGGCTACCAAACTTCGCGACAGATCGTTTATGTCGCATACGGCCAGACTGGCTTGACAGTCCTCTCGTTCTAGTACGAGAAAACAGTGAAAAACTGATTCTTCAAGCCATCAACACCATTGCTTACCATGCCGGCATACGTGTTGGCATGACACTTGCCGATGCCCGGGCAATTTTACCTGAACTTCATAGCAGTGAAACCGATACAGAAGCAGAAATCCGGTCTCTAACACTGATCGCCGAATGGTGCAGACGTTTCAGCCCTTGGACAGCCATTGATGAGCAAGGATCTAGCCCTGCTTTTACCGGCGAAGGATCAATATGGTTAGACGTGACTGGCTGCATTCATCTTTTTGGCAATGAGGGAGCGTTAATGCGCGACATAACAGACTGCTTCACAAAACTTGGTTTCACCGCCTATGCTGCCATGGCCGACACCCCTGGCGCTGCCTGGGCCATCGCACGTCACAATCATTACAAGCGACGTCGCTGGATAACCGTTAAAAAAGGACAGACAAGGAATGTCCTTGCCTCCATGCCAGTTGAAGGCCTCAGACTTATGCCTGCCACAATCTCCGGGTTGCAGGCTGCAGGTCTGCATCAAATTGGCGACCTTATTCCATTACCACGCACCGCACTTTCCGACCACTTTGGTAGCGAGGTTACTGACCGACTCGACCAAGCACTGGGGGATCGCCCTGAACCGATTTCCCCCCTCGCTCCAACCAACCCCTGGTACACTCGCACCAGTTTTTCGGAACCAATTAGCCAAACAGAAAACATCACTGACGCCATTTACGGTCTCACTAAAGATCTCACCTCAATGCTAGAAGCCGATGGTTTAGGAGCACGTCGCTTAACACTGTGTTTTTATCACACAGACGGTAAAGTTGATAAACTTCAAGTGGGCACTAGCAAAGCCAGCCGTGACGCTGATCATCTTGCCCGCCTGTTCACCTTCAAGCTCGACAAAATCGAAACTCTGTTTGGCATAGATGCCATCACACTAGCCGCCTCAGCACATGAAAAACTTTCACCAATCCAAACAACATTCGAACAACAAAGTGAAAAACAAGAAACGAGTGTAGCAGAACTAACTGACCGACTCAGCAACAAACTTGGAAACAAAAATGTTGTGCGACTTTCGTTAAAGGAAAGTTATATCCCAGAACACGCTGTCACAGAGCTACCTGCTGTCACAAATCAAAAACCAGACACAACCAGCACTTGGAAACCTTTATTTTCTTCTTTTAACCGACCCCGCCCTCTTCGGCTTCTTCCTCGGCCTGAACAAGTGGAAGCTGTTGCTCCAATACCCGACAGCCCACCAGTCATGTTTCGCTGGCGAAAAAAACTTTTCAAGATAGAGCACTCTGATGGTCCAGAGCGCATCACTCCTGAATGGTGGAATGATGGACTTGGCCTGTTGGAAGCAGAGCAAGAAAGTGCCAAGGATGGTTACCTTGCGGACAATCCTAGTACAACTTTACAGGAAAATATTCGCGACTATTACCGGGTCGAAGACCGCCAGGGCCAACGTTTTTGGGTCTACCGCGAAGGCGTCTACAACTCCAGAAAACAGCCCCAGTGGTATGTTCATGGTATCTTTGGATAGGCACAAATGTATGCCGAACTTGCAGTCACTACGAATTTTTCTTTCTTACACAGCGCCTCTCATGTTGACGAACTAGTTGAAACAGCCGCCACACTTGGTCTGTCAGCAATTTCCATAACTGATCACAACACGCTGGCTAGCGTGGTCCGTGGTCATCAAGCGGCAAAAAAAGCAGGCATCAAACTTATTGTCGGCGCTCGACTAAATCTGCAAGACGCCCCTTCGCTACTTTGCTTTCCTAGAAACCGCAGTAGTTATGCCCAGTTATCCAAATTAATCACGCTTGGTCGACGCCGAGCGCCCAAAGGCGAATGCAAAATTTTTCTCAAAGATGTTTTGGATCATTCAAAGGAACAGGTCCTTATCTCTCTTCCTCCTCCAGAATTTAATAATCGATATATGGAACATCTTCACTATTTGCAGAAGAGATTAGCTAACAATGTTTGGCTTGCGGCGCGTTGTCATTACGACGGAAACGACGCCACTCACCTCTACAACCTGGCTCAACTATCTGTCAAAACCAACGTACCTATGGTGGCTACTAATGATGTGCTTATGCACACACCAGATCGCAAGCCACTGATGGACATAGTTACCTGCATTCGCGAACACTGCACGATCGATCAAGCTGGCTTCCGCCTCGCCATGAACGCTGAGCGCCATCTGAAACCACCCAAAGAAATGGCTCGCTTGTTCCAGCTCTACCCGGAAGCTATCGCGAGAACAGTCGAAATTACCAACCTCTGCGAATTTTCAATCGATGAATTGCGCTACGAATATCCAGTAGACGAAGCCCCACCCGGGACAACTCCACAGGAAGAACTGGTTCGACTCACTTGGGAAGGAGCGAAAATCCGGTACCCAAATGATCTACCCTGCAAAGTGCGAAAACAGTTGGAATATGAATTAAAACTTATAAACAAACTAAAATATGCCCCCTACTTCCTAACAGTACACGATATCGTCCGTCATGCCCGGTCTAGAGGCATACTATGCCAAGGCCGTGGATCGGCAGCGAATTCAGCCGTCTGTTACTGCCTCGGCATTACTGCCATAGATCCCACCCGCATAGATCTGTTATTTGAACGCTTTGTCTCCGTAGAGCGTAACGAGCCCCCAGATATCGATGTCGATTTCGAGCATGAACGTCGTGAAGAAATCATCCAATACATCTACAAAAAATATGGACGCGAACGTGCTGGCCTAGCGGCAACGGTTGTTCACTATCGTGCCCGTATGGCGGTGCGCGAAGTAGGAAAAGCTATGGGGCTAAAGGACGATACTGTCTCCGTCCTTGCTTCCACGGTCTGGGGATGGCGATCAGATAAGATTAACAAAGAACATATCCGTGACACTGGGCTTGACCCTGATGATCTCCGTCTATCACTCACCATACGACTTGCCCGTGAGTTAATAGGGTTTCCCCGACATTTATCCCAACATGTGGGTGGGTTTGTAATTACTAAAGGACCTTTGTCAGAGCTAGTCCCGGTCGCTAACGCTGCAATGGAAAAACGCACAACGATCGAATGGGATAAGGATGATCTCGACGCTCTCGGGATTTTAAAAATTGATGTTCTCGGCCTCGGGATGCTTAGCTGTATTCGGAAATCCTTTGAACTTTTGGAGCAACACTACAAAAAGAAAGTCGACCTTTCTTCTGTCCCGGCAGAAGACCCTAGTGTTTATAATATGTTGTGTGAAGCAGATTCGGTTGGGGTGTTCCAGGTGGAAAGTCGCGCACAGATGACCATGCTACCACGCCTTAAACCAAAAAATTTTTACGACCTTGTCATCGAAGTTGCTATCGTTCGGCCGGGACCTATACAGGGCAACATGGTACATCCTTATCTTCGCCGCCGAAATGGCGAAGAAAAAATAGATTATCCATCACAAGAACTAAAATCTGTTTTGGGGAAAACATTTGGTGTTCCGTTATTTCAGGAACAAGCAATGAAAATTGCTATCGTGGCAGGTGGCTTTACCCCCTCCGAAGCCGATCAATTGCGACGCGCAATGGCCACATTCCGCCATGTTGGGACAATCCATACCTTCGAGAAAAAATTAACTAATGGCATGATTTCTAACGGCTACGCCCCTGACTTCGCTAGGCGATGTTTTGATCAAATCAAAGGCTTTGGAGAATATGGATTTCCGGAAAGCCACGCTGCAAGCTTTGCGCTTTTGGTCTACGTGTCATCATGGCTAAAAAAACACTACCCAGACATTTTTACTACCGCACTTCTCAATAGCCAACCTATGGGTTTTTACGCTCCAGCACAGCTTATCCGTGATGCAAAAGAACACGGCGTCAAAATTCGTCCAGTCGATGTAAATTACAGCAGCTGGGACGCCACGTTAGAACTAAACGGTACCGGACACAGAGCAATTCGCCTTGGCTTTCGTCAAATAAAAGACCTCTCGAAGAATGAGGCCGACACACTAGTCAAATCACGCAGCCACCCTTTTACAAATCTCACCGATCTATATCTCCGCACCCATTTAAAAACCACGACATTAGCTCACCTCGCGAAAGCCGATGCCTTTAAATCAATGAACCTTAGTCGTCGCCAGGCAATGTGGGCAATACGTTCCACGCCAACTACGCTTCTCCCTTTGTTCAAAGATGGCGAAAACCGAAATGGTAACGATGTGTCACTACCTCTTATGAAAATCGGCGAAGAAGTAACCTACGATTATGCAACCCTGCGATTGTCGTTAAAAAGCCATCCACTGGCGTTATTACGTGAAAAATTAAATACAACACGGGTTGTTCCCGCCGGGCACCTTCTTCAAATTAATGATGGTGCGCGCGTTATTGTTGCTGGACTTACACTCGTTCGTCAGAGACCCGGCACGGCAAGCGGCGTTATTTTTATTACTCTAGAGGACGAAACTGGCGTCGCTAATCTAGTCATTTGGCCAAAAATATTTGAACGTTTTCGCCAAGTTGTGATGGGAGGAAGGCTTATAAGGGCTACTGGCACACTACAACGCGAGGGGATTGTCACACACATAATAGTTAACCAGATAGAAGATCTGACTTTCCTCCTACAAGCACTGGGCAAACCCGACCTAAGGTCAATCAAACAGCAACGCGTTACCGGTGAAAACTATAAAAAAACCACTATTTGCACGGATGGGAATCAGTCCACAACCCCCAACATCAAAACCCAAAATATTTTTCAATCACGGGATTTTCATTGATCCTTGGGCGTGTAGCAATTCCAATCAAACACCAAGTCCGGCTGCATCCACTGCCCTAAAGTTGTCCGGTGTAACACCCTCTACATCGGCGTCATAACCTAACTCTACCTGCACGCCATTCGGATCAAGAAAAAACACCTGTATGAGTTTACCCCCGCTCGCCAAACATGTTCGATACGTTATATTGTTTTCAACCAATATTTTCTCCATGCCAGGAAGGTCTTTCGCAAAAAGGCCAATGTGATCTAAACCATTTCCACGCCCAGAATGGTCTGTCCGCAGCTTGCTATCCGGATCACTCGGCGATAGGTGAACTATTGGTACATCGCCGCAGTACAACCAATACCCGTGAGAATCAAAATCAGGTCGCCACCCTATTTCCAAGCCAACAATGTCAACGAAGAAATCCTTCGTTTCCTCCATCTTAGTTGTCCTAATATTGATGTGATTGAGTTCAGTAATACCCATTTTTTACCTCCGTTCTACCGCATGTCTTGCATGACCAGTCGCTGTCATCTAGCCTTCTATTAATACTGACGCCTGAAAGCCAAGGAGGCAAGACAATGACAGATAGAGTGTGGGACAATTTTCTTACTGATCGTGACAAAAAGGTTTTTGAAGCTGCGGGGTATGCACAACCAGCGGGCATGGGTGCGCGTCCCGCGGTTGTTGTCATTGACGTAAATTATCATTTTACAGGCGACATGAACGAACCAATTCTCGACTCGATCAAGAAATGGCCCAACTCATGTGGTGAAGATGCATGGATTGCCTTGCCATACATCAAACGTCTCCTCGACTCGGCGCGCACCAAAGGCGTACCAGTAATCTATACGACAGCAAAGTTTCGTGCCGACGGTTGGGACAAAGGGTCTTGGGATTGGAAAAACGCCCGAACAGGCGACTGGCGCGTCGATGCTGAAGTAAGGCAAACGAACCTAGACGGTGACACTATTAACCACGAAATAGAACCCCAACCTCAGGACATTATAATTGAAAAGCTCAAACCAAGCGCATTTCATGGGACCCCCTTAAATTCATTCCTTAATAACTTGGGAGTGGACACCGTAATTTTGGTCGGAACAACAACCTCCGGATGTGTCAGGGCGAGCGCACTTGATGCATTCAGTGAAAACTATCACGTCACGCTGGCAGAGGAAGGCTGCTTTGACCGTTCACAGGCAAGCCACGCGATTAATCTTTGTGATATGAACGCAAAGTATGCGGACGTCATAAGCACTGATAAGGTGATTGAATACATCAACAGTCTCGAGGAGGGATTATTTAATTTACCTCCAGGAGAGACTCCATAAGCAACACCTGTTTCTACAGAACGGCGATTAAGAGCGACAAAACAGCGATACCCCAAAGAGTATAACTACGAAACTGTGTCTCGGATGCATGGGAAAATAATCGTATGCCGAGCCATGTCGCCAACGAAAAGGGTATAAAAAAGATTGCAGAAAGGATCAACGTCTTTTCCGTTAACAATCCGGTGGCTAGAAAAGTGACTACCGCCGCCGCCTGCACGAAGAAACTAAAGGTAAGAAAATTTGCGCGCTGCGCGACGGCGGCACCGGTCCCAGAAAGTAAATACAAAAAGACGGGCGGACCTCCCATTGATACAGAACCCGTAATTATCCCTGCGAGCCCCCCGACGGCGCACCGTACTGGCACACCCCGCGGACCTCGATACCGCCATCCGGTCAGCAAAATTAGTGCGAGGACAATTGACGTTATAGCAACAAGGCGGCGCATCAGGTTTTCGTCTATCGCCAACAGCAACCACGCGCCAAACGGCGCGGTCATGACAGCGGCCGCACATATGGGTGTAATCCGCCTCCATTCCGTGTGCGGCAAAGAGCCGGGCATAGTTTGTAAATTGCTCAGAATATTAAGGAGAGCAATGATTGGAACGCCCTCTCGGGGTCCAATCAACAGCGCGAGAATCGGCGCCGTTATAAAATTCGCGCCGGCGCCACCATTGAACCCTCTAACAAGACCTGCTCCCGCAAAAGCAACCGCCATGACAATGAGCTCCCATAACGATATGCCATCGACAATCATTGACGCACCTGATCAAAACGGCCAAGCCGCTCTATTGAAAACGCCCGTAACACAAAACTTTTCCTTAAGTGTTGAGTAAAACTCTTAACCTTTTCACTATGCGAAAAATGTAGATAGCCCAACAACAAGCAAGAAACTGAGGGCAACCTTTCGGTAAAGCGCATCAGACGTATTGCCAAACATCTTTTCTCCGACCCAGGTTCCCAGAACAAGCGGCGGCAGCATAGGCAGGGAAATCCATAGGGTTTTCATAGTAATTAAACTACCAAACCAATAAACAAGCAGGCCTACTACTTGTGTAAAAGTAAAATATAATATGATCGCCGCTCTATTGCGCGCCGCACTTTCCGTCCCCGCTAACAGGAATATGATTACCGGGGGACCACCAGAAGCCGCTATACCAGAAATGAACCCACCCAGACCACCAGCCAAACCGCTCATCAACGGCCTGATCTTTCCGCGATATCGCCAACCTACCATGAGCAAAATAGCGAAAAAAATAACAATCCCCGATATGGAGCGCCTGATAAGTTCTTGATCTACCCAAATCAATAGCCATGCTCCAATCGGCATGCCGATTGCACCACCAATTGAGAGAAAGGTGACAACTGGCCAGTTGACATCCCTCAACGCACCGGGAATGAGTTGCACACTCGTAATCATCATCACTAACAGAATGGCTGGAATTGCTACCCGTGGGCCTACTGCTAGCGCGAGCACTGGAGCAATTGCAAGAGCCGAACCAAAGCCGGTATAGCCACGAAACACGCCTGCAGCGAAGGATGTGGCAACCAACAAAAGCGTCTCAAGCGTGGTTAACGCGTATTGTTGGTGCAACCATTCCACGGCTAGTCTAGATCAATCATGACACCGCGCCCCTCTTGAACGGCGTGCTGGTATGCGACCATAGCTATCGCCATTTCCGAGGATCCGGTCCCGTTATTGTTTTTGTGATAGGTTATCTGCGCGTCAGTGCTACGGCCCGGATGTCTGCCGGTCGCGAGGTCACCCAACTCAAACACGTCTTCGACATTTATGAGCCCCGATTGTATTGGCCCAAATAGGTCTCCCTGCTCTTCCGAAATCATAGATTCTTTTAAGTTCGTAACAATCACATCGGCTTTTCGCGCGGTGTTATCATCTATTTCCCGGCGTGGTTTCTTGAGAAACCCGCCTTGAACAAGCTGTTTATTGCTCCCAATAATCCCTGTCACATGTTGGCCGCTAGAAAGCCGATCACCGTCGAAGAGTTCAACATTAGTATTTGTGGCACACAAAATTACGGCCGCTGTTTCAATTAGCCGGTCGGGACTGTCAACCGGTTCTATCTCTAATCCGAATTGCGTACTATATTTTTTTGCGAATGCTCGACGATTATCCGAGTTCCGACTGTAAACTTTTACATACTTTAAGGACGGTCGCTCAGTTTTAAGAGCCAACAATTGGTTTGCCGCTTGACCACCTGAACCAAATAGTGCGGCGGTCGTTACGTCCTGGCGCACAAGATGCCGAAACCCCACACCACTGGTGGCGGCAGTTCGAAACGCCATCAGGCTCGACGGTCCGATATTTTTTTCATCTACTTCACCAAACAAAATGGCGAGTAATTTTCCGGTATTAGAATCGTGTAGGACATGCACGGGCCGTTCACGGTGATCGTATCGCTGATTAGAGCCCTCTTGCACGACCAGCTCGGCCCTCACCTGTGCACCCATCACGCCGAGCTGATGCACCCCTCCAGGAAAATTGGACACTCTTACGCCGGCGGGCGAGTGAACGCGTCTACGTGGCGCATTAATTACCGGGTATTCGGTAGATTCACGATATCCCTGCTCTATAGCGTCAATAGCCTCTTTCATGGAAACGAGGCCCTGGAGATCATCAGGTTTAAGTATTAATACGCCCATTCATCAACCGTTTAATATTTTGCTGAACATGGCGCGTGGGAGAGGGAAGGTCAATTGAACCTATCTACAAACTTTTAAAATAAAAAAGAAAACAGAGAGTTCACACCCTCAACAGAGTATTGGTTTATACATAAAGCGATGAGCAGGATTTGGCGGGCGGCTTTTGTTAAGAGCCCTTCTTACCTGTAGGTGCTAAATAGTCAGCAACCTTTGATGTCAATTTTTCAGAATCACCCGCGGTAAGCATATAAGTCCAACCTTTAACCCGTCCATTTATTTCATTTGCAATTTTCTGTGCAGCTGCCTTTTTCTTAGCGTCTACTATTCTTTCGTCGACGTCGGCTTTAAAACGACCCCAGTAATCTTCTCCAAACTTAACGGTCTGTATTTGCACCCTGATACCGGACCACGTTGAGTAATAAGCGACCCAGGGAGTTTTTGGCCAAACTTGTTTTTCCGCCTTCTTAACGTCATCAAACATCATCCGCCACATAACACCACCGAGTGGATTAAGCTCGTCGACATTCTTTAATTTGCGTCCCGCCGGTGTGTTTTTTAGCTGGAAATTTTTCTGCTTTTCGGCAGCTTTAGAAATTATAAAGCTCTTACCGTTCGGATTCGTAATTACAACCTTCCGTACTTTCTCCTGACCATAATTTACAATTTGGCGCGCGAGCCAATTGTTTGGCTCTTCGCCAAGTTCAACTCGGCCTCGGACAAGCCATGATACTTTTTCCTTGCCTCTTCTGAGATACGTCCCCGATCCGCCCGTGCCAAACAAATTGGCGTTTAGCTTTCCTATGACCGCCTCTACTAAGACACGCCCTTTTTCCGTTTTAATGACAATTTTACGTGATTTTGCTTCAGGGCTATTCGGCTCCTCTACTTCAAGCCTCGAATATCGGCTTGGATCACTTGTTTTTTTCTCGATTAATTTAAAATTGCTGATATTTACGATGGCTGATTTAACCTTCTCAAACTCAACCCGGTAACCGTCCTTCTGGTCAAGCCCCCAGTTCTGGCCGTTTCGAGTAATACTAAACGAGGCCTTAGCATTCTTTACCTCAATCTTCGCCGCATCATTGATGTTCTTTTCAAGTGTCGGAAACGCGGGCTCCGTACCAGCCGAAAGAGCCGTAAGATTGGTCTGCATCGAAACCGATACACCGGCGGCCGCGACTGCTACAGCGGTTATCGCGACGAGAGAATAAAATGTACCCGGTTTCATATTATTTTCTCCCCACTTTATATTGCTGTACGGGCGCGCTTGCGATTACGCCTCACGAGCGCAATTACGATGGCAAACAAAGCGATCGCGGCCGGCATAGCTGCAATATTGATAAGCTTTAAACGTGAATCTAAATTATCGATATCGCGACGAAGATTTAGTTGGACCTGACGAAGTTCACGCCGTATTTCGAGAACGCGTTTCCGGAATTTTATAATTGCTTGCTTTTGCTTCGATGAAAGGACAGACGCCCCCTTAGCACGTTCCTGAGTTTGCAGTTTGCCCATTTTCTTTTGGACGTCCTCAAGTTCTTTCATTAAAGCGCGTTCCTTCGCCCTGTATTTATTCTCCGCATCATCTTGCAATTTTTGAACAAGCTCAAAAGGCCTCGCAGACAGTCCTCTACTGCGCAAACTGATTAGAGAAGTAGAACCGGCTAAATTGTCCGCCGCATTTACAACGAAGTCTCCGTTATTTGCATTTGGAACGGTGACTGTCTGCCCGAACAAATCCTGGGTTCTAAGCCAAAACAGATCAGCAATAAAATCCGTATCCGCCACAACAATGATGTTAAGCGGTTTTGTCGAGGCTTTTAAATGTGGCTTAGGCTTTGTTATTTTCTTCTTCTTATCAACCGCCGCTTTTTTCGTACTTTTTGCATCGTCCTTTGGCGGTCCATCCGGAAATGCCGAGTTGGCATTACCTGTGATCCGCGCCGCTATGACATACGATTTATTTTTTGGTTTAAATGCCTTCAGAATTTCTGCTGGTTGCGGGTTCTGCCGCACCATAGCAGCATCAAAGGGGCCTGATGATTCTGTGGAGGTTATGAGAGGCGTAACAATAGTTTTTGCATCTTTTTGAACCTCTAAAAACCCCGGCGTCCCAAAATTTACCAATTTAAGTTGGGCAAGGGTTACATCTTCTTTATTAAAGTTTTCAGGGCCATAGCTCGTCCAAGCGACATAACGAGTAATGATAGGCCTGCCATACGAATCCACGCCGGCTTGAACCCGTTGGCCTGCTTTAAGGTCACCCAGGACTTTGTCCCTGTCAAATTTCAACCCCCATGCTTTAAACAATTCAGGCATGGCCGAACCTAGGCCAGAAGGCAATCGCAGGGCCCGGTTACTTCGACCACCTTCCTCTGCGTGTGGATCAACAAATACAATCGCCTTCCCACCGCGCAAAACGTATTGGTCTATCATATATTTAGAAATATCACTTAAACCGAACGGATGGATAACCATCAGCAGATCAACGTCGTCGGTTATTTTAGGTGTCAAACCCTGAGTTCGCACTTCAAAAAATTGTTTCAACTGGTTGACGATAGCCCAGGGTTTATATTTTTTTAGGGGATCGGAATCGACGGGAAGCCCTGTAACTAACGCAATAACCTTCTTCTTTGGATTAGCCAGATTATTAATCATCCTCGTCAAATCATACTCAAGAAAGCGTTCACGTTGCGGTGTAAGAAAGGGAATGACATCTTTATCGTCAGTCGTGTTCGTTGCCGCTATTCCAAAATAACCAAGATCTCCAGCCTCTGTTATTGGAACACCGCTAAGGCCAAAACCAACCGCCCTGTCTTCTTCGGGAGAGAAGGGTTCAGGATTAATCAATTCCAGTTTTATCGCACCATTCGAGAGTGCCACATATCTCTCAAGGAGTTCCTTTACGCGAGCGCCGTATCCCGTGAGGCCCGGCATTGTCTCAATTAGTTTTCGTGTCGAAAAAAACCTAAGCGTAATTGGTTCTTTAACCGCCGCGAGAGTGTCTGTCGTTCCTTCCGAAAGTGTAAACAACGATTTATCGGTTAAATCTACCTGCACTCCCTTAATGGAAGACTCCGAAAATATGTTAATCGCCAGGAACAGCACAACCGCAAGAATTAACGCAACAGCGCCCAATTTATTGTGATCACGAATAATATTTACGCGTTCATTAACCATAATAGGGCCTCACGAACCTTTCTTAAGATCTACAACAACGACGTTTGCAAACAGAAAAACACCGATGACCGACGCGAGGTAAACAAAATCTCTCAAATCAAAAACTCCACGCGTGATAGCATCAAAGTGGGTTAGGAAACTAAGCGACGCGATCAGATCCACAATAAATGGCGCGGTCCAACCGCGAAACGCCGATTGAACTGGCTCCAAACCACTCATCATGAACACAAAACACACTGCTGCGGTTATAACGAAAGCGATCACCTGATTGCGCGTAAGAGCAGATACGAAGCTTCCGATAGAGAGAAACGCGCCCGCCATAAAGAAGCTACCCACGTACCCGGCGAAAATTACGCCATTGTCTGGTGAGCCTAAGTTATTGACCGTAATCCAAATGGGAAATGTTAAAACAAGGGCAATCCCTGTGAAGAACCATGCCGCGAGAAATTTTCCCATCACAGCTTCAGTTGTTGAAACCGGCAACGTCATCAATAACTCAATCGTCCCGGACTTACGTTCCTCTGCCCAGAGCCGCATCCCAACAGCAGGAATGAGAAAGAGGTACAACCACGGGTGAAAAGAAAAGAAAGCTTGGAGATCCGCCTGTCCTCGTTGAAAAAAACCGCCAAAATAGAAGGTTGTGGCCCCCGCGAGGGCCAGAAAAATTACGATAAATACATAGGCCAACGGGGTCGAAAAATAAGCCGTCAACTCACGTCGGGAAATGGCAATAGCCGCGTTCATTTGCCGACCTCCTCACCACCACCGGTTATCTGTCGGAACACATCGTCAAGCCGGCCACGTTCCACATAAAGCTGTTCAACAGGAATATTCTTCTCTCGCAAACGAGCGTTTACCGTTTCCACGATTGTCGACTCTCCCTTCGATACAACAACGACATGAGCGATATCCCCCCGAACCGAACCCTTTTCGATACGATCAACGTCATCAATGCCATTTAAGGCGCCCTCCAAACTTCCAACGTGTTCATTTGGAAGTCGGACCGACACAGCATTGAAGTAAGCGGACCGGCGTTCGAGATCAGCTGGAGTGCCGTCAGCCACCTTCTTGCCGCGCGCTATAACGATCGCGCGGCTGCATACGGCATCAACCTCTTCTAGTAGGTGCGTCGAAATAACAATAGCCTTGTCTTTCGACATCTCGCCGATTAAAGCCCTTACCTGATGTTTCTGATTGGGGTCCAGACCGTCGGTAGGCTCATCGAGTATCAATACATCAGGATCATGTAGGATGGCCTGAGCCAGCCCAACCCGTCGTTTGAACCCCTTGGAAAGGGTCCCGATTTGCTGATTGTAGACCTCATCGAGTTGCAATTTATCCACGGCGTTATCAATCGCCGTCTGTCGCTCTGACGAAGGCAATTTTCTCACGTCAGCAACGAACGCCAAAAGCCCGGCGGGCGTCATATCTTCATACAACGGCGCGCCTTCCGGCAGATAACCAACATGTCGTTTCACGGATATTGCGTCTCGGGTTACGTCTTGGCCACAAACAATAGCGGTACCCGACGTAGGCGGTAAAAAGCCGGTCACCATTTTCATCGTTGTGGACTTACCAGCTCCGTTCGGTCCAAGAAAGCCGAGGACTTCCCCTTTGTTGACGGAGAAACTTACGTTCTCTACCGCAACAAACTGTCCAAACCGCTTGGTCAGACTTTCAATCTCGAGCATCGTGCTCATTTATTTCCAACCTCCGTATATCCCATAGCAGACCATCGGTTCACCAAATTGGGCTTTACGCGTTTTAAAAATGAGAAAGCGAGGGACTAATGCCCTACGCGTCATTCGTCAATAGTAGATTTTTATCTTAAGCTGGACCTATCACCGCATAATTAACTTCTTTTTCCTGCAAACTAAGAAGTCGGGCCTTTCAGGCCCAACTTCCTCTCTAATCAAAAGCTATGCCGCCATAGCGTTTTCACCGTCTAGCACATTATCATGTGCACCAATCTCAATCTTTCGCGGCTTCATAGCTTCTGGAAGTTCCCGAACCAGATTAATAACTAATAGGCCATCCTTTAAATCCGCTCCTCGCACTTCGACGTGATCGGCTAACTGGAAAAGACGCTGAAAAGCCCGCCGACCGATACCCCGGTGCAAGTATTCTGTCTCTTTTCTGTTGTTGGCTCCCTTACCGACTACGACCAACTGATTGTCTCGAACCTCAACATCTAGTTCCTCTCGGCTAAAGCCCGCAACGGCGATGGTAACCTGATAAGCATCGTCGCCAGTTTTTTCGATGTTGTAAGGTGGATAACTATCGGTCCCGACATTTTTTTGTGCGGTGTCAAGAACCGACATTAGCCTGTCGAAGCCAACTGCCGTGCGGTAAAGGGGTGTAAAATCAAAAGTTCTCATATCACATATCCTCCTGTGAGCAACATGTTTAAGCCGCCATTTGGCCGGCTCTAGTTCAAGTCCGGTCTCGCATATAAGCGCCGAACACCTCTTATGTAGGGGGTGTCCAGATAATTTCAAGACCACCTAACCAATTGATTTTAAATGATTGTTTCCACAAAATTGGCAATCGCAAGCGAGGAGGTCATCCCCGGTGACTCGATACCAAATAAATTTACGAGCCCGGGAACACCGTGCTCGCTAGGTCCTTGAATAACAAAATCACGCGCTGGTTCACCGGGCGCTTGGATCTTAGGCCGTATACCCGAATATCCGGGCTGTATAGAACCGTCGGGAAGATCTGGATAGTACTTTCGGACCGCGGCGTAAAACTTCTCGGCCCTTAAAGGGTCGACATCATAATCTATGTTTTCTACCCATTCGACGTCGGGACCAAATCGGGCCTGACCACCGAGGTCCACGGTCACGTGCACACCGAGCCCCGCCTTTTCCGGAACTGGATAAATGGGCCGGGTAAATGGCGACCGTCCCGTCATAGTGTAGTAATTTCCCTTACAATAGTAGCCAGTGGGAATCGCCTCAGCAGGCACCCCCGAGATTGACGCGGCCACCGATTGCGCCCACAAGCCAGCACTATTAATTACAACATCCGCTGTTATTGACATTGGCACTTCGCCCCCGCAGTCGAGCCGAATTCCGTCATTTACAACTTGTCCCCCGCATATTGGGGTCAATAATGCCAATACAGCGCCATTCTCCTCGGCATCCCCTTGCAAGGCAAGCATATAGGCATGGCTGTCCAGGATACCCGTGGAAGGTGACCACAAGGCACCAACGCAAAAAACAGATGGCTCTAAGACGGCCACTTGGGATGGGGTCATCCACTCGAGGTCATCCACTCCATTCGCAGCTGCATTCATTTTTATTCGCGTAAGTTCAGGTATTTGCGCCTCATCCGTGGCTACAATTATTTTTCCACACCGCTCGTGTTCCACACCGTGATCGTCGCAAAAATCATACATTGCTTTCTTACCCGCCACACAAAATCTGGCCTTAAGACTATTTTGTTCATAATAAATCCCGGCGTGAATAACTTCGCTGTGACGCGAACTGGTTTCCGTCCCAATCATATCAGCTTTTTCGAGGATGATTACTTCGCGCCCGGCAGCAGACATTGCCCGAGCAATTGCGAGACCGATCACCCCGGCACCAATAACAACTACCTCGACGCGTTCACTCATTTATCGTCGGCACCTTCTACAATCGTTCCAAACCTTTGATCATTTTCTACAAGCCAAACAGCCTCACGTGGGGTGTTTTCACGTTTTAGAATAGCATTGCGGTGAGGAAACCGGCCAAACGCGTCAATAATGGTCTTGTGTTGCACAGCAAAGTCTAACCATTCCTCTTTCTTTTCGTGTTCGGAAATTTCACTATACAATTTAACGCTAAGCGCTTGGTCCACCCGATTCTCACTGTGCTGAAAAGGCAAATACGCGAACAATTTCTCAACCTCGACAAGGTCCCCATGCCATGGGCTTTTTACAAATTCGCGCGCTATTTCTAAGGCCTTTTTGTCCGTCTTGAAAGATTCTGGCTGCCCTCGAAAGAGATTTCGGGGAATTTGATCAAGCAGGATAATTAGTGTGAGACACCCTCGTGCGTGTGACCTCCAATCATCGTAACTCCCGCTCAACGCGCGATTATAGTCTTCAGAAAAACGTGCCCTCAATGTTTGGTCAACTTCCACGCTTCCGGAAAACCAAAAATCCCGGACCTCGCCGCGTTCATCATCCAGCGTACCAAACCAAAACCCATACAACGCTTCCCATTTTTCCATCAAACTTCCTTGGCCAATCACGGGCTTGTTAGGGCGGCGCGCAACATACCCCCTATAACGATCATACGACATATTGTCGGGGGAAAAATTCTAATCGTTTCTATCAGCGTTGAACGGATCTCGCTCGTGGGCACACTGGCCTCTGGCGGCGGACTAGCAAGTTCCTGATAAATATTCTCTGCAATCTCGTTTGCTCCTGTCAGCACCCGGGAAGAAATTTCATTAATCGTTCCCGCCTCAGACATCAGCTCTAACCACACTCCGAGTTCTTCTAAAAATGTAGGCCACCCAACAAAGTGCCGATACAGTGATGGCACGATTTTGGTGGCTTCTCCCGCAGTGTGATAGGCTAGGGTATTAAGGACGTTCATAATTTCGGGCGGCAAAGCCTCAAGACTAGCGAGTGGTAATAAATCGGGAAGGCTTTGGGTTTTCAGAAATTTTGGAGCGGTGAATTGTGCGGGTCGACCATTCTTTAGCGCGAGAGAAATGACACATAAGCTAATGCCATTCATTGGGTTGGCCCGATTGTATGCATCAAGCGTTTCACAAATGCGCCTGCGGTCGTCACCGTCGAGCCACCTGCCCGGCACACAATTCTTGCTTGCGGCAAGTCTATTAAATTCGGGTACGAAAAGATCTGCTGTCAACGCGCTCGCACGGACTGCAAAAACACCATCCTCAAATGGTTTCCCCACAACGCCCCATGACCACTCCAATGTTCCGGGTACAGTGGCAAGGTGGCGATAGACCAAGTTAACTAAACGCACACCGAGCGCATTCTCAATGGCCTGGTATATTAACTTTATATTTCCTTTTGCATCTTCCGCACGCAGCTCGGGTAAGGACATGTTTTTAATTTTAACCAACTTATTTCATGGTGTTTTCAGCGCTTCCAAGTGCTGGGCACAAGAGTGCAGGCAATTAAAGCAATTAACATTTTTCGCCATTAAGAAACGGTGTCAGGCGAAATACCTAGATACAAGTCCCGTCCAGCATTGAGTACTGAAATTTTACGATCTGCCACATATCGTTTATGATTCCATAGTCCGCAATCAGGGTGGATGTAGGTTACCCTTCCCTCCCCCATAATTGTCTCGACGCGCTCTATTAACGACGCAATCTGTTCGGGTGTCTCGGTTACCGTTTTTTTTACATCAACCACCCCAAGGCCCATACCAATCTCTGGTCTGAGTTCCTTAAATGCGACAAGTTCTTCGGCGGGCCTGTGTGCGCATTCCATTACTATATGGTCAACGTGAAGAGCATTTAAATAATCCATTAACATATCCCAAGAACCACTCTGGGGCTGCTGTCCGGCATAATTTCCAAAACAAAGGTGGACGGACGGAATACCTGATATCGCGTCCAAAACGCAGTTCATGGCACTCGCCGCCCACTTCCATTCTTCTGGGTGACCCGGCAAATTGGCTTCATCAATCTGCACGATATCTGCATCCAAACGCGCAACCTGTTCGGCAAGAACCTCGGCTATGGCTTCCGTTACAGCTTCAACGCTCCCGTAGTGATGGTCTACGAGTGTTTTAGCAAGCATGTGCGGCCCCGTTAAAGCGAACTTGAACGGTTTTTGAGCTAAACCTTTCGCACGCCGGCACGGCACCGCTAAGTTCAAAGTACCGCTGCTGATGGGACCCTCAACCACACCGGCGGGCAAGCGACGCCACCCCATATTCATTTCCGCCTCAAACTGACGGATAAGATCAAAAGTTAACGTCGACCTTATGCCCTCCATAGGGGTTGTAAAATATTCAATCATACCGTTGGTTTCGGGATGACTTAGGTCATATCGATAAACCTCGCCGTCGCACACGACGTCAAGCCCCGCTCGTTCTTGTGTGTGAAGTATCACTCTGGTCGCATCGACAATGTCTTGTTCTGATGGCGCGGTTCCCATCCATGACGGGACCGGATAAGAGCCTACCGTGGTAGTTTTAATACGTGGTGAATTGGTCATCATAATCGTCCTTGTTTCACAATAACCGGATTTATTGTGACTTGATACAAGGCTATGACAGAAGCTCCGCAGCTGTAAAGCAACTAACAACCCACCAGCCAAACCCGCTCATACGGGCAGACAACGAATAGAAGGCCAAATATCAAAGCCTATGGTACAAAAATTTACTCCGCGGGCACACTGAGGGTAATATAGAAAGACTTGGCAACTCCCGAAAACAAAAGGGGCAAAATAAAATGGCGCAGCAAAGATTAGGGATTATCATGAACGGTGTTACAGGCCGGATGGGCACCAACCAACACCTTATCCGTTCAATACTTGCAATCATGGCTCAAGGTGGCGTTCCTATCGGAAATGGAGACACCGTTATGCCCGACCCAATCCTTGTCGGCCGCAACGCAAAAAAAGTGGAAGACCTGGCAAAAACGCATGGAATTACCCGGTGGACCACAGATTTAGACGCCGCTATGGATAATCAAAACGATACTTTATTCTTTGACTCCGCCAGCACAAACAAGCGTGCTTCGCTTCTTCGAAAAGCAATCGCCAAAGGCAAGGACATATATTGCGAAAAACCTTCGGCGGGTACATTCGAAGACGCCATAGATGTCTATAAGAAGGCAGAAAGAGCCGGTATTAGGCATGGCGTCGTCCAAGATAAAATATTTCTTCCGGGCCTACAAAAAATGAAAAGGTTAATCGGTGAAGGTTTTTTTGGCAGACTCCTCTCCGTTAAAATAGATTTCGGCTATTGGGTGTTCGAGGGTGATTGGCGCCCATCACAAAGACCAAGTTGGAACTACCGCAAACAGGACGGCGGCGGCATAATCCTGGATATGATGCCACATTGGCGTTATGTGCTCGATAACACCTTTGGCAAGGTCCAAAGTATCAGTTGTGCTGGCAGAGTAAATATTGAGCAGCGATGGGATGAAAATAATGAACCCTACGATAGTGATGCCGACGACGCATCCTATGCACTCGTAGAACTCAAAGGCGGGGCCGTCGCTCAAATTTTTGCATCTTGGTGCACCAGGGTCCGAAAAGATGATCTCGTAACGTTTCACGCGGATGGGACGCACGGAGCGGCCGTCGCGGGCCTTACTAAATGTTATATCCAAGATCGACCGTCCACCCCCTCGCCTGTGTGGAACCCAGACGAACCCCAAACGATCCCCTTCTTTGAAAACTGGGAAGAGTATGGATCGGATATGGAATTCGATAATGGCTTTAAAGCTGAATGGGAAATGTTTATTCGAAGCTTGTACGATGACACGCCCTTTCATTGGAACCTTCGAGAGGGCGCGAAAGGCGTTCAGTTAGCAGAAGCCGCTATGGCCAGTTGGCGGGAACGGCGATGGGTCGATATAACCGAGGTACCAACATAATGCCGACCATCCTACTACCAACTGCAAATCGAACACTCACAGCATTTAAAACGAGCGAGCCACGTAATTTTCCTGAAAAGTCTGGCGTTCCCTTCAATAGATCAGTATACGCCGCCGCGCACGTCGTTCCAGACATCAAAGGTAACTACGACCCAGCGATCAAAACTAACATAGACTGGGACCAAACCATTAATTTTCGACGTCATCTTTGGGATTTGGGTTTGGGGGTTGCGGAGGCCATGGACACCGCGCAACGAGGAATGGGTCTCGACTGGCCAACCTCTTTAGAGCTTGTGCGAAGAAGTGTCGAGGCATCTCGAGACATACCAAACTCAATCCTAGCCTCCGGTGCGGGCACCGACCATCTTGAACCAACGCCAAACCTTAATTTAGACGATGTCATTCACGCATACGAAGAACAATGCGGGGCAGTAGAAAAGGCCGGGAGCCGGATCATTCTCATGGCAAGTCGGGCACTTGCCCTATCCGCAACATCGGCTGAAGATTACGACTATGTTTACAGTCGAATTCTTAAACAAGTACGCGAACCTGTAATCATTCATTGGTTGGGCGAAATGTTTGACCCTTCTCTAAAGGGGTATTGGGGAAGTACTCACGTTGATGAGGCAATGATTTCCTGCCTACGCGTCCTTGAACAGAACTCGGACAAAATTGAGGGGATTAAGGTCTCATTACTCGATAAAAATAAGGAAATCCAACTCCGCCGCAAGTTGCCAACCGGTATTCGTATGTATACCGGAGACGACTTTAATTACGCAGAATTAATTGCGGGAGATGAAAACGGATATTCTGACGCTTTGTTGGGAATTTTCGATGCTATAGCCCCCGCGGCCGCGGCGGCCTTAGCGGCTCTCGCCGACAACAAAATAGAACAATTCCACAAAATTTTCGCCGCTACGGTTCCCCTCTCCCGTCATATTTTCGGTACACCGACACGCTTCTATAAAACTGGTGTTGTGTTCATGTCATACCTCAACGGCCATCAAGATCATTTCACTATGGTTGGGGGCCAACAAAGTGCACGATCGATTGTACACCTGTCAGAAATCTTTAAACTTGCCGACAAGGCGGGTTTACTAAAAAATCCGGAGCACGCAACCGAACGAATGCGGCGTGTCCTCGCGGTCCATGGGATTGGAGCCTGAGCGGTGACCAAACCGAGAAGAGATAAACTCGCGATCAATCAAGCGACAACGATGGAGCAATGGCCATTAAGGGCCGCCATAGAAAATTATGCAGCACATCAAATTAAAGGCATTTCTATATGGCGCGATAAATTGGCCGATTGCGGCCTAAACGACGCTATTACTTTATTAAAAGACTACGAGATGTCCGTTACCGGGCTATGCCGAGGAGGAATGTTTACCGCATCCGACCAGAATGGGCGGGATCGCGCAATCGATGAAAATAAAAGAGCTTTAGACGAAGCTGCAGCCATTAATGCCAATTGTCTCATAATGGTATGCGGCGGCCTGCCGGGCCGCTCCAAAGATATAAAAGACGCGCGCAGCCAAATTGAAGACGGGCTCGCGAAGATCGTTCCTCACGCGCGCAGTGTAGGGGTTCCTATTGCCATAGAACCGCTTCACCCCATGACGGCCGCCGACCGGGCTTGTATTAACACACTGGAACATGCGCTGGATCTATGCGACACGCTAGGTGAAGGCGTAGGTGTCGCAGTCGATGTCTATCATGTTTGGTGGGACCCAAAACTTGAAAGTCAAATATCTCGAGCGGGTGATCGGATTTTGGGATTTCATCTATCGGATTGGTTGGTGCCCACCACTGACCTCGTTTGGGACAGAGGCATGATGGGTGACGGTATAATTGATATTCCTCAGATAAGAAATTGGGTCGAAGCATCAGGGTATCGCGGGTTTAACGAAGTTGAGATATTCTCAAAACAAAATTGGTGGAAACAGGATCCAAATGTGGTGATAGAAACCTGCATCGACCGATATGACAAATTTGTATAACGGGGGAACAAATGGCAAGTGCTCATGGGTTGAAGGAACTAGGCTTTTTTGACTGCGCCGGCGGCGGACAGGTGCGGGTTGATGGAACAACCGCATATATTGGTCACATGGCCAGTCCGTTTGGGACGAGCATCATTGATGTTCAAGACCCCAAAAACCCAAAACTACTCTCCCATACCGAGATGCCGACAGGAACTCATTCACACAAGGTTCACGCCGTTGATGACCTAATGGTTCGCAACCATGAGTTAATAGGGCCGGGAAAGCCCGAGGAATTCTCTGTCGGCGTTGGAATCTATGATGTGTCAAATAAAAGCAATCCACGCCTTATTGCGACATGGGACACCGTTGGTCGCGGCGTCCATCGCTTCGATTTTGATGGGCGTTATATGTATTTTTCTTCTACGGTCGAGGGATATCGTGGGCCCATTATGGTCGTACTTGATCTAAAGGACCCGGAAAATCCAGAAGAAGTATGCCGTTGGTGGATCCCGGGACAATGGGAGGCTGGCGGTGAAGACTATATTTGGGGCGATGGCCCCGAACCGCGGTGTCATCATCCACTTCGCATGGGTGACCGTTTATACATGAGCTACTGGCATCATGGTGTGTTTATTTTGAATATCGAGGATCTATTAAAGCCCGCAATGATCTCCACCTTTAATACAGGACCAACTTTTCCACATCCCACCCACACAGCGTTACCTCTTCCATTCGAAATAGGTGGTCATCGCCATATGATTGTTGCAGACGAGGATGTCGCTAAATTACGACCGCATGCGCCCTCATTTACCTGGATATTCGATATAACCGATGAAACAAACCCGATCCCTATTTCCTCCTGGCAAGCCAAGGATCTTGATTTTATCGGCGACCCAGATCAGCCCTATACGGGTTGTCACCAACCTAGCGAGATTGTAACCGGCCCGATCATTCCTTTTGCGTGGTTTTCTCGCGGCATTCGTATGCTTGATATCTCAAATCCTCATGAACCCAGGGAAGTGGGGCACTTTCAGCCAGACCCACAACCGGGTTGCGATAGGATTTGTGCAAACGACATTACCACGGACGACCGTGGTCTAATATATTTGATTGACCGCTTGAGAGGTCTACATATCGTAGAACAAACATAGAAAAATACGGACAATATATGACGCATTGTCTGTAGGCGGGCATTGGGCGCAAACTTACATCCCCCAGGAAAGCGAGGGTGAAATGGCCACAAATATTAAGAAACCTGCGGCGAGTGACACAAATAGAGGGACCCGGCTCGGCGCTCTTTATGACAAACTCGATGCTCAAGATTTAGCTCCCTATTGGGCTGTAGAAAATTCTCGCGAAGACCATGACGAGGATGATCAAGTCCTCAAAGCTCAAAAAGCGCGTCCCTTTATGTGGAAATACTCGGAAATCGAACCACTCCTTTTTGAGGCGGCTGAACTGATCAGTATGGATGATTCTGAGAGGCGATCGATCGTGCTGGTAAATCCTGGAATGGCCCCTGTTCGAGCGACTGTCGCCACTCTTTACACCGCATACCGTCTAAACGATCCCCGGGAAATTATGCCGCCGCATCGACATTCAATAAATGCAGTACGCATTGGTCTAACGGGAAGCCAGAACTTTACGGGGGTCGAGGGAGAACCCATTACCTTTGGGCCGGGCGATGTCGTACTCACGCCAGCCGACGCATGGCATAACCATGGAAATCATGGCGACGACTTTGCGGTTAATGTTAGTGTACTAGACCTGCCGCTCTCGGACGTTCTGAGTGCCGCAAGCTTTGAACATAACTACAGGGAGGAAGAGAACGGGGAGATGATCGCGCGGCGCGAGCAATCAGCAAAATATACGGACGATCACTCATACAGAACATATGGATACGGCGGCCTGAGACCCCGCTTTCTCGACCATAACCGAGGGACAGGCCGGCACTCACCTATGTATGTTTATCGTTGGGATAAAACATGTGAATTACTCGAAAGTTTTCGAGATCATGATGGCAGTCCCTGGGACGCCATTCAGGTCGAGTACACAGACCCTGTGACAGGCCGGACTGCATATCCGACGATGACTTTTTTTGGTCAATTGCTGCGTCCAGGAGAGCAAACATTAGCCCAAAAACAGAACGCGAGCCAGATTGTTTTCCCGTTTCAGGGGAGCGGCCACACCATCATCGGGGAGGAGCGTTTTGAGTGGGAACCATTTGACGCTATCGCTATTCCTGGTGGACAGTGGTTTAATCATCAAAATGCCTCCGAACACGACGATGCCATTCTTTTCGTTGCCAGCGATGAGCCCACACTAAGGTCCCTTGGTTTTTATAGACGCCAGGGTAAAACTAAAAATGGTGAGATCGTGTTCCTCGAATAGTGTAGATATGAAGTTAGCCCGGTCTCTGAAGTTAAAATGTGGGAACGAACGTCCGTAGACACACTCTATTTTACGAGTAAACCCCGTCTCGCGGCAATAGATAGAACGACGTATGCGTAGATGGAATATAATATAAGAAAGGGAATAAAAATCATCCCTCTATCAATCGGTCCGTCCCCAATCAATAATAAAGCCGCTACACCTTGCATTATTGTCATCGCGAAGTGGAAACAACTTACACGAACATGGCTCCAACCCAGCTGGTTTAATAGCTGATATAGATGACCACGGTGAGCTTCTGTGACCTTCTCTCGCCTATAAGCGCGGCGACAGAAGGTAAATATGGTATCAAAGATAAAATTAAAGAAGAGCAACGGCACCATTAAAAAAGACGTTCGGGACATGTCGATTTCAGACGCAATAATGGCAAGCGCGGCAAAAGTAAAACCAACAAATTGGCTTCCGACATCACCCATGAACAAGCGTGCACGAGGAAAATTAAAAACTAGAAACCCACCCGCACCGGCCGCAATCACGTAGCAAACGATATAAACGAAAAAGGACCCCTCGATATAAGTTATTACGCAAAGAAACACTGCGGCGATGACAGCTGTTCCCCCAGCGAGACCATTCAAACCATCCATAAAATTAAATATATTTGTGAGCCCTATTATCCAGACGATAGTGACTAAATAACCCCACCAACCCAATTCAATTCGTCCGACCAACGGGAGCGACAATCTCTCAAGAACAATCCCAAATGCGACTAAAAATAACGCAGCTATAACTTGCGCGCCGAGCTTGAATACAAAGGACCCAAAATATCCGAGATCGTCGATTAAACCGACGAGCGCAATTATGGTGACCGCAACACCAAAACTTAGCATGTAGAGTGTTGACAGGCGGGCGTTGTCGCTAATTACCCATATGACACAAAGTCCGACCACAAAAGTCCCCACAATTGATATACCGCCGATTGATGGTGTCGGGCGAGAATGACTCGATCTGTGATTTGGCTTATCCAAAATGCCGAGCCTCAGGATCAAATACGCCAAAACTATCGACACACCAAATAATGCGAAGGCAAATTGCAGATGGGTCGCTAAAACAGAAAATGCCATATAAGTAACTCACCAGAGCAAAGTATGAAGCGACCGCGATCCCATATAATTTTCTGAGCACCTGATCCGCACAGAATACATCAGGGTACCTAGAAAGCATTTGTAACACCAAAGGTTGCTTCCTTAAATCCCATAGATATCATGAGCTGTCGCAGCTACACGGCAAAAGGAGATCCCTATGATTGAACTTATCGATCTAAGATATGTCCACCTCGGGTCGGCAGACGCCAACGCTGCGTCGAAATGGGCACAAGAAATTTATGGGCTCGAGGAAGTATCAAGGCAGGACGCTCGAATATATTTACGCGGCGATGATCGCGATCATAATGTCTGTTATTTCGATGGTGATCCGAAAGATAACACTGTTGGTTTGGAGGTAGAGGACTATACCGCCTTAGATCAAGCCGCATCTCACTTGGAAGCAAATGGTGTAAACGTTGCGTGGGGAGATGATAAAGGCGCGGAAACAAGAAGGTGTATGAAATATCTCAGTTTTTGTGACCCAACTGGCAATAAATTTGACTTGGTTGTCAGACCATTTGCTTCGGGTAGACGTTATTTTCCAAGCAGAGACGCAGGTGTCTACTGGTTCAACCATATTGGGCTTAAAACAACCGACGCACGACGTGACGAAAAATTTTGGTGCAGTTTATTTAATTTCCAAGCCAATGACTGGATTGGCGACGCACCATTGATGTCTTTCGACAAAGTTCATCATCGTTTTGCACTATTTCCGACCCACGAAGCCGGCGTGCAACATATAAATTTCCAGGTGCGAGAAACAGATGATTTGATGAGGTCGTCGTACTTTTTTAAAGACCGGCAGGTCAGAATCGTATTTGGTCCAGGCCGTCACGCAACGTCAGGAGCTCGTTTTCTTTACTTTGAGGGACCCGACGGCATGGTCTATGAGTATTCATGTGGTGTTCGGATCATAGAGCCTGAAGAAACATGGCGTCCGCGCCAATTTCCCTTCACAACTGATTCTTTCTGTGTTTGGGGCTCAAAACCAGACGTGCCTGAATTTCAGGAATAGAAAATAATGACAAGTACTCAATTTGGAACGCTGGGTGAACCGCTAAACAAAACTCAAGTTCGCGTTCGAAAGGCTGCACGAGCTTTGGGCCGAAACAATCTCGGACACGCCTACGGCCACGTCAGTGCCCGCATCGACGCCAATTCGTTTCTAGTATGTGCCCCGAAACCGATGGGACTTATTACCCCCAAAGATAAGGGGACAGTAGTGCCTGTTGAGGGTCCTCTGCCAAAAGGGGTCCTTGGAGAAGTTCGTTGTCACCAACAAATCTACCTGCGGCGATCTGACATCAATGGAATAGCCCGCACCTTTTTGCGGGACGTCATGACTCTGTCGACTTTCAAACGCACGCCTAAACCACGGATAGGATTTGGAAGCTACTTTGCCCCTTCACCACCATTGTGGGATGACCCTCTACTGCTTCGGGACGATAGGATGGCGGCAAAATTGGCCGAAACGCTTGATAGCGCTCGGGCAATCGTAATGCGAGGCAATGGTTGTATACTGACCGGCGGTACTGTTGAAGAAGCAATAGTAATGGCGTTCTATTTGGAAGAAGCTGCCAAGACGGAGTTAGCCGTAATGGCGACCGGTAAAGAAGAAAGCTC
>CAYPNT010000033.1:0-28102 GCA_964412235.1 uncultured Rhodospirillaceae bacterium
GACCGTTATTGGTGGCGCTGGGTACATCCTATTTTACGGCCCACATGTTTATCTTTTATTTTGCAGTAGCTTCCGCCATTACTCCGCCTGTCGCTATAGCTGCTTTTGCCGCATCAACAATTTCAAAAGCAGAGCCTCTCTCGACTGGATTTTCTGCGGTAAGAGCGGGGATCGTGATGTTTACGATACCCTTTGTTTTTGCTTTTTACCCGGAACTTTTGCTTATTGAACAAGCCCAATTTGCTCAATCTCTAGACGGGGGCACAAGTGCGGAGAAACTCTTTCTGCCAGGTTACGATGGAAATATTGATTGGCCCAGTTTGGGTTGGTTGGTTTTTAGGTTGGTTGTCGCGTTGTATTTGATCGCGAGCGCTTTGGCGAAGTATGATCTCGCAAATTTGAGATCGTATGAGGTTATTATTCGAATAGCACTTTCAGTTTTGATACTCTTTAAGATTCCAATGATCGCGAACTGTGCCCTAGTTGCCTCATTAGTCTATTTGACTGCTCATCAAATCTTTTACAGGCGACAAACTCAATAGAATCTGTTTAATACGTAAGTGGTTTTGCTTATTCAGATAAGTCTTACCTCGTCCTATGGCAATATTAGCCCGTCTAACTCTCGGTAGTCGGGTGGAGTTGTGTCAATTACTCGCCCGTTGCGTATTATTACTCTGTCAGTTTGTGGCCGGGGAAATAGCTCGCTATAGTTTCGCGCATTGAAAATAACGATATCCGCTGATCCTCCTTTTTTAAGCCGTCCGACATTCGGTAAACCCATAGTATCCGCGGGCGTGCATGTAACAGCTGACGGCCAATCTCCCACAGGATAATCAAGTTGGGCAATACGAACAGCTTGGCTAAAAACTTCAAAAACATCTAGGTCCCCATATGCGTAAAAAGGGTCTCTCACATTGTCGCTAGCGATTGACGCTGGAACGCCGTGAGTTTTAAATTCGTGCAAGATCGTTACACCCCTCCAACGCGGGGTCACACCTGGAGAACGCCCTTGTAGAAACATATTGCACATGGGTAGGCTGGTAACCCGTATATTGGCCGCTTTTGCAAGGTCAAGTGCTTGCTTAACCTCGTTTTCGGGCCGGACAGCCAAGCTGCAACAATGCCCTACGTTGACGGGTTTAGGGTATCCATTGCGCAACAAGGCCCGGCAGATATTATCAAATGACCGTGCGTCTGGGTCGCCCATTTCATCAACGTGAAAATCGAGTTCGAGGTCGCGCTCGATTGCGAGCCCAATGACGAAGTCCAGCAGTTTGTCGGTATTTTCTTGGATATTCAGCACCGCACCGAGAATTCCTCGGAACTCTACCATCATGTCCGCTATTTCTACCCCGAACCCTTTGTCTTCGTAGCCCCATATTGGTTCAAGACATACGGCTTGAAGCGTGATCCTTTCGGCCCAAGTTTCCCGTAGTTCTGAAATTACCGGCCAAGATATTGTGTGTTGAGGGGGAGTGGAATCGAGGTGCGTACGCATTGCCGCCGTCCCGTGCGCGTATGCACACCTAAGCGAAAAATCCATTCGCGACCTAACATCACCTTTTGTCCAGTTTTTCTCCCGGTCCTCGGCAGTGGATGAGAGTGCGCCGGGTCTTGTGCCGTTCGGGTTTCTTTTTCGTGGCCATATGTGGCCTTTATCAATATGCGTATGCACATCCACAAAACAGGGCCATACAAAGCGACTTCCTAAGTCAAGATGAGGCAAACCGGTACTCTCTCCGGGTGCTGAAAATTTGGCGAGTTTTCCATTAGTTATGGTTATATCAACTCCAACAAGACCATCCTTATCGACAGCCATATCTATTGGGAGATCCTCAATTAAGCATGAGGCTATCCTGCAATTGCTCAGTATATAAGACCCGCTTGTTGGAATGTCAGCCGAGGTTACCATAAGGTATACTACCGTTGTGTGTTACATTGAGGTAGTCGGTATACGATCTTTTTAAATTGGCTTTAGCAGTCGTTCGGATTGTTCTGCATGACTTCCAAGTGTCTAGCACAACCCGCCCGGGTTAATCAGCATGCATAAGGCTGCCACAATCGTATATGACTTCACCCCAACATAACCACTACTGAGCATAAAACGGAGCCAAGGTGGCCATACTGCCGCCAGAATCACTAAAAATTGGAATTACAAATCTTTTGTATTGAACTACGTGGGTTAAAGTTTGCATTCACCGCTACCGCGTATACGCCGGGGCGTATATCCATCGCTCTATCTTCAATATTTATTCTGATAAAAATGGTTACGATATTTTTATTGGTAAGCACATTCCAATTCAGTTGATTGCATTTGCTAGGGATTTTTTAGAAACCGTCCTACTGGGCGGCTTCTCTACGTTGTTTTTTGAGTTTAGTTAAAAGTCCCGTCAACTAATACAAACATCATATAACAGTCGGTGTCAGCACGATTAGACCAGGCATGGTTGGTTCCACGCTGAACACATGTATCTCCTGTTTTCATTAATACTTCCGAGTCATCAAGAACCAAATAGATTTCGCCAGACAGGCAGACGGCGTAATCGACTGTTTCGGTTTTATGCATTAACGGATGCGGTGGTTCACCGCTATCGTCCGCGGCACCCTCTGCCCCGATGGAGGCAAAACTATGTTTTGCCGCTTCCCGGTCAACGTCATCAATCCAGTCCTTTTCGGGTGGAAATTTAATAACTCTAAATACGGATCCATTCTTCGGCGGCAACAACCCGATTTGCCGATTCTCAACCGACTCCTCAGAGCCCAAAGGTCTGGATGGTGTTTCATCAAGAACCCAAAGATTATTAATTTCTACACCTGGGCGGTTATCAGGCCGGACAATGTTGGGGGATTCGCCGTCCGCTATAACTATTGCCTTTCCATTTCCGTCGTGGCCTGTGACTATCCGTCTGACACTCATTCTTTAGAGTCTCCCTTCTATCACGTAGTCCAAAATACTAACTACCTGTTCTGGTGTTTGAGCTACTGCTAGTGCAGCAGCGTCAACTTCTTTAAGTGCGTGGGTATTTCCTTCATCATGAAGCGTAATCATCGGTTTGCCTAAGGCCGCTGCATACCCCGCATCAAACGCTGCGTTCCATTGCTTGTATTGTTCTCCAAAGCGTATCACGACGACATCAGAGTCATTAATAAGCGTCCGGGTGCGAATAGCATTTATCTGGGCACCCTTGTGGTCTTTCCAGAAATTATTTCCCTCGACACCCAAAATATCGACACCACAGTTATCGCTGGCATCATGGTCAGTGACAGGGCTATGAAATGAAATTGGTAGGTTGGCGTCCAAAGCACCTTTTTGAATGCGTTCACGCCAATCGGTATGTATTTCACCGGACAAGTAAACGGACCAAGTTTTTGAACCCATTGGAAGCCTCCGTGTTGGTCAAGAAAAAACTATAGGTTAGTGTTTTATCGCTCTTTAGGCATACCCTGGCCAAGGTCAATCTTGATGCCTTTTATCACTTCCTTCACGGACCCGCAAAGTGGGAGGCTTATTCGCGCCTCATCCGCTTCCTTTAGAACTATAGACATATCTTTTTCGGCCCAGGGTAGGTCCCATTTTTCAGCGCGTACTTCCATTGCCCAATTTTGCGCACTCGAATCCAAAAGCGCATCACGGAGTGCTTCAGTATCGACCGAGAGAGCATTTGCTAACGCCATTCCTTCAACGTTCGCAGAAATACAGGACCACAAAATTAAATTATTGACCATCTTGCCCACTTGTCCCGCGCCTAGATCACCCAGGTAATAAATATCTTTAGCAAATGTCTCGAACGCTGGCCTACATCTCTCGAAAATTTTGGCATCTCCACCGCCTAGCAAAAGTAATTCTCCCTCAATAGCAGCTTGTTCACCTCTCGTCATTGGAATGTCGAGAAATGCTACATTCGGGTTCTCGGACCGAGCAGCAATATCTTTCATAGTCTGGGGCGCGATTGTCGAGGCGATAGCGAGTATCGTTTTTTTAGTTACACCAACTAATAACCCTGTTTCACCAAAGATTACTTCCTCAACTTCAGAATCAAAACCTACACCCACAATTATTAGGTCGCATCTCTCAGCAACATCTGAACAGGATTTCGCAATAGAAATACCTGAGTTTTCGAATCTTTTTACCACTGCCCTAGAAACATCGTAGCCAATAACGTTGTATGTACCACTTGCTACATGTCTTGCCAGTGGTCCACCCATTTTCCCCAGTCCGATCACGCCGACTGTTTTGATTTTCATCTGCTTGATCCCTCTCAATTAGGTATTTTTAGCACTTCACGAACTTCCGCTAGCACGCCGCAGTCAACGCAAGCAGTTTCTTGTAGGTCAAAATTAGGTCCGTTTCCATCATAGCGGAGCGCTATTAGCGGCCCCGCCCGGCGTAATGGGTATCGAGCTGCGCTATAAACATCTGATCTACCGCAATGGGTACAGTTAGACCCTTTCTGAAGTTGGCGTTTTTCACCTCCTGAAAGTCGCGACTGTTTCACTGCACGTCTACATTCCTGTGTCGCTTCTTTATCAAGATTACCGTTTTCGTCGGTAACAACACCATAAAGGCGCTTCGCTTCTTTAACGCTTATTATCTGTTCCCGTATATCTTCAATAACCGCGGATTCCGCACGCATCACGGGATCACCGAAGCCACCGCCGCCCGCTGCCCAAAACCTATAGATGTCTCCCTCTCGGATGATCTCATCGGCTTTCGAGGGGAGCCATATTACGGTGCCGCCCTTATTCATTATTGCTTCTTTTCGGGTACTATTTTCGTAAAATAGGGATATGTCGGCATTTCGGACAATCACTGATTGGGACCCCGCACCAGGATACCCACCATTTATTCCATGAGCATTTGTTTGTTCTGTTCCTGCGGTATTTGTTAATTTGAGTGAAAATTCACTAACCCCATGTGGTGTGATTGCTACTTCACTCGTCGCTCCGCCCCGATACTCACCAGCCCCCGCGGAATCGGTCATTCGGCGACGGTAAAGATATAAAATGGGAAACTTCCACTCCGATCCTTCTATGTTGCCAAGACTACTGGCATAAGAGGTTATTGTACCCGCATGGTGAAAACCGTCACCAAACGCTCTTCCTGCTGCGCCCGAACCACGATGATCGGATAACAGGCCGCCTGTCTGCCGTCCGTCCGGTAATTTCGCAAATATATTGTTACAATTACTAGAAGAGTTCCATGATGGGCATGCTCTATCTCGGTGTTTAATAGATGCGCTAAACATTTGGGCGACGGCCTGGGTGGCGGCAACCGTAACCAACCAACGGAAACCCACAGTTGAAATACTAACAGGTGCTGGGTATATCGCGTTGACTACGGTTCCTTCTTCGGCAATCACTTTGATGCACCTTTTTAGACCATCGTTCCAGTCAATATCTCCCTGACAGAGAAAACTATATAGTGGTACTGCTGACCCAGCGATGGTTGCGGGAAGTGTACTATTTACCGCTGCATCGACCTGCTTCGAGCTGCCGGAATAGTCAAAGCAGAGACTGTCTCCCTCGCACGTCATCTCCAGTGCAACCCTGCAAATACGCTCGTCTCCAACGCGCACGCCGTCCATGAAGGCTTCGCCATTCCATGAGCCGTTAGGAATTTCTGAGATGAATTCGCGAACCTGTTGTTCAGAGAGGTCGATTGCGCGGCGCATGACATTTTCAACAAGATTTTCGCCGCGTTCGTCAATTAATTCGTCTAGCCGTTTATGTGCTATGTTTATCGCCCCAATCTGTGCTCTAAGGTCTAGAGCAACGGCATCTGGCAGGCGCGAATTGTTGACGAATTTTTGTTCGTTTTCCTTAATTAATTTGTTTTTCTCCATAATCTTCATAAAAAAGCGTGGAGGGTCGTCATCCAATGTCCGAGCATTAATACAGAAACTGCCGGCATCAATGCCTCCAACGTCTGGGTGGTGTACGACGTTCCCTATCCACATAAATGGTTCGTCATTGCGAAAGAGCGGGCTAGCGACTACAACATCGTTCTGATGTAATGCTCCTAGAAAGGGGTCATTTGTCATAAATACGTCACCCTTACTGATGGTGTCCGCGCCTTTAATAATAGAAGAAAGGGCATCGCCCATCGTTGTCACGTGAACAAGCGATCCAATGCCCGCGGTAACCAATTCTGCAGTCTTGGTGAATAACCCAACATTGTAGTCATTTCCTTCAACAACGATCGGGGAAGCAGAAATCGTTTTAATGGCGACTCCCTGTTCATCGTTAATTTGCCAAAGCCTGTGTTTTATGATCTCAAAGGTAATTGCATCCATTGCTAAGGTCTTCCCACACTAATGGAAATATTTCCGTAATCGTCCATTTCAGCAATCTGTCCCGGAGGAACCCAAACAGTCGTTGTATCACGCTCAATTATGGAGGGCCCTGTTAGTAACATCTTGGAATTTAATGATGCAAAATCATACACTTCGGTATTTACGAAACCTTTTCCGCGGATAAAAACCTTTCGGTTTTTTAATTTTTTTTCAAGCCCTTCGGCTGTTTGAAGTTTCGCCAGATCAGGACGTTGATTAGGGTGACTAGCTTCTAGTCGGTAGCTAATTAATTCGAGGGGCGCTTCGAGCCGTGTCGTTCCCGGTCCGAAACGATGTTCGTAACGTCTTTCAAACTTATTGCGGAGGGTTTCGACATCGTTTCCCGTTAATTTATCACCCTCTAAGTTCAATATGATTTCGTTTAATTGGCCTTGATATCTCATTTCTATCCGTCGGCGAAACTTACAATGCGCTTCGTTAAGTCCGGCATTTTGAATGTCAGCACAGACCACTGTATGTAATTCTTCAAAACAGCGGTTTGCAACGTTAATAGCCCTTGAACCCAGAATCATTGGATCAGAACGTGAATGCTCGTAGCGAAGGTCGCAAATTGCCGCACCCAAAGCAGAAAATACCGGGCCAGTATACGGTAGGATGAGTTCTCCTATGTTGAGTTGTTTTGTAAATTCAGCGCAATGCGCCCCAGTAGCGCCCCCATACGCATAAAGGGCAAAGTTTTTTGGGTCGTGCCCGCTTTCAATTGACACTTTCCGGATCAGATTCGCCATCCGGGCATTTACTATTTCGAGTATGCCGGCCGCAGCGTCGTACAACTCCATATTTAGTGGAGTACCAATCCTCTCCATTACTGCGCGTGCGGCAAGTTCCGGGTCTAATTCGTAATTTCCACCAAAGAAGTTAGACGGGTCAATAATGCCACAAACGATCAGAGCGTCAGTTACAGTTGGCTCCTCGCCACCCCGTCCATAGGCTGCTGGCCCGGGCTCCGATCCTGCGCTTTGTGGCCCGACGTGTAGCCGATAACCGTCCGTCCACGCGATGCTTCCACCACCCGCCCCAATTGTCACCAGTTTTACTGCTGGTAAGCTTACCGGGAGACCCTGAGCAAGAAACGGGCGAGGATCTTCTTCGAGTGTGTCACCGTCGATCAAACCAACGTCGAAACTTGTGCCGCCCATATCGGCCGTGATTATTCTTTCGTGCCCGAGTGTATCTCCGAGAAAACGAGCCGCTATAAGTCCTGCCACTGGACCAGAATTAATTACAGATACCGCTTGGCACCCCATGTCTGTAGCTCGGGCCGCACCTCCACTGGATGTAACAATTTGAATGGGGTTTCGGAGTCCGTAGGTAGACAGCCCTCGATTTAGTTGTTCAATATAGTTGATTGTTATTGGACCAACATATGCATTTGTAATTGTAGTCACTGCGCGCTCAAATTCACCCATGCGGGGTGCAATTTTACTCGATAGGTTAACCGGGATATCTGGCGCTAGTTCATTACATATAGCCTCAATAATTGTTTCGTGTATCGGATTTCTAAATGCCCACAACAGACAAATAGCAAAGCTTTCTGTGCCTGCGGCAATCAATTCATAAATTGTATTTCTTGTTACCTCTATATCGATTGGCGTTACGACGTTTCCTCCGGAATCAACTCTTTCAGGTATTCCTCGGATCATACTCGACGCAACAAACGGCTCCGGTGGCTCGGTGTGTAGAAAGTCCATTGCGATGGTTTGAGGAAGCCCCCCAACTCTGCCAATGGGTCCCCGTCCGATGGCCAATGTGTCCTCAAAACCCTCGGTGAATAACACCCCGACCTTGGCTCCGCGTCGTGTAATTAATGTGTTTGTTGATATGGTCGTACCGTGCGAGAAAATTTTCGTTCCGGTTAGGGTATTTAGTGCGGAAGTGTTAAGCGTTTTAGCGGCTTTTTCGAGGACCGCAAAAACGCCGTTTTGCGGTTGCCCCGGGGTAGAAAACGACTTCTCTGTGTGGACCTCGCCCTTACTGTCGATCATAACGAGATCGGTAAACGTGCCCCCGGTGTCTACGCCGATATTCGTATAAAATTTTCCTTCGGCGTTTTCCATTTTTCACCCAATTTTTTATTAAAAAACATCATTATCAATGCATATGTTGTCCACCATCAACGTTGAAAGTTTGGCCGGAAATAAAATCTGCGCCTTGGGATAATAGGAACATTACCGCTCCACATAAATCCTCCGGATACTGATGTCTCTGGATACAGCGGTCTTCTGGGGGTGCATTTTTTTGCGCGTATTCTCCGGAGGAAGACACTTGGGTATCGGACAAGGTAAAGCCCGGCGTTATTGCGTTAACGGTTATATTGTGTGGGCCCAATTCCCGTGCCAGTGAGCGTGTAAGCCCGATGACACCCGCTTTTGAAGTGGAATAATGTAACCGATTAGGTGTTCCGTTCCAGAAACGTCCCGACGAAATGTTAATGATGCTGCCGCTACCCCGCTCTTTCATCGCAGAAAACACAGCTTTGCAGCAGAGAAAAACACCGCGCATGTTCACTTCTTGAACGCGATCCCATTCGTCTACCGGAATAAGCTGCCAATCGCGTCGTTCAAGTACGCTCATTAGCGACGCGTTGTTGACTAAACCATCGATACGGCCAAATGCTTCGACCGTCTTTTCAGCCATGAGCTGAGTTTGTGTTTCGTCAGATACATCAGTGGTTGCGGAAATTGCTGTGCCCCCTAAGGCATTGATTTCAGAAACAGTTTCAGCGTTGCCGTTAGCATCAATGTCGGCCGCCACAACTTTGCATCCCGCTTTTGCAAGTTCGCGACAATAAACGCGGCCTATACCCTTACCGCCACCCGTTACAATTACCACTTTATCTTCAATGTCTAGTAAATAATCGGACATATCCCCAGAGCCTCCCTATCATAAAATTCCCCGAATTCTCAGGGTTTTATGATTAATTTTATGTAAAAAGCTTAAATCTAAAATACGCTGAATAAGATGAAAGTATACAGGGCTGTGAAAAAACATTGGAGGAGCAATCGCCAATTTGCCCTGTCGATCCGTCGCCACACAGCTGAAGTTGCGAGACTCTCGAACAATTGTAGAGTAGCCCGATCTATAAAAACGAAAATTCATCTCCACCATCAAGCTAGAAATTCGGTTTTTAATTACTTGAACCGTGATGGGATCAACGCGCGTCATATACACACTTTAGACCACCGAGAGATGGTGGAAAGACCCTCAGGAAAAA
Source organism: uncultured Rhodospirillaceae bacterium (assembly GCA_964412235.1). Classification (GTDB taxonomy): domain Bacteria; phylum Pseudomonadota; class Alphaproteobacteria; order MPNO01; family UBA830; genus JAYZQT01. The sequence continues at coordinate 9,568 of CAYPNT010000033.1, forward strand.
ACTTAAACAGGGACTAGAAAACCAGTCCACCAGGCGCTAACAAGGGTACAATTACATTAGTGTTTATATGGGGTTCTGTACCGATGGTATCGTACCAGTATGTCTATACCATGCGACAACTATCGAAAAGTTATCCAGGCGGGCGAGAACTATTAAAAAATATAACCCTCGCATTTTTGCCTGGCGCAAAAATCGGCGTTCTCGGTATTAACGGCGCTGGAAAATCTACCCTCATGCGAATTATGGCGGGTGAGGACACGGAGTTTAACGGGGAAGCTTGGGCTGCTGAAGCTGCTGAAGTTGGTATCTTGAAGCAAGAACCAGAGCTCGACCCAGATAAAGACGTGTACGGAAACGTGCGAGAGGGGATGACAGAGACGTACGCGTTGCTGCAGCGCTTTGAAGAAGTTAGTGCCAGATTCGGAGAACCACTCGACAACGAGGAAATGGATAAGCTGATTGTCGAACAGGGTGAACTGCAGGAACAGATAGATGCCATAGACGGCTGGGACATAGAGCGGAAAGTCGAAATTGCTATGGATGCTCTAAGGTGCCCGCCCAAAGACGCAGATGTAACAAATTTATCAGGTGGTGAACGTCGACGCGTCGCGTTATGTAGGCTGTTGCTGCGAGAACCTGATCTTCTTTTGCTTGATGAGCCAACCAACCACCTAGACGCGGAATCTGTCGCGTGGTTGGAAAAGCATTTAGAACAATACAAGGGAACGGTGGTGGCGGTTACACACGACCGTTATTTTCTTGATAACGTTGCTGGTTGGATTCTCGAGCTCGATCGTGGGCATGGTATTCCTTACGAGGGGAACTATACAGGGTGGCTAGAGCAAAAGCAGTTAAGGATTGCTCAAGAGGAACGAGAAGAAAAGGCTCGACAGAGGACACTGGAAAGAGAAAGAGAGTGGATTAGCGCTTCTCCTCGTGCTCGTCAGGCAAAAAATCAGGCTCGTATAACGGCCTATGAACAACTTTTTGCTGACGCAAGCGAACGAATTCCTGGGTCCGCTCAAATACTTATTCCGCCTGGGCCACGTCTTGGAAATCTAGTTATTGAAGCTATCGAACTCAAAAAGGCTTTTGGAGACCGTCTGTTGATCGAAAACCTAAATTTCAAAGTGCCACCTGGTGCGATTGTGGGGATTGTGGGAGCAAATGGAGCTGGAAAAACTACTCTATTTCGGATGATCACGGGCGAGGAAACGCCAGATTCTGGGGAGCTTCGCCTCGGTGATACGGTAGAACTAGGGTATGTTGATCAAAGTCGGGACACATTAACTTCCAACAATACTGTCTGGGAGGAAATTTCGAACGGTGAGGATTTGGTTGATCTCGGGGGTCAGACTATGCAGAGCCGCGCTTATTGCGGCTCTTTCAACTTTCGAGGACCCGATCAACAAAAAAAGATTGGTCAACTATCAGGAGGTGAGCGCAATAGGGTGCATCTTGCAAAGATGTTAAAGAGCCAAGCGAATGTTCTATTGCTTGATGAGCCAACAAATGATCTCGATGTAGATACATTGCGGGCTTTAGAGGATGCGTTGTTAGATTTCGCGGGTTGTATCATGGTTATTAGCCATGATCGGTGGTTTCTGGATCGTATTTCCACACATATCTTAGCTTTCGAGGGGGATAGCCGATTGATTTGGTTTGAAGGCAATTATAATGACTATGAGGTGGATCGGAAGCGGAGATTAGGGGACGAGGCGGATAATCCACGCCGCATAAAATACAAGCCGCTTGTTCGGGAATAACATTTAGTTCGATTTTGTTTTTTTTCGGAGGGCTCGTATCAGACCCGAAACTTTGCCCCCTGTCTGACGAATAACAGACACAAACTCGTCTCGTTGGGTGACGCTCATGCTGATACCCTCTACCACCACGTCGACAACCTTGTATTGTCGGCCTTTGGAAGTCACACGCCAATTAACCTTAATTGAAGGTTTTCCAGGAATTATAATCTCTGAAAGCACCAAGGACTGGGAGGCCGAAATTGCGCGTGATTGTGTAACCACGAACTTTTTACCACCGAGGTCTTTAAAACGGTTTGAGTATGCTTGCACAAAGAACCTCACAAACAAGTCCGTGAACTCGGTTTTTTCTTCGTTCGACGCGATCCGCCAATACCGGCCTAAGGTGAAGCGCGCTATTTGCGGCATATCAAAGGCGTTGCTCAGAAGAGCGCGAAAACGAATTTTGTGTTCATAGCGAGACAAACCCTTCGCGCTAAGCGAGGCAAACGCTTTGTTGCCCATTTCGGCCACAAAACTTTTCGCTGGATTAGCACCAAGTGCGGTGGGAAAAAACAAAAGTGTGATCAGAGTGAACGCAGTTGGGGCAAAAAACCGATTTAGTTTCATATTTTGCACCAAACTGCTTGCATTACTTTGTTGATTTTTTATTCAGTACGTCGCAAGTCGGACAGACTGCCGGGTACTGGTTTATTGGCGGTCGGAGCGCCATCCCGAATTTCATCTAAACGCTTTTGACGATACAAACTGCGAACAGCGGAATAGAAATCAAGTGAATTTTCTTCTAGATCATTTATTTGGTCAAACTTTTGAGATCGTTTGTCGATTGTAGTTGCTGCGGTTCGCACTAAACGCACCTCCATCGGGGCAAGCCATGTAAATGGGTCAAGCAGAATATCCCCCACTAGGCCAAACGCATCTCGGGAACTTGATGGACCAAATAGTGGTAATACAAGGTAAGGACCGGAGTCAACATCCCATGCTGCGAGTGTCTGGCCGAAATCTTCGTCATGTTTTTCTATACCCGCTTCAGTTGCAAAATCGTTGAACCCTAACAGACCAATAGTCGAGTTCATAATAAATCGGGTTAAAGTATTGCCAGCGCGTTGCCATTTTCCTTGAAACAAATCATTTGCAAAAATTACTGGGCTACGCAGATTTTCGAGAAAATTATGAACGTTGTCCTTCAAAGAATCTGGGACCGCTTCCTGGTAGACGGACGTAATTGGTCTGACGACAGCTTTATCTATGGCCAAATTGAAATCCAGCATAGTTCGATTAAAGGGCTCATAGGGGTCGTTAAATTCTTTGAAGGTCGCTAAATCTTCCTTGTTTTCCGACGAAGGTGGAGTTGCACATCCGGCTGCCACACACGTGATGAATAATGTGATGGTGAGTATGCCGTAGCTCTTCATCTTTTTATTAGGATTAAACCTAAACATGCCTATAACCTTGCATCTCGCAATTTAGTCTAACTAATTAATTAACATAAGAATTTAGCAGAAAAAAATAAGTAATATTCACTCTAGGGACAAGATTTTGTTCCATCTACCCTCGAAATCCGGCACTCCATGTTAAGGACAAGTCTATCGGTATTCTATTTTGCAAATTCAAACGAATTTGCAAATTTGTTGATGATTTATGAGGTGGATGAACAATTTCTGCAAGTCCTTCTGTATGAAAGGTGTTGTATAGGTTAGATCGTTAGTTTTGGCGTTTTGCCCTTTATCGTATGAATACCACATTCCTTTCCAACGGATTTGTACGAGCTTTTCCTGATTTAGCAGATTGCGGTAATTTTTATACCTCATTAATCTCGCATTATTGTCAAATCTTTTCTTAAACATTATGGAGTTCAGAGTATTGCGGATAGTGTTCCAAAAAAGAGTGCTAGTTTAACAGTTCAACAGATTATAATTGGGGGTATAGGTGCAGATAAATGGGGCAAAACAGCTCATAGCGCGGGCTCTAAGGGAAGGGCAGAGAGCTTTATCCGAATATGATAGCAAACGGGTGCTTTCCGCCTACGGGGTGCCGGTTGTAGTTGAGCGACTAGCCCCAAACGCCACAGCCGCCCGGGATGTAGCTAAAAAAATGGGTTATCCAGTCGTCCTAAAGGGATGTAGTCCCAACTTGCTGCATAAGACGGAGGTGGGACTGATAGAGATAGGGATTGGTTCACCCAAGGAGTTAGCGAGGGCATATAAAGAGCTGTCGGTTCGGGCGGGAAAAAACTATAACGGTACCTTCCTTGTCCAAAAGATGCTGAAGGGTCAAAGAGAATTAATGATTGGTATGACCCGCGATAGCCAATTTGGACCATCAGTAATGTTTGGACTGGGTGGAATATTTACTGAGATTTTGCGCGATTTTTGTTTTAGATTGGCTCCTCTTAAGACGCGCGACGCTCAGCAGATGATGAAAGAAATTCGTTCAACAAGAATACTAGACGCTGTACGAGGTATGCCAAAAGTTGATCGTCAAATTTTATCTCGCGCAATTGTTGGTGTTGGTAGAGCCGCAATCGATAACCCTGAAATTATAGAAATAGATATTAACCCTCTTGTTGTGGTTGGTTCACGGCCCATCGCGGTTGATGGTCTGATTTTGTTGAAAGAGTAATAATGCCTAGAAAAGGTGGTCTGGAACGATTCTTTGCCCCTCGGAGCGTTGCGGTCATCGGCGCTTCACAAACTAGGGGCCGACCGGGGTATACCGTAATTAAAAATATGAAGGCGGCTGGGTACAAGGGCGAAATATACCCTGTAAACCCGAGGGGAGTCCGAATATTGGGTTTAAAGACCTTTACCTGTATCGAGGATTTACCGTTAGGGGTCGATCTGGCGATTGTAATTTTACCAGCGGCCAGTGCACCTCAAGCGGTTCGTGACTGTGCGCGTCGAAATATCGGCTCCGTCGTTTTAGTAGCCGGGGGTTTCGCCGAGGTGGACCAAGCAGGGGAGGTTCTTCAGCAGGAACTTTCTCGAGCGGTGCTCGAGACCGGGGTTCGGGTCCTCGGGCCTAATACTGCTGGACACATTTCTACTCCTGAAAATTTTACGTCAAGTTTTTTTCCCTTAGGCGAAGTCCCCCAAGGTCCCATTTCTTATGTAGCTCAAACTGGAAACTTCACTGGCGCCATGATGAAACACATAATGTCGGCCGAAAACTATGGCGTAGCGCGCTGCATAGGTCTTGGTAATACGATAGACATTGATGAAACGGACGTATTTGAGTTTCTTGGAGATGACCCGCATACGAGGGCTATTTTCTTTTATCTGGAAAGTATTAAGCGGCCCAGGGTGTTCGTCAAAATCGCAAAACAGGTGACCCCTAAAAAGCCTGTAATCATGTTAAAGGGTGGTTCCACCGCGGAGGGCGCTGCGGCAGCACTATCACATACTGCTTCCATGGGATCAGATGATAGCATATTAGATGGTGCGCTGCGTCAGGCTGGAATAGTGCGGATTGAAGAATTTTCCCATTTGTTTCTTGCAGCGAAAGCGATCGCGCCGATGCCGCCGCCTTTAGGAAATCGCGTTGGTTTCATTTCACCCTCAGGTGCATTCATTGTTCATATTAGCGACTTATGTCGCAAGCGCCTTGACCTGACGTTTCCCACGTTAACTAAAAGAACCATGTCGCGATTAAAAGAGATCAGCCCGCCATTTATCCGCTTGGATAACCCAGTGGATATTTTCCCGAGTGCTACCGTTCACGGAATGGAGTTTGCATATTGCGAAGCGATGAGGGCGGTTTTGGCGGACCCCAACGTGGACGCTGTAGTTTCAATCATGATTTTGACGAAAGAATTGGGTGTCCCATCTTTAGAATTCTTACCGGAGTTGGCAAGAAAATATCCGAAGAAGCCCATTTATATTTCATTTAGCGGCGATCACGATTGCAATGTCGCGGCAAAGGCCTTTCTTGAGCCACAAGGGATCCCTACATTTCCGCTGATTGAAGATGCTTTCAAAGCCTTAGATATTTTATTCCGAGCCCGAAGGCATCTTTCTAAATGAATGCGTCTTTTACGGCCCCCGTTATGTGGACCGAGCAAATCAAAACAGAGTGGTGTGACTATAATGATCACTTAAACATGGCGTATTATGTTTTGATTTTTGATCATGCCACAGACATCTTCCACGAGAGTATTGGCTTAGATCGGGCATACAGGAAAACAGCCGATTGTTCCACCTTCGCGGTTGAGACCCACACCAGCTACCTTTCAGAGGTTTGTGATGGCGATGAGGTATACGTTACGACACAGGTTTTAGATCAAAATGAGAAGTGTTTGCACTATTTCCATCGGATGTTTCATTCGGAAAAGCATTATCTTGCAGCTACGACAGAAATAATGACTGTTCATGTAGATTTAAATGCGCGGAAAGTGGTGGCTATGCCTTGTTGGATACAACAAAAAGCCTCCAATTTGTGCCTCCAACACTCGGTTTTAGACGCACCCGAGCAACAAGGACACAAGATCGGAATACGCAACAAATAGAGCAATTTTCGCGACATTTAACTTTTTCCGGTTGCCTGTCCAGTCTAAACATTACTATATGGGTTTGTTGTAGTTTAACCAAAATTCGCGTTCGCAAGCTCGGAGCTCTTTAAAGTGAATACTGCATCAATTGTTAATTACTTGCGCCGTTTTGTCCGCAATCAGCAGTTAATTTTAATTGTGCTCTCGGTGGTGACTGGTACTGCTGCTGCCTTTGGTGCAATTGTGTTTCGTGAGGCAATCGATCTTATCCAGACCGGAGTTTACGGTTCGTCACTCGAACAAATGTCTAATGTAATTCCCGGATTATCGGGCTGGCATGTTGTTGCAGTACCAACGGTTGGAGGGCTTTTGATCGGGCTGTTTGTTTATTACCTGATGCCAGACCGCCGGGGCCGCGGTGTGGCCGATGTTATGGAAGCGGCTGCTTTGCGTTCTGGTTCTATTACCTTAAAAGAAGGCGTAGGCGGTGCTGCGGTGTCTGTTGCATCAATAGGTGTAGGTGCGTCTGTTGGGCGCGAGGGTCCGGTTGTGCATCTTGGTGCCACTTTAGCCTCTCTAGTCGCAACGAGATTGCGTCTTACCCGCTCGCAGGCTGTAACCCTTCTTGGTTGCGGTGTTGCGGCAGCAGTGGCTGCTTCGTTCAACGCTCCAATAGCGGGGGTGTTCTTTGCGCTTGAAGTAGTTATTGGACATTATGCGTTGAGTGCTTTCGCTCCGATTGTTATTTCGGGTGTCATCGGGACTATTATTACGAGGTTATACTTTGGTAATTTTCCTGCCTTTATTATTCCAGATCTGTCTCTTGTTTCATTCTGGGAATTTCCAGCATTTGCATTATTGGGAGTCGTAAGTGCAACGATGGCAATTATTTTTCTCCGATCCATAAGTGTTGCGACAGATATTGCCGACAAAATTCCTGTGCCGAACTATTTAAAAACATGTGCAGCGGGCTTATTAGTGGGAGTCATCGCACTGGCTTACCCCGAAATTCTTGGGGTGGGTTACGAGGCAACCGATAACGCGTTAAACGGAAAATACGACCTGACAATACTAATAGCGCTTATCGCTGCTAAAACTGCGGCAACAGCAATAGCACTGGGCGGAGGATTTGGTGGGGGTGTGTTTAGCCCCTCTATGTTTTTAGGAGCAATGGTGGGAGGTGCGTTTGGATTGATTGCGACGGCAATATTTCCGGATCATTCATCGGGTCATTCGGCTTATACCCTGGTGGGTTTAGGTGCTGTTTCCGGGGCAGTATTAGGAGCCCCAATTTCAACCATCTTGATAGTATTTGAATTGACGGCTGACTATACACTTACGATAGCCGTAATGATGGCGGTCGTTATATCGACAGTAATAACCCAACAGATTAAAGGACATTCCTTCTTTAGTTGGCAACTCGAGAGGCGGGGGATAAGTGTGAAAGGCGCGCGTGAAAGTGGTCTAATGTCGACGACCCGAGTGTCAGATGTAATGAGTTTGCAATATACATCGATAGATCAAAACACAGGTATCGTTGACGTGCGCACGAAGCTTCTAACCGCACCGCACAGCGAACTATTTGTGGTGGACGAGAAAGGCGGTCTGACGGGCACCATCACGCTTTCTGACTTACCGCGAGACGCGTTTGACCATTCTATCAATGAGGTGGTTAAGGCGCGTGATATTGCCCGAATGCATCCGCCTGTGTTAGCCGGCAAAGACAGCTTAGAAAATGCCCTGGACATGATGCAAAATATCGGCGAAGAGCACCTTGGCGTAGTCGAAGACCGCGAATCTATGAAGCTAATCGGGTTCATCCACGAAGTTGACCTTATGTTGATATATAATAGGGCGTTGTTAGAGGCGAGACGTGAGGAGCGGGGTGAAACCTGATTTTTGCAGTTAAAAGCCACAGTGTGAGTTTTAGGTAACCGTCTTCTATATTCGTTAGGTATGGTAATCGGCGGGTGAACCGATTCGCAATTACATAGTTCCAAATACGTCAAACTTTCCAAAGCCTGTTATAATATTGATATGAGTGTAAACGAAGGGAAAAGGAATAGGGGTGGACAGTTGCCAACACCACCCTATCTTCAGGGACTTAATTCGCCCCAACTAAGTGCGGTTGAAACCGTCGATGGACCCCTTCTTGTTCTTGCTGGTGCGGGTACTGGTAAGACACGCGTCCTGACGACGCGTATAGGTCATATTTTAATGACACGACGTGCGTGGCCAAATCAGATCCTCGCCGTTACGTTTACAAACAAGGCAGCACGTGAAATGGACGAACGTGTGGCTGGAATTATGGGAGCCGCGACAGAAGGCCTTTGGATTGGAACGTTTCATGCAATCTCCATGCGAATACTGAGAAGGCACGCAGAGGTTGTCGGACTTAAAACGAACTTTACCATTTTAGACCAAGATGATCAGGTCAGGTTGATAAAACAGATAGCTAATGCGGAACAAATTGATGATTCGCGTTGGCCCGCACGCGCTATCCATGCGGCCATAGAAAGATTTAAAGACCGGGGTCTGTTGCCGGGCAAAATCAATGAAGTAGAAGCAGGGGACATAGCCGACGGAAGACTAATTGAACTGTATACTTTGTACCAAGAGCGCTTAAAGATCCTTAATGCAGCTGATTTTGGAGATTTACTGCTGCATTGCTTGACGATTTTTGCGACAAAACCTGATATTCTCGCACAGTATCAAAAGATCTTCCATTATATCTTGGTTGACGAGTACCAAGACTCAAACATAGCACAGTACCTTTGGTTGCGCCTGTTAGCCCAGGGGCGCAATAACATCTGCTGTGTCGGCGATGATGATCAATCTATCTACAGTTGGCGTGGTGCTGAGGTAGGGAATATTTTAAGATTCGAGAAAGATTTTCCCGGTGCAAGGGTTGTGAGATTAGAGCAAAATTATCGATCAACCCAACCTATACTGTCGGCAGCTTCAAGTTTGATTTCTAATAATCAAGGGAGATTAGGTAAATCGCTTTGGACCGAGTCTAAAGAGGGTGATCTAATAGCATTGCGGGCTGTATGGGATGGTGAAGCCGAAGCGCGGTTTATATGTGACGAAATCGAAAACCTTAACAAAATAGAGGCCTCGTTTGATGAAACAGCAATACTAGTGCGGGCCGGTTTTCAAATGAGGGAATTTGAAGAACGCCTAATTACACTTGGAATTCCATATCGTGTAATTGGTGGCCCAAGATTCTACGAGCGGCAAGAAGTTCGGGATGCTATAGCATATTTTCGCGTGGTTGCACAGCCGGATGATGACCTAGCTCTAGAGCGCATTATAAACACACCACGTCGTGGGTTAGGTGCTGTAACGTTACAAACTATTTATTCATATGCCCGTTTAACAGATATTTCGTTATACGAGGCATCCCTTCACCTTATTGAAACGGACGAATTACACGCGCAAGCACGCTCCTCTCTTCGTCACCTAATAGAGAATTTTGAGCGGTGGCGGGTTCAGTCGCAAGTTCTGAGTCACGTCGAAATAGCAGAAATAATACTTGATGAATCGGGTTATACAGAAATGTGGATGAAGACCAAATCACCGGATGCACCTGGGAGGCTCGAAAACCTAAAAGAGCTTATGTCGGCTTTAGTTGAATTTGATTCATTCGGGGGATTTTTAGAACACATTAGCTTAGTAATGGATCGCGATGAAAATGTGCCGGGGGAAATGGTTACATTGATGACACTGCACGCGGCGAAGGGGCTCGAATTTGATTACGTTTTTCTGCCCGGTTGGGAAGAGGAAATATTCCCCAATCGACGATCGATAGATGAAGGGGGTGGTGGTGGATTAGAAGAGGAGCGACGTCTTGCTTACGTAGGTTTAACAAGAGCTCGAAAAAAGGTCTGGATTTGCCACGCCGCAAGCCGCAGGGTCTATAATCAATGGCTGTCGTGTGCGCCTTCTCGATTCATTACAGAATTACCTGAAGACTTGGTCGAACATTCTGTAGAACCTGGCTTGCATGGTGCTGTATCGGAACCGGAGAGCTATTCGTCACGCGGTGATCGTGTCAACGCTATTGGAAGAGGTCCAGGTTATAAGCGAATGCATTTGAGAGGGAATGACCCATCTGTTTATCCGCAAACTGAAATGAAACGTGAGGGAAAAATCGAAGTAGGAGTTCGTATATTTCATCAGAAATACGGATATGGTGTCGTCAGGTCTAATGATCATGGAAAATTAGAGATTGAGTTTGAAAAGGCGGGGATAAAGAAAGTAATGGAGACTTTTGTGGAGCCCGCATGACTCCGACTGTCTTGTGGGAGATTGCCCTCGAACTTCCCCACAGCAAATATATCGAGACATTTGAGGCCGCATTTGAAGGAATTTCTGTTGCGACTGCAACATTCGAGATAGAGACCTCGCCCAAGTGGCGGTTTACTGCGTATATTCCAGAAGAAGTAACCAAAGCTGAGCTTCAAACAAAATTACAAAGTGTTGAAGCACATGCTGGTGTTTCTATACCGGTAAAAACCATTCGATCTATTACAGAGAAAGACTGGGTCGCGGAATACCAGAAAGGAATGCGACCTATTAAAGTTGGATCATACTATATTTCCGGCTCGCATGTATCTGAACCAACACCGCTTGGGTGTGTGTCAGTGAAAATAGATGCCGGCCTAGCATTTGGAACTGGGAGCCACGAAACAACCCGAAGTTGTCTAGAAGCAATGGAAGAAATTTGCGGTGAGCGACCACCGGTTAATGCGCTCGACCTCGGTACTGGTAGCGGTATTCTCGCGATAGCACTTGCCAAACGCCACAAAATTCTCGTTTTTGCTAGTGATCAAGACCACGTTGCTATTCGGGTTGCTCGCGAAAATGCGGCAGTTAACGGTGTTCGCAAGTATATTAAATTTTTTCAAAGCGATGGTTTTGAAAACCCAGAATTACGAAGACATGCCCCATTCGAGCTAATTATTGCAAATATAGTTTCAAAGCCGTTGATCGTTTTGGCAGAAGATATCGCAAATGCTACCGGCACAAATGGCAAAGTGGTACTTTCTGGTATTCTAACCTCACAAGCAAAGGCGGTAACTGAAGAATTTAGAGACCGTGGGCTTGTTTTAATAAAGAAAATAATAAAGGCGGATTGGGAAACTGTTGTGTTAAAACGTGTTACCTAATTTTATCCGGTGAATATAGTTATAGGGTCCCGTCAGAGTGTTTTGATATAACCTTTTGGTTGTCTAATGCTAGGAGGCGATAATAGATAAAGTTTTTTTGGAAGGTCTTGCAGCCTCTGAAATTTCACTCGATTTAGCTGCAACCCGCGACGTCCTGTCGGAAATTTTTGAGGGTTATGCTATCTCTGAGATTTTGGATGGAATACAAGGGTTGAGAGAAAAGCAAGCGTTGGCACTAGGTCCTCACCCCCCAATACCAGAGCGTATTACCGCGTTGCGGCAGGAACTTCAGAAATTAAGCCTGGACGGTTTTTTAATACCCTTAGCCAATGAACATCAAGGGGAGTTCATAGAAAAACGGTCGCAGCGTCTCGAGTGGTTGACTGGTTTTGGTGGCTCCGCGGGGTTGGCTATCGTTTTGCGAGACCGTGCAGCGATTTTTACGGATGGGAGATATACCCTACAAGTTTTAGAACAAGTCAATTCAGATATTTTTAAACCCTATCATTTAATAGAAACTCCACCCCATACATGGATCTGCGACAATTTAGATGTTGGGTCAAAGATTGGTTTTGACCCCTGGCTACACACGCCAACAGATTTGAAAAATTTGCAGAAATTATGTGTTCAGAATCAAATAGAGTTGTTCCCATTAGATGAAAACCCACTTGACTCTATTTGGAAAGACCAACCACCGCGACCACTTGGGCCCGTTCTGGTGCAACCGGACCAATACACTGGCAAGTCCTCCGCAATTAAACGTTCTGAATTAGCTAATTCGCTGATCGAGGCGGGACAAGACGCGATAGTAATAACCGCCCTTGATTCAATTGCCTGGCTCCTCAACATTCGTGGTTTCGATGTAGCCCATACACCCCTTACACTTAGTTATGCAATTGTCGATCGAGCAGGCAAAGTCGATTGGTTTATAGACCCACGAAAGCTGACCTCCCGGACCAAGACTTTTGTGAGCAACGGTGTATCTGTTCATGAACCAACTAACTTTATTTCTATGCTTTCAGCATTGGGAGCCGAAGGGAAAAAGGTTCGCCTAGACCTCAGGACAGCCTCCGAGGCTGTCCGCAAAATCCTAACCGAACACGGTGCTAAAGTCGTTGATGGGGACGACTTATGCTTGTTGCCTAAGGCTGTTAAGAGTGCATCTGAGATCAGTGGGTCGCGTGCGGCGCATATCCGCGACGGAGCGGCACTCACATCATTTCTTTCTTGGCTTTCCCAAACAACAAAACACAGCACAGTAACCGAAATGTCCGCTGCAAGTATGTTGTACGAGTTCCGAAAAAAGGACCCGAAGTTTCGCGGCCTCAGCTTTGAGACGATTTCGGGTAGTGGGCCAAATGGCGCCATTGTCCATTATCGTGTGACTCCCGACACGGATAGAAGATTGTCGGGCGGTGACATTTATCTGGTCGATTCTGGAGCTCAATATCTTGATGGAACGACGGATGTGACCCGAACTGTATATCTAATGCAAACAAACGGTTTCTCTGCTCCCTGGACGGTGCGGGAGCATTTCACACGGGTATTGAAAGGTCATATTGCTGTAGCTCAGGCACGATTTCCCTACGGAACAAACGGCGGCCAAATTGACGCGTTAGCGCGCGTTGCTTTGTGGGATGTTGGGCTGGATTATGATCACGGTACTGGCCACGGCGTTGGAAGTTACCTGGCAGTCCACGAAGGACCACAACGCATTTCTAAAAAAGGTGGAGCTGTACCAATGGAACCCGGTATGATTGTTTCGAATGAACCAGGGTATTACAAAGAAGGGGCTTACGGCATTCGAATTGAAAACTTGGTTTTGGTAACTGGTTCTTCTGGGTCGGCTGTCGGGCAAAAGGACGGTGTTCTGTCGTTTGAAACGCTTACGCTTGCCCCAATTGACAAGAATCTCATCGCACCCGAATTGCTCAACAAAAACGAGAAAATGTGGTTAAATCAGTATCACACTCGTGTTCGTGACGCACTGTCAAAATTAGTTGATGAAGACACCCGTGATTGGTTAATAGAGGCGACAAAGGGGATATAGTTAAAGCCCTGGTGCCATAATATGTCCCTAATTCTATACTGTGTCCGACAGTTCGTTCCACTGCTCTTCCGTAAGGGTTTTCAAACCTAATTCGACTGCTTTCTTTGCCTTGCTGCCGGCGTTAACGCCCACGATCACGTAGTCGGTATTGTTCGAAACTGTACCGGAAACTTTCGCGCCGAGGGTTTCAGCTCTATTTTTGGCTTCTTGTCGTGTCATTGTGTTCAGTGTGCCGGTAAAAACGATTATTTTACCAGCGATAGAGCTTTCTGTTGTTATGTTTGCTAACGGTTCAATCGTAATGCGGTTTTGGAGGCCTTGCAAAATTGTGAGATTTTCTTTTTTGCTAAAGAATGCCACTAAGTCGTCTGCGACCGATATCCCAATCTGATCTATTCCACAAAGATTAGAGAATGCCTCACCAACGAGGCTAGGATTTTTATCCTCATTTGGATTGGATGTCCGTTCCGCGGCCGCAACAACCATCTCTTCGTGCCAGACGTCCAGACTAGTATACTTGCGCGCCAACAATTGAGCAGTGGCTTGGCCGATTTGCCTTATCCCAAGCGAATAAATAAATCTGTCCAAACTTATTCTACGGCGCATCCTTATGGCGGCGAATAAATTAGAAACGGATTTTTCTCCCCAACCCTCCATCTCTTTTATTTTATGAGATGGCTCTGTTTCTTTTGCTTCAAGGTCAAAAATGTCGACAGGGTTTTTTATCAACCCGAGTTCAAAAAATGTCCTAACCTGCTTTTCACCTATACCTTCGATATCGAACGCATTGCGGCTGACAAAATGGCGGATACGCTCTATTTGTTGTGAAGGACATAAAAAATCACCTGAGCAACGGGCTATAGCCTCACCATCCTTACGTACCACTGTCGTTTTGAGATCACAGGGGCAGAAATTCGGAAAACGGTAAGGTTTTGAGTCTTCACCGCGCGTCCCTTCGACAACATGGACAATTTGTGGAATTACATCGCCGGCTCGTTGGATCAATACGGTGTCACCCTCTCTAATATCTTTACGTTCGATTTCTTGCTGATTATGGAGCGTGGCTCGACTTACCACTACACCGCCGACAGTGATAGGTTGTAGGTTGGCTACGGGGGTGAGGGCGCCTGTGCGTCCAACTTGAATAGTAATTTTTCTTAAAATTGTAGTTGCTTGCTCTGCCGGGAACTTGTGGGCTATAGCCCAACGTGGCGCGCGGGATACTGTCCCTAAACGCTCCTGCCAGTCGTGTCGGTTTACTTTGTAAACAACTCCATCAATGTCATACGGTAAGTTTGAGCGCGCGCTGTTAATATCTTCATATACCTGCAGCATTTCCTTTGCTGACGTGCACAAGGCTGAACGAGTGTTGACGGAAAAGCCCCATTCAGTAAGACGCTGTAGCCAATCCCAGTGTGTGTCTGCTACGGGATCCGACAATGTACCGGATGCATATGCAAAACATTTGAGGTTACGTTCGGCAGTAATCGACGCATCGAGTTGACGTAACGAACCGGCTGCAGCATTTCGTGGGTTGGCAAAGTTTGGCAAATTATTGGCAGTTCGCGCTTCGTTTAATTTAGCGAAGTCCTGGTGGCCAATGTAGACCTCTCCACGAACCTCAACCACGGCGGGTGCGCGTTCGGGGAGCCTCGCAGGGACATTCGAAATTGTAGCAACATTAAGGCTAACATTTTCGCCCACTATTCCATCACCTCGCGTGGCAGCGCAACTAAGGTGCCGATTTTCATAGCGTAACGAGATCGAAACCCCGTCTATTTTCGGTTCGGCGACAATTTCCATGTTATTTTCGTGAATTAAACCCAAAAATCTCCGAATTCGGTTTAAGAAGTTTTCGACGTCTTCCGAACTAAAGGCGTTTTCAAGGGAAAGCATTGGTACGCTATGTTTAATTTTCCCGAACCCGGAAACTGGCTCAGCGCCAATACGCTTATTTGGATTATCACCGAGGATATGTTGGGGAAATCTATTTTCGATTGCGGTGTATAGTTGTCTAAGCCTGTCATATTCTGCATCGGACACAATAGGCGCATCATTCTGGTAATAAGCTTTATCATGTGTAGCGATTTCTTCTGAGAGTCGGGCTAATTCATAAACCGCGGTCGTATCATCTAAGCGGGCAACTGTCTCGGATATACTCTTATTCAAGGTTTTATTCATAGCATCCACCAGATCATTCTTGAGTTACTGGGTCGGCAAGAAGCTGTTCCGCCGCTGCCCGCGCTTCCTTAGTGACGCTTGCTCCCGCCAACATTCTTGCAATTTCTTCGCGTCGAGTTTCCGTGGAGAGCTCTGTGGCGGTTGTTATAGTATCGTCACCATCGGCTCCCGTGTTTATTATTTTCCTAACGTGAAAATGCTGCTCCGCGCGAGCAGCCACCTGGGGAGAATGGGTAACCACTAGCACTTGGATCCCCTTGGATAAGCGTGACAGACGTTCTGCGATAGACGCTGCTGTGGCTCCACTAACTCCCGAATCAACCTCATCAAAAACCAATGTGCAGACGTTATTCGTGTCAAACAATGTGACCTGTAGCGCCAATAATAAACGGGCTAATTCCCCGCCTGATGCAATCTTGTTAATTGGTCCCCCTGGTTGTCCGGGATTTGTTTTTATCTCGAAATTTACAGCGTCGATACCGTGCCTTGACCATTCCAGTTTCTTTAAAGTCTTCACCTTTGTGGTAAATTGCGCTTTTTCTAGACGAAGGTGAGGCAACTCTTTATTTACTGATTCATCAAGTTTGCGCGCGACAGCTAATCGTTCATCGTGCAGCTGACGGGCGATATTTTCATATAACTCACGGGCATCGTTTTCCTTTTTTTTCAATTGTGAAAGGTTATTTGACGCATTCTCTATGCGACTAAGTTTTTTAGCAAAGGCGTCTCGAACATTTGTGAGAGAATCTATCTCCGTATTGTGTTTTCGCGCTAAAGCGCGGAGCGCAAAAAGCCGTTCTTCTACTCGATCTATTTCATTTGGATTATGGTTTGTTTGGTTGAGAGTGTCCTGTAGCATTTCGTTTGCAATAGCTACGTTATCTTCTGCGATAATTATTGCCTCGATTGCTGGTATGATTGACCCACCTGTCTGGTCGTTGATCCGTTCGAGTGACCGGACCAATTTGGAAAGTTTTGGTTTAACACCGTTTTCGTCTTCCAAAATATTAATTGAAGTGTTTATTAATTCCGAAAGTTTTTCAGCATTCACCATCAAGGAACGGGCTGCTACAAGGGACTTCTCCTCGCCTTGCTTAGGTTCTATTTCATCGAGTTCCGAACAAACGTGCCTTAAATAATCACGTTCCGTTGTGAGGCGTTCAATTTCTTGCTGTTCACACAAAAATTTCTTTTGAGCATTCCTGTAGTTCTGCCAATTATCCTGCGTTTGAGTCAAAAGGTCTGTGAGTTGACCATAATCATCGAGGGTGCGTCGATGATTCGATGAATTGAGGAGCCCTTGGCTGGCAAATTGACCTTCTATCTCAAGTATGGCTTCACCAATTAGGCGAAGGGTTGCAACATTTACATTTTGGTCGTTGATAAAGGCCCGGCTGCGATTATCGGGCGTTAATACCCTTCTCATTATAATTGGTTCGTCAACGTCCGATATTTCAATGTTTATTTCTGCGAGTTTGTTGCGCACTAAATGTTGTGGTGGGAGTTCAAAGGTAGCAATAACGACGGCTTTGTTTCCGGATGTTGGCCCTCCCCTCAACAACGTGTAGTCGGCCCGCCCACCGATAGCTAGGCTGAGCGCATCCAGAAGTATGGATTTTCCAGCACCAGTTTCGCCGGTAAGAACGCACAACCCGGATCGGAACTCTATATCAAGGCGGTCAACTAATAAGAAATTTCTTATCGAGAGGGAGGTAAGCATATTATGTTAGAACAACCACTTCCAAGCGCGGGTGATTAAACTACCTTTCGGGCGATCTTCATCGGGTTGCGCGTTTGCTACTAAATCATACGTATCTTTGTACCAGGTGTTTCCTGGATAATTATAGCCTAAAACTGCGGCAATTTTTTGTGCTTCATCAGTTATTCCTAGTGCCGAATATGCTTCAACCATACGATGCAGCGCTTCCGGGGTGTGGGTTGTTGTTTGGTAGTCGTCTACAACTCTCTTAAAACGATTTATTGCTGCAACATAATGTTTCCGTTTTAAGTAAAACCTACCAATTTCCATTTCTTTTCCCGCAAGGTGATCACGGGTTAAATCAATCTTTAATTTCGCGTCTCGTGAATATTTCGAATTTGGAAACCGTCGCACGATCTGGTTTAGGGCTGCTAGGGCTTGCTCAGTAATCAGCTGATCGCGGGATACATCGGAAATGCGCTCGTAATAGGATAGGGCCTTTAGATAGTATGCATAGGCAATATCTTCATTCCCAGGGTGGAGACGAATAAAACGATCTATACCAATTATAGCGTCGTCATATTTGTTTGCGAGGTAGTTCGCGTAGGCAGCCATTAATTGTGCTTTAACGGCCCATACGGAGTACGGATGTTGGCGTTCTACTTCGTCGAAGGTAGCTGCCGCTTCTTTATAATTATTCGCTTCTAGGGAATTAACAGCCGAATTGTATAGAGGCTCAACCTTCCGTTCGACATAGGTTTGATCGTCCTTTGTGCTGCACGCGGTTTGCAGCAGGCACACAAGACATATGATGGCTAGTTGCCGGAAAACGTGGTCCAACATTACATGTCCCGTAATAAAAAGTTTCCGATTAAAACTATATCATTATTGCTTGCGTCAATGTAGGTCTGCAAACATAAAAGGCTCTCTCTGACAGTAGGATTTATGTTTGGGTGTTAAGTTGCGGCAGGGCAAAGTTTTCTTAGTGTTTTTGTTCTGTAAGCTAAAGCGATGGTGTTACGGAACACCAAGCAGTTTTGTCCGCGAATACAGCATGAAGGAGTTTGTTATTTAGTTTGTGTCCCGAAAGGCTGGCCTTCACATGTCCAATCATGGGTGCGCCAGCAAGATATAGATCGCCGATACAATCCAGTATTTTATGCCGCACGAATTCGTCATCATATC
>CAYPNT010000034.1:0-26661 GCA_964412235.1 uncultured Rhodospirillaceae bacterium
AAATTGCGGTTACCCACAAATAAACCTTTTTTCTCGGGGATAACCACGGGATAAACCCATACCCTGCCGTATGGAAAGCCTTAAGAGGATTGTGGCATCCAACGTATAGAATTAACACTCTTCCGTAACCGGACATAGCTAGATCAAAACGTGAGTGTATTGATACACCGTCTCCTCAAAACAATTTGACGATGTGGTTTCACTTACAAAGGAATGTTAATATGAGACAAAGAGCTGGAGGAAACGGCAATGGTGGGTCGTCTACACGAATTAACCGGACTTGAAGCCGCCGCAAAGATCGCGGTGGGTGACGTGTCATCAGTTGAGTTGGTACAAGACTGTCTTGATCATATATCAGAAAGAGAAGGCGCGGTATGTGCATGGCAATACCTTGATCCTGAATACGCCCTCACTCAAGCACGCCAGGCCGATGAAACAGAGGCTTTGGGACCATTTCATGGCGTCCCTTTTGGGGTAAAAGATGTGATCGAATCCGGAGACCTACCGACTGAGCACGGGTCTGAGATTTTTAAAGATAATCGCCCTGAGGCAGATGCCGCATGTATTGCTGCGATGCGCGCCTCGGGGGCGGTACTCATGGGTAAAACGGTTTCCACTGAATTTGCGACTTATCAATGGGGCAAAACACGAAATCCCCACGATCCCGAGAGGACGCCGGGTGGTTCCTCCAGCGGCTCTGCAGCAGCAGTGGGCGACAAGATGATACCAATCGCATTCGGTAATCAAACAGCCGGATCCCTTATAAGACCGGCAGCCTTTTGTGGTGTTCACGCCTTCAAACCAACGCATGGGACCGTTAACCTTGCTGGGATATTCGAATTAGTCGCACGGCTCGATACACTTGGCTATATGGCGCGATCGGTAGATGACCTGTCGGCGTTCTACAATATCGTGCGTGGGGGCGAAGATTACAGCCCAATACCTGATGGCATCGGGCGAATGCCCCGGATCGGCCTCTGCAAAACACATCATTGGGATGAAGCAGAAGTTAGCGCCGTTGACGCCCTGGAAAGTGCGGCGGCCCGGCTGGAAGAACTGGGGGCGAAAGTTCGTGAGTTTTCGCTTCCCGATCATTTTAACGACCTCGCCCCGACGCACACAACGATACTTTGCGCAGGCCTGGCCCGCAGTATGCAGGACATACATCAAAATCAAGGTAATAGAATAAGCAATCAACTCCGAACAATGCTTGACGACGGCGCGAACACTCCCGCAGCTGACGTGGTGGACGCATCGGCCCATGCGGATAGATGTATGGTTGAATTTGCGTCGATCACGTCTGAGTTCGACGTCCTTTTGACCCCCAGCGCCCCCGGTGAAGCGCCTGAAGGTTGGGCAACTGGAAATCCAATCTTTCAAATTGTTTGGACATTACTGCAAGTGCCGTGCCTCACCCTTCCCTGGAAAACGGGTGTTAACGGAATGCCAGTAGGTGTTCAATTAATTGGCAGAAAGGGTGACGACGATCGAGTTCTGAGGGTCGGGAAATGGCTTGACGCTCGCAAAAATTAACGGCCTAAAACTACGAGACCAACGAAACGAGATTAGACATACTCAATTTGGAAGAAACCCTATTTTATTTCATTGTCGGCATCGTAAATTCCGCACCCGAACGAATACCCGTGGGCCAGCGGGACGTGACAGCTTTTTGTCGGGTATAAAAACGTACACCTTCCGGTCCATGCATGTGGATATCCCCAAACAATGACGCCTTCCAGCCACCAAAAGAATGAAATGCCATAGGAACGGGAATTGGTACATTTACGCCAACCATTCCTACTTGAATTTGATTCGTAAATTCCCGCGCAGCGTCACCGTCCCGGGTAAAAATCGAAACACCGTTTCCATATTGATGGGCATTAACAATTTGGACTGCTTGATCAAAATCTGGAGATCTCACCACGGACAACACTGGCCCAAAAATCTCCTCCTGATATATACGCATGTCGGTGGTAACATTATCGAACAAACAGCCACCGATAAAAAAACCTTCCTCGTACCCCTGCAAAGAATAATCACGCCCATCAACCACTAGTTCTGCGCCCTCCTCCACACCAATATCGACGTAACTTCTTACCTTATTGAGATGTGCAGCGGTCACGAGTGGTCCCATATCCATATCGTTGTCTGTTCCGGGACCGATCGCCAGAGCCTCCACTTTTGGCTTCAGTAAATTTACGAGTTTTTCTCCAGCGTCACCAACAGTCACCGCCACGGAAATCGCCATGCAACGTTCCCCTGCTGACCCATAAGCAGCACCCATTAACGCATCTGCGGCCTGTTCCATATCCGCATCCGGCAACACGACCATATGATTTTTTGCACCGCCCAGCGCTTGCACTCGCTTTCCGTTTGCCGCAGCATTTGAATAAATGTATTCCGCTATCGGTGTGGAACCAACGAAGCTGACAGCAGAAATATCTGGATGTTCTAAAATAGCGTCAACGGACACCTTATCGCCGTTCACTACATTCAGCACGCCGTCCGGAAAACCGGCAGCCTTGGCAAGTTCGGCAAGCCGCAGCGCACAGCTGGGATCTTTTTCCGAGGGCTTTAATATAAAGGTATTGCCACACGCAATTGCCATGGGGAACATCCACATGGGAACCATCGCCGGAAAATTGAAAGGGGTGATCCCAGCGCATACACCCACCGGCTGACGGTAGGTCCAGGCATCTATTCCCCGACCAACCTGTTCGGTATATTCTCCCTTAAGCAACTGCGGGATCCCACAAGCAAATTCTACCACCTCCAAGCCACGGGTAAGCGACCCATGCGCGTCGGAAACTACCTTGCCGTGTTCCGATGTTATGATAGCAGCTAACTCATCCGCGTTTTCCTCGATTAACGCCTTATATCTAAACATAACCCTCGCGCGCGCGAGCGGTGGCGTTTCCGACCAGCTCGGAAAAGCGGCTTTTGCAGCAGTAACTGCCGCCGCTACCTCTTTTTGTGAGGCCAATGGTACTTGTGCTTGGATTTCACCAGTCGCAGGATTAAAGACATCTGCAGTCTGAGATGACGCACCCTCAACATGCGTACCGTTAATCCAATGTGTCAGCTTTTTCATTTTACCCATCCTATACCGAATACACTTTTCATAAACGCCAACGTACGAACGAATTAGCTATCTGTTTAATCATAAGCAATACTCCAGTATAGCCTTTGATCGGTTCTAAATGGGATCACTTGCTCACCTGAAACTATTATGGGCGCTTCTTCTTGAGGAGCTTTCCGCGTTAGCGTAATTATATCTTTATTAGGCTCAAGACCATAAAATTGTGGACCGTTTAGTGAAGCAAAGGCCTCAAAGTTTTCAAGAGCGTCTTCTTCCTCAAATACCTGAACATAAGTCTCGACTGCCGTTGGTGCGTTGAAGATCCCGGCGCAACCACAATCAGATTCTTTTTGCGACCGCGGGTGTGGCGCCGAATCCGTACCCAAGAAAAATGACGGATCTCCCGATGTGGCTGCAGCTCTAAGAGCTAGACGGTGTCGCTCTCGCTTAGCGACCGGCAAACAATACATATGAGGACGCAACCCGCCTGCAAAAAGCGTATTACGATTTATTATTAAATGGTGGGGTGTTATCGTACCAGCAACAAGACGCCCGGCATCACGAACAAATTCAATACCATCTGCCGTCGTAATGTGCTCCAGGACCACTCTGAGTTCGGGAAATTCTTCTATCACTGGCCGGAGCACTGTCTCTATAAAAACTTTTTCACGATCAAAGATATCAATAGTAGAATCTGTCACTTCACCGTGGATCAACAACGGCATACCTATTCGCGACATCACTGAAAGCAACTTCGCAATTTTTAAAATATCGGTGACACCATTTTCGGAATTTGTAGTAGCACCAGCAGGGTATAGTTTCGCCGCGACAAACACTCCCGTTTCGAACCCCTGCTCAATATCCCTGGTATCCGAGTTTTCTGTGACGTAGGCTGTCATTAACGGTAAAAATTTCGCTCCTCCTGGTAGCGCTTTCTGTATTCTCTTTCGATAGGCTATGGCGTCAGCGGTACGCACCACGGGTGGATCTAAATTAGGCATCACTACTGCTCGCTTAAACACCCTAACTGTATAAGGCAAAACCGCTTGAAGCATGACACCATCCCGCAAATGAAGATGCCAATCATCGGGTTGCCGCAGTGTTAACCTGTCCTGCAAAATTTTACGAACCTCCTAGCCAATCGCTTCGCATATTATAAAAATTATATTTATAAGCGGTACGCGGAACATCTCCGAAGTTATGCCTGGGTAAATTATTTTTCTTGAAGTTCCGAGAAAGCTTAACCAAGAATTAATAACCTAGACCCCTCGACTCAATATTTCTGTCTAACACAATTTCACAAAAATCCTCCAAAACAAAAAGCGGCGGGTTATACCCGCCGCTTTCGACAAACTTAATACCCCCTTATTCGGCGGCTTGAGCCATAGTAGCCTGATCCGCTGCAACCAGTTTATCTAGAGACAACCGCGCGAGAGCGAGTGCTCCATCCGCGTGAATTTCTACTAAGTCACGGTCTGGATTAAGATCAATACGCTCCTGCTGCGCTTCCATTATGATTTTATCCTCAATAAACGTCGGATAGATTTCATCATACATTTCCTGGGTAGCTGCTGGATCCGTTTGCCGATAACCATTCGCAGTCGACCAGAAATAATGGAACGTAGTCTCTGTTTCAGGAGTTGCCGCGTGTAAGAGCCGCAGATGAAAACCTTCCTTGTTCCGGTCTTCACGAGCACCGTCTCCGAGCTTCAAGGCACCAGACCATTGCAACACAATACTCGGTCCCACATATTCGAATTCCTGCCAGCGATCTACGTTTCCTTCAAACTGTCCACCCTTTTTATAGGTCGGTGGTGGGGCATGGTCCTCCATCCAACGAATAAAATAGGCTCCCCTTTCTGTCTGTCGAGTTTCCATGTCAGCTGCGACGTGATGGTTCGGATTGCCTCCGATAGTTGAACCATGCACATAACCCAGATGAGTGAGATCCATGAGGTTGTCAATCATCAACATGTAGTTCGACTTAATTTGGAACATAGCCTTACGATGAGGCCATTTTTCCGCATCATCGTGATAGGGGTAGTCGATGACCTGACTCTCGTCAGCTAACGCTGGATCCCCCATCCATATCCAAAGGATTTGGTTACGCTCCACTAATGGAAAATGGCGAACGTTTGCCTCACGTGGAATGTTTTTCTGACCAGGGATCATAACACAAGCACCCTTCGTATCGAAGGTTAGACCGTGGTAGCCACATTGTAGTCCCTCATCGATTATATGGCCGTGGGTGAGAGGCGCGCCCCTATGACAACATCGGTCTTCCAACGCACCCACATTACCCTGCGCATCTCGATATATAACAATTGGCTGATCCATAATCGTGCGTGAGAGCAGCCCTGCGT
The DNA here is from genome assembly GCA_964412235.1 of uncultured Rhodospirillaceae bacterium. Lineage (GTDB taxonomy): Bacteria > Pseudomonadota > Alphaproteobacteria > MPNO01 > UBA830 > JAYZQT01. The sequence continues at coordinate 5,443 of CAYPNT010000034.1, forward strand.
CAATCTCTTCTGACCATGCCGCTATATACCACGCGTTCCGAACGAAAGGTTGATTAGCCTTACGGGTCATAATCCACTCCTATCAGAAACAAAATTGTATCCGACCACGCTACCGGTTTTATACCGTGCAAGCAACAAGTTATGCACATCCGGCTTGAAAATCGCGCCAGTTCTTAGTAGCCACTGTTATAGAGAACCAATCATATTGCCAGGTGCTGCAAAGGAAAACGTTTATGACCTTAAATGAGATTACCAGGGTGCAAGAATACCTGCGACTATCATTTTCAAATAACCGCATCAAAATTCATCAACCAAAAAAACCAGGGGCCCCTATTGAAGTGTATTTGGGAGATGAATTTATTGGGGTCTTGTATAGAGATGATGAAGATGGGGAAATTTCATACACCCTAAACGTTTCAATACTTGAAGAAGACTTGCCACCGGCTGTATCGATTTAAGCGGCTATATACGTTATAGTTGTTGGGCTTTTCAAAAAAGGAATAGAGATGACTGTAAAATATCACCTCATAAGCTCGTTTACCTGACCCTGGGTGCAACGCGCGGTCATTGCGATGCGTGCGAAAGACGTCGAGTTCGAGGTCACCTTTATAAATCTTCGCGAAAAACCAGACTGGTTTTTAGAAATATCTCCTCACGGTAAAGTTCCGGTCCTTAAGGTTGATAAAGACATTCTGTTTGAATCAAATGCAATCGCCGAATTTTTGGATGAAACGGTTGCGCCGCGACTTCATCCAGAAGACCCCGTAGAGCGAGCTCGCAACCGTGCCTGGACGGATTTTGTTCCAACTTTTGCCGGAGCATTAACAGGAATTTATTATACGAAAACACGAGAGGCTATGGAAAATGGTCTGTATAAAGCACCTAAAGCTCTGAGCCGTTTGGAAGAAGCACTCCTCAAAAAAAATGATAATGGAGGACCATATTTCAATGGCCCAAAACTCTCTCTTGTCGATGCCGCTTATGCACCATTTTTTCAGCGGTTCCTGATTGCTGACGGGTTTTTGAAAACAAGGCTTCTTGACCAGTTTCCACGGGTTAAAGCTTGGGCGGAAGCACTGCTATCAAACGAGGTCGTAACGGGCGCGGTAGCACCCGAATTTCTTAGAGAATTTCATGCTAATCTTCAACGTCAGCAGTACTACGTCGCATCACTTATAGACGATGAAAAAGCGGAAGCAGCAGAGTGACCTCTCAATAATTTCAGCAAAATTTTAACACGGGAAGAGTGTCTAAATGCACGATCCCGTGTTTTTACTTTCGCTTTGTTCTGTCGAACAAAACACACTCTGAAACTTACGAGCCTTCAGGGAGAATGTCGGAAAATTTAGCCCTGATCCTCTCATCCAGTTCGCGACTACTCCGTGCGACGGCAGGGAATGTTTCTTTTTCCCGGTAGGGTATGCAAGCATCAACGACTACTCGCGAATTTCTGCGGTCTTCATCACTGTAACTCATCGGATCGAGGTGTGTACTCCAGCAGCCATTCAAGATGTCAACTCCATCTGTGGGATCACAACGTGTGCACATCGCCCAGATCACATCGTTCATGTTAGACGGATCAATATCTTCATCGACTACGACTACCCACCTGTTGGCGTACGCGCCAGCATGACACTGGGAGGCGATAAGCCCAGCCTGTTTTGAGTGACCCCCATACATCGTTTTTATAGAGACCGTAAGCCACATCCGACTACCACCCGCCTCATGCGCCCAAACACCCTTTACCTCTGGTATTCCGGCTGCCTCAAGCTGGTTCCACACAGCCCCACATCGGTACGTACCCCGGTAAAAGGTGTCATCGTTTGGCGGCACTGCAGGAATGGCACCCAACAAAACGGGGTTGTCTCGGTGCATAAAGGTTTCAATCCTAATAGCGGGTTCGGGATGCATATCTCCCGCATAATATCCCGGCCATTCTCCGAAGGGTCCCTCGTCTACAAGATCATCGGGATGAATAAACCCTTCAAAGGCAATTTCAGCATTTGCCGGCACAGGAAGGCCAGTTTTTGGCATATTAATCACCTCAACCCCCTCCCCGATCAAACCTCCGGCACAATCATATTCATTTTTACCGTAGGGCATTTCCAGACCCGCCACCATAAATAAAGCCGGATGCATTCCAGCCACCACAGCAATCGGGCAGGGGTCACCCCTATCGAAATATTTACGCATTAAAATATCGCCATGTTTGCCCTTCGATACCATAACAGAAGCCGTCTTCGGGCCATGTGACTGCACACGGTATGCCCCATAATTAATCCATCCTGAATCAGGGTCCTTCATCACTACCATGCATGCCGTGCCGATAAAATAACCACCATCCAACTCGTGCCATTTGGGTGCCGGAATAGTTGTGATATCTATATCATCGCCCTCAAAAACATTTTCTATTAACGGCCCCCCATTTACTTCCACGGGAGCATTGACAGGCTGGTCTTTCATATAATTTCGCCAATGATTGACCAATTCTATTTCACTTGTGTCCACAGGTTTTCCAAGCGCTATGTTTATTCGAGGCACAGATGTGAGAATGTTTGCAAGCACACGAGTTCCCTTTTGAAATCCCGGTATTTCATCAAACATAACGGCAGGGTTCGTCATTTTGTGCATATGAATGTCAACAATAGCACCAATTTCCTCATGGTGATCAGCACCAGTCACGTGCTGCAATTGCCCATTGGCCTCCAATTCACCAATCCAATCGCGTAAATCCTTGTTGCTCAATTCCCTGGCTCCGGTGTTACTTTGGCTATAATGAAGTTTAGGATAGTAGACTTCGGGTATTTTTGGAAATCCCGGAAATTTAAAATTAGACAAAGAATTGATGCTGTTGCAATGACCTCAGAAAATAAACTTACATTGTGATCACGTGAGTAAAGTTCTTAGCATAATTGCGGTCATATTGTGGGGCCTCACCGTACTGCAAATCCTTATCCCTGTTCCGGGCCTTACATTAGTCATGGTTGGACTTTTAATATGCTATGTCGTTGGCGCAATACCCCAGTTCTCTTGGTATACCCAGCTTGTCTGCGGGTTATTGGCCATTACGGCGGCGATGTTGGCTGGGTCATTTAATCAGTGGCCCGCAATTTTCGCTGGTATAGAAAAAGCGGCAATCTTCCCAGCATTTCTCTCAACCATTGTTTTACTTCGAACAGCAGCAGACAGACGCCCCGAAGTATTAAAAGCCCGCACTATGTTTATACACTTGGACCCAACAAAGCGAGACAGTGGTGTATTAGTCGGGACCCATCTGATATCTGCAGTATTGCAGGTTGGTGTATTCGCATTCCTAGCTCCCATATTGGGGCGCGACGCACCGACGGAAGAGCGCAGAACAATGTGCGCGGTAGCATTACGCGGAACTGGTACCATGCCGTTTTGGTCGCCCTTCATTGTCGGCATGGCTGTCGCCAGCCAATATCTTCCTATGGTGCCGTTGTGGCAAATCGTAACCTTGGGATTGTCTTTAGCATGTGTGGGACTCCTTATTTCAATTATAGGTTTTGACCAAAAGCCAGGTCTCCACACTTTTTTCCAATCACTGGCTGCACTGGTGCCCATAGCTTTTCCCATATTTGCGGCCGCGCTTATTGTGGTCGGAACCACGGCCTTAACCGGTTTTTCAACAATGGAAGCGCTCATTATTTCATTGCCCGTTCCCTGCTTGTTAGCCGTCATGCAAGCACCCGCCACAAATTCCTCAGAAGCATTACGTGAAACAATAACGGGCATAGGAAGGCTGGGGCCTGAAGTATCCGTGCTTACCTGCGCGATGATGCTCGGCGTTGTCTTTGACAAAGCATTACCCAATATGGGTTTTTTAGAGTGGCTAACAGCACTTGAGTTGCCACCCGTCGCGGTGATTTTTACTGTAATCTTAATTATGAATATTGGGGGCTTATTGTGCATTAACGCTATAGTTAGCGGCACTCTCATGTTAGTAATTTTTACGAATGTTCCAACCGGCTTGAATGACCTGATCCTTATGCAAACACTATTAGTAGGGTGGGGATTATGCAGCGTTATATCGCTGGGAAGCCTCATGATTGCTACGGGCGCCGCGATGTTTAAGGTTCCTGCGACGCACCTTATCACTTGGGCTAATATTTCATACGTTTTTCTGACGTCCCTTATTATGGGGATGGTTTTGACGGGGTTAAACGCGTTACTGACCTAAAACATCTATAGCCATATCTTATGCCGCGCGACGTGAGCGGGTTTTTGCAAGTGGTCCAAAACGTCTACTTGTGGATCCAAGATTTCGTAACTCGGGTAAAACACTTTTTGCAAATAACGTCATACTTTTCGCCGTCATGTCGAAGTCCATGTCTCCGGCATGCATCATGGCTATCAAATGTCCGAACCCGCCTACTTTTTTGTAAAGCGCCTTAATTTGGCGAACAACGTTTTGGGGCGTCCCGTAAATAGCGACATGGTTTTTACGAAAATACTCCAATCCCAGTTTCCGTATGGCATCCGTACGTCCTCCCGTAAAACGCCCAGACAGAAAATCGGCATACAAGGAAGTTTCTACGTATCCGGGAGGTGCCCGGTGCTGCGCTTCGGCCTTGTTGTGAGTGACATACCAAAAGACCCGCTCGATTACCGCCGAAGCTTCTGCCTCGGTTTCACCGACCGCGACCAGGGGCATAAAAGCAAATCTGTCGGCAGCCGGGCGCTGGAGACCTTGACTGCGACACCATTGTCGAACACCGGAAAACATCGCACTAAGCTTTTGAACAGGCGTTAGAAACATCGCAAACGTGAAACCTTCTGCAACGGTTCGACACGCGTGTGATAAATCACTGCCACCGGTAGTCCAAATGGGTGGATGCGGCTGTTGAAATGGCCTCGGCCAAACATTAATTTGGCGTTTATGGATCCACTTACCTTCATAATTAAATGGGCCATCATGCGTTAACCAGGCTTTTTGAATTAACCCGATGGACTCCCAAAGACGCTCGCTCGTTTCCGTAGGATTACGATTTGAAGCAAAAAGCTCATAGGGCACACCCCGCACAAAACCGCACTCGAGCCGACCGTACGATATATTATCAATCATCGCCATTTCTTCAGCACACCGAATTGGGTCAGCCAAGTTTGCAGCCGGATTCCCAAGTATAAGTAGTCGCGCCTTCTTCGTTTGGCGTGCTAATATGGAAAGCGGCACCACTCCTGAAGAATTAAGACATGTCGCGGTCTGATGGTGCTCGTTTACCATACAATTCAAGCCTAGCTCATCGGCTAATAAATATTGATCTAGGCACATGTTGTAGAGGTCCGCGCCCTTTTTAGGGTCGTAGACACTGCTAGGTAAGTTCAACCGCATGGACGTGAATTCGTTATCAGGAGGCAAATAAGGCCAAGCAAATTCCGTAAAATGATAGAACTCCATTAGTTTGCACCTCGTCTTCCTGACAGAAAACTCGCAACTTCTGCTCCAAATTTTTCTGACTGTTCCAGATGCGGGAAGTGTCCCGCCATTGGAATAGACACATAACGAGCGTCAGGTATAGCGCGTGCCAGAGCCCGACCATATTTCGGCAGCGTGAACCCATCCTTGACGCCCTGGACCACCAATGTGGGGATTGTAATTCTGTTGAGCCGATGCCTGAGAGATGGATTGTGGAAATAAGGGTCCCAACAAAACCGAACGATAGCCTCCTTTTGTCGCGCAAGTGCCAAAGCCGCCCGCTTTGATACGCCCCCTAGTCGAAAGTGAGGATCGTTTTCGGGGTTATGAAACTTCATAATCCGGACGTCCGCTTCGTTATGAAAATAGATATCACCTATATCTCGATCGTATGGACCGCCAAATTTCACTCCAACTGACCCACAAAGAACCAAATTCCTAATTCGAGAACAGGATTTAGACGCCATTTCTAGCGCCAACCACCCGCCTACAGAGAAGGCCACCACCGTGATATCCTTCAAGTCAAAATGATCCAGAAAATCAAGCCAAATGTATGAAACCTCGTCAGCCGATCGAATAAAATCAGGCAAACTAGAACGCCCAAAACCTGGGAGGCGCGGGATAAAAACTTCATTATTATGCGTTAATTGATCCAGAGACATATAACCCGGGTCGTCAAGTTCGTAACCGTCTTCCCCGTGTATAACCAAAAACGGGCGTCCCCGCCCCTTTCGGGAAAAATCAATACGAACACCATTGATTAAAACTGTTTCTGATTTAAAACCGAGCCGCAGTGACATTCTGTAATTTTCCTTTCTCCGATCTTATCGACACTCTGTCTTCCCGTCGACACAACACGAAAGATGGAGAATAATCTCTGAATAGAAATTTTGGATTGCAAAAATGCTAAAAATTCTGGGAAGGGATACATCCTCCAACGTCATGAAGGTTCTTTGGGTCTGCGCCGAACTGGGAATTGACTTTAAGAGAGAGAACACCGGCGGCAAATATGGTGGAAATGATACCCCTGAGTTCCTTAAACTGAACCCGAACGGCCTGGTGCCGGTGATAATTGATGATGGTTTTGTAAATTGGGAATCAAATGCTTGTGTAAGATATCTCGCAGCCAAGCATGACCCCGGGCGGCTATACCCCGACAATCTCAAAGTTCGTGCGGTAGCCGAAAGATGGATGGATTGGCAGGTGACAACCGTCAGTCCGGTTATGGTTCCAGTGTTTCGTGGTATGGTGCGAACCGCACCGGAAGACAGGGACATAGAATTGATCGAACGCGCGCGAACTGCGCTCTCAAAGAAAATGGCAATTTTAGACAGTGCGCTTGCAAATCAGAGGTACCTTGCGGGCGACACCTTTACGATGGGCGATATACCCCTTGGTATCGCTGCGTGGCGCTGGTTCAACATGCCAATAGACCGGGAAGATTATCCTCACCTCGAAAGCTGGTGCGACAAGCTGTCGGAACGACCTGGATATCAGAAGCACATAATGAAACCAGTTACCTAAAAAGGTGCAAAATGGTTGATGTAAAAATTAACTTTGCCAGCGGCCTCTACGACCGTTTCTTGCCGCTCTACACGGGAGAAGTGATGCCTTCTGGTGTCGACCTCAATTTCACCGTTATAGACGACCCACGGGAAATCTTTGACCGGATGGCGCGCGATCTTGAGTTTGACGCCTGCGAGATGTCTGGCACTGAATATATTACCAGAATGTCGACTGGGAATTGCCCATTTATAGCGATCCCCGTCATTGCATCTCGGATGTTCCGGCACGGGTTTATAGTGATTAATAAGAACTCTGGAATAAAAACCCCAAAAGACCTCGAAGGACGACGCCTTGGTGTACAACTTTATACCATGTCGGCTGCCATGTGGATAAGGGGCATGCTGCAGCATGACTATGGCGTAGACCTATCCACGATTCGGTGGGTTCAAGGCGCTATTGATGGCCCTGGAGCGCACGGCGTTCCCACCATCCTGCCGTTACTAAAACAACCCAGCATCGAAAATAACGACACCGAGAAATCCTTGAGTAAATTACTTGAAGACGAAGAAATCGACGGCATCCTCTCCGCCATGCTTCCACCGTGTTTGGGGGAAAACCCGGATATAGTCAGACTGTTCCCGAATTTTCGAGAAGTTGAAGCGGAATATTACCGACGAACAAACATATTCCCGATGATGCATCTCGTGGTGATACGGCGAGAGATTTATGATGCAAATCCGTGTGTAGCCACCGCCTTATATGACGCATTCAACGCCGCAAAGAATATTGCGCTGGACCGCATGCGGTTTTCAGGTGCTTTGCGGTACATGTTACCATTTCTGCCCGACGATGTGGATGAGATTGACCGGATCTTTGGCGGCGACCCCTGGCCCTACGGCATTGAACTCAACCGCCCGACGCTTGAAGCAGAAATCCAATACATGGTTGAACAACATTATATTGCTGAGCCATTTCCGATAGAAAACCTGTTTGCTCCAGGTATCGGACAAAAATGAAAACCGTCTCACCCCTGCGAGGGATCCAGAATAATTTTTCCAACGGATTGTCCGTCGGCGCTCTCTAAAAGGCCGTGCATTAACGGCGCATCCGACAACGGCACAATCCGGTCGATAACTGCCTTTAACTGACCTTTCGCGGCCGCATCAAAACAAGGCAGCGCGTCCTTAGGGTTGCTGCGCGGATTTCCCATAATTGTTAGTCTGTTGTGGTAGATCACGTCGAAGTCAACAGGCACCACGGGACCTCCATGAGCGCCCGCTGTCACCATCTTACCCTCTTGCTTGAGACTTTTTAGTCCAAGGGGACAAATTTCCGGATTAGCAATATTGTCATAAAACAAATCGACGCCGTCGCCGCCAGTTATATCAGCAACAGCCTCGGCGAGGTTAGAATTACTGTAGTCGACCGAGTGATCCGCTCCCAATCTCTTTCCCACTTCTGCTTTAGCGGCACTACTGGCTGCCCCTATAACATGCGCGCCCGCCGCCTTGGCTAATTGTATGCCGATTGACCCTAGGTTCCCCGCCGCACCAAGGATCAAAACCCATTGTCCCGCCTGTAATCTGCCCATATTGAAGAGCAGATTATGGGCTACGGGTCCGTGCCGGGCGATCACCGTCGCGTCAGCCATCGGAACCTCCTTAGGGATCTTTATGCAACATTCCATCGGGACCGCGGCAAATTCTGAATTCGCGCCCTGACACGCGATACCAAAAAGCTTCCCGTTGGGCATCATCATCGTCACCGACACATGATCTCCTACCTGTAACTTCGTGACGCCGTCACCGGTCTCTACGACTACGCCCGAGGGGTCAACGCCCGGGACATGCGGCAGGTTTAAATTTTCACAGTGGCGGGTCGCCGTCCCAGCGCGAACCGAAACATCTAAAACCCTATTTACGGAAACCGCTTTGACTTGTATTACCACCTGATTACGGCCAGCGCTTGGCATCGGAATTTCTTCGTAGCGAAGAACGTCAGGCGGCCCAAACTTTTTAAACACCATTGCTTTCATTGTTTGAACCATACAGATCAACCCAATTTTAAAAGAGCGCCAAGATACCACCCGCAACCGCAAACAAGTTAGCATCCTCATTCGTGAATCCAACAACCTGCAATCCGAGGGGCAAGTCTTCGTCCCACAGAACCGGCAATGACAGTGAGGGCATACCCACAAGGGATGTCGGCACCGTAAACATAGGATCGCCTGTCCATTCCAGTCCCTTGGGTGCTGCGCCCGGAGCGGACAGGGTAATGCACGCGTCAAAGTCCTGACTTAAGTTAGCGTAAACAGCACGCACCCTGTCCCTCTCCACAAGCAATCCCGAATATTCATCTTGGGACATTGCGAAGGCCTGTTGCAAACGTCCCTGCGCACTTTCACTCAGAAGTGACGGGTCCATGTCACTCGAATATGTATCAAGAGGCCACCGCCCTTCCCAAGCATTAATTCTCATCGAAAGGTCCATGGCGTCCGCTATGGCACTTTCTAAATCGTCAACAAGTGCATCCGACCCTCGGTCCGCAACCTCTACGCCGGCCTCTTCCAACAACTCTCGTCCCCGCTTCAATTCTTCCTTTGCACAATCTGTTGCGCTTGCCCAACCAGCTGTATTCAATAACGCTATCCTCTTGGGAGTTACACTAGCCGGTAATTGCATGGGGCCGGTCACGCCGACATAACCGGCGTCGCCGCCTGTTCGTGAGGTAATCTCTCGGGTAACCAACCAACACTCCGCGAGGCTCGCACCAATAATGCCGGTGCAACTTTGGCTAAAACCATCAAAACTCCCACCCCGATTAATGCCGCCCACACTGGGCTTGTATCCAAAGGCCCCACAATAGGCGGCGGGCCTTATCGTTGAACCAATGACTTGTGAGCCCAAGGCTGCGGGTACCATTCCCGTACCCACCGACGCGGCGGAGCCACTGCTCGACCCCCCAGGCGTGCGCTGGAGATCCCACGGATTACAGGTGGCTCCCGGGTGGGTAGAAGCGAATTCAGTTGTCACAGTTTTCCCGAGCATAATGGCACCGGCTTCGCGCAAGGCTGCGACGGCTGCAGCGTCACGATGACCAAGCCATCCATCAAATAAAGGAGAACCCTGGCCAGTTGGCATATCGGCGGTTTCCATGATGTCTTTCACACCAATAGGCATCCCGTCAATCGGGGAAAGTTGTGTTCCGGCCGTCCAGCGTGCCGACGATTCCTTGGCCGCGGCAATCGCTGCGTCTCTATTAATCGTCACAAACGCTTTAACTGAAGCATCCAGACGATCTATATCGGTGACACACCGATCCAGGAAAGCGCTGGGCGAATCCGAGCCATCAGGAAAGTTTTCACTGGCCGCTACAAACGAACGCATCTCCGGTTTTTTTTCAGCAATCATCACTTTTCTCCGTAAAATAGGTTATTGTCGACCGACAAGTGCAAGACCCCTATCTAGGCCCTCATACGTGCGAGCGGGTGCGGCCATCAAGAACCGGTAGCCCTGTTTCAATAGCAATTCCATATTTTTGGCATCCGCATGGGGGTGTCCAACGATCGTATCGTGTTGAATGCACGTATCAACAATCCTTGCCATGGCGTCCAATAGGTCAGGATGTTCATATTGTCGGGGAAACCCTAATTCTTGGCCAAGGTCACCTTCCCCGATAAGTATGGCACCTATACCGGGTACATTTTTCAACATATCGGGCAGATTTTCGATACCTTTTGTGTCTTCGATTTGTAAAATAACAAAAATTTCCCCCTCGGGAGCTAGCGGCCAAACATCAGCTTTTTGGTAGTATTCCTGCTGCGTGAGCCCCCAGTAGCGCGCAGCGCGAACGGGGCCGTCGCCGCGGATACCCATCGGTTCATACAGCGGCTTGTCCTTAAGACGTGGATAGCGACATGCGGCAACCGCGTTGTACGCCTCACCAACGGTGCTGATATGCGGCCAGACAATTCCATAACATCCGATATCCAGTGCTTGTTTTGCGTGCCATTGCCCCTTTTCAACGCCGTTAACGGGAACTCGGGCAAACGGTGTAACGGACGGCGCAACAGACCCACTATCAGCGATAACACGCCGGTCCAACATGAATTGCAACGCATCTCGCAAAGAGTTGGCATCCCAAGGCAAATGTTCACCCTCAAAAACAATGCTATCGTACTTAGTGGCGGTCATCACCTGGGCGGTTTGAATATCCATAGGCACAAAGGCGGAAAAGGTTGCACCGCCCTGTTCTAAGGCGCCGATTGCACTATTGAGTCGCGGTACCTTTGCCATTTTTTATCTACTCCCTCACAAAATTGATACACACTATGCCGAATACAAAGTCAAAATCCAAACCGCTTCCCGGTAAACACAATTCTATGCGCACTAATGAGTACGGCTATGCGAAAATGTCGGGAATGCTCTTTAGATCAGGTTTTGCATTTCGAAGGTTACGCGGAACTTATCGTCAGATAACTTAAGCGCTTTTTGGCGTTCGATAGCATTTTTTCCGTAACCTGTCGTTACCAACGCTCCCAACTGTAAACCTGCAGATTTCCCGGCCTCTAAGTCATCAGCGGTATCTCCTACGATCACTGAGGCGGATAAATCCAATCCCAAATCAACAGAAGCCTTCAACAGCATACCCGGAGCGGGCTTCCTGTATGCGGAACCTTTCGGACCGCCTGCGGAGGAAGGAGGATGCGAGCAAGCGTAGATGGCGTCTATTGAGAGATTTTCCGCAGCAAGTAACTCATAAATCCGGTTTTGTACCGCCTCAAACTCTTTCCAACCATAATAACCGCGACCCACTCCAGATTGGTTCGTGACCATAACAATCGCCCTGCCCGCAGCTCTGGCGTTACGCAACTGCGTGACCATATTCGGTATCAATACCACTTGGCTCGGATCCGACAAATAATCAATCAGGTCGATGATCGTTCCATCACGATCCAAAAACAGAGCTGGATGTCCTGGCGCCAATTTGCCACTGCGAATTTCACACCAAATCCCACTCTCTTCGGCGCTATCCATTATTTGGCTCCCAGATCAATCGGAATTTAAGTAAATTCAAAATACCACAATAAATTCATAATCGTTGTAGTTTTTCGGACCAAAATTAGTCGTTTTAATTAAAATCGGGGCGGCCCGACCAGTAGAGTATCAAAAAGAAAAAATACGATGAAGATGCGGCGAGTTTTTAAACTTAAGGACGGTAAAATAGAGAAAAACCAAATGTGGCTGTCTATAAAAACAACCGAATTTCAATGAGCTAAATAAACTTTATTTAATGTGAACAATTAGGTTTAGATCTTCCTCAAACGGATAGGGTATGGTTTGACAATGACAGTTTAAGGATAACCCAATGAAACTTGAAGGTTCATGTCACTGTGGGGCGGTTAGATTTTCCGTGGCATCAGATACACCCTACCCCTATAACCAATGTTATTGTTCTATTTGCCGAAAAACTGCTGGCGCTGGTGGCTACGCTATAAATATTATGGGACGTGCTAACAGCTTAAAGATCTCTGGCGAAGAAAATATCTCAATATACCGGTCCGCGAAAAATGACAGAGACCACTATGACGACGACGGTCTCAGCAAAGCCCGGCGTCATTTCTGCTCAAAATGCGGATCCGCATTATGGGTGCACGGCAGTGACTGGCCAGATTACATCTACCCGTTCGTTTCAGCGATAGACTCTCCGCTACCTCAGGCACCCGAAAGCACGCACTTAATGCTCGCTCATAAGGCAAACTGGGTCAGAATTCGAATGGACGACCACGATGTGGAATTCGAGTATTACCCCGACATCGGGATTGAAGACTGGCATAAGCAGCGTGGTCTTTTTGGAAACGACTAGGGAAGTACACCCGTGGCCCGGAAACAATCTAACAATTTAGAATTGAGATAAACCGTCAGTCAAAACACTACACCGGATCCGGCACGCAATTACCGATCAAGAGGATTGAAACCCGCCCACGCGGGCCGGTGCCGCTCGATCGCCGGATCCCCTCTGAGGCATTTTTGGTAATGCAAATCCCTGCAGATAACTCGCCCGTGTTATCAGAGTATACTTCCAGATAAATCCCCCAACAATTGAGGCAATTCCAGCAACTAGGAAGAAAACGGGATTAAACACAATCGCTAGAGCGAAAAAGACAAGCGGCAAGAGATGTCCCACAATTCTAAGCGTAGGCGTAATTTTCCTGAGTTCAGCTCTCGCGAGTGGGGGCAATCCCGAGTGTGACGCTTTTTTAACGTAGCGTTGCCAAAGCCATGCGTTGCACAGTGTCAGGATCAGCCCGCAAATTGATACAAACAACGTTGAACCCCTGAACGTGTCGAACCATATCCCTGCTCCTATTCCAAGAAGCGCCACACCCTCCATAAGACCAGCCATCAATAACATGGTCGGAATTAAATCGACGCGCCACGCTGGTACGCCTTTAGCCGCATATAAAATTCGTGCTTGGCAAAACAAAAAGCACAAGGCAACCAGCGAAAGTAATAGATGAAGTTGTGGAGTTGGCCATACCAGATCTGCCAGGAGTGCTGGATAAAATATAGCGACGGCATACGTCTCCCTCGTCATCCACGACGTTTGAGGACGCAACAAGACGAGCAAAAAGCGGGCTTTTCTGCCTATCTCAAGAAATACAAAAAAAAGCCCAATCGCCATGCCGATCCCTGCAATCACATAAAAAGAAAGAAGTGCCTGAGACGACAAGCTAAAAAAGAAGTGACAAAGGGTCGCCAGGACGACCACCCCAGACGACATCCCTCCAAATACAAAATTCATTGCCGCCCTATAATCCCAAAATGTTTGTCGTTCGCCCACCAGCGGGTTTGTTGGGTCGCCAAGTACGTCATCATTTATATCTTCCGGTTGGGGATCGCGCCCTGCGATGACATTTGGCACATCGTAGAGATACTTAATCTGCGGGTCCGTCCCCAATTCCTCGTGCATTTGGAAGAAATTATTTTCTCTAGAAAGCGTCGACACATTACTCTCGGGATCTTTAAAATCCCCGAAATGGATAGCACTCGCAATACACGCCGCTGAGCAAGCCGGAGTATATTCCATATCTACGCCTGGTATTTTCTTTTCCGCTTTAGCCTCGTCAACCCGTTCCACACAAAATGTGCACTTATTGGCAACACCCACCCGTTCTTCGTGAAAAACATGGGCTTCCTGGGTGGTTTCTTCGCCATAATACCAATCCGTGTTATGCCCAATTGTTCGAGCTTGGTATGGGCAAGAGACCGCGCAATAACCGCATCCAATACAAGTGTCATAGTCCATCGTCACCAATCCGTCGGCTCTTTGTCTCGTGGCGCCTGTCGGACATACGGGCACACAGGGTGGCTCTGCGCAGTGTTGGCAACCAACCACCATAAAAAGACGTTCCACATCGGGAAACGTCCCGCGTTCCACGTCCAGTACGCGCCGCCATTGCACGCCTGGCGGTGTATCATTTGCGTGCTTACACGCGATCGTACATGTCTGACAGCCGACGCAACGATTAAGATCCACTACCATCCCATAGCGGACATCGTTTGGTGTCTCGTCATCACTCACGCGATTGTCCTTTCGCTATCGGCCTTCCGGATAGATACCCGTGCAAGATCTGCACTTGACCCGGTCGCGTCCGTAAGTGACAGGGACAATGACGTCACCGAATTCAAGCTAGGAAGGTCAAGATCTTTTGCATAAGGTGTTGCCCAATGATCAAATTGGCCAATCATTAAAATTGTATCCGGACGAATACCTTCACGAAGCACAGCTTTCCCTCGTGTGATACCCGCAACCGATTGGATCTCCACGCGGTCTCCCTCTCTCAACCCCATTTCGAAAGCCCTTGTTCGATTGATAATGACACCACGGTGGCCAGCTATATTATTTGCCACTTCATTAATTAATGGAATTCCGACATTAGCACCCCACGAGTACTGCATAGAACGTGCGGTTAAAGCAAAAAACGGGAAATCCTTAGGGTCTTTTCCCGCCTCCCGAACATGATCACTCCAGATATCAGGGAAGCGTTCATAAACCGGAAACGGTTGGTACTCATCCAGTTGTTTTTCCCACCAATCGATACCTATCTCATGAAGGCGCGCCGCAAGCTGTGTACCATGACGTTTGATGCGCTCTTGATAGGGCATTTCAAAACGCAACTTTTCCTTTTTAACCTTGTGGTAGAGATACCACTGTAACTGCGGAAAGGGTTTGAGCATGAACCCGTTTTCTCGAAACCAATCCAGATCTCGAACCTCGCTTCCATCGGTCAATGTATGGCTCGCAGCCTTGCAAACCGCATTCCAAATTACCTCACGGGAATTCGGAATTTCGGTATCAATCCCATAATCGTATTCGTTATCTCGACCCACGAGCCGCGCCCCGGCGGCGCCGCGGTTAATGGCAACATTATAGCTATCAAGTACCCCAACGCGCTCCGCCAATTCTGTCGCTATATCGGTCAAATCCATTGCATCCACCTGTGGGGTGACCACGGGTTGTCGGATCGCCCATCCTTGATGTTTCCAGTATTGTTCGGTGAATTTAGTAGAGCCGATCTGAATGAGTTGGAGGCTCTCTAAATCGGTACAATCTGGCAAAATTATATCTGCCATGTGGTTGGTTTCGTCTCTGGTATAGGCAAAGGATACCGTATACGGAAACTCAGCAATTCTCTCAGCGACCTCCGGCGCGTTCCAAGATGAAATTGCGGGATTGGTCCGATAATTTATCCACATTTCAGGTTTTGTTTGTTTTGGCCAGTTTTTTGGCTGTTTCTTTTGGAACAGCCACGGGAGGTGCGCCGGCCCAAGTGCGGGGGACCACGCGGAGTCCGCAGCAAGCGGAACCAATGTTTTGTATGCATTTCGGATATGTGGATCGGACGACCATTGGTCTTTCGTCGTCTCATTAAAGGGATAATCCATTACACCGTCGCGGGTCGGTCGCACGGTATTAAGGCGATTATCTGCGGGTCTATTTAATTTTACCGCCGTCCCTAATGTCCCTCCAGGTACCTCCAACGCGCCCACCAAGCAGGCAAGTAATGTTCTGGCCCAACACGTTTGATAACCGCCCCACCCGTTGTTTACGCCCTTTCCAAGCATAACGGCGACAGGGCGAAAGGGCATCTCCACACCCTCGATCTCGATCGTTTCGCCAATGCACGCGTGAGCAACATATTCGTCTGCAATTTGACGTATCTTTTCAGCAGAAACATCACACTCTTCTTCAGCCCACACGGGATCAAATGCAGCCATGTGCTCAAGTAGAAGTTGGAACGCCGTCTTAACTGATATCTTTTGGTGTTCCCAAACCCATCCGTCGGGCCCTTCTTCAACACCTGAAACTATGTGCGCACCATCTAACGCGATATCCTCAAAATCTTGATCCCAGGATTTGGCTCTTTTGTCCGAAAGATCAAATATCAGAGGTTTACGGCTTTCAGGATCCCTCAAATAATACCCGTTCGGTCCGACAAGATAAGGGGACGTGGTGCCCTCTTGTAAATGTTTTACATCGCAGGTTTCGCGCCAATCGCGCTCACACAACATCCGGTTAATTAGGCCAAAAAGAAACGCCGCATCTGTTTTTGGTTTTATGGGTATCCATTCTGCAGAAAGCGCCCCGGTAATAGATAGATGTGGCTCAACCTGTACGCGTTTCAGACCGCGAACCCTCGCATCCGCTTGGCGCCAGACCCCCGCGACGCCTCCCGACGCTTCTACGTTATTTCCGCAGTTAATGACGTAGTTGCAGTAAGGGGTGTCAGGAGAAACAATAAAAGCTCGGTGCCAAAGCTCACCGTATAGATGCTCAGAATGATAACATTTTACACCCTGCCCGCCACCAAAGCCCATATCAATTGGCCCCCACGCTGACAAAAACGCCGGAAACGTTCCCATATACTGCGTCGGCGTACCACCTCCGCCAAATGAAACTGCCAGCCTTGGAAAACCACTTTCATCAGTTAAGCCACGAGAACGAATATCGCGCATCCGCTGGGCCACGGTATCCAAAGCCTCCTTCCATGAAATTGCTTCAAAGCCTGGATCTTCGTCCCGCCCCTTGAGCGGGTTTGTCCGCTTCATCGGCGACATGACACGATTTGGATTGTAGGTTTTTTGTATCAGGCCGTAGGCCTTTACACAGACCCGCCCCCCACCGGGGTGGTTTTCCGTAATATCGTAGTTGGATTCGATCCGTGTCGCGACGCCATCTTCAATCTCAACTTGCATTAGATCTGGACCCGCAACGCACTGATAACAATACACGGGGACCTTTTTTCTAGATTTTATTTTTGGTGCCATCACGTCACTTTTCAGTAATTAGTTTCGTAGGGTATCGGGCCTCTAACCGGCTTTCAAGGACGAGGTTAGCAATGGGTATTTAGAACCAATGAATTCTAAAAATAAATGGGGAAAGTGGGCTGGTTTTTGGCAATGTTAGGTCCTATTTCAATAAAATTAGTCGGGGTCGCCCTATCCCCTTCACACGCGTATAATAAGTATTAAGGAGAGTATAAATGGACGCGATAGTTGATGCAGAGCTGAACACCCGCCGACCATCAAAGGCAGAAGCAGAAGAAGCGGTAAAGACCCTGATAAGGTGGGCAGGTGATGACCCAGACCGTGAAGGTTTACGCGAAACGCCGTCACGCGTCGTCCGGTCTTTCGCCGAGTTCTTCTCGGGATACCATATTGACCCCGACGAGGTCTTGATGAAAACGTTCGCCGAAACTGGTGGATACGACGAAATGGTGTTAATTCGAGATATTGATGTTGAATCCCATTGCGAGCATCACATGGTCCCAATTAATGGAAAAGCACACGTCGCATATATACCTAACAGGCGCGTCGTCGGTATAAGTAAGTTAGCGCGTGTGGTTGAAATTTTTTCCAAGCGATTGCAAATACAGGAAAAAATGACTGTCGATATAGCAGAAACAATTGATCGTGTACTAAAACCCCAGGGTGTCGCCGTTGTAATAGAGGCAAGTCACCAATGCATGACCACACGTGGCGTGCATAAACCGGGTGCCGACACTGTGACGAGTCATATGCTGGGTGCGTTCCGAAACGACCCTTCAACGCGGCGCGAATTCTTGGCGATGATCCGACAGAGTTAATTGTGGCCAAAACCTATAAATATGACCTAATTGATAAAAAGCTAACCAAAGCTGAACGCGAAGAGGGAACGGTATTTGCGCCGAGCTTTAATACCGATGGGTTAATCCCCGCAGTAGCGGTGCACGCTAACACAAAAGAAGTGTTGATGGTTGCTTGGATGAATTCTGACGCATTAAAACGTACAATTGATAGCGGCGAAGCTTGGTATTGGAGCCGAAGCCGCGACGCAATGTGGCATAAGGGTGGCACGAGCGGCCAAATTCAAAAAATAATCCAAATCCGAACAGACTGTGATCAGGATGTCCTGCAATTACTCGTAATTCCCGAAAAAGAAGGTGCATGTCATGTAGGTTACCGTTCATGCTTCTACCGATCGGTACAATCAAATGACGGGAACGTTACCCTAAAATTTGAAGAGAGTGAAAAGGTGAAAAATGACTGAAAAAGTTCTTCCAACAACGGTAGTGGGCAGTTACGTACAGCCTGAATGGTTGGTAGACCGGGATAATTTAAAGGGTCGCCTTCCCCCAAGAGTAAGAGCCCGCGAAATGTGGCGCATCAGTGAAGAGCACCTTAACGATGCCCAAAATGACGCCACAATTCTCGCAATTCGCGACATGGAGCGTGCCGGAATTGATATAGTGACAGACGGGGAGGTCCGCCGCGAGAGCTATTCCAATCGCGTAGCGACCGCTTTAGGTGGCATTGACATCGACAAGCCTGGAACCGCAATCGATCGCACCGGCCATCCGAACCCAGTACCCCGAATCGCAGGTCCCATTCATCGCCAAACGCCTATTGAGGTGGACGACGTTCTTTTTTTGAAAGCGAATACGGACCGACGCGTCAAGATTACGCTCCCGGGACCATTCACCATGACGCAGCAAGCGCAAAATGATCACTACGAGACAGACGAGGCCGCGGCAATGGATTATGCGGCGGCCGTCAATGAAGAAATCAAAGACCTTTTCGATGCGGGTGCCGACGTGGTCCAACTTGACGAGCCTTATATGCAAGCGCGACCAGAAATTGCAAAGGAATATGCGGTAAAAGCTATTAACCGTGCACTTGAGGGTGTAAATGGAGAGACTGCTGTCCACCTCTGCTTTGGATACGCGCATGTTGTCCACGAACGGCCAGAGGGATATTCATTTCTGCCTGAACTAAATGACTGTTCTGCCGATCAAATTTCCATTGAAACCGCGCAGTCTGAATTAAACCTTAATGTGCTTAAAACATTGTCGACTAAAAAAATTATTTTAGGTGTCATTGACCTCAGTACAGAAAACATCGAAACGGCGGAGACCGTTGCCCACCGTATCCGCAAGGCCTTTGATCACGTTGGACCAGAGAAAATCATAGTCGCTCCCGATTGCGGCATGAAATACATGCGTCGCGAGGTGGCGTTTGGGAAACTGAAAGCGATGTGTGACGGTGCCGATATTGTAAGAGGTGAGTTATAATCAAAAATTCAGGTCAAGTTTTTAGGAACGGATTAATCCCCTAGAGACAATTTATGGTCTATTATATTGAAATCGGATATTAGATCGTCGGAGCTGATCGATTTCAAAAAGCATGACATCAACGGAGCATGACCGCTTTAAAAATCTACTTTTAATGGCTAAGGAAAGCCCATTTAAAGGTGAACGGCGCAATGCGTTAGACGCTGCGGAACGCATCGCCCGCCGTTACAACATGACAATAGAAGAAGCTGCACGGTTTGGCAGTGAGCCGATGCAAAACACAAAACAACGAGCACAATTTAACGCTGTGTTTCAGGAAGCGAAGGCTGAGGCTGACGTCCGTGAACAAACATTTTCAGAAATATCTAAGTTTTACCGAAATGTTGAAGACCGGGCACGGACCGAAAAGGCACGCCATGAAGAAGCATTAGAAGCGGCCTATGCGCGCGGTCTAGACGCAAATGAGCGTCGACAAAGGAAGAGGGAAGCTAGACAGGCATGGCAAGCACCTCAAAACAATCGCCGGCGCGATCCGCTTGTGCACGCTCGAGTGTTACTCCGCGAGACAAGATTGCCCATTTCCGATATCGCCTCAATCTGCGGTTTAGATATTTGGACGGTAGTCGGCCTAAAGCTGAAAATGCGTAGGACCGCCTTGAATTGAAACAGGATCAAAAGATGCTTCAAGACAAAGTGTTAATAGTGACCGGTGGTGGTCGCGGGTTAGGTCAGGCCTATGCCTTAGAGGCAGCCAGCCTCGGTGCAAACGTCGTCGTAGGTGACATAATTGACTGCGGGCCAACAGTTGAACAAATTCACGCTGATAACGGGACCGCTATCGGTGTTAGACTGGATGTTACCGACATGACTACTGTCACCGCAATGGCAGACGAGGCTGTTGACATGTTTGGCCAAATTGATGCGCTTATAAACAATGCAGCCCTATATGGCGGTCTAACCGGAGGGCGCTTCGATCAACTCGACGAAGACGAGTGGGACCGAACGATGAATGTTAACGTCAAGGGTATTTGGAATTGTTGCAAGGCAACCGTTCCACATATGCGAGCCCAAGGGAAAGGCTCAATTGTTAACGTGGCGTCTTTGGCCGCAACGTATGGGCTTCCGTTTGCCCTGCATTATACGACATCGAAAGCCGCTGTGATCGGCATGACCAGGGCCTTGGCTCGAGAACTTGGACGGTATGACATTAGAGTAAACGCTATTGCTCCGACTGCAGTCGTTACCGAGGGTACAGCGGAGTTTTTTGGTGAAAAAACTGAAGGTGCTCTTGAGGTGATCAAAAACGATCAAAGCCTTAAACGAAATGCCCTTCCAAAAGACATGGTTGGCTCCGTCATGTGGCTTGCTTCGGATACAAGTGCCTTTGTTACGGGCCAAACAATTGCTATCGATGGCGGGACCGTGATGTCTTAAGTAATACCCTAATTGATTTTATTCTTTTAAATTGTGTATGATTTCTGCGAAGAAGATAAAGTCGAGATAAGGGCATGGTCTTGGTCACGATTTTCCAACACAGGTTCGGAGGTAATTGATGTTTCTAAAGAATGCTTGGTACGTCGCCGCCTGGGATACCGAAGTTTCAGACAGTCCGTTCTCGCGTGTAATACTCAATGAGCCAGTCGTCCTGTTCCGAACGCCAAAC
>CAYPNT010000035.1:0-25863 GCA_964412235.1 uncultured Rhodospirillaceae bacterium
TTTAGCGGCTGTCTCCATTTCAGACACTGCAAGAAGTTCATCAGAATCGCCGTGCACCAGAAGTACTGGTGGTTTTGAGCGGATTTCTGTTTTCAGTAAGTCCGGAGCTTCCATTCTTCCAGAGTAACCAACTATACCAGCAAGTGAAACTTCACGCCGAGGCCCAGTAAATAGAGACATCATCGTTCCCTGAGAAAATCCGATTAGGATTAACTTGTCACCAGACAGTCCCCATCGATCGAGCTGTTGATCAATAAAATTATCAAATATAGAGGCTGTTGATCGGATAGCAGCCAACCTCTCCGCGGGATCTTGCAACCAGACATCGTACCATTGAAATCCGAATGGTGAACCTTGACATCTATATGGTGCATTTGGTGCAATTATTGCAGCACCAGGGGCAATTTGGCCAAAATAATGGCCGAGGGAAAAAAGGTCGTTTCCATCCGCTCCATAACCATGGACTAATATAATTAGTTGTTCTGGTTTAGAAGTAGAAGAAGGTTGGGCTTCCGGTCCGTTCAACTCAGGAAATTTAGCCATCTACGATTCCGATTATTAAGGTTCTAACAACATTATTTTTTACGCACGGCTTTCAGATAATAGTGCCACAATATGCCGGCAGCAACGCTACGCCAAGGTCTCCAGACCTCACCAATCTCAATAAGTTTTTTCTGATCGGGTCGAATTTTAAGCCCTTTTATATCGCGCACAGCGGTTTGTAATGCTATATCACCTGACGGCCATACGTCGGGGCGCTGAAGGCATGCTAACAAGTATACATCGGCAGTCCAGGGTCCAACGCCCTTCACCTGACAAAGGTTTTCTCGAACTTCTTCATCACTCAAATACACAAGGTTTTGAAGCGTCAGCCTTTTGTCTAGAACAGCTTCCGCCAGGTCGCGGATATACCTTGTCTTTTGGCGGCTTACCCCAGCATCGCGAAAATTCAACGCAGACAATGCCAAAATATTTTTAGGATTCAAACGCGGAACAGCCGCAACTAAGCGCTTATAGCACGCGTCCGCCGACGCCAATGACACCTGTTGTTCTAATATCAATAATACTAGACTCATAAAGCCCGCTGACCGCCGCAATACCGTCGGCCTACCATAGTCCCTAATGACCCGAGCAAGATCGACATCGCATCGAGTTAGATCATTTAATGCATGATCAAAGATTTGACTATTCAGTTTTTTGTCCATCCAAATATTGGAGTTCTCGTAATTCGCGGCTAAGTGATGTAAGAGGCTTTTATTTTAATCAACCAAGAACATGCAGAAATCAAGTAAGCCAAGACAGGTTACACG
The DNA here is from genome assembly GCA_964412235.1 of uncultured Rhodospirillaceae bacterium. Classification (GTDB taxonomy): domain Bacteria; phylum Pseudomonadota; class Alphaproteobacteria; order MPNO01; family UBA830; genus JAYZQT01. Next base: position 1,311 of record CAYPNT010000035.1, read on the forward strand.
GTTTGCGCCTAGCCCGACAGGCTTACTGCACATCGGACACGCGTTTTCCGCTCTAACAGCGTTTCACGGGCGCGGCCCGGGCGGTAGTTTTCATCTCCGAATAGAGGACATAGACCCGTTTCGATGCAAAGAAGATTATACCGACGCAATTGTTGAAGATCTAAAATGGCTGGGGCTCGATTGGGAGACGCCAATCCGCAAGCAATCTGACCACATGGCAGATTACGCCAGGGCATTAGACAAACTACATTCCCTACAAGTTCTCTACTGCTGCTTTTGCAGCCGTTCAGAAATTATGACAGAAATAAAAAGTTCTGGACACGCACCGCACGGTCCTGACGGACCAATTTATCCTGGCATATGTCGGGGTTTGACACAGATGGAGCGTAAATCTCGGTTGGCGAAGGGTAAGAACTATGCTCGAAGACTTGATATGGAGGCGGCCATATCAAGGGCTGGTAGACTTGCGTGGAGCGATAGCAATAACCAATTTTTCAAAGCAGACCCTCGGCAATTTGGTGATGTCGTACTAGCACGCAAAGACATACCAACAAGCTATCACCTTGCCGTCACAGTTGATGACCATTTACAAGGCATAACGCTAGTACATCGGGGTTCCGATCTGAGACCCTCAACAGATATTCATAAGTTACTGCAGAACTTATTGGACTATGGCACCCCTATTTATGATCATCATCACCTCCTGACAGATCGTAACGGGCGGCGACTATCCAAACGAAATAAAAGCATAACAATTCGCGCCCTCCGTGACCAAGGATATAGCCGGGAGGCGGTTATTTCACTCTCCGGATTTGATCCTTAATGTAAATCAGCACTTTAAAATACGTTTTGAGACAAGAAAAATCATGCGCAATTAACACGTTAGGATCTTAAACCGCGCACAATGGAAACATAGTCACGATGTTCGGGGGAAAGAACACCATGACGAATAAAAAAGTCGATGTTCACCAAGTTGCAATTAAATTTAAAGTCGAAAGTTGTATCGACTACTTCCATTACGTCTTCGATTGGCATCAGATAAAAATCAGCGATCTCCCCATCCATATTAACCGGCTCGAAATCAAGAGGTAGCTCCAAATCCCAACAAAACATTATATCCGGCTTCAGACCGATATCATCCTCCATCACATAACTTATCGCTCCCGTGGAAATAGCTTTTGTCGCCAACTCTGGAGCAACGTTTGCTTCCTCATTAGCTTCTTTTAACAAGTTTTCACGAAGCGTAAGGGTAACGGGTTGACCACCCGCTATCATATTATCGAGTTGTCCTGGACAGATTAGGCGGTCTTTCGCCCGAACAGCCACCCACAGCTTTAAACGACCATTCACGCGCACGAATCCATTGACATGGATCCCGTAAGCTCGCACTCCAAAAAACGATGCGGCCGACCGTTCCAATTGAAACATGTAAGGCCCTCCCCACTGAGCGCCGACGGGATAGGCCTCATTCCGTGGTCGATTAATAATATTTTGGTCAAATAGACTATTGATAACGCTGTCTATTGCTTCTGTCCTATCCGCATAATTTCGCAGCCCATCCGCCAAACGGACATTATCCGGTGAAAACTTAAAAACACTCTTGAAGCTTTCTAAATGCTGAACGTTATCGCGGCGAATTTGGCCAACAATTGTTTCCTCCACAATTAGAGGAACAAATTTTGATAGGTCGTGCTCGTTACATCGAGAAATATGATCTAAGAAACTCATAAGCGGAATAGACTCTTGTAAAAAAACCGTTTTACGACACCTAGCTTCACACAGAAAGAACAGACAGAGGGACGATTTCACCCACGCAAATTGAAAGATTGCCCTTAGAAGCGATGCATACCATATTTCTGTAATGTCCTCCTTACTACCAATTCTAATAATAGTGGCAATGGTTGCCACCCTGGGAGCGCTAGGATTAGGGTTAATTTCCATGATTAAGGGGGGCAAATTCAATGCAAAACATTCGAATAAACTTATGCAACTTCGCGTGATACTCCAGTTTTCAGCGATTGTCCTTCTTGGTCTTTTATTCTTATTCTCCGCATAGAATAAAAGGCGAGATATTTCCGCCGTCAGTACGAGCTGCGGGTTCAAAAACTTGACATCCCACCGTACTTAGTTAGGTTCCGCATGCACGAGATAAACCTCTTTCATAGGTGCCTGTCACGGCAGCACGAGGCGTATGAAAGAAATTCAGAACTCAATAGCTGCCTTCAATATGAGAGAAACTTCGATGAAACTGATCGTCGCCGTGAAACGGGTGATAGATTATAATGTCAAAGTCCGCGTAAAGAGCGATGAGACGGGCGTTGAAACAGCCAACGTCAAGATGTCCATGAATCCATTTGACGAAATAGCCGTTGAGGAAGCTGTCAGACTTTTAGAGGCGGGCACCGCCAGCGAAGTCGTGGCCGTCTCAATGGGCGTACAACAATGCCAAGAAACTATTCGGACGGCCCTGGCTATGGGTGCAGACCGAGGCATTCATGTAAGGACAGAGGAGGAACTGCAACCGCTAGCCGTGGCAAAACTCCTCGCGAAGATCGTGGATAACGAAAACCCCGATATGGTTATTCTTGGCAAACAAGCGATAGATGATGATTCTAATCAAACCGGGCAAATGTTGGCAGGTTTGCTAAACTGGTCACAAGGTACTTTCGCCTCAAAAATAGAGTTATCTGGCGATACAGCAAATGTAACTCGTGAGGTCGATGGCGGTTTACAAACATTGGCAATTAACCTGCCAGCAATTGTAACCACGGACCTTCGCCTGAATGAACCCCGATATGCATCTCTTCCAAACATAATGAAGGCTAAGAAGAAAACAATTGACGAGACAACCCCAGCGGAGTTGGGGGTAGATGTAACACCACGTCTTACGACTCTGAAGGTTACGGAACCTGCAAAACGAGAGGGCGGGTTAAAATTAGAAAACGTTACCGAATTAGTAGATAAACTTAAAAACGAAGCGGGGGTCATTTGATGACCGTCCTCGTTGTCTCAGACCACAATAATTCGGGCCTCGTTCCCATAACACTCAACACTATTTCTGCTGCTCTGCAAATATCGGACGAAGTGGACCTCTTAATAGCGGGTGAGAACCTGGAAGAAATATCTACAACAACATCTAAAATTAGCGGAATTTCCAAAATCTTGATAGCGGACAATAACGTCCTAAGCCACCAAATAGCAGAAAATGTAGCTCCACTTGTTGCCAACCTTGCTACAAACTATAGCCATATACTGTTTTCATCAAACACCTCAGGAAAAAATATTGCACCTCGTGTGGCGGCGCTTTTAGACGTCGCTCAGATTTCGGATATCGTCCAAATAGTTTCCGAAGACACTTTTGTGCATCCAATATATGCCGGAAATGCGATGGCAACCGTCCAGTCCTCCGACGGTATCAAAGTAATAACTGTCCGCGGTACTGCGTTTATCGCGGCCTCTGAGGAGGGGGGTTCGGCCACGATAGAAAGTGTGGAGATAACACCAAGCGTAGGTCTATCACGGTTTGTAGGGCAGGAACTGACAAAATCAGAGCGTCCAGAATTAACCTCAGCAAGGGTCATAATTTCTGGGGGTCGAGGTATGCAATCTGGGGAAAATTTCGAATTGATTGAGAAAGTAGCCGATAAATTAGGGGCGGCTGTTGGCGCGTCTCGAGCAGCGGTGGACGCGGGATATAAACCAAATGATTATCAGGTCGGACAAACTGGTAAGGTTGTTGCTCCCGAATTATATATTGCCGTTGGAATTTCTGGGGCAATACAGCACCTCGCCGGAATGAAGGACTCTAAGGTAATAGTCGCGATAAATAAGGACGAGGAGGCCCCAATCTTTTCTGTTGCCGACTATGGCCTAGTAGGTGACCTATTCAAGCTCGTACCTGAACTTGACGAAGAGCTACAAAGGCAGGATGTCCAACCACGATAAACCCGAAAAGAAATTGGTTTGTACAACACACGGGTTTCAAAAAAATTGAGAAGAAAGGAATGTTGTGAATGGCTACCATTAAAGATCCGGGCGCAACACCAGAAGCACTAAGCATTAAAAGAATTGGTGTTATTGGGGCCGGCCAAATGGGATCAGGAATTGCACATGTTGCCGCAGTTACGGGCATAAATGTTGTAATGAATGATATTGGGCAGGAACAACTTGATAAAGCGGTTGCCAGCATCGATAGAAACTTGGGTCGGCAAGTAAGTCGTGAAAGAATTACTGAAGCAGAGAAGCAAGAGGCACTATCTTTATTATCCACTTCGACAGAATACGAAGCGCTCGGCGAGTGTGATATTGTTATTGAGGCGGCAACGGAAGACGAAGTTATAAAGCGAGAAATCTATAAGAATGTACTCCCGTCGCTCCGAAAAGACACAATCATTGCATCAAACACCTCGTCTATCTCTATCACCAGACTGGGCGCCGCTACTGACCGCCCTGAGCGCTTCATGGGTATGCATTTTATGAACCCGGTTCCCATTATGCAGTTAGTAGAATTGATTCCCGGAATTGCAACCGACGATAAGACACACAAAGTAGTAGAAGGCCTTACCTACCGTCTAGGAAAGACGCCAGTTATTTCAGAAGATTTCCCGGCTTTTATCGTTAATCGAATCTTGCTTCCAATGATTAATGAAGCTGTCTACACACTTCACGAAGGAATCGGCTCTGTTAAGGATATTGATACCGCACTAAAGCTTGGTGCCAACCACCCGATGGGACCACTAGAGCTTGCTGACTTTATTGGGCTAGACACTTGTCTCTCTGTTATGCAGGTACTTTACGATGGACTGGCTGATACTAAATACCGGCCGTGTCCACTGCTAGTAAAGTATGTTGAGGCAGGGTGGTTTGGCCGTAAGTCTGGAAAGGGTTTTTATGATTACTCGGGGGATCACCCAGAGCCCACTCGTTAGACTTCCGAATGGGTTTGCCCATTTTTCTGCGGGCGAAGGGACATGATTAACTCTATTCTGCGGCCTGAGTAGCAGGTTCAGCCTGATCGGGCTCCCATTTTCCAGAACCTTCTAAAATCATCACATCTTGCATAATCTCTTCCGTAAAACGTTCCATCGATGCAAGAGTAAGTTTGTGTGGCATACTTCCAATTTGAAACATACCGAGAAAATAACCCAACCCCACCTCAGCGTGACACCTAGTCAGTTTTTCTCGAACGGTATCTGGACTACCCACAATTATTACGTCGCGTTCTATAAGTGATTCGACAGTATGGGTCGATACTAAGCTCGATTTTGTTTTCAAAACGCGTTTATATGAATCGATAGACATATAGCCTGGCGGCAGCAGCATCGTAGTTGGGTACCTAAGAAGCTTATTGAAGAATAACTCTACATGTGGCCGCACCTCATCAATTGCAGTCTCGTCCGTCTCACCAACATAAATTGGGGCAGCCCAGCCTAATTGTTCTGACGTTGCCTTGTATCCATGATCATGCGCAATTTGACGATATGCATGATGAAAACGAACAACGTTCTGAAAGGGAGAATACGTCTGCAAATAGGTATATTTCCTATCTGGATGAGCGGCCCAATTAATAGTCTCGGTCGAGCCCTGACTTGGCACCCAGATCGGGGGGTGGGGGTCTTGGTACGGGCGTGGCCACGTATTCACGTAGTCAAAATGATAGTGCTTACCCTCAAACGAAAACGGGCCCTCGTCCGTCCACGCTCGTATAACTAAGTCGTGAGCTTCGTGAAACCGCTCGTGACTATTTGCCGGATTCGCTCCTAAAGAATAATACTCACATCCCAAGCCACGCACCATGCCGCTGATCAAACGTCCACTGGTTATGCAGTCGATCATAGCGTGCTCTTCCGCTAGCGTCTGGGGATGGTCCCGAATACCGAACGCATTTCCCAATATCGCTATCTTTACTCTTTGGGTTTTTGTAGCCAAGGCCGAAGCCATCACCACCGGTGATGGCATTAACCCATACGCGTTCTGATGATGCTCATTTACGCAGACACCATCAAACCCAAGCTCCTCCGCATATTCAAGTTCATCAAGATATCTGTTGTATAGTTCGTGACCCTTGACGGGGTCAAAGTTACTGTTGGGATACGTCACCCAACAGGTATCGTATTTCTGATCATAATTAGGATCTACGTATGCGTAAGGCATAAGGTGAAAAAGAAATACCTTCATTGAGTTATCCTAATCTTATTTTTTATTACGATTATTCAGCAGCGACTTTCGTCTGCAAGCCAAATTGCTTAGCAGCAGGCATCACTTCATCCGCAAAGCGCTTCATACTTGCAACAGTCATCTCGTGGGGCATCGACGCAACCTGGAACATGCCCAGGAAGTGTCCAACACCAGCTTCCCGCTGGCAATATTCTAGCCGTTTACGAATGGTATCTGGGCTGCCACATAGAATAATACCTGTCTCCATGAGTTCTTCGACACTGCGGACGGTTGAGAGGCCTCCCTTGTGCTTCATGACATTCTTGTATGACCTGAGGCTCAGATACCCGGCCGGAAAAGCCATTTGAGGCGTCATCCGCAAAAATTTGTTAAAAAACGCCTCCATATGCGGACGAGCCTCTTCAAGAGCTTTTTCGTCAGTATCTCCAACATAGATGGGGGCTGCCCAACCTAATTGAGCATCTTGCGCTTCATACCCGTACTTATCACGTGCCACCTCACGATAGAGGTTTAGAAACTTTCGAACCGCATCAAATGGACTATAGGTTTGAAGGTACGTGTATTTACGATCAGGGTGAGATGCCCATTCTATTGTTTCTAGTGAACCTTGTGATGGACACCAAATTGGTGGATGTGGTTTTTGAAACGGGCGCGGCCATACATTGACGTACTCAAAGTGATAATGTTTTCCTTCAAACGCAAAAGGTCCTTCATCCGTCCACGCTCGGATGACAAGATCATGGGCCTCATGAAACCTCTCATGGCTAAAGGCTGGATTGGCCCCCAAAGAGTAATATTCCGCGCCTATTCCGCGTACCATACCACTTATGAGACGACCACCGGTAAGGCAATCGATCATCGCGTGCTCCTCTGCGAGCGTCAGCGGATGCTCACGAATGCCAAAAGCGTTACCAAGAACAGCTATCTTTGCTTTTGATGTTCGCCGTGCAAGGGCAGCGGCAGGAACAATGGGAGACGGCATTAGACCATAAGCATTCTGATGGTGCTCATTTACACACAAACCATCAAAACCGAGTTCTTCCCCTAGCTCCAACTCATCAAGATACGTGTTGTAGAGATAACTACCAACTTTGGGGTCAAAGTTTGAGTTAGGATAAATCACCCAGGATGCCTTGTAGTCCTTATCATAGTCTAGATCGAGAGACGCGTATGGCATGAGGTGAAACAAGAAACATTGCATGACGTTGTTCCAAATCTAAATTGCGATAATAAATTATACTGAGAAAAACTTATAAGAAAACCTTTCCGCATGGGCGTAACAATAACTTTTTTTTAAAAAGTTTTAAGGCTTTAAACAGTCGTATAAATTTTTTTCTAGACGGGCCGGAGATTTAAGTTATGTTCCTCCGCTTCTCGCGATCAGGGAGCCTTTCGCATGAGTGCACACGACCATATTGTTCTTACATCCCATACCCCGGTAGGCAACAATGCTCGCCCACCAATAAATTGGGGTGCATTAGACCCCAATGAACGAGGGCCCGTTATTGGAACGGTGACAGACCCGGATGCTCGTAACACGATCGGAACGCATTCCGGAAGCTATAGTGTGTACCTTGCAGCATCCGTCGCAGCAGGAACGTTAAAACCCGATTTCAAGCCGGATCTACAAAACACCGCGCCCGTCGCAAAGATTGGACCTTATCCTCAGTGGTCAGATGTTGGGAAAATTGTTTCGATCGACCCTTTTGGTCACTTAGTCACTGAGTGTTTTTCAGAAGAGCTCGCGGCGGGTGTCGATATTCGCCCAACAATCGCGGTAACACAGGCTCGCCTGTCGATGCTGGAACTAAAAGATGCGATAAAGTTGGGACGCTTACAAGCTGACAACAAAGTCCTTTTAGAAAATGGAGACGTGCACGTTACAAAAATTGCCGTTGACCCAGTTTGGCACCTACCGGGTATGGCAAAACGGCTTGGATGCGACACGGGGGTTCTGCGTCGAGCACTGTTCACGTATACCGGAGGTATGTACCCAGAACTAGTAACCCGTAATGACTTGGAGGTATTTCTGCCGCCAATAGGTGGTTTGTCTGCCTATGTTTTTGGGGATCCGTCAACTCTCTCAAACCCTGACATTCCGCTAGCGTGCCGAGTTCACGACGAATGTAATGGCTCCGATGTTTTTGGTTCTGATATATGCACATGTCGTCCTTATTTGACTCATGGAATAGAGCTGTGTGTCGAAATGGCACAGTCAGGGGGAAATGGACTGGTCGTTTACAACCGAAAAGAGGGACGCGCGTTGGGCGAAGTTACCAAATTTCTTGTTTACAACGCGCGCAAACGACAGGAGAAAGGCGACAACGCTGCCCAATATTTTGAAAGAACGGAATGTGTGGCAGGGGTACAAGATGCTCGGTTCCAAGAATTGATGCCGGATATTTTTCATTGGTTGGGTATTACTCGCATAGATCGTTTTGCTTCTATGAGCGATATGAAACATGATTCTATCGTTCGCCAGGGCATTACAATAAGTGAAAGAATTGACTTACCAGAAGAGCTAATTCCCGAAGATGCTATGGTGGAAATAGAAGCCAAGAAAGCAGCTGGGTATTTTACCCAAAATACCATTAAAGATATTAAAGAGTTAGGAGACGTAAAAGGGCGAAACCTATTTTGAGTAATCCAGTGAGTATTCAGCATGTTAAAGAATTACTTACACCAGAAGCCGTTCGGGACAGGTGCTCCGAGATTCTACAAATCGGCATAGAAGGAAACCTTCCATGGTTTAAGTTGAACCTGGATAAACTCGATACTGTCTCAGAAATAGTCATCCATGAAATTCGGCGTAAATATCCGGATCTAAAGGTTCCTTTCCACAGCCGTTGGCGCCATTTTGAACTCGACGGTCGTGATTTATGGAAAGAGCGTGCAAAACAATCCGAACTTAAAGGACTAGGCCGCATGGTAGCCGCTGGTGACTTAGCTGTAGTCTCCGTGCTACTGGATGCGGGCGCCGGTCCAAATTGGCGGTATCGTGACGCGGTAAGTGGTCTCTCACTTGCCCGGTCAGAGGGTTTAGCAATCGCTAGTTTACGATTGTTCGAAGCCGGGTTTTTCAGTTCTAATAATGAAAAACCCCTCCGCGTCGACGCGAGCGCGTTACAAGCCATTAACGAAATATCCCTTTCAAAGGCTATGCAAGTTAGCGAACAGAACGTGTTGGTAGGCCTAAAGGAGCGCGCAAAACTGCTCCAAAGACTTGGAGAAGTGATATCCTCTCGTCAGACGGCGTTCGAATCTAAAGGAAGTCTTCGCCCAGGCAACCTTCTTCTTACCCTAATCGATAAAGATGACCTGCGTGCTCGCGATATTTTAGTAGCGATCCTAGAAAACCTGTCAGATATTTGGCCATCACCCAATTTACTTGACGGCCTTAAGCTTGGGGATGTATGGAAACACAACCGGTTAAGACGGCAGAACGCCACAGACACATTCGTGCCATTCCACAAATTGTCGCAATGGTTAACATATTCTCTAATCGAACCAATAGAGGGTACCGGCACCGTTGTAGGTGAAATGGATGGGCTGACGGGGTTGGCTGAATACCGAAACGGCGGGTTATTTATCGACACTGGTGTCATCATTCCAAAAGATCCCACGATTTTGAAAGATAGATATAAAGCGGAGGCCGAACTAATTGTGGAGTGGAGAGCACTCACTGTTGCTTTACTGGATAATGTGGCTGACAAAGTCAGGGCTTCATTAGGACTTACTGTTGAACAACTTCCTTTGGCTAGCGTGTTGGAGGGGGGCACTTGGTCCGCTGGTCGGAGAATAGCTGCGGAGTTAAGATCTGATGGAGCACCGCCAATCCAGTTAGAGAGTGACGCGACAGTTTTTTAAAGAGGTTAAAGTGGCAGATAATAAACACCTGAATACAAACGCACTTATTGAAGTAGTTGACCACCCCCTTGTCCAGCACAAGCTGACACTAATACGCGACCAACGCACAGGGTCCTCGGAATTCCGCCAACTAATCCGCGAAATTAGCCTGCTTTTAGCGTACGAAGTGTGTCGGGATCTAGAGGTTGAGGAGGTTCAAATAGAGACACCTTTTGAGACTATGACCACAAGCAAACTGGAGGGTAAAAAACTTTGCCTTGTTTCGATCCTTCGGGCTGGAAATGGTCTGCTCGATGGTATGCTTGATCTGATACCTGCCGCGAAAGTTGGACATATTGGGTTGTATCGTGACCCGGAAACCAAGGTAGCGGTAGAATATTATATAAAACTACCGGAACAAATTGAGGAGCGGCTTTGCATCGTCGTGGATCCCATGTTGGCGACAGGTGGCTCCGCGACCGCCGCGGTGCACCGTATTAAACAAGCGGGTGCAAACCGCATTAAGTTTGTATGTGTGGTTGCAGCACCCGAGGGAATAAAGACCTTCTCGAAAGCTCACCCTGATGTACCTATCATTGCGGCCTCGGTCGATCGGGAACTTGACGATCAATCATATATTCGCCCTGGTTTTGGTGATGCGGGAGATCGACTGTATGGAACAAAGTAACCCTATAAAGACATCAATATAAACGCCCGTGATAAAGTAATTTCCTAAAGAACCCAGTTGATATAAAGTTGGTTCTTATCTTCTGACGCGGTTAGGAATCTCAAATTTTTACAGTGAGCCATGAAATACCGGTCAAGAACGTTGACGCCAGTCTGACCCACGCCCAAGTGTGGCAAGGCCTCGTGCTGAAGGCCGAGGATCCTGTTCCGTTCCTCGAGGGAATGACTGCTTGTACAGTGGTGGAACGTGGTAACAATTGGTTGTTGCGAGATTTTACTTTGCGCGGCGAAAAAATGCAGGAACGAGTTGTCTTTGAACCGGAAACGCGCATCATCTTTAACCGAACCAGAAGCAACGCGATGGGAACGGTGGTAAACGAAATTAACAACACTGAGAATGGTGAAATCACCCTAAAGTTTACATTTAGCTTAGCTGTAGAAGGCTTGGAAACGGGCAGCCAAGAAGAAACCGAATATGCAGAACGCATGGCGAAGAGCTATTTTAAGGGTGTTACTACTACTCTCAAAGAAATACGACGACGGGTTCAGTCTGGGGAACTTGACGCTGCATAAAGGAGAAGAAGACAAGTGACTAGCTTCAAAAGAATTAACGGGCTTCATCACTACGCGTATCGCTGCCGGAACGCGGAAGAAACCCGCAGCTTTTACGAAGATCTTTTGCAATTACCACTCGCACACGTGATCCAGGCTAATGAGGTCCCCAGCACAGGTGCCTCTGACCCTTATGTGCATCTCTTTTTTGAATTTAGCGACGGCAGCTATATCGCGTTCTTCGACCTAGGGGATGAAACCGCTTGCGTACCGGATCCGGAAACACCTTCCTGGGTCAACCATTTTGCGATGCAGGTCGCGACGGTCGACGAGGTAAAAAAATGGAAGGATCGCTTAGAAGAGGCGGGCATCGATGTAGTCGGTGTGACGGATCACGTATTCGTTAAATCAATCTATTTCTTTGATCCAAACGGCATTCGACTGGAAATAACGAGCGAGGTGATTGACGCGAGTGAGCGACAAACATATCGCGACGAAGCGCGGGCAGCGTTAAAAACTTGGACTGATACTCGCCCGCCCCCACCAACTGATTTTTATCGCTACAAGAATGAGCGCGCAAACTCATAGCCAAACTTAATCGGGCAAATGATCAGTCATGCGTACAATCCACTCCTCGGGTGCGCCCGTTGTTTCTAATTCTGCACGCGCCACGTCCTTTGTTTGCAGAACGGAGCCTATGACCTCGGGGTCCTCGCCTTTTCTTGGCTGACAACATGCCTCCAAGCGAATGCCGTTTGGATCAAAGAAATACATTGATACTAATCCAGGGAGAATATCGACAGGCCCATCGTAACTGACATCTGCTGCGTCAAGCCTATCACGCATTTCTTCCATCTGCTTAGGGGTCACGGTAAAAGCACAATGCTGCATCCCCCCAATATCGTCACGATCCGATGGTTTCTTTTCACCCTTGGGTATTTCAAAAAATGCTAAAAGGCTATCGTTCCCCATGTCAAAAAAGTAATGCCTAATTTCTTCATACGGTGGATTGCCGCGATTTCCAGGCCCTATGCCCACGCCAGGAGGTACCTTCATAGCATGAACGAGCGGCATTCCGACAACGCTAACGTAGAAATCAGTCGTCATTTGCATATCTTCGGTGGTCAGGGCGAGATGATGGATCCCGCGTGACGGCAACCTTTCGATGGATTGAATCGGGTTTGGGACTGTACCGGTATCTGGCATTAGGCTCTCCGAAATAGTTTATAAGAGACTACACCCTCTCGTTCGTTCAGGAAACATAATGCATATACAGGAATGGGGTGGTCCGGCGCACAAAAATCCTCTACGTACAACCAAATAAAATCAAATAGGAGGGAGCAACCATGATATATGAAGCTCGAAGTTACCGATTGTCACCGCGTGGTGTGCCAGAATTTATCAATATATTTGGCAAAGCCTATCAGAAGCGTCAGAGTCTTTCTCGTATATCCGCGTTTTTTTACACAGAGATTGGCCCGTTGAACGAGGTCATCCATATATGGCCCTATAAGGATGCGGAGGAGCGAGAAAAAAAACGCGCTCGATCCCGAGATAAAAAATATAATTGGCCACCCAAGGTCGCCCATCTACTTGAAGATCAGCGTTCAGAAATTTTTGTCCCATCGCCGATGACACCTACTTTTGCAAAGGGCAACAAGGGTCCCATTTTTGAATGGCGTGAATACATGTTGATCCCAGGTATGATCGGTGAAATGTACAAGAATTGGGAGAAAGCTATAGTCAAACGAACAGAAATGTCCGAACTCGTTATGGCCATGCACACCGACGCTGGAGAATTGAACAAATTTGTCCATATTTGGGCTTACGAGAGCCTCGAACACCGTGCGGAGGTGCGTGCAGAAGCGGCCGCCAAGGGAATTTGGCCGCCTAAGGGTCGCAAACCAACACTACAAACTCAGACAAATAAAATCGTGCTTGCTGCCGAATTTTCACCCTTGAAATAAGTCTACAAGAAAACAAATAGCGGGCGGACAGTACTACGATGTCCGCCCCTATTTCCGTTCTACCCAATGTTCTTTTCGATCAGCTTTTCTGGTGACCAGGCTCGGTATCAATACTGAACCTTGCATGATCATTCGAGCAGTGCGGGCAATGCCCACCGTATTAATTCTTTCAGCGCTCGACCCTGCGTTTAGAGTAAGAGTGAGTTGAAGTTTTCCGGCAGGGTGTTCAATTGAAAATATAGGGCAAGGACTAATTTCCAACGGCTTTGCACAACCATAAACAACCGTACCGGGCGTCTGACAAGCGTGCACGAGTGCAATACCCCCGGTAATTGCATGGGTCTCATGCGCCTTATCCGGAACAAAATACCGCGATGTTATATTTCCATCACCCTTTGGTGGGGCTGCTATTATAATTTTTGGAACGACCTTGTTTGATACATCGCCCAACCCCATTCGCACACCTGCTTCCCGTCTCATGGCTTCGATACGTGCTAGAAATGTAGTATCCTCTGAAAGTTCCTGAGCCGTTTCACAGGCTGTTTTTCCGATGTCGGGCGCTCGCAGGACCATTACTGGCATTGCAGCATCAATCAGCGTGGTTTCTACCCCCTGTATTACCTCTGACTGTTTTCCACTAGGAAATAACGTACCTGTATGCGACCCAATCGTTTTCTTGAAGTTCAGGAGTATGGGCGAGCCGGTTCCAGGTACACCATCGATAGCGAGATCACCTTCAAATTCAACGCGGCCTTCAGGCGTTGGGACCACAGATTCAACCAACCCGTTAGTATTAACCTGATAAATTTGGACACTGGTTTTGCCGTGCTCAGGCGTCACCATACCCGTTTCAATAGCAAACGGACCGACACCTGCCAGCATGTTTCCACAAGTCGGTCCATAATCAACTTTAGATTCTGTGACAGATACCTGCGCAAAAAAGTAGTCAACGTCGCAATCCCTTCGTTTGGATTCGGAAATTATGCATACCTTACTTGTGACGGACGTTGTCCCGCCAACACCATTTATTTGGCGTGGATCAGGAGACCCAAATGCCGATAGGAAAATATGATCCCAAAGTGACCTATCACTGGGCAAGTCGGATTCCTTAAAGTATAAGCCCCGTGACGTTCCACCACGCATAAAAGTAGCTGGTATGCTAGTTTGCATCGCTATTCGGTACCTTTTGATTCAAGGGTACACATAACATTAACTTTAATTTGAGTCGCGCATCTATTACCTGTATCGCCAAGTGAATTGCAACCTGATAAATTCCGGCCAGCCTTAAACGGAATGGAACATTGAAATGAGTGAAAAAACCTGGGACGTGATCGTTGTGGGGGGTGGTAACGCGGCTTTTTGTGCTGCTCTCGCTGCTCACGAGCATGGTGCTTCTGTAGTAATGCTAGAAGCGGCACCCTTAGATGAGGCCGGAGGGAACAGTGCCTTTACGGCCGGCGCCATGCGCGTAGTTTACAATGGCGTAGAAGATATTCTTAAACTAGTCCCGGATCTCTCGGATACAGAAATTGAAACTACCGATTTTGGTACATACACACAGGATGAATTTTTCGATGACATGGCTCGCGTTACGCAATATAGGGCCGATCCGGATCTGGTTGAGACACTTGTTACTCAAAGCTTAGATACCCTTATTTGGATGAGAGAAAAGGGGGTGCGTTTCGTTCCAATATACGGCCGACAGGCATTCAAAATCGATGGAAAATTTAAGTTCTGGGGTGGATTGACTTTGGAGACGGTCGGCGGGGGTCCCGGCCTCATAGAGATGTGGACCGATATTGCTAAACGTGAGGAAATAGACATCCGCTATGAGACAAGGGCGCTTTCTCTCATCTCTGACAACAACCGCGTTACCGGAGTAAAAGTGCGCGATAACGAAGGCGAGTACGATTTGACGGGCCGCACAGTGATATTGGCGTGTGGAGGCTTTCAAGCCAATACTGAAATGCGCACCCGGTATTTAGGGCCAGGTTGGGACCTCGCCAAAGTTCGCGGAACACGTTTTAATACTGGCGAGGGAATTCGTATGGCTCTCGATATTGGCGCCAGCCCAAATGGAAATTGGTCCGGTTGTCACGCTGTCGGCTGGGAAATGAATGCTCCAGAATTTGGAGATCTCGCAGTAGGTGATCAATTCCAGAAACATTCGTACCCTTTTGCTATAATGGTAAATGCTACGGGCAAACGCTTTGTTGATGAGGGGGCCGATTTCCGTAACTATACTTATGCAAAATACGGTAGGGTAATCCTTGAACAGCCTGGCCAGTTTGCATGGCAAATTTTTGATCAAAAAACGAAACATCTTCAGCGTGATGAGTACAATATTCGTCAGATCACTAAGGTAACCGCAAACACTATTGAAGAACTTGCCAGAAAACTGGATGGTGTTAACGAAGATGCATTTATCGAGGAAATAAAAGCATATAATTCAGCGGTTCGTAACGACATAGGTTTCAACCCAAATATTAAAGACGGAAAATCCACCGATGGCCTCGCCATAAATAAAACAAACTGGGCAAACACAATAGACGAGCCACCGTATGAGGGTTATGCCGTCACCTGCGGTGTGACATTCACATTTGGTGGATTACGAATAAACAATGAGGGCGAAGTACTAAATCGCGATATGAAGCCAATTCGCGGGCTTTTTGCCGCGGGGGAACTCGTTGGTGGCATCTTTTATTTTAATTATCCGGGAGGGTCTGGGTTAACGTCTGGCGCGGTATTCGGCAAACAAGCGGGAGTTTCGGCGGGAAAACGAGCGTCTGGAAACTAGTGCACACTCTCGCATGGTTTCGTCTATGCCACTTAGCAGAACAAAGTTTTAATACTATTATAGTGCTATGAATCTTGCGCAGGCACTTGACCTAAACGCAGCACGTAGGCCCCAAAAGCCCGCGATTGTGACTCCTTCACAAACTATCACTCAATCAGAGTTTAGAGACATGGTGTGCCGATACGCCGGCCAGTTTTTAAATATGGGAATTTCAAAGGGAGATATTGTCGGAATCAACCTCGGTGATACAGCGGAACACCTTAGTACGCTCTATGCTTTGGCACGTATTGGCGCCATCGCATTGCCAATGGACTGGCGTTGGACAATTTCGGAAAAAACCAGACTAGCGGAATTCTTTAAACCCAGTTTGATAATATCTGAACTACACGATGAATTTTCTGAGGTCAGCTCAACCTGGACCTCCGCGGTGAACGATACAGAATGGCAAAACAGTATCAACTCACTAGATCCAGAAACAGCCTCCATCGTAGGGGGTGACCCACCTTTTCTACTAGCGTTATCATCAGGCACCACAGGAATACCCAAGGGACCCTTGATTACCCAAGAACAGTTTTTTTCCCGATTTATGATCTATTTTGTGACACTCGGATTTAACGAGCGCACCCGCTACCTTTGTGCCACGCCCCTTTATTTTGGGGGAAGTCGTGGCTACTCAATGTGCTCACTTTATGCGGGAGGAACGGTTTTGTTGTTTCCGCCCCCATACAATATGAGCGACCTCCTCTCTTTCGCGCACAAATACGATGCCACCAAGATGTTCCTAGTCCCAACTCTGCTGAGACGGTTGATGGAGATTGAGCCCTTATCTGATGACAAATGCCTCATGCCCGACCTGGATTTATTATTTTCAACGGGCGCCATTCTGCACTTAGAAGAGCGTGAAAAACTCATGCGCCATATTAGCCCCTATTACCTTAATTTCTATGGCTCAACAGACGGTGGTGGGGCAACGGCATTATTTTGGTCTGACCCGCCTGAGGCAGCCGGATCAGTAGGACGGCCAGTATTTGGTGCAGAGGTGCAGATCGTTGATGACAATAACCATATCTTACCATCGCCAGAAATCGGTCAAATTCGATACAAACACCCCGGCACCGCAACAGGTTATTATAATGATCAAAAAGCCACTCAAGATACCTTCCGGGATGGTTGGTATTACCCTGGTGATATTGGCTGGCTTGATAATCAAGGCTTTTTATATTTGGCTGGTCGGGCCAAAGACATGATTATCCGTGGCGGTATTAATATCTATCCCGCAGAAATCGAACACGTCCTTAGTCAACATACACATGTTTTCGAAGTTGCCGTTGTCGCTTGGCCCTCTCGTGAATTCGGAGAGGAAATCGCGGCCTTTGTTATTACTGACGATAAGGGAACGGAACCTAAAGAACTTATGGGCTGGTGCAACGAAAACCTTGCGCGTTATAAAGTTCCGCGACAGATCTTTATAATAGACGAATTACCCAAAAGTGGTGTCGGAAAAATTTTGAAGAACAAATTAATTGACCGTTTAGTGCCTATTAAATAAACGGCCATCTTTAAAGCCGCATAAGGTCCTCCTCGACAACCGACGCAAACGTCCCACCTCACTCACAACCCTTTGATACCCGCTTATAAAAATATTCGGTTCCTTACATTGCTCTAACAACTCGGACCTATTTTGCATCCTTTATAAACGGAACTACTTTAATCTGGGCAGATAACTGATCCCGTCCCCTGAGACATGACACGTGTGGTTTCGTATTCCCTTATCTGAAAATTGGGTGCCATCCTTGGGTTACATTTCAAATATTGCAGAAGCTCTAGTCAATAAAATAGGCATTTCTACACATGTTGCTTATATTTCAGTTTTTCTAGCCTTCGGCCGACAGAGTAAATGTATTGGCAAAGATCTCTTCACCATCGATTTTATATTCGTGAACTGCTCTGTTTGTGCTTATTACTCTCAAACTTAAAAGTTTGGCAAGTGTCATTATATAATTTGCGTTGTGGGAAAACCAACCTTCTGAATTTACCACATAGTTTTCAGGACCGGGATAATCAAAAAGTGTGAAAATGACCTTTCCACCATCTTCAAGACACATTCTCAACCCTTTAAAGACTTCTTTCAAAGGCCCAAAATGGATTAGGACCGCTGCACAGACTGTTAAATCGAATCTTTTGGTTGTCGTTGAAAGATAGGAAAGAAGATTTTCCGTAGCTAATTCATCATAAAATTCTTTTTCCTTCGCTTTTCGTATCATCTCCTCAGAAATGTCAATTCCTATTAACGAGCGAGAGTAGGCTCGTAAAAATTTCCCCATATTCCCGGTTCCACAACCCAAATCCAATATCTGAAGATCACCCTTTGGTTGGAATAAAGACCCAATAGCTTCTTCTATCATCCGATGGCCGTTATATTTTTTCGATGGCCGATCCCAGCGATCGATATTTTGCCGATAGTAATGTTGCATATAAGAAATTGGCGTATGCTCTGGTGTTTGGCCCTCTCCGATGTGTGCGAGGAGAAGCCGCGCACCAAACTTTTCGTCGCCGGGATCCAACTCTAGAATTTCGTACAAATGCTTTTTTTGCATCTTCTAATTTTCCCCACCCGAGCAATAGCCGGCCTTTTGCATTATACACATCGACATAGTCCGGCCGATGTTTCAACGCCGTTTCATAACATTTAAGCGCACTCTGAGACTGTTGTAGCCGGGTGTATGTATTACCAAGTTGGTAATGAGCCTCCACAAACGTGTCATTTAATTTAATCAATCTTTCTAAGATATCCCGCGATTCTTCAAGCTGTCCAATTTCCCTATAGGCCAACCCAAGGTTGAGATGAGCCTCTTGAAAACCAGGGTCTATCCCAAGCGCTTTCTTGTAATTTGTTAATGCTCCCTCAAAATCGCCCAGGTCCCTCTGGGCCGTCCCCAGGTTATTTAAGGCCCTACTATCTTCAGGTTTAGCGGCGATATTTTTCTCATAAACTGTAATTGCTTCTGCGAGCCGTCCAGACTCTTGCAGCGCCACACCTAAATTTCCCAGTGTTTCTATATTTCCCGGATTGATTTTCAGCGCCGATTCATAGTTGGAAATTGCCAATTGATATTCTTTTAATTGAAAATAGGAATTACCCTTGTTGTAGTAGGCTTCAGAATTTTCAGGCTTTAAAGCGATGGCATCATTATATACGCCGATGGCGCGCCTATATTCACTCAGATCGTGAAGAGTAAGACCAAGATTATTATGTATCTCGGCGACCTCCGCATTTAATTTCATAGCGCGGCGAAAACACTTGAGTGCTTCCTTAAAACGTCCGGATGCGCGATATGCCAAACCTAGATTACTGATTGCTTCGACGTAGGTCGGCGCTATCTGCACTGCACGAGCGATGTGTTTAATTGCCGCTAGGATTCGGCGTTGGTTTAATATCGTAGAGAACAGGTGCTACGATTGGTACATTTAATCAATGCCAGAGTGCTTCTTGATACTTTCTTGGTGATGGTGCGGGCGGCCGGACTTGAACCGGCAAGGCCTGAGCCGAGGGATTTTAAGTCCCTTGTGTTTACCAATTTCACCACGCCCGCTCTCGTGCGACAATAAGCACGAGAACACCCGAAAGAAAAGGGGTGCAAGAATATTTAAAAGGAGAAATTTTTGGCCTTAAGAAGCGGATCGGAATTACTCCAAACATTGCGTTGCGATGAACGCAGGGTCTGGATCGACGGCGAACGGGTAACTGATGTAACGTCTGATCCTCGCTTTGCGGGTGCAGCGCGTACACTGGCGGAACTGTACGACATCGCGGACCACGGAGATCTCTCATACCCGTCGCCGCTTACTGGGGACCCGGTTCGTTTGTCCTGGCTGGAACCTAAGTCAAAAGAGGATTTATGCGCCCGACGAAATATGTTTAAACGCTGGGCAGATCATACCGGGGGTATGTTCGTCCGAAGCCCAGATTTTCTTGCAGTAATGGCCTCTTCCTTTGCGAGTGCCGAATCTGTTCTTGGGACAGATTATGGAGCAAACGCGCGTCGATGCTATGAGGTTGCTCGAGAGGCCGACCTTGCTATGAGCCACACATTAATTAACCCTCAGGTAGACCGCTCAAAACCAGTGGATCAACAAGACCACGATATTGCCGCAAAAATAGTTCGGGAAACTGACGAAGGTATGGTTTTATCAGGGGCCAGGATGCTGGCAACACTGTCTCCCTTTTGTGACGAACTTCTTGTAATGCCGGCCCCCTCGTATCCGTTACCAGATACCGACGAGGGTCGTGCATACGCCTTCGCCTGCTATGTCCCGGTGGCCACTCCAGGTTTGCGATTAATCTGTCGCCCGGCCCTTGCTCCTACGGGCTCAGGGTCTCCGATGGATTGGCCGTTAGCGTCGCGATTTGATGAGATGGACGCAATTGTCGTTTTCGATGAAGTCCTGGTTCCCTGGGAAAGGGTTTTTATCTTTCGCAACATAGATGCGGCAAATGCAATATATCGAAAAAGCCTAGGGGTCGTTCACATGGCCCACCAATTTGTGACAAAAGACCTGGCTAAAGCAGAATTCATGATGGGCATAGCCTTTTCGTTAGCCAGGGCAGCAAAAGTAGACGAATTTTTACACATCCAGGGGATGCTTACGGAATTGATTAATATCACTGAAACGGTTCGTTCTTGTGTAATTGCTTCGGAAGCGGGAGCTACCAACACAACATTCGGAACCGTTATACCGGATCGCTGGCCTTTAGAGGCTATGCGTTTTAATTTCCCTGACATGTTTAAAAGGGCTTGCGACATCATCCAAACGATTGGAGCAGGAGGATTAATGATGGTCCCCTCAGCAGCAGAACTAAACGGAGAATTAAAGGAGGATGTAAATCGTTATGCTCAGGCAGCTAATACAAATTCTAATGCGCGAATAAATCTGTACCGGCTCGCTGTTGATGCGTCGACTAGCGGTTTTTCTGGAAGACAGCAATTATACGAACGTTATTTCGCTGGAGATCCCGTTCGAGCGGCAGCCATGATCTACAATTCGTATGAAACAGGTTTGCATCGAGATCGTATAGAGGACTTCCTGGAGACAACCCAAAAAGTCACACAAAAAATTAGCCGGGTCGGGGATTCAAATGCTTAGCACAAACACGGTTCGTTTTCCTGCTGCGGTTCTTAAAACATTTATTAGTGCTGCTCTGAACAGTTTGGGCATACCAGAAAATGATGCCAATGATTGTGCCCGCTTGATGGTTGCTTCTGACAGATCGGGATTTCACACACACGGCATCTTCCGCTTGGCTCAATACGTGAAACGAATCAAAGCCGGCGGCATAAATGTTAAACCCAATATTACGATTGTGAACGAAGCGCCTGCCACAGCCTTAGTAGACGGCGATAACGGTATGGGGCACCTAGTTGCAGAATTCTCCATGAACGTGGCTACCCAAAAAGCCGGTGAAACCGGCTGCGCATGGGTTGGAGTACGACACTCTAACCACGCGGGAGCAGCGGCAACGTATGTCGCGATGGCTGCGGATAGAAAAATGATAGCACTCTACGGAACTAATGGCAGCGCAAACCACATGGCTCCATGGGGTAGCGCGGACCTTTTACTTGGCACTAACCCATTAGCGGCCGCGATTCCAACCAACGACAGTGCACCGATATTAATGGATATCGCCACATCGGTGACATCTTTTGGCAAAATTCGTACGGCAGCGCAGCGCGGGGAAGACCTCCCACCTGATTGGATGTTTGGGCGCGACGGGCAGCCAATAATAGATTCCTCTCAATTTAAGGAAGGCATACTAAATCCAATTGGCGGACATAAAGGATACGCCTTATCGCTGATAATCGGACTACTTGCGGCCACCTTGTCGGGAGCCGAAATGGGTGTAGATGTTGAGAATATGGGCGATGAGGAATACCAGAAAACCCCAGTAAATAATGGACACTTCATGGTCGTTGTCGATCCCTCGCGATTTGGCGCTCGTTCGGACTTCGGCAACCGGGTCGAAGAGGTCGCAAAAACAATGAGAGCAGCAACCCCAATGCCGGGGGTAGAAAATGTTCGCGTACCGGGCGATGGTAGAGCCCAAAGCATAACTGAATCAGAAAAACATGGGATACCCGTGCATGAAGCACTATTATCTGACCTCAACAAACTGGCGGACGAGCTAAACATCAAAAATCTCACAAAATAATATTAGAAGGAATAAGTCATGGTCGGCGCACAGCCGTACGTGTACACGTCCGCACGTCCCCAACCTGAACACAAAATCAAAAAACCTGATTGTTTTACCGTTGACATCCACTGCCACGTACACGTCCCAGAGGCAGCGGAAATTGCAGAGGCTCATTTCACACCAGATATAGAACCAAGTATCCTATTTGCCAGTGAATTGACCCGACAAATTAACATGCAACAGAATGTCGAGCGAATGCCTCATCTTACCACAATTGATCATCGCCTTATCGATATGGATAAGATGGGGATTGATTTGCAGACGATAATCCCCCCCCCGTTCCAGGCATATTATTGGCTTACTCCCGAAATCGGATTAAGCGTTTCGGAGATTGTAAATAACGGGCTTGCCGAAATTGTTGATAAAATGCCGGACCGTTTCACTGCGTTCGGTAATATTCCCCTTCAAGACGTTGATATGGCCGTCGCCGAGCTAGAGCGCGGATGCAAAACGCTGGGCCTTAAAGGTTTTCAGATCCTAACAAACGTCAATGGATCGGAAATTTCAGACAAACGGCTCGATCCATTTTGGGCGAAGGCGCAAGAGCTCGACACACTCATTTTCATCCATCCAAACGGTTTCACCTCAGCTGAACGGTTTAAAGATCATTATTTTAATAATGTAATTGGCAATCCCCTTGAAACAACGATTGCCGTGCACCGGTTGATATTTGACGGAATTTTAGAGCAATACCCTAAACTTCGAATCCTGCTAGCGCACGGCGGCGGCTACCTTCCAGCATATGCCGGCCGTATTGATCATGTTTGGGGAGCGCGGGAAGACGGACGGGGTAACCTCAAAAACCCCCCAACCACCTATCTCAAAAGCTTATGGTTAGATACCGTAGTATTTACCCCGCACCAATTAAAGTATTTGATTGAGCAGTATGGTACTTCAAAAATCGTAATGGGTACCGATTACCCATATGACATGGGGGACTACAACCCGATAGAATTGGTTGATAGCGTAGAAACCCTAGACAAAAGGGAAAAAACAGCGATTTGGGGTGGAAATGCCAAAGGCTTATTAAATCTTTGATGTCACGCAAAAAATCAAAGAGTAACAAAACAGCCGCTTTAGAAAATTCGTCGTATATTTCCGGCACAGTGTTCTTAAAAACAATAAAACCCCGAAAGTGATAAACATTGGGGGATATTGTTTTTGAAAAATGGTCAAAATCAGTCTGCAACGATCTAAAGTGATACTAGTTTATCTAGCGGAGTTAACGAGCTCAACAATTCGCGAAGGAGTGACGGGGTAATCGGTCAATTTTACACCAAACGGCTCCAACGCATTCTCCACAGCTGATACAATTGCACCAGCGGCTGGAACTGTCCCAGTTTCACCAACACCCTTTACTCCTAACGGGTTCAAAGGTGTCGGGGAGCACTCGTAAAACAGGTCAAAATTAATCAGTTCCGTAGCCGTGGGCATCGTATATTCGCCAAAATTAGTGGTAATTGGTTGACCATGCTCGTCATAGCCCATCCATTCATACAACGCATTTCCTATACCGTGGACGACACCACCCGCGATCTGGCCATCAACCATCATTGGGTTAATAAGTGTTCCACAGTCACTTACGACCACGTACTTTAAAAATGTTACCAGACCGGTACCTATATCAACCTCCACCTCCACAACTTGCACGCCGTTACTGTAGGTTAATGCCTCGGGTGTAAAATGCGCGGCCGCCTCGAGCCCTGGTTCAATGCCTTTTGCCATGGAATATCCCGGCGCCCCGCCGCATGCTTCCGCAACTTCGCGAATAGTTACAGACAGATCGGAGCCCCTTACCCGCGCGGCTGCATCGACAATCTCTATATCCTCCTCAGCCGTTTCAAGAAGGTGCGCGGCCATTTTTACAATTTTACTACGAACCTCCTCGGCTGCATGATGGACTGATGACCCGGCCGTGACCGTCTGCCGGCTCGCAAATCCCCCGTGACCAAGAGCGATGGTGCTCGTATCTCCGGAAACCACTTCTATATCCTCAGTTGGTATTCCCAGTTGCGCTGATGTGACCTGCGCTAACATTGTTTTTAAGCCCTGTCCCATCGCAAGCGCGCCAGTGAACACCCGCACTTTCCCAGACCGTTCAATCCGAACCGATCCCGATTCAAAAGGACCGCGCCCGGTTCCCTTTAAGCTATTGGCCAGGCCAATACCAAGGAAACGTCCCTCCTTTCGAGCCGGCATCTGACGGACTGGAAATTATTCATAATTTATGTGAGGAAGCGCTATCTTTTGGCATTTTGGAAAATCACCGATGTCCGC
>CAYPNT010000036.1:0-2846 GCA_964412235.1 uncultured Rhodospirillaceae bacterium
GTATGCACGTTCACAATCATTCCCGCTTTTTGCGCCATTGCCACGTAGGGTTTGTACTCAAAAGGAGAGCTAAATTTCCCAAATCCCGCTTTGGCAATCCAAACACCTTTTCGCGCCGCTTCATTAAAATGTTTTTGCGTTAAGCCGGGTTCAATAATTATGGCGCCAGCGTGTACATGCATTCCTCCCGGGGAATAATTGTCAAAACTTTTCTTTGCCGCTACAGCAAGTGCCACAACACCGTCTGGATCAGTTGGACGACCTGGGACGTGCACCTCGCTCGCGGAGATGGATGTCGTAACACCACCGTGCAAGTAACTTTCAAGGAACCCAATTGTACGTTGACGTGGGGTATAGTCTGCAAACGCTACATGAACTTGGGAATCAATCAGGCCTGGCATTGCTGTCATTCCCCCGGCATCTAAAACAAAATCACAAGCCTTCTGCTCAGCGGCGGAAAGCGTTCCAACCTTCGTGATCTTACCATTATTCATAAGTATGGAATTTGCTTTGACAAACGGCTTCCGCCAATCACCGCTCACAATAGTTTTGAGGTTTACGATAGCGCTCTTCATAAATTATCTCCTTATCTCAGGCCATCTTCGCCAACAATGTCATCTTTACTCGGTCCTCCAACGCGATGGTTTAGGCGACCTCTATTCGCGAAGCAGCAAATAACGCAAATTTCATCTTCCAAAGGTGCATCCGGGACCATGATTGTCATCCCATCATAATGCGACCGAACAAAGAGTGCATCTTTGTGAGCCAATGGTATGTCGACAGGTTGTCCGGGGCCAACCCGTTTTGTGATAGAAGAAATCCAGGCTTTGCCGCCGCCTATTTCGTGGCGTAACACGTTCCCGTAAACCGTGGTGAGGCATGCTACTCCGTGCTCCTGTTCACCACCAGTGCCAATCAAAGCTGCTTTTCCATAAGATTCCACCGTATAGGGAGACATCTGCTTGGAAGCCATCTGAGCAATACGTTTCCCCAGTTCGACGCTTCCATCAATCAGGTCACTCAGATCGTCAACGTACGTTGTTCCTGCATGAGGGTTTTTTATCACTGCTACTACAGCCACCTTCCGTAGGGGTTCTGGTTGCTCTTGTCCCATATCGTGTAGGGTCTCTTCTACAACCGTATATAACCTCCGGATGTCCATCCGCATTCTCCCTTCAACAATTCTCGGTCACAATAACGATCTGCGAACCGCACGGAAAGCATTGTCCACTTATCTTTTTTCTGTAAATGTAACTGAGAATGAGGAAGCGAAAATGCAACAACGACTGGTAACGGAAAACCCGCTTTACAACGATAATAAAATGAAAATTGGCATCATCGCCATGAATTGTTCGCACGGCTCAACAATTACGCTGGCGGAAAATGCATGGGAAATGAACTGGCCGGATACGCGCGAAGTTTCGATCATGGCGGACCGCGCCGGATTTGAAGTTTTGCTGCCGGTAGCACGCTGGCGTGGTTACGGCGGCCCTACGAACTTCAACAACCGAACGTTTGAAACCTACAATTGGGCTGCGGGCGTCGCTGCTGTGACCGATTATTCCTGTATCTTTTCAACATCTCACGTTCCGTTAACTCATCCTGTTGCTGCCGCCAAACAATGCGCTACCATTGATCATATTTCTGGTGGTCGTTTCGCTCTCAATGTCGTTTGCGGCTGGTTTAAAAATGAGTTTGAGATGTTTGGAGCTGAGTGGAATGAACATGACGTACGCTACGAGTATGCTACCGAGTGGTTGGAGTTAGTCAGACGCATCTGGACTGAGGAAGGCGAATTTGATTTCGAAGGCCAATGGTTCAGTTCAAAAAATATTTGGAGTGAACCCAAGCCTATTCAAAAGCCTATGCCACCCGTCATGAACGCTGGCGGGTCTAAGGCTGGGCAAATTTTTGCGGCCACCCAAGCAGACATGAACTTCGTAATACTAAAACAACGAGATATTGACGGAGGCAAAGCGCAGATCTCTCACCTGAAAAATATGGCAAAAGAAGCGGATCGTGACGTTCAAAGCTGGATCCACGTGTATGTCGTTTGCCGAGATACCGAAAAAGAGGCTCAAGACTATTTAAATTATTATGTTGTCGAAAAGGGAGATTACACCGCGGCAAACAACTTACTCGACATTTTTGAAATGCAATCCGAAACCCTTCCTACCGATGTATTAGACGAGTTTAGGTTTCATTTCATTGCGGGGCATGGCGGCTATCCCCTTGTAGGCACAGCTGAACAGATCGTAGATGAAATCAATAAATTGATAGACATCGGTGTAGACGGAATGCTGATCTCTTGGGTCGATTATAAAACGGAATGCAAACAGTGGATTGAAAAGGTGTTGCCATTAATGGAACAAGCGGGCCAGAGAAAACGTTTTATAGTGAAATAAACAGACTTTTGATCAGATATCGCGTTTTGCATCACAATGTGCTTAAATCCGGCGCCTAAATTACCACAGACACTCTGGGAGAAGTAATTTGTCAAAACTTTCAAAAAAATCGCTGGTGATGGCCACCGGTGTCGCCGCCGCTATTACCTTTGGGTCAGCGGGTGCTTTTGCCGCTATCGACATGAAAGTCGGTTACCCAACAACAGCGGATCCTCAACATGATTACGCCGTTAAATTTGTCGCAGAAGTTAAGAAAAGAACCAATGGAGAGATTGCGGGTAGAGTCTTTCCTACGAGCCAACTTGGTAAAATACCACGCCAAGTAGAGGGCATTCAGTTAGGTACCCAGGAAGCATTTTTTGCTCCTCCCGGATTCCTACAGGGCGTAAATAAAGCGTTCCAAGTAGCTGATGTTCCTGGCTTTTTTGCGGACCATGCTCA
>CAYPNT010000036.1:2946-25842 GCA_964412235.1 uncultured Rhodospirillaceae bacterium
ATCCCGTTCACATCCGTTGTACCATCGATTCAAAGAAAAGTGGTTGACGGCGCAAGAACGAGCTTAGTTGTCGCGGCCAAAGCAAAATTCCCCACCGTGACCAACAACCTAACAATCACGAATGACTACTATATTCCGTGTATCTCGGCATTTAGTAAGGTTTGGCTTGATAAATTGTCCAAAAAGAATAGGGCTATTGTCCTAGACACCGCGGAAGACCTTTCCGACTGGGCGTCTGCCCGAGCCAACAGTTTCGTGGGTGTAATGATTGAAGAATGGAAAAAGTCGGGTGCCAAGGTAGGATATTTGTCTCCTGCTGAACACAAAACACATATGGCACGCCTAAAACCCCTCGCCGATCAGGTTTTTGGTAAGCATAAAAACCCAACAATAAGAGAACTTTATGGGATTTTAAAAGAAGCAACGGCACGACAAGACATACGTTAATTTCGCCGTTACAAAAACAAACAAAGGGCGTCGCTTGTGCGGCGCCCTTTTTTCTTACAACTGCACTTCCTCAGCTTGTTTAAGCGCAGTAATCATTGAAGATTTCAATAGGTAATCGCGCGCTAAAGCGGGATCCGCCGATGTTTTTCTTAATTCATCATGCCTGCTAGCTCGCACGTCTGGATCGGTCTCTTCTAACATCGCTTTATTCCGCAGAGTGGTCTGCTGCACGTAGTCGATCGCAACAGGGCGTCGCTGTGCATCGTATAGATCAAACAACCTGTCATCCGCACCCTCTTTCCAAACTTGCACGATTTTGTCGGAAAGATTCAATGCGTCATGGATTCCACCGTTCATACCCATACCACCGAGAGGATTATTTATATGTGCAGAGTCACCAGCCAGAAATACTCGGCCTTGGCGATAGGTCTTAGCCACACGCTGATGGACGGCATAGGCTGTCCGATGAAAGGTTTCATATGTACCCTCCCTGGGACACACTTGCTGCATACGCTCTTGAACAGTTTCATCTGACACCAGTGTTTCTGATGTCTCACCCGGGCGAGACGGCAGTAGGAGGCGCCAGAGACCAGGCACACTTACAAAGACAAACCAAAAATCTGGATCTGCCACGTAAGCAATCGGCGCCAAATTTTCGAAGTGATCTTGGAAAGGAAATTCAGAACTCGTACAAAGCCAGAGTTCCGGGAAGGTCAGGCCTGGAAAATCAATCCCAAGTCCGGACCGAATTACACTCGAAGCACCATCCGCAGCCATAAGATAACGGCCCTTCAATTCCCTTTCTTCACCCTCGCACTCATAGGAAAGCGTTACTTTCTGGTCGTCCTGTGACGCACCGGTAACGCGCGCCCCAAAACGCACGTCGACATTATCCATGGCCTCTAGTTCTGCCACGACGATACGCGTAAGCTTGAACTGCTCGCACTGAATTCGATAGGGATGGCGCGTATCACCTTTCAACACACCGAGGTCCCATTCGGCAACAACCCCTTCCCGCGTATCTCTGTATTGCCATATCGGACAAATTATTCCTTGTTCTATTAGTTTGTCGACAACACCAAGTTCGGCGAGCATATCAAGTGTAGGAGGATGAAACGTAGAAGCTCGAAGGTCCTCGGGAAGCTCATTTGCTGCCTCCAACAGTTTCACGGGAATACCGCGCTGCGCTAAATATAGGGCAGCGCAGCACCCTACTGGCCCCGCCCCCGCAATCAATACACAATCACTGTCTGACATGTCCGGTATCTCCGAAAGTTTACCCATAGGTTACATTTGAGTTAGTTGTGGTCAACCGGAGTTGCACCTACTGTGACGGATTGGCACATTGTGATCACCGAAGAAAAAGGAACCCCAATGCCCCCTCTTGATGACATAAAACCTATCGGTTGGCGTGCGAAGATTGGTGTAATTGTCCCACCAAGCAACACGGTAAACGAAGCTGAATTTAACAGGGTAGCTCCGGATGGCGTTAGTTTCCATTTCACCCGTTCCCCACTTCACACACAGCCCGAAACTGATGATTTTAAACAGATGCTTGAAGACCTCCAAACGGCTATGAGCGATCTGAATGCTTGCATGGTAGATTATGCGACCTACGCTTGCACCGCGGGCTCAATGGCTTGCCCGCCTCAGCTTCTGCTAAAAACGATGACAGATAACGGACGCCTACCCGCCAATTCTACCGCCTTAGCAATAATTGAAGCACTAAGGGCATTGGGTGCGAACCGCATTGTCATGGCTTCGCCATACACCCCAGAGACCAATGACCACGAGCAGAAATATTTAGAAAACCATAATATTAAGGTACTGGGCTCTGTCGGGCTAAGCCTGAATACATCTCTTGAAAAAATCCAAGAGATATCCCGTATTCCTCCAACCAGGGTATTCGAACACGCCAGGGCTGCGGATCAAGAAGATGCCGAAGCACTACTAATTTGTTGCACAGACTTTAACACGTTTGATGCCATCGAACCCCTAGAACAGGCCCTGGGTAAACCGGTCATTTCGAGCAACTCCGCAACACTCTGGCACTGCCTAAGGGGTGCCGGGATATCGGATCCTATCTATGGCTTGGGTAAACTACTCCGGTATCATTGAATCAATTTATCAGGCGAGCCCCTCTTCCTCAGCTTGATCAAGTGCCTCGCGCGCACTTCGAAATGCATCAACGCCGGCGGGAATACCGCAGTACACTGTCGCGTGGGCGAGGGCTTCGGCAATCTCCTCCTTCGTACACCCATTTACAAGCGCACCCCGCGTGTGGGCTTTAAGTTCGTTCATTTTTCCGAGGGCGGTAAGGATACACAAATTCATCAGGCTGCGCGTCTTGTGGTCTAGCGTGTCATTAGTCCATGCGCCGCCCCAACAATATTCTGTCACCATCGTCTGTATTTTACCGGTAAAATCATCTTCCTCGGCTTTTTCTATATTTGGGTCAACATACTTGGCGCCCAAAACTTTCTTACGTACGGCCAGGCCAGCATCAAAAAGCGCCTGGTTGGAGGGGTTTAATGACATTTTATTCTCCCTAGAATTTAAGATTATATATTGAGGGTAAAGTTTGTCGCTTCGGGCTCTCCCTTGTGAAAGCGCTTGCCGAAACGACGGTAATGAACAACATGCGGCCTAAACCAATCATGATGAGCAAGTTTTGTTCGCCATCCCGTGGAGCGCGCGTCGGCAAGCTCCTTACTTCGGAATACATTTTCGCTATCAACATAGTGCAAAAACATATGAGTAAAGGGTTGAGGGTCTGCATCTATAATATGCATATGCCTCACCATTCTCCACTCGTTGTTTTTAAGAAGCATTGGGGAATGCTCGGTTTCATACCATTCAAGAAATTCCGTAACGAACTGTTCCGGCACATCTATAAAGACGCCGATAATTACAGAGGTATCGAGAGCTTCATATAAGTCAAAACCTTCTTGTACCTGATAACTAATTTCGTCCCCAATATAGCGTGTAAACGAAACAACCGCCGAAAGCATTTTCTTGGTTGGCTCGTCAGGCGTATATTTTCGTGTCCGGTATTCTTCATCCGTTAGTGTAGATGGAGATTCTAAATCGTAGACCGCGAGGTAATTTGGTTTATTCCCGTCCTTATACCGCTGACCTGAATAAAACCCCGGAACGCCATAAACATGACTGGGCATGTGATGTTTGTCGTACCAGTCATTAAAGTGATCCTCCGCCCCTTCAGGAGGCGTCATTTCCGAAAAGAGAACTCCCCCGCCCTTTTTGTCTGCCATCACACTCGCTTACATGCAGCATCAAGAGCGCGAACCGTATCTTCTACATCTTGATCAGTGTGCACCGCGGAAACAAAGCGCCTTACGTTGGGTAATACATACAACCCTTCGTGCATCTGCGCCAAATCAAGAGCCCGCGAAGATGCTTGGTCAGAACTCATCACATCTGCATGGTTTGATGGGTGCCCTTCCATAAACAAAATCTGCCAAAGCGAGCCCTCACCAGTGGCAACGGCTGGCACTCTGTTGCGGTCTAAGACTTCTTGGCAAACCTTGCATATTTCGTCCGCACGAGCGTGTAGATTTTTATAAAAGTTGGGCGGTTTTAGTTCATTAAATGTAGCCAACCCCGCGGCGGCGGCCACGGGGTTCCCGTGCAGTGTCCCGTTCACATACGAGTAATTGGACTGCCCTTTGTTACGGGGGTTCATTAAATCTAGGTATTCAGCATTACCGGCGACGCAACCCAAGGGTCCCCCTCCGCCCACTATTTTTCCGTAACTAGCAATATCTGGAAGAACCCCGAAATATTCCTGAGCCCCACCAATCGCGAGCCTGAAACCGGTCACAACCTCATCAAATATGAGTAATACATCATTCTCATCACAAATTTTTCGAAGACCGGGTAGAAACTCGGCTTTCGGGAAAATAACGCGCTGAACTGGCTCCACGATAATGGCCGCCAGGTCACCCCGATTTTCTTCGACAATCCTTCGTGTTGTATCGAGATCGTTAAACGGCGAAACCAACACGTTTTCTGTCATGTTTTCCGGAAGTCCGCCCGTATCTGGTCTTCCCTGAGGATAATTGGACAAAGCATTGGGTGTGACACTAAATGCTGAGTAATCATGGTTTCCGTGATAGGCACCCTCAAACTTGAGTATTTTATTTCGGCCGGTTGCAGCGCGAGCGGTTCGCATCGCGTAGGCTGTCGCCTCGGAACCGGTCGTAGTAAAAGCAATTCGTTCAGCACAGGGAATAGCATTAACGAGTTCATCCGCTAATTTTATGCACTGTTCATTAAGTGTCCCAAAAAAATGAATACCCCGCGTCGCCTGCTCTGTGACGGCATCAACCACAGCGGGAAAGGCGTGTCCTAACACTAATGCTCCCGCCCCTCCGACATAATCTATATACCACCGACCACGAACATCCTGCAGGCGAGAGCCCTCTCCTTTATGGATTACAAACCTTACTTCATCAGGCAAAGAGTAACTGCCCAAACCCGCTCCAGGCAGGCTGTTCGCTGCCATCTCGTAGTAGGCATCATGGTCCATATCGCCAACACCTTCAGGCCCTTTGGCGTTTGCAATTTCGGCAGATGTCATTGTAGGTTTCCTATCCGATCTTCGGTGTTCAAAGGCTACTCTCAGTCCCTTTTTCTGACAAGGAGGCTAACGATCATACTCACGTTGGCAGTCAAGTGACCCCGACGCGTGCACGTAAACCACCCACTCTGGCGGTACAACGGATGTTCCACCCGCTTCTTCAATAATCATTGGTCCTTTAAATTTTTCTCCAAGAACCATTTGGGAGCGATCTAGAACTGGGCAATTAATCCAATCCTCGCCAAACCAAACCTGCCGATGTTCCACAATTGGGGCGCCTGACGGTTTGTCATTTAAGACCATAGACGGTTTATCGATAAGCCCAAGCGAGAACAGTCGAATATTAACAAGTTCAACGTCACTGTGTCGATCAGCACGGCCAAATGTTTGGTTGTGCCGAGTGTGAAAGGCCTCTCGTACAACATCCCAAGTTGTTTCCTCAGGATTGCATGGGATGGAAAGTGTAAAAGACTGCCCGACATAACGCAGGTCTAAAGTAAAACTATGTTCGTGCCGATCAACAGAAAAACCGTCTTGCGACAGCAGTTCCCCCGCCTCAACCTGCATCGCCTCCGCTTGAGATGTAAATTCACCTAGCGGAATGCTGTCCAATGGCCCACCCCACGCAACAACAAAATCACGCCGCAGGTCCGCAAGTAATTGGCCTAACGCGGACAGGTGACCCGGAAAGCGAGGTATGATGACACGCGGTATGGACAATTCCTCTGCTACCAAAAATACATGCATGGGACCCGCACCCCCGAACCCGAGAAGCGCAAAGTCGCGCGGGTCAAAGCCTCGATGGACAGAAACCTCTCGGACAGCACCCGCCATTTTTGCAACAGCAATTCTAATGATCCCGTCGGCAAGCCGTGCCGGGGATCCCGCCCCGTCACCAATTTTATTGGCTAACTTAGTAAAAGCTTTTTCTGCCAACGTTTTAGAAAGCTCCAAGCCCCCCGCAAGCGGTCGTCCCGTTGGCAAGCGACCTAGTAACAAATTGGCATCGGAAATTGTTGGCTCCTCGCCTCCCCGCTGATAGCACGCGGGGCCTGGCACCGCTCCCGCACTCTGCGGTCCTACTTCTAAAGTTCCATCTTGTTGCACCCAAGCTATTGAGCCTCCACCCGCACCTATGGTGTGTATATCCAGTTGCGGAACTTGGATAGGGTAGGCATCAGTCTGGTTTGCGTGGCTTATTCTGGGCGTCAACTCGTGGACAAGCGCGACATCTGTACTCGTCCCCCCCATGTCAAAAGTTATGCAGTCCTCGACGTCTGCCATCTCGCATATTCGTACGGCTCCACCAACCCCACCTACCGGTCCCGATAAAAACGTCCCTACCGCGAAATTCGCCGCCTGGTCCAATGTCATGACCCCACCGTTTGACCCCATCACACTAACCGGAGCTGAAATACCCTCGGCTTCTAATTCTTGTGTCAGCGTTTTCAGATAACGTGAGACCACGGGGGTGAGGTAAGCGTTTAAAACGCAGGTCGAAAATCGTTCAAATTCGCCTTTTTCCGCAACAATTTTGGTCGAAGCACAAACGGGTATCTCCCCCGCAAGCGATTGAATTACCTCTAGGGTAACATTTTCATTTTCACTATTAAGATACGAATTAATGAATGCAACGGCGATCGCTTCTACGCCATTTTCACGAAAATGGGCCATAATCGGTTCGAAGTTAGTGTCATCAAGTGTTCTAATAATGTTGCCGTCCGCGTCAACGCGCTCTGGCACTTCAATACGAAGGTGGCGATCAACGAGTGGCTTGGGTCGCTCAAACTTTATATCGAACAAACCCCCTATCAAACGTCGCGTTCGACCTATTTCCAGAGTGTCCCGGAACCCTTCGGTCGTGATTAATCCCGTCCTAGCGCCCTTGCGTTCTAATAGAGCATTTGTGGCTATCGTTGTTCCATGAACGAACGCCCGAATATCTTCGTAGACGATCCCGAGCTTAGAAAGCGCGCTAATTACACCCTCCCACTGCCTACCCGGAATAGAGGGTACTTTCTCCGAAATTAGTGCCTGGTTTTCAGTGTTTAGACACAAAAGATCCGTAAAGGTCCCGCCCACATCAATACCAACAATATACTTCTGACCAGACATCAGATTATTCTGCCGCCAGATGAATTTTGGGGTTGGGGGGTTGTGATACGTAATTGCACGGGTTCGCCCGTGTTAGCGCTCAGTATTTCAATACTGGTAGCACTTACTGATACAGAGTTGCCGTCTCCCTCAATCCGCGCCCAAGCGCGCAATGGGGCACCCTGATTAGTTAAAAGTTCGACCAGGTCCCCTGGAGCTACTCCGAGAGCGCTTGCCAATTTTTCCGACAAAAGAACCTGGCGCCTTGGACCGTCAAATAATTCGTCATTAGAGAGTGTTAACGAAACAAAACTGCGGGCCTCTGAGATTTTGGATCGCTGCTCAATGGTCGCGTCTAGATCCAATTCGCCTTCCACAATGATAACACCGTATCGTGCCGATGCCTCTTTTTCCGAAATATACCCCTCTGCAACATCCGTTCTTACACTTTGCGGGTCACGCTTAAGCGGATCACCGTAACCTCCTCCACCGGCGGTTTCTTCTCGAACGATGTCACCAACCTTAAGAGCAAATCCGGAAACCTTACCTGGCACATCTGAAGGTTGTACAATTTTACCTTCGCGGATAACTGTAAAACTATTTGCCGCGCCATTGGAACCACAAGCCACGCCATAGGGTGGTATCACATTTTTTTCTGACAATACGGAGAGCGATCCACGCCCATCTAATATATGAACATCGCGGCGAAGCCCAAAACCGCCCCGATATTCCCCGTCACCACACATACCTTCTCTGACTTCACACCGCTCAACGCGCAGGGGAAATTGGCTCTCTACGGTCTCCACGGATTGGATTGAATTAAAATCACCCTCATTATAGCTGCGCACAGCATTCGATCCGTCCGTTCCCATTGACGCGCCCGTCCCCCCTGCGGGCCATTCATAATGGATGTAATTCTTACCCTCAGAATCGGATCCAGATATAATTATATGATTTGCGCCACCCTTAAGGTCCCCTACAGTCATCTCGGGTGCCACCTTGCACATAGCGGATGCGACCACGGAATCGATCAGAAATTTACACTCCGCCATTCCACCGCAGGGAGCGTCACCCCGCGCGTTTATAAAAGTTTCCTCCTCCGAAATAACAGTTATGGGATTAAACGACCCCTGGTTAATAGGAGTGTATGGATCGAGAAAACATTTGACGATGGTACCAACCGCGTTAAGTGCCATTGCAGGGCCACAATTAGTAGGGCCGTTTGTTTGTGCCGATGTGCCAGAAAAATCTGCAATAACCTCGTCAGCCCTCACAGTCAGTTTTAATTTGACTACAAGGGGATCGGGATTGGTTCCGTCGCTCTCGATGTAACCTTCCGCGTAATAGTCGCCATCCTGTCGTTCATAAATTTTTGCACGTAGCTGCCGCTCGGCACGAGCAATAAGCTCTTCAACCCCGTCAAGCAAACCTCCTCGAAACCGTTTGCTTAATCGCTGCAGGTGCTCGTCAGCTTTCCTTCCCGTACCGACCATCGCATTAAAATCACCCATTCTCTCTGACCTGGAACGCATGTTATTAAACAAAAGATCCATAAATGGTTCATTTAATGTTCCGCGGTCACAAATCTTTGTAGGCTCAATGCGCAGCCCCTCTTGAATAACTTCATTTACCTTTCCAGATAGACTCCCAGGCGTCATACCTCCCACGTCATTCCAATGACACCGCATCGCCGCAAACAAGCTAAGTTTTCCGTCAAAAAACACAGGGTGTAACATTAAGACATCATTTAAGTGCGTCCCACCGGTGTAGGGATCATTATGAAGAAACAAGTCACCCTCGTTGATGTCACCTTTAAATTTATCGACTATTTGACGTGTTGAATACGGTACGGCGAAGATATGGATTGGATGATCCGCAAGGCCTTGCGCAACCTGCCGACCGTCAGCGGACATTAAGGCACATGAAAAGTCGTGGCCCTCGTATATAATCGGCGCATAAGACGAGTGGATGATATTCGCTCGCATTTCATTTACCACGGCGATGAGAGATTCTCGGATCAATTCAAGCTGTACGACGTTCTGCATATGCACCCTTAATAGCCAGGCTGAAGACGCCTCGCCAGGCTGTGTAACACCTGGCATACTTGAATCCAATAGTATTTTACACTAGCGTAAAATTATTGGTTCTTTTTATTTCGCAATGTACAATCACTCCTTCTGAACCTTTTAGATTGACGAGCCTCCATGCCTGAACACTCCTCCCACGTTGACACCTTTATTAGAGACAACATGCCCAGCCCAGACTTGTGGCCCGAAATGGATTATTCGGTGCTTCCAGAATTAAAGCAGTATCCAAAGCGGTTTAACGCGGCAGCCGAGCTTATTGATAAACAGGTTGACGAAGGTTTTGCGGAAAAGGTGGCTGTAATTTTCGGGGATGAGTGTTGGACCTATCAAGAGTTGATGCACAAGGCAAACCAAATAGCCAACGTATTAGTTGATGAATATAGTTTCGTGGCGGGTGAGCGCGTCCTGATAAGAAGTGGAAACCACCCAATGCTAATAGCGTCGTGGCTAGCTGTACTAAAGGCAGGCGGCGTCGCGATTACGACAATGCCGGTGTTGCGAGAGCGGGAACTCATTTACATGATAGGTAAAGCTAAAGTCAGGCTAGCCATAAGTCATGACAACCTGTCAGAAGACATTAGTGGCGCTCAAAATTCTTCACCGGAACTTGAACATATACTGTACTTTGGCACCGACCGTAGCGACGCTTTAGAAAACGCTATGGCACAACAATCTACATCGTTTGCCAACGTCGATACGGCTGCGGACGATCCCGCAATAATCGGGTTTACATCGGGCTCGACCGGAACCCCCAAAGGAACCCTTCATTTCCACCGCGACATCCTCGCCGCCGCGGATTGTTTTATTGGGCATGTCGTTAAGATAAGACCAGGAGACATAGTTTGCGGAAGTCCACAAATTGCTTTCCTATACGGCTTGTGCGCCTTCATCGCGGACACTTTTCGGTTCGGAGCCACCGTTGTTTTATTGGAACGGGGCACACCCGACGCTGTACTTCAAGCAATCGAGCAGCATAAAGCGACAATCTGCTTTTCTACGCCGTCTGGCTACAAATTAATGCTGGAAAATGCTCGAAATTATGACCTTTCCTCCCTTCGAGAATGTGTGGGTGGAGGCGAACCTTTGCTCCCCGCAATATTTAATGAGTGGAAAGAGATTACGGGCGTCAATATGATAAACGGCCTCGGTATCTCGGAATTACTTCACATATTCATTTCAGCGAGCGGTGATCAAATTAAACCTGGCGCAATCGGAAAAGCGGTGCCAGGATTTCGAGTGCGTGTGGTCGATGAAAACATGAAAGACGTAAAACCGGGCGAGATTGGCCAGATGATCGTAAAAGGACCTAACGGTTGCCGTTACCTAGATCAAATTGACCGCCAAATCGGCTACATACACGAGGGCTGGAACAAATCTGGTGACCTTTGCCGAATAGACGAAGAGGGTTATCTATATTATGAAGCCCGCACAGACGACATGATCTTGACCGGCGGCTATAATGTTTCTGGACTAGAAGTTGAAGCGGTTCTTTTAGAACACCCAAAAGTTAAGGAGGTTGCAGTCGTTGGTAGTCCGGATAAAAACCGCGGGCAGATTGTGAAAGCTTTCGTAATACCCGCATCGAACGATGCAGTAGAAAAAAAAGTGGTCTCGGAACTGCAAGATTTTGTAAAATCACAAATTTCTGCATTTAAATACCCACGGGAAATAGAATTTGTTGAAGAATTACCATTGACAGCAACCGGTAAGATCCAACGCGGAGCCTTGCGTCAGCTAGAGCGCGACCGCGCAAACAATCATACAGTGAACTAGAAAAATTTTTACGGAAATAAAAATATGTCAGAACTAAATAACCTTGAGAATGATACCATTGGTTTTCTGACGACCCGCCGTTCAACGGTGGCACGCATGATGGGAGAACCTGCCCCAACCGACACAGAATTACGTCAAATTATGGAAGCCGGGATGCGCGTACCGGACCACGGGCGCCTAACACCGTGGCGGTTCATAGTAATACGTGGTGACGGCCGAGAGACAATCGGCAACGTAATAGCCGATGCCTATAAAAGAAATAACCCCGATGCGATTGAAGAACAGATCGAAATCGAGCGGGAACGCCTCACGAGGGCCCCGGTTGTTATTGCGGTTATCTCTAAAGTTCAAAGGGATCACAAAATACCCGCGTGGGAGCAAGTTCTATCCTCCGGTGCAGCTTGCCAAACCATGCTAATCGCCGCCCAATCAATGGGTTACGCCGCACAATGGCTAACCGAATGGTATGCGTATGACGAAAACGTGAAAAAAATAGTCGGTGCGGAACCCGGCGATGAAATTTCAGGATTCGTATACCTTGGTACAGCGATTGGAGAGTTAAAAGACCGAGCACGGCCCGAATATGAAGAGATTGTCTCCGAATGGATGCCTAACAGCGGTAGGTGAATAAGCGGTCAGTCGTTCATAGTTATAACGACTTTACCGCGCACCTTTCGATCCGTGAGAATTTTACATGCCTCCGCAACTTTCTCCATCGGATAGACCGCCTGGACCGGTATATTTAATTTTTCCTCAACAACCATGTCGAACAGTTCTGACTGAACCCGTCGCACCCATTCAGGGTCCCGTTCTCTATATTCAGCCCAATTAACCCCGGTTACAGCGATATTTTTAAGCAAAGCGTAGTTAACCTTAAACGTGGGGATCACTCCACTTGTGAAACCAACAACAACCATACGACCGCCAAAATTTAACGCTCTTATAGAACCATCGAAAACTCCCCCACCCACCATATCTAAAACAATATCAACGCCTCCCCCAGTGATCGCCTTGACCTGCTCCCTGATGTCATCCCGGAGATTTTCGCGTGACAGGTCCAAAATGTGATTAGCACCATTTTCGCGCGCTAGGTCTTCCTTCTCCATCGTCGTCAACCCAGCGATAACATTGCAACCCCAAGCTCTCGAAAGTTGCAGCGCCGCTATGCCAACACTGCCGGAAGCTCCAGCAATAAGTACACTGTCACTCTTTTGTACATTTGCCCGGGCTACCAGTCCGAAATGAGCAGTCTGGTAGGCAATCCCAATCGCAGCCGCAGCCTCAAAC
This sequence comes from uncultured Rhodospirillaceae bacterium, assembly GCA_964412235.1. Taxonomy (GTDB): domain Bacteria; phylum Pseudomonadota; class Alphaproteobacteria; order MPNO01; family UBA830; genus JAYZQT01. The sequence continues at coordinate 15,235 of CAYPNT010000036.1, forward strand.
GAAAGATTATCTGGAATAATGTAACATGCGTCCTCAAGCGCGAGCACCTCTTGAGCGTAGGAACCATACTCCACCTGAACCATAACCCGGTCGCCAATTTTTAGACGGGTCACACCGGAACCCACGGATTTAATGACACCGGCACCTTCTTTACCAGGTGAAAATGGAAGCGGCGGTTTAAATTGGTACTTACCTTCCATTACCAAAAGGTCTGGAAAATTAATTGCTGCCGCCTTGTTATCAACAACGACCTCACCAACGCCGGGCATTAATGGTTCGACTTCCTCTACGACTAAGTTTTCGGGTGGACCAAGTGTTCGGGCAACGATGGCACGCATGGCATTTCCTTTAAAGGATGGAATAAATCTTGTTTCGATAACTTAACTACCAACTAGGATACCGCAATAATATATATTTACTTCGGTTATAGGTTTTTGTAATTGCCTATCACGGTTTTTTCCCTAAATTCAATTTCTGTATCTAACTGGAGTAACACAAATGCATATCGGAATACCCCGAGAGGTTAAGACGTACGAAAACAGGGTTGGCATGACGCCTGGAAGCGTAAGAGAAACCGTGTCTCAGGGTCACCAAGTCACAGTAGAACACAATGCCGGACATACTATTGGTTTTGACGACGCCGAATACGAGGCGGCGGGGGCTAAGATCGTATCCACCGCAGCTGAGGTTTTCAGCGGTACCGACATGATCGTCAAAGTCAAGGAACCGCAACCATCAGAAATTATGTTGTTAAGGGATAAGCAAATCTTATTTACTTACCTCCATCTTGCACCCGATCCGAAGCAAACGAGGGGACTAATGGATAGCGGCTCCTCGTGCATCGCATACGAAACGGTAACCGACGACAGGGGCGGTCTGCCGCTACTTGCGCCCATGAGCCAAGTAGCGGGGCGCATGGCCGTGCAGGCGGGTGCTACTTGTTTAGAAATAGCCCACCAGGGGCGTGGCGTTTTACTCGGTGGTGTGCCAGGGGTCACGCCGGCGAAAGTGGCCGTCATCGGCGGCGGCGTCGTTGGCAGCAATGCTATTTTCGTGGCGACTGGAATGGGTGGTGACGTCACCGTAATCGACCGCGACATCCATCGTCTCGCAGAAATTGACGCGCAATATAAAAGCCTCATTACTACCCGTTTCTCAAACCAAACAAATATTGAGGAGGAAATTATTAATGCCGATTTGGTCATCGGTGCCGTGCTCGTCCCTGGTGCAGAAGCACCAAAACTAGTAACTGAGAAAATGGTAAGGAATATGAAGCGCGGGGCTGTCATCGTAGACGTCGCAATTGATCAAGGCGGCTGTTTCGAAACGAGCCGACCCACAACACATGACGCGCCGACTTACGTGGTAGACGAGGTAGTCCATTATTGTGTTGCTAACATGCCTGGAGCAGTAGCTCGGACATCTACTATAGCCCTTAACAACGCGACTTTGCCCTTTGTCCTTCGGATTGCAAATATGGGGATTATTGACGCAATGCTTTCTGATGGCCATTTGATGGCGGGCTTGAACGTTCACTCAGGCAAGATCACTTACGAGGCAGTAGCGAAAGCACAGGAACATGTTTTTGTACCAGCAGCCGAAGCATTGGCCGCTTAGTTTGCGCCCAGTCCGCGTAAAATTATCTTGTTATACATGTTTATTAATTCCGGCACAGGTAGCGATTGATTGGGCACATACCAACGCGCAACCCAATTACAGAGCCCCAAAATGCCCAGATGTGCGAGGCGGGGATCAAGGGACCCATCGAAAACACCTTGTTCTTGACCTTCAACGATAATGGCTATCCAAAGACGCTCATACTCGTCCCAAATTGGTCCCATCTCTGCAAGTACTAATTCATTTTCGCTAAAATAGTCGTCGCGAAGCGTAATCTTCGATTCCGCAAAGCGGTTTTCAAAGCGCATCAAATGATTTTCTACAGTCTGTCGTATCTTCTCCTGCGGGCTCCCGGCACTATTTAATATTTCTTTAACCCTATCACGGAGTTGCAGGCCAAGAGGTTTAATAATTTCTATAAGTATTTGTGTCCGATTAGGAAAATAGTAGTAAAGGCCCTCGCGTTTTATACCGACGGCGCGCGCGATATCATCGAGGGAGGTATTCGCGTAGCCGCGTTGATGAAATAGATCTTTCGCGGCTCTCAAAATTTCTTCACGCCGAGTTTCACGACGAGCGTCGGCAGCAATGTCTGTTTTTATCAACTAACGCTCCTTTCGGAGCCATTTTTTACACTTGTGTAAAGTTTAGCAAGTGCCTGATAAACAGCATCCACGCTCAATCCAGACATTAAAGTATAGGCACTAAGATGATTAAAATCCGGTGCCAGCACCAGCTCTTCGAAACTTTCCGACGTTCGTACCGCCGCAACCGATTTTCCTCGCGGCCCATACCTAACCTCAGAGGAAGGCCCAAACAATCCTAATGTAGGTGTCTGAGAAGCGGCAGCAATATGCATCAGTCCGGAATCGTTGCCGACATACAGCGCCGAACGACGAATGCACGCGGCCGCCACCTGAAGCGGTTTACCAATCAAATCAATCCTTCGGTCAATCGGAATTTCCTCTAAGAGTTGCGCAGCCATTTGCCTTTCATTTTCCGCGCCGAGAACCGCTACATGGGCTCCAGGTAATAATCCAGTTGGCTCTATTACCCTCTTTACTAATTCTGCAAACCGGTTCGCGGGCCATTGCTTTGCACCCCAGTTAGCCGTCGGTCCGATAGCCAAAACGGGTATATTTTCTGGCATCAGTTTTTCCGCCTGAGCCTCAACTCGGTCGGACAACCAAAGTCGCGGCTCCGGCGCAGGAAAAACATTGAGTAACTTTGCAAGCTCGTCCACGCGGTGCACGGAATCATCCCGATACTTTCCGATAATCCTCCGGTCGGCGAAAAGAAATTTGCAAAGTAATGAACCACGGAGATCGTAAACCTGATCCCACCGTGTGCAAAAACATGCCAACCAAATTGAAACCCAGTGAAGGTGGAAAGGCTTTTTCCTCACGATAATTAAACGATCTAGCTCCGGTATAGATTCAAAAATCGGGGCCGCCGGTGCACCACATACGATGGTAAGCCGTGCATTCGGAAATTGATCCACCAGATACGAAATAGCGCCCGACGACAAAACCGCATCCCCAATCCGCGTTGACGTTATGAATAGTATCCTCAACGTTTGTCTTCCTTCCTATCCCCCACAAAAATAACGATTTATCAACAATATAGATACCGAAAGAGGGAAAGTTGAAACAATAAGCACTCTCTGTTAGGGAACTCCTACTAAGGCAGTCTGCCTATTTCCTCCGCGAAAGCTTTATAATGAATAGCAAAGAGGGCCAAACTTACCGCCCTACCCTTAATAATGTTCGTGGCATCCTATGGATGCTCCTTGCAGTAACAACGTTAACAACGATGTTTGTTATTATTAAGGAAATGGCGACTGAGTTACCCGTGTTCGTTGTTGCGATCGCGAGAACATTTTTTGCGTTATGTATGCTTTTTCCATGGCTTTGCAAGGTTGGATTTCCTGGCGTCCGCAGTAACCGTTTACGCCTCCATTTCTTGAGGTCATTTTGTGGCATCACAGCATTTGTCTGTGTCGTTTTCGCACTTGAACATCTAATTCTCGCAGACGCGATGGTCTTGGCTTTTACCTCTCCCTTCTGGTCAATTCTAATTGGCGCAATTGTGTTGAAGGAAATTATTAGAGGGCGTCGAATAATCGCCACAATCGTTGGTTTTGGCGGCGTGGTTATGATTATTAAGCCGCACATTGGGATAGAGCCAGCTATGCTTTTAGCGTTGCTTAGTGCCCTCTTAACTTCCACCGCAATGATATCCATGAAGTCGTTATCCTCAAGCGAGCCACCGACGCGGATTGTATTTTATTTCATGCTATTTGGGACGCTCATTTTAGTGCCACCGGCCGCCATCGCTTGGGAAACACCCACCTTCTTCCAAACAATGTGGCTCCTAGTCGCGGGCGTTCTCGGCGCTGCGGGCCAAGACTTTCTTGCCCGGGCCTATGACGCAGGAGAAGTTAGCATTGTTGCGCCTTTCGATTTTATGCGCTTACCCGTCGCCGCTTTACTCGGATATCTAGTCTTTTCTGAACTCCCCGATCCTTGGTCGATAGCCGGCACACTAACGATCATTGCCGCCGCTATATATCTCCTTAGACGCGGACACTACGAGCAACAATTACTCAAATAAGACAACTCGTTTGGGGTTTCTCAACGTTTTGAAATTACCTTGAATTTTCTCTGCTTAGGTCCACCGTAGGCGCTGAGCGGGCGAATGAGACTATTGCTGGCGTTTTGCTCAAGTACGTGTGCAGCCCAACCCGTAATTCGGCTCATCACAAAAATTGGGGTGTACATGTCAATTTCAAAACCCATTAAGTAGTATGCGGGCCCAGCCGGAAAGTCGAGATTGGGATAAATACCCTTCTCATTAACCATTATTTCTTGCAAAATATCTGATATCTCGAGCCACTTTTGATCGCCTTTCCACTTTGCAAGATCCTCAAGGGCGGCTCGCATAGTTGGGACACGAGAATCCCCTTGCTTATAGACGCGGTGCCCAAACCCCATAACCAGCTGTTTCGCTGCTTGTTTATCTCGCAACCACTTTTCTGCCCGAGCCGGCAAACCGATTTCAATAAGATTGTGCATAACCGCTTCGTTAGCACCGCCGTGCAGAGGCCCCTTCAAAGAACCAATACCCCCGGTTACAGCACTATAAATATCTGACCGAGACGAAGTGATAACTCGAGCAGTAAAAGTTGAGGCATTGAAACTGTGTTCGGCGTACAGAATCATCGAAATATCAAAGGCTCGGATTACTTCCTTCGCCGGAACCTTCCCAAAACACATGTAGAAAAAGTTTTCAGATATTGACAAGTCTTTCCGCGGTGTTTTTCGCCTAAGTCCCTTACGAAAACGGTAATCTGTGGCAATCATCGTCGGGATTTTTGCGAGCATATTCATTGCACGATCGAGATCTTTGTCCACGTGTTCACCACCCCAAGCGGTCTCTGTTGTTCCTAAATAGCTTACAGAGGTGCGAAGGGTGTCCATCGGATGGGCTCGTTTCGGGTACTGGCGAATAACATCCACATGTGCGCGAGAAATATTGCGTCGCCGACGCTCATCATTTGCAAAATTGCGTAGTTGTTTCTTAGTAGGCAACTCTCCGTTCCACAGAAGGTAAGCTACTTCCTCGAACTTACAATTAGCGGCGAGATCCTGAACAGCATACCCTCGGTAAGTCAGAGAATTTGTCTCTGGCATTACCTTTGATACTGACGTCGTATCCACGGTCACACCGGCTAGACCCTTATAAATTGGCGTTACGACTTTCTGTTTTTTTGATTTGTCTTTCTTTTTTGCCTTTACGCCCTTTGCCCCCATCAGTCACCTCCCTGCCCGTCAAGTGAGAAGTTAAATATATCCTGGTCAAATCGATTATAATCCTCATACCGAATTACATCGTACAAACGCGAGCGTGTCTGCATACGATCGATAATGCCTTTTTGTGTCCCATGTTCTTGCAACCAAGATAAGCCATCCTCTACCGCCTTCATTGCAAGACGCAAGGACGTTACTGGATAAATTGCTATATTATATCCAAGATCTTCTAATTCTTTTTTCGTCAACAAAGGCGTCTTGCCGAACTCAGTTAAATTCGCGAGTAGGGGCACTTGTATTTCATTACGAACCATTTCGTATTCCGATAAATTCTGTAGCGCCTCAGGAAAGATCGCGTCTGCTCCGGCGTCGACGTATGCTTTAGCGCGATCTAGTGTGGCATCTACACCCTCAGACGCACGCGCATCCGTTCGAGCCATCAATAAAAAATTGGGGTCCTTCTTTGCATCAGCAGCAGCTCTAATTTTCATTACCATTTCATTGGTAGATACGATTGTTTTATTATCAAGGTGCCCACATCGTTTCGGGTTTACTTGGTCTTCAAGATGACAGCCTGCGAGACCAAACTCCTCTAGTTCTCTAACGGTTCGGGCGGCACTCATTGGCTCACCAAAACCGGTATCGATATCGATTAGGGCTGGAAGATCCGTAACCCGCGCTATCTGTCGGCCACGCTCCGTCACCTCCGTCAGTGTCGTGAGTCCAATATCCGGTAGGCCCAACTCTGCAGAAAGTGCCGCGCCCGATATATACACCCCGTCAAAACCCTGGTCCTGTATTAACAACGATACAATTGGTGCGTGAGCCCCTGGAAATTGCAGTAACCGCCCTGTATCTAGATCTCGACGGAAAGCAGCGCGCTTTTCGGCCGCAGTTTTCTCAGCAAACAACATTAAAAAATACCCCTATTGTCGCGCACGGAACTATCTAAAGTTGCACTGTCGACCTCCACATTAAGCCCTGACAACTCGTCAGCAGACAAATTTGGCAGCTTCTGTACCGTATCAAGAAAACGGTCCCGTTCCGCATCACTAACAAGCCCTTCAACCAACATATTAAACTTATTGATGTAATTTGCCCGCGCAAAGGGTCGCGAACCGGCCGGGTGCGCGTCTGCGACCGCAAGCTTATCTTCTAATTTAGAACCATCTTTCATTGTAATAACAACCCTACCTCCAAACGCGCGTTTCTGTGGATCGGGGTCGTGGTATCGTTCTGTCCACTCCGCATCCTCAACCGTGGATATTTTCCGCCATAACTCCACGGTATCTGGCCGGCGGGCGCGTTCGGGCGCATACGAATTAACGTGGTGCCACGCTTGGTCCTGCAAAGCTACCGCAAAGATATACATAATAGAATGATCAAGTGTTTCACGGCTTGCATTCGGATCCATTTTCTGAGGGTCACCAGCACCGGTTCCAATTACAAAATGAGTGTGATGGCTTGTGTGTATAACGACCTCTTCAATCGCGTCGAAATCAGAAATAAGCACTCCCATTCTTCGGGCTAAATCAATAAGTGCTTGGCTTTGATACTCCGCTGAATGTTCTTTGGTATACGTTTCAAGGATTGCACGTTTGGCCTCTCCAGGTTCCGGCAGTGGAACCGTATAATGTGCATCAGGACCGTCAAGCATCCACGCTATTACGCCGTCCTCGCCCTCGTAAATCGGCGACGGAGCACCCTCACCACGCATGCATCGATCAACTGCCTCTATAGATAACTTACCCGCGTGTGCGGGGGCATATGCTTTCCAGCTTGAAATTTCCCCTTTTCGAGATTGTCGCGTAGTACATGTAACATGGAGGCCCTGTTGTATTGCTTGATAAATAATATCCGTATCCAATTGCAGCAATGTCCCAATCGCCGCCGCCGCCGACGGCCCAATATGCGCTATGTGATCAATTTTATGTTCGTGTAAACATATGCCTTTAACCAAGTCGACCTGAATCTCGTAGCCGGTAGCAATGCCGCGAATAAGATCAAACCCGCTGCAGGCCTTCTGTTGGGCTACAGCTAACGTAGGCGGGATATTGTCCCCCGGATGGGAGTAGTCGGCCGCAAGAAAAGTGTCATGAAAATCAAGCTCTCGAACGGCAGTGCCGTTCGCCCAAGCCGCCCATTCTGGGGAAAATTTTTGGTTCTGCGACAAACCAAATATTGTAGCACCATCATTGCGCGGGTGACAGATTGCCATTGCGCGCGCATTAGCCACCGGCGCGCGATTAACCGAAGCTATAGCCACCGATGCATTATCAATGATCCGATTGATAATCATATCGACCACATCGTCCTCCACAGCCACAGGGTCGCTGGCAATTGCGGCGATTTTCCACGCAAGCTGATCTTCACGTTTTAACTCTTGTTTTGAAGGATAGACCTTAACATTATGATTTTTCACAACTTAATGGCTCCGAAGTGGCAATTTATTTGGCGCGCCATCATACCCACGCCCCCGTCCACGTCAACGAAGCCCGTCCGTCAACTTGCCGCTCTAGCGGCATTGTGATACGCCGAATGGAAACCTGGAGGTTTTTGAGCAATGGCAGATTATATCTTGCGGCTCTATACCGATGTATTGGCGGAAAATACTACCATCATTGCTGACAACACTTCTACAACGAGGTGTTTTTATATCCTGAATGGTATTGCATCCATCACCACCGACACAGTAACGACAACGCTCAGTCAAAATTCCGCTTGGTTCTCAAATAGTCCGGTTAGTATTTTAGCTGGAAAGGAAGGCGCCCAGATACTTCGGTTTGAGCTGGTATCCACCAAAAACAAACATATTGAGGATTTTAAAACCGACAATAACGTAACGTCCACACAAAAAATCACAGCAGACATAGCACTCGTGCCCGGTGACCACTATCTTTTGCGCGGTGACCGCGTCGACATTCCACCTTCCGGCATAGCGTATCCCCATGTGCACCAGGGCCCAGGTATCAGATGTCTAATCGAAGGTGCTTTTTCGGTTGAGACTGGCGGGGTCACTCATGAAATTGCTATGGGGGACGCATGGTTTGAGGCAGGTCCAGAACCGGTCAAAGCATGGGCGCCCGATGATGATGTAGCCTGCTTTTATCGAGTGATGATCCTCCCGCGGACTCTAAAGGGAAAATCTTCAATTTCCTATATTAATGAGGAAGATAATGATAAACCCAAGCGGCAAAAATATACTATTTTTCTAGATCACTTCATCGAGATATAGCCCATGCAAAATTCAACTCCTTCAAACCTTCGTACCGGCGGTCAAATACTCGTAGACTGTCTCCGCCTCCATGGAGTGGACACCGTGTTTTGCGTACCGGGCGAAAGTTACCTTGCTACCTTAGACGCCTTTCACGACGTCCAGGAACAAATCAACCTGGTCGTTTGCCGCCAGGAAGGCGGTGTTAGCAATATGGCTGAAGCATGGGGTAAGATGACTGGAAAGCCGGGTATAGGCTTTGTAACGAGGGGCCCTGGCGCAACGAACGCGTCCGTGGGAATACATACAGCAAAACAGGATTCCACTCCGCTTATCCTATTTGTAGGCCAGGTCGCACGGGATATGGCGGAACGCGAAGCATTCCAGGAAGTTGACTACCGCCGGATGTTTGGAGAAATGACAAAATGGGTGGCTCAAATAGATAATCCTGCTCGTATTCCAGAAATGGTGAGCCGCGCGTTTCACGTAGCGTGCTCCGGCAGACCAGGCCCTGTTGTACTAGCGCTCCCAGAAGATATGCAGACAGAACGTACGGCTATCGAAGACGGCCATAAATATAACGCGAGCCAAGCCTATCCGAGTCCGAAGGATATGGAGCAAGTTCGCGAACTTCTAGCCAGGGCAAACAAACCTCTCCTGCTCGTAGGTGGGGGAGGATGGTCGCAGGATGCTTGCCGTGACCTGTTATTATTTTCGGAAAAAAATGATCTGCCCTTGGCGGGAACATACCGAAGACAAGATATTGTTGATAATCGACACCCCAACTATGCGGGTGTCATTGGCCTTGGGGTCAATCCGAAACTCAAACAGCGCCTTGACGATGCAGACCTATTAATAGTTCTCGGCGCTCAGCTTGGGGAGATCATAACTGGGGGATATACATACTTAACATTTCCGAAACCGAGGCAGACTTTAATCCACATCAGTGCCGGCGCAGAGGAATTGAGTAAAGTTTATCAAGCAGACCTCGGTATCAATTCTGGGATGGCTGAGTTTTGTTCAGCCGCTAAAGAGATGGATCCCGTACCCATCAAATGGCAAGAGCATAAAACAAGTGCTCACAAAGAATATTTGGATTATTCAACGCCGGGGGAAATGCCCGGGAAACTGAATTACTCAAAAATTGTGGGCTGGCTGAGCGATAACTTACCTGAGGACGCAATTATCACAAATGGCGCGGGTAATTATACCGTGTGGATACATCGTTTCTTTCGCTATAAGGGTTATGGAACTCAGTTAGCTCCGCAGTCAGGCGCTATGGGATACGGGGTGCCGTCAGGCGTTTCCGCTGGTATCTGCCATCGAGACCGTATTGTGGTATCGTTCAACGGTGACGGATGCTTCCAAATGAACGGACAGGAAATCGGTACGGCGGTGCAGCAGAACGTGAATGTTATATTTATTGTTATAAACAACGGAATGTATGGAACGATACGGATGCATCAAGAAACGTATTACCCAAATAGGAAGTCCGGAACAGACCTTGTTAATCCGGATTTTGCAGCATTGGCTCGTTCGTATGGCGCCCACGGAGAAACAGTAACTGCAACTGACGAATTCCACAGTGCTTTTGAGCGCTGCCGTTCGGTTGAAGGACCTGCATTGATCGAACTGGTGGTAGACCCGGACGCAGTACTCCCCACAAACACCCTCTCAGGAATTAGGGCTAAAGCGCAAAACTATAAAGAACTTAAATAACTCGTTTGGGCGTGTGGTGAATTACAGGTTTACGGTATTAGTTTTCTAGTCCTCGTTCTTCTGGTGGATGAAGAGCCCAACCGGCTCGCCAGTGCCGCCAGATAAACCATGCCGCAAAAACGACCATAAAAACCGCTAAAATGGGACGAACTGAGCCCTGCATCATAGACATTGGTATAGCTAAACAAATAAGCATGGCTGACGGATAGAATAAGGTCCAACGCGCAAAACCGCGAAGCTTCTGATACC
>CAYPNT010000037.1:0-5179 GCA_964412235.1 uncultured Rhodospirillaceae bacterium
CATCGCTGCTGCCTTTTCTTCTGGCTTTTCTGCAACCATTGCTTCGGTTGTAATCTGAAGACCTGCGACTGAAGCTGCATCTCGAAGCGCGGTTCTAACCACCTTGACAGGATCAATCACGCCTGATTTGACGAGATCTTCATATTTATTGGTGGCGGCATTGTAACCAAAGTTGGCTGCCTTGTTTTCCAAGAGCTTGCCAACAACAATTGAACCCTCGACACCAGCATTTTCAGCAATCTGGCGCACCGGTGCCTGCAGCGCTTTACGCACTATCTCAACACCTACACTTTGATCAGGGTTATCGAGGTTGAGTTTGTCGAGCACCCTCCCGGCACGCAGAAGAGCAGTACCACCACCGGCAACAATGCCCTCTTCAACGGCGGCGCGGGTAGAGTTCATCGCATCTTCAACACGATCACGCTTTTCCTTGACTTCGACTTCCGTCGAGCCACCGACGCGAATTACCGCAACACCGCCGGCAAGCTTGGCGAGACGTTCCTGAAGCTTCTCCCGGTCATAGTCAGAGCTGGTTTCGTCAACCTGCTGACGGATTTGGTTACAGCGGCCCTGAATATCGCTTTTTTTGCCAGCACCATTAACAATGGTAGTTTCTTCTTTCGTGATCGCGATCTTCTTCGCAGTGCCAAGCATGTCGAGCGTAACGTTCTCAAGCTTAATACCAAGATCCTCACTGACTACCTGCCCACCGGTTAATATTGCGATATCTTCCAGCATTGCCTTGCGACGATCACCAAAACCTGGAGCCTTGACGGCAGCGATCTTAAGGCCACCGCGTAACTTGTTAACAACCAAAGTGGCCAATGCCTCGCCTTCGACATCTTCCGCAATGATCAATAACGGCCGGGTAGACTGCACCACGGATTCAAGCAGTGGCAACATTGCCTGTAATCCAGAGAGCTTTTTCTCGTGCAGGAGAATATAAGGATCCTCTAGGTCGGCAAACATTTTCTCGGCATTCGTAACGAAATATGGAGAAATATAGCCACGATCAAACTGCATTCCTTCAACAACTTCCAGCTCGGTTGCCATAGATTTGGCTTCCTCAACTGTGATCACACCCTCTTTACCGACTTTCTGCATTGCGTCCGAAATCATATCACCGATTTCGCTCTCGCCATTCGCTGAAACCGTACCAACTTGAGATACCTCTTCGTCAGATGATACTTTCTTCGATTTTTTGCGAAGTTCCTCCATAACGGCCTCAACCGCGGTGTCAACACCGCGCTTAAGATCCATTGGATTCATACCGGCAGCAACGGCTTTACAGCCTTCACGGACAATGGTCTGTGCGAGAAGGGTCGCAGTGGTGGTTCCATCGCCAGCCTCGTCGTTGGTCTTGGATGCAACTTCGCGCACCATCTGGGCACCCATGTTCTCGAACTTGTCATCCAGTTCGATTTCCTTGGCAACCGTCACTCCGTCCTTAGTGATACGTGGTGCGCCAAATGCTTTATCAAGAACAACATTTCGACCTTTCGGACCGAGCGTTACCTTGACAGCATCCGCCAATGTATCGACGCCCTTTTGCATTCTAGCGCGGGCATCGCCTTCAAATTTTACGTCTTTAGCAGCCATTTCTTAAGTGCTCCTACTCGATTATTCCCATGATGTCAGATTCCTTCATTATTAGAAGGTCCTTACCATCTACTTTAACTTCCGTACCCGACCATTTTCCATAAAGGATCTTGTCTCCCTTTTTAACGTCGAGTGCCTGAACCTGCCCGTCGTCACCCCGAGCGCCATTACCTACGGCAACGACCTTTCCCTCTTGGGGTTTTTCTTGAGCAGTGTCCGGAATTATTATACCGCCCGCTGTTTTTTCTTCAGCACCAAGCGGTTCAACCATTACGCGGTCATGCAAAGGTCTGATTCCCATCGACCCCTTCTCCTTAAATTATTGATTCACAACATTTTTTTTCGCTAGCACTCACGGCTAACGAGTGCCAGACATATAGGTATTGTCTTATTGGGTGTCAAGGTAGACACACAAAGTTTTTATAAATTATTAAAATTCTTTCGAAAACGCTCTAATTCCTGCGAAACAATCAAAACACGGAATTCCGCATAATCGGCTTGATCCTTTCGTTCAAGCACTTCGGCATTACGATACAACCAAGCGATGCGTTTTCCTTCAATATGGGGAAGTTTGAGGGTGACAACAGTTTTTTCGGAAAGTAGCAATTCCTCAACTTCATGAACAAACCAACCTGCATTTTCTCCGGTCTTCGCAGACAACGGTATAACATGCTTATTACGCATTGCCGTATTTTCAATTCTCAAACGTTCGTCTTTTTCAAGGCAATCTATCTTATTTAATACTTCTATAAACTTTTGATCATTTGCGACATCGACACCGAGTTCACCTAAAACCTGCAAAACATCTTGTTTCTGAGCTTCCGTATCGGGATGAGATATATCTCTCACATGAATGATAAGATCAGCCCCTATCACCTCCTCCAACGTCGCCCGAAACGACGCAATGAGCATTGTCGGTAATTCGGACACAAATCCAACCGTATCTGATAAAATGATAGAACGACCCGAAGGTAACTTTAACTGACGCATTTTTGGATCTAATGTTGCAAACAACAGATCCTTTGCTAATTCCTTTGAATTCGTCAAAGTATTAAATAGCGTTGACTTTCCTGCGTTGGTATATCCTACCAATGCGGCAATAGGATATGGGACACGCCCGCGTGCGGTACGGTGCAGCTTTCGTGTCTTCTTGACCGTCTGAAGTTCCTTTTCAATTCTACTAATTCTATTAGAAATTATCCGACGATCAGCTTCTATCTGGGTTTCTCCTGGGCCGCCAAGGAACCCCACACCTCCACGCTGCCGTTCGAGGTGCGTCCACGTACGAACCAACCGACTCCGTTGATACTGCAAATGCGCTAACTCCACCTGAAGAGTTCCTTCTTTCGTAACCGCTCGCTCACCAAATATTTCAAGGATCAACCCAGTTCTATCGATAACCTTTGCGTTAACGGTTGTTTCCAGGCTGCGTTGTTGAACAGGAGATATAGCCGTATCTATGCAAACGACGTCAATCTTACTATCAGCAACCATTTTGCGGATGCGTTCAACTACTCCCTTTCCAAAATAGGTTCCTGAATTTATCCGAGTTATTGGGATCGCTTCCTGCAATCTAACATCCAAATTAATTGCACCAGCAAGGCCAACTAATTCTTCTAGCTTCGACCCAATTGAACGACCCTTAGTTCTCTGAGCTTTAAGAAATGGGTGAATTACAAAAGCTACAGTTCCCAATTGGGTATACCTGACACTTCATTCTCAACTATAAAATTAACTTTCCGAACCTTCTTCTCTATCATCTTCATCATCATACAACGATATGGGCGTCACTGGCATTACCGTAGAAATGGCATGCTTATATACTAATTGAGAATGTCCATCCCGGCGCAAAAGGATACAAAAGTTATCAAACCATGTGATTATCCCTTGTAACTTAACACCGTTTACCAGAAAAACAGTAACTGGGGTTTTTTGCTTTCGAAGTTGATTTAAGAAAACGTCCTGTAGATTTTGGTTTTTTTCTGAAGACATTATTCCACCCTATTATTGATTATCTTTATTTTACATTCATCATATCCCAAACATCTGTAAAAACTAGATACACTGTAATATCCAACAAAGCATATGTGGAACCTTAAAATTGTTTGACAACCTCGAACAAATCTTTGCAAGTCCCATAACTTTCATGTGGGTAATGTTCATTATATTCAACGGCACCCTTATCATTGTTACCAAGCAAAATGGTGAAACAACCCGATGCCAGACCACAAGCTATATCTACCCATGTATCCCCGATAAACCAGACCTCTTTACTTGGCGATATTCCAGTCTTTTTCAAAGCGAGATGCACTGGGTCCGCAGCCGGTTTATCTCTGACCGCATCCCCGGAACCCACAAGATATCCAGCAAAATATTTATCCCAAAATAATTTTTTAGATTCTGCCCGCAAGTGCCGTCCCGATTTATTGCTTACTACTGCCAAATGACACCCTCGATTGGAAAAAAACCGAATAAGATCATCAGCACCGTCAATTTTTTCTACCTGATCCAAGTGAATTGAACGATACGCGACGTAAAAAATTTCTCGCGCCTCCTCCCAACGATCCCCAAAAAGAACCGGGAAAGCGTCCCTCAGAGACTTTCGTGCCCGTGCCATAGTTTGTTCTAAGGTCCAGGGTTTGTGTCCCATCTTTTCTAAGGTTACATTCATACTCTCGTGAATAGTGGGCCAGCTATTTACTAAAGTACCGTCCCAGTCGAATAGGACAGCTTTAGGCAATACTTTATCCATTACTCCGCATGGCCTTCTTTTTGAAACCAAAATTTATCATGACAATTACTCTGTCCACGATATATCTGCATATTCTTTAAATCGAAATAAAAATACAATCGCATCAAGAAAAACTAATTTTTATGCTTTTCAAATCAGCAGCCTAGCAATCGTTCCTTGGAAAAGATTTTATTTTCAAATAGAGCAATAAACTTAGTCGCGAAATCAAAAAAATTCCAGGCTCACCGCAAATAGCCTCTCAATTTCCCTGACCGCTGATGGGGGTACAAAAATCACCACCCTGTCACCTTTCGCAACGACTGTAGTGCTCCTAGGAGTTATTACTTGGTCACCCCTTACAATGGCGCCAAACATCACTCCATCGGGTAATTCCATATTTTGGATTTGCCTACCCACCAGGCTAGACGTTTCCAGAATCTCAGCCTCCATCAACTCACCAAGTTCTTCTCCTAAAGAGTATACTGCACGAATTCTCCCTCTCCGGACATGTTGAAGAATTGTTGATGCTGTTATTGCTCGCGGGCTTATTACTGCGTCAACCCCCAGGGTCGTTACTAAAGGCGAATAGTTAATATTATTTACAAGTGCAATAGCCCTTTTTGCGCCATGTCTTTTCGCGAGCAAGGACCCTAATATGTTAGTCTCGTCATCATTAGTAACAGCAACTATGGCCTCCGTAACGCCTACACCGGCTTCCTCCAAAATTGCGGGTTCCAACGCATTCCCATTTATTACAGTAATGTCGGGCAAATCCTGCGCCGCAAGTTCCGCGCCTTCTTTATTTGATTCTATAATACGCGCGTTTACTCCTGGGTGCTCATCCCTAAT
>CAYPNT010000037.1:5189-25149 GCA_964412235.1 uncultured Rhodospirillaceae bacterium
ACAACGACCGTTTTGTCGCCTACGATTTGCTTAAAAACGCCAACATTGCCGCCGCCCGCGATTATAATCCTTCGTGCTTTTCGTTCTTCATGCCCAAATATTGTCATCGCGCGCACGACATGCTCGTTATCGGAAACAAAATAAACGTCATCACCGGCCAACATTTGTTCATCAGCGCTCGTTACTATTGCTTGCCCATCCCGAATTATTCCAACTACGACTATATGCAGGTCTGGGAAAACACCCGTGAGTTGGCGTAAAGGTGTATTTATTACCGGACAATCGTCATTACACCGTACACCAATCAATCGAACTTTGCCGTCCACCATTGGAATAGTATCAAAAGCACCCGGCACTACTAGATCGCGTGAGATTGCCCGTGCCACCTCAAGCTCCGGAGAAATTATTACATCGATGGGCAGATTTTCTCGAGTGAACAAATCAGCCCAAATTGGCTGCAAATAAGTTTGGTTACGAACCCTTGCCAGCTTCATTGGTACTTTGAAAAGAGAATGTGCTACCTGACAAGCGACCATATTTACTTCATCAGATTGTGTTACCGCGATCAGCATATCAGAATCCGAAGCACTTGCTCGCTCCTGAACATCGGGATCTGACGCAAAGCCCTGTATTGTTTGGACATCTAGAGTGTCGCTTACGCGTCGAATATTTTCACCTGACGAGTCCACGACCGTTATATCGTGATCCTCTATAGAAAGTTGCCGAGCTATATGATAACCAACTTGTCCAGCACCACAGACTATTGCTTTCATTAAACGAGACCCGCCTATCTAGCTATGATGGCGTCTGACGACTCCGTATCATTTGACGCCCCCAACCCAAGTATTTTCAATTTTCTATGCAATGCAGACCGCTCCATACCGATAAATTCAGCCGTCCTTGAAACGTTTCCCCCAAACCGTGAAACTTGTGCCAAGAGATATTGTCTTTCAAAATTTTCTCGGGCTTCTCTAAGTGGTAACGCCATTATTTTAGCACTTTTTTCCCAACCGAGAGCCCCCGTTTCACCTTTTCCAACATCAGGTGGTAGGTTTTCGACTGATACCGGTTCATCAGTTTGACCAGGAGCCATTATTAAAATCCACTCTACAGCGTTTTGGAGTTGCCGGACGTTACCCGGCCATTCATGTGCCTGAAAAACAGCCATGGCTTCCTCAGAAAGTTGACGCGGAGAGACGCCAGAGATCTCAGCAGACCGTTGCATAAAATGCTGGACCAACACCGGAATATCATCTGGGCGTTCTTTCAAAGGCAAAATCTGAATTGGAACTACGTTAAGACGATAGAACAAGTCTTGGCGAAAATTGCCCGCGACCATCTCCGCCTGCATATCCTGGTTGGTCGACGCTATAACTCGAACATCGACCTGGATCGGTTGTTCGCCACCAACCCTGTTAAACGTTTGTTCTTGTAGAAGACGAACAAACTTTCCCTGCGCCTCAAGCGGCATATAGCTTACTTCGTCCAATAACAAAGTACCTCCATCGGCCTCTTCTAAAATTCCCGCCCTTGTTATTCCATTATGTCTCTCCTCACCAAATAATTCTATTTCCAGTCTATCTGCATTCATTCCGACACAGTTTAAAACAATAAACGGTCTTTCTGAACGATTTGAATGAGCGTGAAGTTGTCTGGCGTAGACCTCCTTTCCGACACCAGCTGGCCCAGATATAAGAACACGGCTATCTGTCGGTGCAACTTTTTCAAGTGCTGACTGTAATTGTTTCATAGAAGTTGAAACGCACACCATTTCGGCAGAATGACCAATACGTCGACGCAATTCACTGTTTTCCATGTGAAGTTGGGAAGCTTCTAGCGCTCGTCTAATTGTTAAGAGCAAACGATCCGCTTTAAATGGTTTTTCAATAAAATCGTATGCCCCTAGCTTTATTGAGTTCACCGCCGTCTCAACATTCCCATGCCCACTAATCATAATAATTGGAACAAATGCTTTACTACCTTTGATTGTCTGTAACATTTGCATACCATCTAATTCACTCGCCTCAAGCCAAATATCAAGCACTACAAGATCTGGTCGTTTCTCCGCAATCGCAGAAAGAGCTTCAGAACTGTCACCCGCGACGCGACAATGAAACCCTTCGTCCGAAAGAATCTCTGAAATAAGGGAACGAATATCCTCTTCATCATCAACGACCAAAATATCAGTTGTCATATACTATTCCGTCCGTAAAGTTGCCTGATGATTTATTACTATCCGAATATATTGGGAGCTTCACCGTTGCTACTGTCCCATAAACAGTCGTTCGTCCTGTCAACTCGAGGCTTCCTCCGTGATCTTCAAGGATTGTCTTTACGATCGCTAAACCCAGACCTGTCCCCTTTGCTCTCGTCGTGACATATGGCTCAGTTAATTTATCTCTTTTTTCGACCGGCAAACCCTTACCATTATCTGTAATTTCCACAATCACATTCTCTCCCTCAACAAAGGTCCGAAGAAATATGTCCCCCGATGAAAACGGTACAGACTTCGATGGTTCCCTACCGTCTATCGCGTCTATAGAGTTCTGAATTAAGTTGGTAAGGACTTGGGATATCTGATGTCCATCAGCCGATACTGTTATCGGGTCGTTTTCTATTTCCGACCTAAACCTGATTTCCGGATGAGCATTTCTGTGAAGAATTAATGCCCGCTGACAAATAGTTCCCAGATCGGTTTTTTCCATTCTTGGTCGCGGCATTCTAGCAAAGTCAGAAAATTCGTCGACCATACGTCCTATATCACCAACCTGCCTAATAATCGTGTCGGTACAATTTGAAAACGTTTCTGGGTCTGACTTAACCTCATCTAGGTATTTACGGCGCAGCCGCTCTGCAGATAGTTGAATTGGCGTCAACGGATTTTTGATTTCGTGCGCTATTCGGCGAGCTACATCGGACCATGCCGCTTTCCTTTGAGCCGCCATTAGTTCTGTTATGTCATCAAAGGTAACAACGAGACCCAACACTTGAGAGTCTACCCTGTCAGCCGCTAAACGCACAAATAGGGTTCTAGATTGTCCCTCAACACCCACCAATACCTGTGCCTCAATAACACTGGGTCGTCCCAATGCCTCTGGGACCAATTCCTCGAATTCCGGAATAACACTGCCGACCGACGCACCAATCTTTTCGTCTAGATCAATTGAAAGAAGAGAACTGGCCGATTTATTCGCCAAATTGATTTTTGCTTCTTTATCAAGCCCAATTACCCCTGCTGATACACCCGCAAGAACGGTTTCTATAAAATGCCGACGCTCATTAAGCTGGCGGTTGGCCTGAATCAATTCTTGCTGCTGACCCTCTAATTGATCTGTCATCCTATTGAACGCTCGACTAAGTAGTCCAAGTTCATCTGCGCTGCCTTCATTTGGCACTCTGACAGAAAGATCACCGCTTCTTACTCTTTCTGCAGCTCCTGCTAGTTCAGTAATGGGTCGGGATAAACGGGTTGCAAAAACCAGCCCCACCCAAATTGCAGCAAATAACAGAAGCAGTCCAACCAGAATAAAAATCATCGCGAAAGTAATTTCTATATCAGACCTTCGACCTTCTATTTCACGGTATTCCGTCGCAGCTCTTTGTGTTTTTTCAATATGTTCCAGTACCTTCGGTTCTACATAACGCCCAACATATAAAAACGTGTCCACGAGACGGTCCATCTTCACGATCGCTCTAAGCCGGTCATCCTTTTGACTCGTTAATAGAACAACATCCCCTCCGCGTGCACGTTCCATAACGTCCCGTGATACTGGTTCCTGCTCTAAAACAAACCCAAGACTCCACTTTGCTAATACCCTGCCACTCCCATCAAAAACATATATTTCACTGAGATCACGGACCAACCCTTGCGTTTTCAGTACTCGTGAAAATTGACGGGGGTTTTCTGCCAAAAGTGACAAATTTCGATCCAGATCCCTCGCCATTGCTAATAAGTCACCCCTTATCACTTGCTGATGTTCTTGCAGATAAGCTTCGGCGACCGCGTGTGATTCGATAATTGCCGTCCTAACTCTTTCACTGAACCAGGTTTCCATTCCAAAATTAAAAAATACTGCTGAAAACCCCGACACAATTACAGCTGGCGCCAGTGCAATTAAACTAAACAAAACCACTAACCGGGTGTGAAGCCGTGAGCCAACCTGACCTCGACGTCGTTCGGTCCATAAGCGTACTAGATTCCTTGCGACAACCAGACCAAGAATAAGAAATAAGACCAGGTCAATCTGGAGGAGAATTAAAACCGTGTGTGGATGACCGCCAAGGGGAGACGACCCTGTCATAGCAGCATACGTCGCAAACGCACTCCCGAGCGCTGCCACCGTCAACGCTAATGCAAATTTTCGGGCTAAATTATGCCTTCGACCCCACGCTATCAATTGCCCAAACGTCATGGATCCTTTTAAAGCCCGCAAAATATCAACGATCTGTTGCGGTGGAAACTGGGTTTTTCTTATCATCCCGACACCCGTCGCAACAATTCAAACGATTTAGGATCAGCCTCGGGTGATCTCGATATCAAGCTCACGGATTTTCTTCCTCAAAGTATTTCTATTTAATCCTAATATTTCTGAGGCCTTTATTTGATTACCGCGCGTTGCGGCAAGGGTCATGGTGATTAAAGGTTTTTCAAACTCCTGTCGTACTTTGTCGTAAAGTCCATTAAGTGGCAAAGTGTTTCCTATATTGAAATACTTTTGTGTTAAATGTCTGTCTATTGCGTCTTCTAGGGTTTCGTTCTGAGAACCTGAAATATCTATAGCAATGTCATCACCTAATTCATTCTTCACAATTTCTTCCGAAATCACCTCTTCAACATACAGTGCTGCCAACCGTTGTATTAAATTTTCCAACTCGCGTACGTTCCCTGACCAGGGATGACTAACAAGAAGATTCATCGCAGATTTTTCTAAACTTTTGAACGGCAGCCCGTTTTCAGCACCCTTTGCAAAAAAGTGTTCCACAAGCTCGGGAATGTCCTCCTGCCTCTCTCTCAAAGGTGGTATTCGAACCGGAACAACATTTAATCGGTAATATAAATCCTGTCTAAAGTTCCCTTTCTTTACTTGATGGGACAGCACACGATGGGTTGCCGCTATAATTCGTACATCACTTTTTACTGGCAGCCGACCACCTACCGTCGTGTACTCACCATCTTGCAGTACTCGTAATAATCTAGTTTGAGCATCCACCGGCATGTCGCCTATCTCGTCTAAAAATAATGTGCCTCTTTGTGCTTGTTCAAACCTCCCTACGCCTCGAGTTACCGCACCAGTAAACGCACCACGTTCATATCCGAATAGTTCGGCCTCAATCAAATCTCTTGGTATGGCCGCCATATTTAATGCTACAAAAGGCCCATTACGCCGCTTCCCGTAGTCATGAAGTGCCCGTGCAACGAGCTCTTTTCCAGTTCCCGATTCACCAGTAATCAACACAGTAAGGTCAGTTGCCATCAAACGAGCAAGGCTCCGGTATATACTCTGCATTGCAGGGGACCGACCAATGAGTGGCAACTGACTGTCCGAGTCAAAAGAGGAGATATTGTTAATACCCCCAGGATCCGCCAACGCTCTCTCAACGACACTAACCAACTCATCTAAGTCAAAAGGTTTTGGCAAATATTCATAGGCACCACGTTCATTGGCTTTTACAGCTGTTAATAGCGTACTTTGTGCGCTCATAACTATAACTCTCAGATCTGGCCGTAACTCGCGTACACGTGGAATCAAATCAAGCCCATTTTCATCCGGCATAACCACGTCAGTTATTACTAAATCGCCTTCACCGGCAGCAATCCAGGACCAAAGGGTATGAGCGCTCCCAGTTAATCTCACGTGATACCCCTCGCGCTCAAGTGCACGTTCAAGTACCGTCCGTATGGCCCGGTCATCGTCAGCAATCAATATTGAGGGTGCAGCCATTATTGTCCCAACGTATCCTGGCTCGCTTCCAAGGACTCAATAAAAGCGGGTAAGCATATATTAAATTCTGTTCCTCCGCTAGAAGAGTTAAAATCAATTAAGCCCCCGTGATCACTGATCGTCTTTGCAACCAAGGCTAGGCCAAGACCAGTACCATCAAGCTTAGAGGTCACAAATGGATCAAATAAGTTAGACGCCACATCATCCCCGATACCTAATCCGTTATCGATAACTGTAACAGTTAAGGGAATTGGTATACTTGGAGCCGCCCCGGGAACAGAAAGCCTTATACCATGTCGATAACCGGTCCGGATTACAATCTTACCATTTCCTTTTGGAACCGCCTCACAGGCATTTTTCACGATGTTTAGAAACACCTGGATCAACTGGTCTTCATTACCCCATACCGGTGGCAACGATGGATCATATTCCTCCATAAAACTAACGTTTTTTCCAAAACCAGCTTCTGCGATGTTTTTTACTCGTTCAAGAACCCGGTGGATATTTACAGCTTTACGTTTTATCTCCAGGTGTGAAAAAACCTCCATACTATCGACTAAGCTACAAATACGATCTGTTTCTTCACAAATAAGTCTGGTGAGATTACGATCATCCTCGGTCACGGCTGCTTCCAGCAATTGAGCAGCACCTCGAATCCCAGAGAGTGGATTTTTGACTTCGTGTGCCAAAAGAGCTGCAAGCCCTGTTACTGAACGAGCGGCATTTCGTTGGGAATTGTGATTGTGTATTCGCCGCGCGTTAGACTCCTCATGCACTGACAAGACCATAAACTCCGGCTCTTCCATAACAGGAGCCGCGGTGATAGAAACATTTCTGTTCCGATTTCCCGTCAAACCTAAAGTAACATCATATTCTACAACGCTCACCTGGTTTTGGTATGCCTGTAAAACAAGCGAACAGATAGGGCTATTTTTTTCAAAAAGATCTGTGAGGTATTTTCCTAAGAGATGATGTGCACCTTGTTCAAATAGTTGTTCAACCGCATCGTTTAAAAAACAGATGCGAGTTTTTCGATTGACCACTAATATAGCAAAAGGTAACGCGGAGAGCGCATTCAGACCTTCAAAGCCTTCGCAATGGGCCTTTTCAAGCGAAGACATCATTTACATTACAGGTGTCAACGCGAAAATACCTATTAATCTCAGATAATACCTCCGAAACACTCTCTAACTGATTGATTTTACGTGAAAATAAAGTTGCGTCACCAATTTGTTTGCTATACCATTCAATATGTTTTCGGGCAATTCGAAGCCCTCGATAATCACCAAAATGGCATAACAACTCTCTTATATGGTGTGCTAAAATTTCGCCCCGCATAGCAGGAGGTGGTTCTGTTAGACGTTCTCCTGTTGCCAGATAGTGCATGACTTGTCCCGGAAACCAAGGTCGTCCCGCCGCACCACGCCCTATCATTACGCCCGCCGCACCCGACAGTTTTAATGCATTATCCACATCGTTATAGTTTCGAATGTCCCCATTAACAATTACAGGTAATTTTACGGACTTAACAACGTTCTTTACGAAAGCCCAGTCCGCTACTCCATTGTAGAATTGAGAGCGTGTCCGGCCATGAACTGTCAAAAGTTGCACGCCACACTCTTCAGAAACCTGCGCCAACTCGGGCGCATTCAGACTTGCATCATCCCACCCCATCCGCATTTTTAAAGTCACCGGGACATCAACGGCCTTTACTATCGCGTCAATAATACGCTTGGCTAACTCAAGATCACGCATTAAGGCTGAACCCGCCTGTTTTTTTACAACCTTTTTCACGGGGCAACCCATGTTTATATCGATAATAGCTGCCCCCCTTTCCTGGCATAGCTTTGCAGCGAACGCCATTGCCTCTGGCTCGTATCCGGCAAGCTGTATAGCTAACGGTTGTTCCTCCGAACCATTTTCAACCATCTTTAAAGTCTTGCGGTTCGAATTTACCATTTCTGAACTTGCTATCATCTCTGAAAAAACCAAGCCCGCGCCCCAGGATTTGACCAACTTACGAAAAGGAAGATCTGTGACTCCTGACATTGGCGCAAGCATCACGGGTATTTCGAGTTCAACCGTACCAATATTAATGGTCATTTGTTAGGCAACCAAAATTTGTGCTCAAAAGAAAGGCAAAATAGTCTATAGCCACAAAAATTCAATGCGAATAGTGCCTGATAAAAATAAAGTAAAGACAAATGCTGTTGGCTAAACTTCGGGTGTGCCCTAATTTGAGTTACATTTAATCGTTAGCGAAAACAAATGACTGACTGCACTGCCCTTGTACTTGCCGCGGGTACTGGATCCCGAATAAGCAATAGTGTGCCAAAGCAATACATTACTTTGAAAGGTAAATCTGTGCTTCGCTGGACGGTTGAAATATTTCTCTCCCATCCCGCTATCACAGCGGTCCAAGTGGTAATATCTAAGGAACATAAGAAGTTATATAACATCGCTATGGACGGGCTAGATATAGGGTCTCCCATATACGGTGGCGCTACTCGACAACAGTCAGCACTGGAAGGACTAAACTACCTCCGTGCAAAACAACCCAAATATGTGTTGATCCACGACGCAGCGCGCCCATTTGTCGACCACAAATTAATTGACCGGGTTTTAAATAAACTTGCATCAAGCAAAGCAGCTATACCCGGCATACGCCTTACAGACACATTGAAACATGTGGACTCCGAGAATGAAAGTGTCGTGCTCACTATGGACCGAAAAGATTTCTGGTGTATACAAACACCTCAAGGCTTTCACTATCAGGCCATTCTTGATGCTTATGCAGACTTTGCCCACGAAGCAGCAAGTGACGACGCGGTTGTAGCCGAACGCGCAGGGCTGGAGATTGCAGTGGTAGAAGGTAACGAGCAGAATTTTAAAATCACTACAGATAATGATCTGGAACTCGCGAACAAATTATTTTCGGATACATACGCAGAAGTACGAATAGGCTGGGGTTTTGACGTCCATCCTTTTTCTGAAGGAGATCACCTTTTCCTTTGCGGTGTCAAAATAGACAATGATAAAACGCTAAAAGGGCATTCTGATGCGGACGTCGCGATGCACGCCGTGACAGATGCGCTGCTAGGCGGGTTAGGTCTTGGAGATATAGGAATGCGTTTTCCATCAAATGACGAGCAGTGGAAAGACGCAGAATCCAAAGTATTTTTAGAGGACATAAAAAAACTGTTATCTCAACGTGGTGCAAAAGTAGGAAATATCGATATAACCATCATCTGTGAGACTCCAAAAGTAGATCCACACCGCGAACAAATGACGATCACTCTTGCTGAAATACTTGGTATTGATAGCGCCCGAATAAACATAAAAGCAACCACGACAGAAAAACTTGGATTTTTGGGGCGTGGTGAAGGAATAGCTGCTCAGGCCTCTGCAACAATCTACCTCCCGTGAAAATTATTTTTGGACGCACACCAGATGGCCTATCACGCCAGCACCCAGCTGCGATAGTGTCAACCTGGTGGTGGAGCGGGCTTTTGCCATGGGCGCCGGGCACGTGGGGTTCTTTGTTTACCCTGCCCTTCGCTTGGATAATCGCCAATCAATGGGGTAACAGTTATCTTCTTGTCGCTGCCTTTATAACGCTGATTACGGGGCTGTGGGCATCAAAGATTTTCTTGGACAAGACTGACGTGAAAGATCCTAGTGTTATTGTAATTGATGAAACTGCCGGACAATTTTTAACACTTGCTTTCTTACCCGTCGAAATATGGTGGTATATCGCCGGGTTTATACTCTTTCGTATCACAGACATTACAAAACCATGGCCCGCTTCTTGGGTCGACAAAAATTTTAATGGTCCGGTGGGTATAATGTTAGATGACATTATTGCAGCAATATATGCGGTGATAATTTTACATATAGGCATTACAATAGTTAAGTAGGGATAAGATGGATCGGGAGCTGTTAAAACATGCAACACAAACGCTCGAAGCCTGCCGTAAAGCTGGCCTTACACTCGTTACGGTAGAATCATGTACTGGCGGTCTTGTTTCAGCCACTCTTACGCAAATTGCAGGTTCTTCTGACGTCGTTGACCGAGGTTTTGTTACATACAGCAACGAAGCGAAATCTGAATTAGTTGGCGTACCTCCGGATCTATTTCCCCGCGTAGGTGCAGTCAGCGAAGAGGTAGCACGGGCAATGGCCGAAGGGGGTCTAAACCGTTCTCACGCCGATGTTTCTGTGAGTATCACCGGTGTGGCTGGTCCTGGAGAGAGTGAAAACAAACCAGCAGGCTTAGTACACATCTGTGCCAGTCGACGAAATGGCAAAACTCTTCACGAATGCTGTCATTTTAAAGGTGGCAGAGAAAAAATACGTAATGATTCTGTGCGGAAAGCATTCGTAATGATTGAAAAACTTGTATGAGCCTCAGAGACTATGTGTGTGGAGTTGATTTTTCTGGAGCAAGAGACGCGGGTCGCCATATTTGGATTTCGGAAGGTTTATTGACCCCAAATGGCGTCACAATTTTGAAATTATTTCGACTCGACTCACTCACAGGTGGAATAGTTGAACTACAACCAACGTTAGATACGCTCGTTGACTATATTGGTCAAAAATTTGAGAGTATTATCGGTTTTGACTTTCCGTTCGGGATACCCAACGCGTTATTCCAGGAAAAGTCCTGGCTCGCTTTTGTCGATGCGTTTCCTCATAGATACCCCACTGCAGAAAAATTCCTCGCCATCTGCCGCACCTTAGCGAATGGCAAGGAGTTAAAGAGAACGACAGATATTGAAGCCAAAGCACCCTGGTGCACATATAATGTTCGGCTGTTCCGCCAAACATGGGCAGGACTGCACTGCGTAATTTCTCCATTAGTCCTACAAGGGAAAGCGCGGGCAATTCCTATGCAACTACCGGAAAGAGGGACACCTATTATCGCCGAAGTGTGTCCAGCATCATTTTTAAAAAGGGAGCAGATGTACGGCCCATACAAGGGTCGGGGTAATTTTTTAAAAGCAGCCCGATCTGATATTTTGGACAAATTAATTCAACTGCAAATGCTCACACCAGTTACAGACACCGTTCGCCGCACTATTATTAAGGATGCAAAGGGAGATGCTTTGGACGCTGTATTAGCTGCTCTTGCAACTGCTAGGATTAAAACCCCAAACCCTATTAATCCTATAGATATATTGGAGGCTCGAATATATTTTTAGGAAAAACGTTCAACAGCGCGGCGTTCAAAAGCAGTAACCATTCGTTTAACAGCTTCTAAAAACACTGGTTCAACTGCTAATCTTAAAAACGAAGATTCGAACTCAAAGTCTATATAAAAATCTACTTCGCAACCGTTCGCCGTTTCTTTAAAGCGCCAACAATTTTTAAGGTATCTAAAAGGCCCCTCAACATATTCTACATCAATTTGAGAAGTGGGGGTTAGTGTGACTAGAGAGGAGAAACTTTCGCGAACAAATTTAAACCCAACGGTCATATTGGCATTTATGATGTTCTTTCGCCTTTCTTCAATATTAACATCTAAACACCACGGCAGAAAATTCGGATAATCTTCTATATCTCCCACTAAGTCGAAAAGCTGCCTCTGCGGGTATGGAAATTGCTTTATCTCAGAATAATTTGGCATAACCAGAGAATTATAAGGTTAGTTTGTTCTAACGTAGCGCCTTCAATTGCCTAAAATTGTCATCCGCATGGTAAGATGAACGCGTTAGCGGTGACGCTGAAACCATTTGAAACCCTTTTCCATAAGCTGAACGTTTGTACAATTCAAACTCTTCTGGCTCAACGAAACGTGCGACAGGATGATGTTTTTTGGTAGGTTGGAGATACTGACCAACAGTCAAAAAATCAACGTCTGCGGCTCTCAAATCATCCATCACTTGCAATACCTCTCCCTTTTCTTCCCCAAGTCCGACCATCAACCCCGACTTTGTAAATATCTTTGGAGCAAGCCGCTTTACCTCATGCAGCAGGCGCAGGGACAAGAAGTAGCGCGCGCCCGGCCTCACTGCCCCATATAGTCGAGGGACGGTCTCTAAGTTATGATTAAACACATCAGGCCTTGTTGACACGACTTTCTCTATAGCCCCGTGTTTTTTCTGAAAATCCGGTGTGAGGACCTCTATCGAAGTTGCCGGAGAAATTTCTCTAATTTTCATAATTACCTCGGCGAAATGCCCTGCACCCCCGTCAATTAAATCATCGCGATCAACAGAGGTAATAACGACATGTGCTAGGTCTAACTCCCCAACTGCTATTGCAACACGTTCCGGTTCAAATTTATCGAGTTGGGAAGGAACACCAGTAGAAATATTACAGAACGCACATGCCCTCGTGCACACATTCCCCATGATCATTATGGTCGCGTGTTTCTGCGCCCAACATTCCCCAATATTTGGACACGCTGCTTCTTCGCACACGGTATTTAAGCCCAACCTGCGCATCAAATTTTGGACTTCAAAAAAAGACTCCGACGTTGGTGCCTTTACACGAATCCATGGGGGCTTTTGCTGCATTGGACTATCAGCTTTTAACATTTTGTCTGAATGCCACGCTGTCTCGGTTGGATTGTTGTTTCCCGTACTATTAGACATGAATAACCCGATCAAATGCCTCTAAAACCGATTCATGGATCATCTCAGACAGGGTTGGATGAGGAAAAATGGTTCGCATCATTTCAAATTCTGTCGTTTCCAACGTCTTAGCTATTCCAAATGCGTGTATTAACTCTGTTACTTCGGCTCCAATCATGTGAGCACCTAGTAGTTCCCCCGTTTCGGCATCGAATATAGTTTTCACTAGCCCCTTACTATCACCTAGTGCGATGGCCTTGCCATTACCAGAAAATGGAAACCGACCAACTTTAACATCGTATCCCGCCTCCTTTGCGGCAACTTCCGTCAAGCCAATACTTGCAATCTGTGGTCGACAATAGGTGCAGCCCGGAATTTTCAATTTATCTAAAGGTTCTGGATTTTCACCAGCAATCTTTTCAACACAAATTACAGCTTCGTGGCTAGCTTTATGCGCGAGCCAAGGGGGACCAGCAAGGTCACCAATCGCATAAACTCCCGCTTCTCTAGTTTCCATCCATTGATTAGTGACCACATGGCCCGCATCAACTTCTATATTGGTATTGTCTAGTCCGATATCTTCTACGTTTCCCGTGATACCAACCGCTAAAATTGCCCGATCAAATGTGGATTCTTGGGTTTGTTCACCAATATTAATTTGAGCTGTAACCGTCTTCTCGTTTGCGGTCAGAGAAACCAGGGTTGCACCCGTCTGAATGTTGATACCCTGTTCCTCAAATGCTTTACGCGCTTCATTAGAAACTTCTTCATCCTCCAGAGGCAATATCCTGTCCAAAACTTCAATCACCGTAACATTCGACCCAAGGTCAGAATAGAAGCTTGCGAACTCGATGCCTATTGCCCCTGAACCTACAACAAGCAATCTTTCGGGCAGAAGTTCTGGCGTCATTGCTTTTTTGTAGGTCCAAATCAGTTTTTCATCAGGTTTCACACCGGATAAGGTGCGTGCTCTCGCACCGGTGGCCAAAATAATATGGGATGAGGAGATTTCCTTCACATTCCCATCCAACAAATTCAAAGAAACCCTGCCATTACCAAGCAATGAACCAGATCCCATAAAAACTTCCACTTTATTTTTTTTCAAAAGGAATTCGATTCCTTCGTTTAGCTTCTTAGCAACCCCCCGTGAACGCTTAATGATTTTATTTAGGTCAACACCAACCGTCCCGACCGACAACCCGAAACTCTCCGCATGCTCAATCAGATATTTAACCTCAGCAGTTCGCAGCAACGCTTTGGTCGGAATGCAACCCCAATTTAAACAGACCCCACCCAGATGCTCACGTTCTATTAAGGCAACATGCATTCCAAGTTGTGCCGCCCGAATGGCCGCCACATAACCGCCCGGTCCACCGCCGACTACAACCAAATCAAATTCAAGGTTTTGCAAAAAGCACCCTCTTGGAAACTTGTTTAACAAACGACCATTTTACAGAAGCATTAGTGCCGGGTCTTCAATATATTGTTTGATATGACCCAGCAGCTCTGCCCCGATTGCCCCATCCACCACCCGGTGATCCACTGAAAGTGTACAACTCATCACAGTGGCTGGTACAATCTCATCATTCTTTACAACAGGACGTTTCTCACCCAAACCAACCGCTAAAATACAAGCCTGTGGTGGATTGATCACCGCATCAAATTGTTTAACGCCATACATGCCAAGGTTTGATATTGAGAAAGACCCGCCGTTATATTCTTCTGGCATTAATTTTCCGTTTCTTGCACGTGTTGCCAACTCACTCATTTCCAGCGAAAGCTGTCTAAGCCCCTTGTTCTCTACCCCTCTAACGATTGGAGTAATCAACCCACCCTCAATTGCTACTGCAATTGAAATATCACTAGTAGAATATTGTAACATTTCGTCTTCGTTGTGATAACTGACGTTAGCCTGAGGAACGTCTCTCAGGGCTATCCCACACGCCCTAATAACGAAATCGTTAACCGAAATTTTTGTTTGTTCCTCCATAGCGTTAAGTGTTGCACGTACTCTTAATAGTTCATCAATCTCGCAATCCATAGTCACGTAAAAGTGCGGCACAGTGCTTTTTGACTGGGTCATTCGTTTAGCAATAACTTTCCTCATTGTGGAAAGTTTCACTAACTCCTCAGACTTTTCGGAACTCCGTTGTAGTCCACCCTTCGAGACTACCTTCGCCAACTTTGGTTCTGTCCCTACATCATTATTAAACGCCGCAATATCTCTTTTGATGATTCTGCCTTCGGGCCCGGAACCGGTGACTGAGTGGAGGTCTATATTTGCTTCCTTCGCCATACGCCGCGCAAGAGGACTCGCAAATAGTCTTGTATTCGTCTTATCTCTATCGGCAGAGACAGGAACGTTTTGAAACTGGTCCCCTGTATTGACGGATGAACCGATCAAACGAGGCAGAACCGCCGCCTCAACATCAGACTTTGTGATTTTCCCCTGTGCCCCGGACCCATCGATCGAAGAAAGGTCTATTCCAAGCTGATGGGCGATGCGGTCCGCTAAGGGCGTAACTTTCATCATCTCATTGGAAGCTAACGGTTCAGAAACACTCTCCTCAGACAAGGGCTCTGCCACTTCCTCGAGGACCCTATGTAAATCTTCGCCCTCTTCTAGCAAAATTCCAATTGTCTGATTCACCGAAACAGCCTCCGTCCCCGCTGGAACTAGAATTTTAGCTAAAGTCCCCTGATCCGCGGCTTCAACCTCCATGGTAGCCTTATCCGTCTCTATCTCCGCTATAACATCCCCGGGTGTAATATCATCACCTTCTCCTACCAACCATTTAGCGAGGTTTCCCTCGGTCATGGTCGGGGAAAGAGCTGGCATGAGAATCTTTATTGACATATCAACGTTGGAACTTTCTCACGTTAAATAAGAGACAGATTTAACGGCCTCGACGATATCAGAAACTTGCGGCAGCGCTAGCTTCTCTAAATTGGCCGCGTAAGGAAGTGGCACATCAGCCGCACATACGCGAACAACCGGTGCATCCAACCAATCAAATGCGTTCTCCATAATAATAGTCGAAATTTCCGAACCCATTCCCGCAACCGGCCAACCTTGTTCAACGGAAACCAATCGATTTGTTTTTTTCAGAGAGGCAATTATGCATTCTGTATCAAGTGGACGTAACGTGCGTAAATCAATTACTTCTACAGATATGCCCATGTTCGCAAGCTCTTCCGCCGCTTCGAGAGCATAAGCCACCATCAACGAAAAAGCCGTAAGGGTAACATCTCTTCCTTCTCTGACAACGTTTGCCTCCCCTATGGGAACAATCCAATCTGGATCATCTGGTACCTCCGAAGACTCGCCATAAAGAATCTCGTTTTCCAAAAATATAACGGGATTAGGGTCGCGAATGGCCGCCTTTAGAAGCCCTTTTGCGTCGGCGGCCGAATAGGGCGATACAACATAAATACCCGGGATATGTGCATACCAACTCGCATAACATTGCGAATGTTGGGCAGCAACTCGCGCAGCAGCACCATTAGGTCCACGAAACACTGCTGGACACCCCATTTGCCCACCCGACATATAATTGGTCTTAGCAGCCGAATTTAACAATTGGTCTATTGCTTGCATCGCAAAATTAAATGTCATGAATTCAACAATTGGCCGTAAACCCGCAAAAGCAGCCCCGACGGCAAGCCCCGTGAAACCCTGCTCCGTGATCGGGGTATCAATGACCCGCATTTCCCCAAATTCCTCAAGGAGACCTTGGCTAACTTTATAGGCACCTTCGTACTGAGCAACCTCTTCACCCATTAAAAACACCTTTTCGTCCCGTCTCATCTCTTCCGCCATCGCATCCCTCAACGCTTCCCTAACGGTACAAACCCCAGCTCTTGTAGGCGGCTCTACATGTGCCCTATTGCTCTTTTCGTCAACCACTACGCCCAGCGCATCAGTATTTTCTTCCGTTATCGATTTCGAAACATCCGACTTCTCTATCTTTTCTCCTTCTTCAAAAATAACTCCAATTACAGCGTTCACCTCGACTTTCTCAGTCCCCGCAGCAACAACGATTTTTCCCAAAACACCTTCGTCAACTGCTTCAACTTCCATCGTCGCCTTATCCGTTTCAATCTCCGCAATAACGTCACCCGGCGCGATGTTTTCCCCCTCATTCTTATGCCATTTTGACAATACACCCTCGGTCATAGTGGGTGAAAGTGCTGGCATGAGGATATTTTTGGACATTCCCGTTACCTTTTTCTATTCGGCGTCAACCAGGACATCGGTAAACAGTTCGGTTCCCATAGGCTCCGGACTTTTCTGAGCAAACTCAGCCGCTTTTTGCACAATTTCCCGAACCTCTATGTCAATCTTTTTAAGCTCGTCTTCTGTAGTGTGAGAGGCGTCAATCATTCCTGCCTTAAGATTGGCTATGGGATCGTTTTGTGTCCTCACTTCGGAAACCTCTTCTTTAGTCCGATAGTTTGCAGGGTCAGACATTGAGTGACCTCTGTATCGATAGGTTTTCATTTCTAGAACGAAGGGACCACCCCCCTCGCGGCAGCGACGGACCGCATTTTCCGCTGCCTTTCTCACCTCAATAACATTCATACCATCCACCTCTTGGCCCGGAATTCCATATGGTTCTCCGAGTTTGTACAAGTCTTTAGCGGCCGACGCTCGAACAACTGATGTACCCATTCCATATAAATTGTTTTCAATAATATATATCACCGGAAGGTCCCATAGGGCGGCCATATTAAACGCCTCGTGGACTTGTCCTTGATTAACCGCTCCATCCCCTAGATAGGTTAATGTTATGCCCTCTGTTTTGCGATATTTGGCAGCAAATGCGAGCCCCGTCCCTATTGGCACCTGGGCCCCTACGATACCATGCCCACCGTAGAAATTTTTTTCTTTGGAAAACATATGCATGGATCCACCCTTTCCCTTGGAGTACCCACCACTGCGGCCCGTTAGCTCGGCCATTACTCCTTTTGGGTTCATTCCACACGCCAGCATATGACCATGGTCGCGGTAGCTAGTAATTACAGCATCACGTTCATCAATAGCAGATTGCATCCCTACCACGACCGCCTCCTGCCCTATATATAAGTGGCAGAAACCACCTATTAGGCCCATACCGTATAGTTGCCCTGCGCGTTCCTCAAATCGTCTAATTAGAAGCATGTCACGGTAAAAGCCCAGAAGACAATCAGTATCTTCGCCACTGTTTGAGGCTTGAGGGTCAACAGCACTAGATCTCGAGTCAACACCCTGTCCGGCTTTGGTCATAACTTTCCCCTATAATACGTGCATATACCCGCTTATCCTGTTAGTCAGACATATAGAATATAGGAACGTATCAAAGCCGCAACAAAGACCTAGGTACTTATCTGTCTTTTATTACATGCTTGTTCTAACAAAATTACAAAGATTTACCGACAAAAGGTCATTTATTTCAATGAGCACAGAACCTATGCTCTATTTTTGAAGGATTACAAACTCATCCGGTTTAATGAGGCCCGTCATCAAACGCGAGCGTTCATCAAGCATATCCATATCGAGATTGCCGGTATCTGGATTAATTTTAAGTAACTTTATCTTCTTTTCGAGATCCTCCCGAACCAATCTTGTTTCCGAGAGTGTTTTTTCCGCGACCGCAACTTGTTTTTGAAGATGCATCCAGGCAATTATACCCCGGTCCCCATGAAAGGAATGAACCAGGAAATAGCATACGAACAAAGCTCCCGCAATTTGCACTAACATACTGCGTGAACGGCGTTTAATTTCTCGTACGGCATTCATGGACTGATCGAATCACAAAACAATTGTGTGGGTCAAGTGTATTCTGATTCGCTAGTATAATGCGGCGACTTATCGTCTCGATCGGTTTCACTGCAAAACTTACGAATTTTTTAAGGTAACACCGATCGGCCAGCATAGACTGCAGCTTGCCCTAATTCCTCTTCGATACGCAGCAATTGATTATATTTTGCCAATCGGTCAGACCTCGCTAGGGATCCGGTTTTAATCTGCCCGCAATTAGTTGCAACGGCTAAATCGGCTATCGTCACGTCTTCTGTTTCCCCCGAACGGTGAGACATCACAGCTGTATAGGAAGCTTTTTTTGCAAGTGTAATTGCATTTATTGTCTCTGTCAGAGTACCAATTTGGTTAACTTTAACCAAAATTGAATTAGCCACACCTTCACGAATTCCTCTTTCCAAACGGTCTGGGTTTGTAACAAATAAATCATCTCCTACCAGTTGGATTCTATCCCCAAGCGCCTCTGTCAGCAGTTTCCAGCCACTCCAGTCATCTTCTGCAAGTCCATCTTCTATGGAAATAATTGGGTAGTCATCACACAACGATAAATAGTAGTCAGTAAGTTCTCCGGCAGAGAATTTCATAGCTTCGCCTGTCAAATGATAAACCTCGTCAGCAAAAAACTCGCTAGAAGCCGCATCCAGCGCGATGTATACTTCGCGACCTGCCTCGAAACCCGCATCATCGATAGCCGCTATAATTAGATCGAGAGCACTTCGAGTATCAGAGAGATTAGGCGCAAAACCCCCTTCATCACCCACATTAGTGTTTAGGCCCATTTCACCTAATTTAGTTTTAAGCGCGTAAAATATTTCGGCACCCCATCGAAGTGCATTCCTGAAGTCAGGAGCCCCTACAGGCATTATCATGAATTCTTGGAAATCTATTGGGTTATCTGCGTGCGAGCCACCATTTATAATATTCATCATAGGTACGGGTAGAAGACACGCGGGCTCACCACCCACATATTTATATAATTGGAGCCCGCTCTCATTAGCGGCCGCTTTGGCAACGGCAACACTTACTCCCAATATCGAATTTGCACCGAGACGGTGTTTGTTTTCTGTTCCATCTAGTTTTATTAGCCGTTCATCAATTTTTTCCTGGTCACTGGGGTCCATTCCGGTTAGTTCACCGGATATCTCTCCAGTAATGGATGCCACAGCTTTTAAGACCCCCTTGCCACCGTACCTATTGCTGTCGCCGTCGCGAACTTCAACTGCTTCATGAACTCCAGTAGATGCACCGGACGGCACAGAAAACCTGCCAAGAGCACCCGATTGCAATTCCACCTCCACTTCGACCGTGGGATTACCGCGAGAATCGAGAATCTCACGGCCATTAATACGCGAAATGGGTGACATAGATATTACCTCAATAGATCAATAGGGGATCGTTGATAGATACAGCGACACTGGTGTTAGCGCAACGTTATAGCTCTATATCTTCACGGGGTTTTCCTTAGCTACCCGGTCAAT
Organism: uncultured Rhodospirillaceae bacterium; assembly: GCA_964412235.1. Classification (GTDB taxonomy): domain Bacteria; phylum Pseudomonadota; class Alphaproteobacteria; order MPNO01; family UBA830; genus JAYZQT01. The sequence goes on from CAYPNT010000037.1 coordinate 24,985, forward strand.
CTCCATGAGCGTTTTCAAAATTGATGGTAGAGCCTTAATCGAAATCATATTTGGCCCATCTGACGGCGCTTTATCAGGGTCCTGATGCGTCTCCATAAAAATTCCAGCCACTCCGATCGAAGCCGCCGCCCGAGCCAAGACTGGCACAAATTCCCGATGACCACC
>CAYPNT010000038.1:0-23866 GCA_964412235.1 uncultured Rhodospirillaceae bacterium
CTCACCAGCGAAGTAGTTAAATGCACGTTGCCGGGTCCATGCGTGCTGCATTTCTTTGGCGGTGCCGGAAATATTAGCAAGGTAGCATACGACGATATCGAGCTGTTCTGGGACGATATTGTAGATGCTTTTCACAATGAGTTTTCAGCCCTTTCCGAAGCAGGTTGCGAATATATCCAGCTCGACGAGACTTCGCTTGCTAAGTTCTCAGACCCCAAGATACAGGACGCCCTTAACCAACGCGGAGACGACTGGAAAGAGTTACTCAAGCTGTATACTAAGATTATTAATCGGGTACTGGATGGACGCCCGGAGGGTATGCGCATTGGTATGCATTTATGCAGAGGCAACAAACAAAGTTATTGGCAAGCCGAGGGCGGGTATGATTTGGTTGCAGACACACTTTTTAACCAGGTGAATGCAGACTGTTACTTTTTGGAGTACGACACACCAAGAGCCGGAGATTTTTCCCCCCTCAGTTACCTACCGAAAACCAAAACCGCCGTATTGGGCCTAGTTTCAACAAAAACTCCACAAATAGAAACCAAGGATGAACTCAGAAAACGGATAGACGAGGCAGCGAAATACACAGACTTAAATAACCTTGCTATCAGCCCGCAATGCGGGTTCGCGAGCGACCATTTTGGCAATCAAATCACGGTCGATGATGAGATTAAAAAATTGCGTTTGATCGTTGAAACTGCGGAAGAAGTGTGGGCGTAAACCTGTAACTCGATTGTAAGCGAGGAAACGAAAACTCACGTATTCCGGTATAGTTTTCTGCAAATCCCGAAAAACAGTTTGTTGTCATTGTCGGGCCTTTGGTCCCAAATTAGGGCTTTGCATTCAACGGTAGATTTGCAATCGGCTCCACAAAACGTAACTCTGTGTCCCAGGGAAAGAATATCCATGTGTCCTGACTTACCTCGGTCACAAAGCTATCGACGACCGGGCGCCCTTCCGGTTTAGCATATACCGTAGCAAAATGAGCTTTCGGCATCATCTCTCTCACAATACGGGCGGTTCTACCGGTATCTACTAAATCATCGACGATCAGCATTCCATCACCGCCTTGGGCATCGTGAACAGGCTTCAACACTTCCAAATCACCCTGATCTTGATGGTCATAAGACGCGACGCATACGGTGTCTATCAAGCGCACTTCTAGCTCACGAGCCACTATAGCTGCTGGCACGAGCCCCCCGCGTGTGACCGCGATGACCGCCCTCCACGGCCCTGCTTCGGTCAGCCGCCACGCAAGAGCTTTAGAATCTCGATGCATTTGATCCCACGAAACAGGAAAGGCTTTTTCGAACTGATCCGTCATTGCCTCCTCAGAAACTGTTTTTAATTACCTTACCAATAAAACGTGTTACCTAATTGTGCAATTAAGCGACAGACATATTTTTAACATACCTCCTAAACATCCAGACACTCAATTAAGAATCCTAATATGACGACCAAACTTGAATTTCCAGAAGATATTCGGCCAGATTTTCATGGTTTCCCCCCAGCAGCATTTAAATTTCTCGATGATCTTAAGAAGAATAACGAACGAACTTGGTTTAAGACAAAAAAAGATATCTATGACATTGACATAAAATTTCCGATGGAATGTCTTCTGGCAGAATTTAGCACAGAACGTCGCCCTCCAGATTTTCCTGTTCGTGGTGACCCAACTAAAGGAATTTTCCGAATATACAGGGACGTTCGATTTTCTAAAAATAAAGCCCCATACAAAACACATGTGGGCGCCGTTATGACACGCTCCGGGGGAAAGGGGGACCCAGGGTTAATTTATATTCACATCGAACCCGGACAAAGTTTTCTATCTACTGGTTTTTATGCACCGGCAAGAGATTTTTTGACGGCGCTCCGTTTACGTATCGCGCACGAACCCGAGGCCTTTATCGAAATGTTGCGCCCTTTTTCCAAACCACGTGGAAAATACTTTATACGTGATCGGGGTGCTTTAAAAACAATGCCCCGAGGTTTTCAAGGCTATGCGGACAGTCCTGCAGCAGCATATATTAAGTCAAAACACCTTCTGGTTGGCCGCAAGATTAGTGATAAACAGGCTCAAAACAGTAGTTTGATAAAAATCATAAGCGAATTTGGCTACGCATGCAGTCAAATGTTGGAATTTGGTTGGGACGTATATGAAACCGCATACGATGACGACCCCCGCAAATACATGAGACGGAAAAGCGAATAATATGGCATAGGAAAAACACTAAATTGGCTTTAAAGTGTGTGCCAATTTAGCTCACAGAGATTGAGCCTAAGCGGGGGTAATCGAATGTCTAGCAAAGCTGGGGTCATCGGTGGGGTTTGCATGGCGCATGCGCCTCAGTTTTTTACCCTACCGGAAACAGAGGATGTCGACACCGTAGAAAGAGTTCGGAAATTGGCTGCGGAAAATGGCCAGAAATTAAGGGACTTGAACCCAGACGTAACTATTGTTGTCGCAAATGACCACGCAAATCAGTTTCTCTTGCATTGCGTGCCATCCTTTGCGATCCATCGCGGCAAGGAGGCTAAGGGGCATTTTGCTGGCCGAGATTTCCAATTTACAGTGGATAGCTCAACATCGACCAAATTAATCCGATGTCTCCAGGACGAAAATTTTGACCCAGCATTCACGAGCAACGCCGAACTTGACTACGCCTTTGGGATACCGCTCACGTTTCTAGAAATGACGGGTCCTATTATACCATTATATGTTAACGCTTATGTTCCACCGCAGCCGCGAATGGAAAGATGTTATCAGTTGGGCCAGGCAATAGAGCGGGCATTAAGACTGATGGACATGCGCGCGGTGGTTGTCGCCAGCGGTGGGCTTTCCCATTTTCCCGGAACGGCCCGCTATGCGAACCCCGCAACGGAATTTGACTTAAAGTTAATGCGCGAAATGGGAAATGGTAACCTCAGATGGCTCCTGTCATTGGATGAGCAAACCCTTGACGCTACAGGTAATATAGAATTGAGATGCTGGGCTGTTGTTGCAGGAATGCTCGGAGAACGTGTTCCGGATGCTGTCTCTTTCGATCCAAGTTGGCATCACAACTATGCCACTTTCGCATGGTGGTCGGACAAACAACCCGATCACCCTACTTTTCATTATCCACCGGTTAATCCAAATCTGGTCAATCTAACCGATGCATTGCATCGTATAGCGAATGATGCGACCGAAAGGGCTCGGTTTACCTCAGACCGTAAGAGTTTTGCCGAAAGCCTGAAACTTTCAAAAGAAGAGAAACAAGCGTTAATCGAGATGAACGTCGAAGCGTTTACCTCCCTTGGAATACATCCATTCGTTCCGTTTATGGCCCAATTACATATCGATCGGGAATAACACCTTTCCAGCGCTTGACCGTTTGGCCTACACAGCTAAAGTGCACGCCGGTGTAGGGTGTAAAGAATGGCGCTAAAACCTGGAGAACGTATTATCGTTGTCGGCTGTGGACCTGTCGGCATGGTGCTTACTTTGGCCCTATTTCGGCGTGGATTGCCGGTTACATTACTCGAGCGAGCGGCGGGACCAATAGATGATCAAAGAGCCGCGGCGATACAACCCTCCTCTCTCGAAATGTTAGCTGAACTAGGCATCACTGAAGAAATTCATCAAAAGGGTTTGATATCTCCGACATTCCATTATCGAGATCGAGTGTCGGGCGAACTTGTAGCGGAATTTGACTTTTCCCAACTGGCGGACATGACCGAATTCCCATACGTCATCCAATATGAACAGTTTAAGTTAGTTAAAACAATTATTTCTGAACTCGGAGATACCCCCGACATTGACCTTCGCTTTTCTTCTGAGGTGACTGATGCCGAACAAATTGAGGATGCAGTCAAAGTTTCTTTCATAAATCAGGACGGAGAAAAGGAAAGTCTATCGTCGCCTTGGGTAATTGGTTGCGATGGCTTTAATTCGGTCGTTCGTACAGCCGCCGAAATAAATTTTGTTGGTTTCACCTACCCCGAACGGTTCGTTAAAATTGGTTCCGATTTTGATTTTCAGAAAGCAGGACAGGCGCTTTGTATTCGCAATTTTTTTTCGGACCCCGATGAATGGTGTAACCTATTCAAAGTTAATGGTTACGGGCCTCCCGGTATCTGGCGGACTGTGTTCCCCACGCGGGTGGGTGAAAGTAACGAAGAATGTCTCTCACATTCTGGTATTCAGTCCCGTCTACAAAAGTTTTTTCCTTATGATGGCGAATACAACATAATCTACGCTGGTATCTACGACGTTCACCAGCGCGTTGTGGAGACCTTTCGAAAAGGGCGCATCCTTGTTGCTGGTGATGCCGCCCATGTGAACAACCCGATCGGTGGCTTGGGCATGAATGGAGGAATTCATGATGCTGTCGCGCTAGCCGAAAAACTATCCAAAGTTATCAATGGCGGACCACCCGAACTCCTAAACCTCTATAGCCGACAACGACATAAGGCCCAAATGGATGGGGTTCAGGCTACCTCCATAGCAAATAAAAAACTTATGGAGGCAAAGGATCCGGAACTACGCAGAAAACAACTCGAAGAGGTACGGAAAACGGCTGAAAACCCGGTCCAGTCTCGAGAATATTGTCTTAATGCTGGCCTATTCACAAGCTTAGAAAAAGCGAATGCTGTAACATGAATAAACAACCGCTTCCACCTAAGACGGGAATAGGCGCAAGCCCACTTCGCAAGGAAGACCAGCGCCACCTTTCGGGAAAGGCGCAGTTCGTCGCGGACATCCCTGTTGATAATGCTTTGGCAGCATTCGTACTCCGAAGTCCAACAGCGCACGGTGAACTTAAAAGGGTTGAGACCGCAAAACTCCCAAAACAATGTCAGGTACTCACCGCGACCGATTTTCCTAACCTCGGCGCAATCCGTGCCGTCCCGCGCATACCCGGCTTTAAAGCGTCAGACTTTCCCGTATTCGCAACCGAAAAAGTCCGCTATGTAGGACAACCCATTGCGTTGTGCCTTGCACCAACGCTGGCAGAGGCAGAAGACCTCTCGCAACATGTCTTGTTGGAGATAAATGAGCTTCCGCCCGTTATTGACACCCAGCGCGCGGCCATTGATCGAAATTCGCTCCTGCATGAAGCATGGAGAGATAATGTCTATATTACCCGTGATATTGAGGGTGGTAACATAGATCATGCTCGCTCGGCTGCAACCATAACTGTCGTAAATGAATTTAAATTAAACCGCCAAGCCGCTATTCCCCTCGAACCACGGGCCGCACTAGCAAAGTGGGACGAACGTCGAGACGAGCTTAACCTTTATCTCTCAACACAGAGTCCACACGTGATGCGGGTAGGTATCGCAGAATGTCTCAAACTTAAGGAACGGCAGCTCCGCGTTATTTCCCCAGATGTTGGTGGTGGTTTTGGATCAAAAAATAGGATGATGCCAGAAGAAGTTATGGTGTGTGCCGCTGCACTTAAGACTGGTCGTGCTATCCGTTGGCTGGAGGATCGCCGCGAAAATATTACCGCCAATAATCAAGCACGGGAACATTGGTATCGGATCACCGCACATTCTGACAAGAAAGGCAAAATACTGGGTATAGAAGCAGATTTAATCGTCGATGCCGGTGCCTATTCCATTTGGCCAGCAGGTCCTTTTATGGAGACCGGAATGGCAGCACGCAATCTGCCTGGACCCTACTCTATCCCTTCGCTTTCTGTAAAAACGTGGACAGTAGCAACTAATAAACCCCCGCTTGGGCCATATAGGGGCGTTGCTCGGCCAGGCGCCTGCTTCGCTATTGAACGTACATTGGACGAGGTGGCCCGCGCGGTAAGTCGGGATCCTTATGATGTAAGGCGCGAAAATATGGTAACACCCGACCAAATGCCCTTCACGAGTGCAGGTGGCATGAAATTTGATAACGGCGACTATCCTAAGAGTGTCGAGAACGCCGCGGAAGCAGTAGGAATGGTCGAGATACGTTCCAGACAGGATAATAACCAGACGGTCAAACGTCCTATCGGGGTCGGTTTTGCAAGTTATTCAGAACAAACGGCACATGGTACGCAGGAATGGAAAATACGTGGAACACCAGTTATTCCGGCCTTCGAAACTGCCACGGCGCGCATGCACGCCGATGGGTCTCTTGAACTCCTAGTCGCTATCCATAGCCATGGCCAAGGAATGGAAACAACGCTTGCCCAAGTTGCCTGCGAAGAACTTGGTCTTAATTTAGACGATATTATAGTACGGTATGGCGACACAGCTGTATCACCGTATGGCAATGGTACCTTCGCATCCCGCTCCATGGTAATGGCGGGCGGAGCCGCCGCAAACGCCTGTCGCCAACTCGCCAATCGCCTGAAAGTAATCGGGGCGCATCTACTGCAGTGTGACTCAGAAACAGTAGAACTTCGGGATCGTAGCGTATTCGCTGCAGACGCCGCCGTAACCATAACAGAAATAGCACGCACAGCTCACGTGCGTCAGGACCTCTTGCCAGAAACCAGCAACCCAACTCTCGAAGAAACAGCAATTTATGAGCCCGAAATAAAATCCGGTGTTTTTTCATATTCCACACATGCGGCAGTCATTGCTATCGATACTGAGACAGGAGAAATCGAACTCAAAAATTACGCGATCGCCGAAGACTGCGGGACCGTCGTAAATCCGATGATCGTAGACGGACAAATTTGTGGCGGTGTCGCCCAGGGTATTGGTACAGCTTTGTTCGAGGAAATACCCTATGATGAGAACGGGCAGCCACTCGCGAGCTCTTTTGCGGATTACCATTGGCCAGGCCCCACATCTTTGCCCACATTCCAAATCTCGCACATGATAACACCTGCGCACGGCACGGAATATGGGATGAAGGGTATGGGTGAAGGGGGGGCAATTGCTCCACCCGCCGCTATAGGAAACGCTATTCGGGATGCCCTTCTGTCTGTCGGCATTGATGCCCGTATCGACGAGACACCAATGACGCCAAAACGGATTTACAATGCCATCCAAAAAGCAAAAATTCTATAACCCAGCCCCTTCGTTACTGAGGCCCGAATGACAAAGTTAGAAATGATAACGGTCGCCATAGATAGCGGGATTGCAAAGCTTAGCCTAAACCGCCCAGATGTGCGGAACGCTTTAAACCCAGAAATGATCGGCGAAATCACGAAAGCATTTACGGCTTTATCCGGAGACAAGTTGGTTCGTGGAATTGTGATGAATGGTATAGGTAACACCTTCTGTGCGGGTGGTGATTTAAACTGGATGAAAGACGTTTTGGGACAAAGTGAAGCAGAAGTAATGGAAGATTCTCAGCATCTGCTCGACATGTATCACGCTATCCACAGTTGCCCTAAGGTTGTAATCACTGCTGTACAGGGCGCGGCGATAGCTGGTGCCCTCGGGATACTTGCTTGCTCCGACGTTGTCATCGCAGAAGCAAAAACCGTATTTTCCCTTTCGGAAGTGAAGATAGGGCTTGTTCCAGGAATAGTAGGGACATTTCTAATTCCGCGATTAGGCCTAAGTTGGTTTCGTTATTTCGCAAAAACTGGGATCACTTTCGATACCGAAACAGCTAAAACATCAGGACTAGTTCATGAGATTGCGGACGGTATCAACGACGTCGATGAACGCGTTACTAATCATATAAAGTTGGTTTTATCTTCTTCACCAAACGCCATCGCAAAAACTAATGATTTGATGGGATCCATTGGATCTAATTTGAATGAAGACTCATTTTCAGCGGGTCTATTATGCAATGCAAAGGCCCGTCTATCGGCCGAAGCTCAAGAGGGAATTTCAAGCTTTCTTGAGAAACGAAAACCGGCTTGGTTTCGCGAACCCAAAACTAAAATAAATTAAGAAGCATTGGGTATTAATTTGCCTGCAGAGCTTGGCCTCGTACACGATCACCTACTCGGATCCCCAAACGTTTCGTAGTTCCTCCATTTAACTCTAATACCGCTACCACAGGCACCCCTGAAAATATTCTTTTTTCCGATAAAGGGATAGTTCGTTCAACAATCCTGTGAATCCTACCGTCTGAACGTATAAAAATTATATCCAAAGAAAGAAATGTATTCTTCATCCACATAGTAATGACAGCGGAACGGTTATAGACGAATAGCATTCCCGCGTTTTCGGGCAGGAAACGGCGAAACATTAGACCCATAGATTGCTGGCGAGTACTCAACGCAAGTTCAACTTCAATTTTATGATTTTTGCCACTTCCCACTATTTCAATAATCGATTTTCTAAAATCCACTATATTAAAATGCGAAGTCGACCATCCGGGGGCCGGAAGCGTCAACGCAAAGATTAAAATGATTATAGTTCTGAAAGACACGAGGTTTTTTCCGGAAACCGACTATCGCGTTAACAGTCCCAAAGATATTAAATACATAGTTAACATGACTTTAATTATACAGGCACACCCGCCCTAACCTCTGTAGCCTGCAAGCCTTTCGGTCCGTCCGCTAGTCTGACCTCTACAGCCTGACCGGTAATCAACGCGTTAAGACCCGCACGCCGCAAAATAACCATATGGACGAAAACGTCACCGTCAGTTCCGTCAGGGCAAACAAAACCGTAGCCCTTGTGAGGATTAAACCACTTGACTGTAGCTGGGATAAAATCACCAATCGCTTCAGGTCCTAGATCATGTGTGGCGCCATCTTCTATTTGAAGATCAATATCTACTTCTTCCGTAGCAGTTGAAACATCAACGGATTCGATAGTCACACATTGCAGGCCTTTAGCACCCTGAACGGCAACACACTCTACCGTAGACCCCGGCAAAACCTGTTCATAACCCGCCTGCCGCAATACAGTCATATGCAAAAAAACATCCGGCGACCCGTCGTCTGGAGAAACAAACCCATATCCCCGGACGTCGTTGAACCACTTGACAGTTCCTCTTACCCGTGTCGACTCCACTGACTCGGGAATTACTGTTCCTTCTGTCACTAATTACTCTCCCCGTCGTACTTAAAGCGACAAAACTCTTTTTTTTATAGTCGTTAACCAAAATAGTTGGTTAAAAAGTTCTTACGGTCAATCAAAATCTTTATATCCGGATATTAAGCCCTCCTCCATTTTGTACTCCAAAATTTGTCGAAGACTGTGAATCATCAATTTTCAATAGTTTTCATTGAAAAAAACAAATCATCCTTATAGTTTCTTTGAAGAGTGTTCATTAGGGTGGGCTTAGGGTTAGTCTGCGCTAGACGAATTTGAAACAATTTATTTAAGTTGAGGCGTCGCGTTGGTTCACGCGGTTTCATTAGGTTTTATTCTGTTTTGCACTTGGCTGCTTATGTCAGGTATATTTGAGCCATTGGTTGTGGCTCTTGGATTACTATCGTGTATCTTCGTCGTGGTAATCGCCATCCGAATGGATGTCATTGATCACGAAGCCGTACCCCTCCATATAACTCTTAGTGCAATTATTTATTGGCCTTGGCTACTCTGGGAAATTTGCAAAGCTAATATTGATGTCACCAAAAGAGTTCTTGGGCTGTTGCCAATAACTCCAACCATGGTTCGCGTGCATGCCACACAAAAAACGGATCTTGGTCTTGTTATATTCGCGAATTCGATAACGCTAACGCCTGGAACTATCTCAATCGAAGTAGAAGAGGATGGGCATATTCTGGTTCACGCAATCGCGAAAGAAGGTACGGAAGGACTTGAAGGCGGAGAAATGGATAGGCGGGTAACGTCGTTAGAGGGTTCATCATAATGTTTTCAGCGGCGGCAATTGCAATCATGGTTACAATGGCGTTGGCGATTGCGCGCGCTTGTTTGGGACCAACCCTGTATGACCGCATATTGGCCGTAAATATGTTTGGAACCAAAACTGTGCTGATCATCGCAGTGTTAGGGTTTCTTATGGGAAGGCCTGAGTTTTTAGATATCGCATTAGTATACGCTCTGATTAACTTTGTAGGCGTAATCGCGTTACTTAAATACTTTAAATATGGGAACCTATCGATCGGGCCAGGAGAGTTATCTGATAAAGATGCCACTAATGAGAAACAGGAGCTGTAAAAGTGGAACTGTTAATCGAAGTAGTGTCCTGGATCTTTTTAATAAGTGGTTCGTTTTTTGTCCTCGTAGGCGGTTTTGGCGTACTTCGAATGCCCGATGTCTATACACGAAGCCATGCCGCAGGTGTCACGGACACCTTGGGTGCTGGCCTTATACTTTTGGGATTAATGGCTCAGGCAGGCCTAACCCTGATAACGGTCAAGCTATTTCTAATTCTTGTTTTTCTTCTTTTTACGAGCCCTACCTCCTCTTTTGCCCTCAACCATACTGCATGGACAAGCGGATTACGTCCGCTATTGGATAACGAACCACCAATCAAACAAACGAATGAAACCGACGGGAAGGACTGATGGAGGAGATTGTAAACATTGTAATCCTATCCCTGATGGCAATTACCGTAATTGCGATCGTCTTTATTCGAAACCTTATGGCCGTAGTGATGCTAAGCGGAATTTATAGCCTTTTAGCCGCGTCGATTTTCGTAGTTCTTGACGCCGTCGATGTTGCATTTACAGAGGCGGCGGTTGGCGCTGGCATCTCGACAGTATTATTCATCGGTACCCTAGCACTAACCACGCGAGTAGAAAAAAAACCAGCCCACAAGCCCTATTTACCATTCGTGGTCGTTGTTGTCACAGGTGCGGCTCTGATTTATGGCAGTTTCGATATGGCGCGCTTCGGTGACCCAGAGGCTGCTACGAATAAACACGTCGCTCCATACTATCTGGAGAAAACAAAAAAACACACCGGAATACCAAATGTGGTTACAGCGGTGTTAGCGAGTTACCGTGGGTACGATACCCTGGGAGAAGTAACCGTAATATTTACCGCGGGCATTGGGGTGATTTTGTTGCTCGGAAGCTGGCGTCGAGGTCTCTCGCCACCCTCCTCTCACAAGGAGGATGAGGCGTGAAGGATTATCTTGTCTTAAGAATTGTAACAAAATTAATCTTGCCCTTTATATTGCTTTTTGGACTTTACGTACAATTCCACGGGGACTTTGGTCCGGGTGGTGGCTTCCAAGCGGGCGTAATATTTGCCGCTGGTTTCATATTGTACGCCCTTGTTTTTGGAGTTGGAGCGGCACAGCGAATTCTACCAAACGGGACCCTCCGCGCCTGTATTGCCGGCGGTGTCCTTCTTTATGCTGTAGTCGGCGTTGCCAGCCTCCTGCTTGGCGAAAACTATCTAAACTACAGCCCCCTTGCTCATACGGCGAAGGAAGGCCAGCATCTCGGTATCTTATTAATCGAATTAGGTGTTGGAATTACCGTCGCATCAGTGATGATGACGGTGTTTTTTACCTTTGCCGCGTGGCGTGAAAAATAGGGAACGGAGACTCTCGTGGAATTCGCTGGGCTGTATAATTACTGGATTGTCATTTTCCTTGCGATGGCGGGGCTCTATATCGTCATAGCCCGCGGAAATTTAATCAAGAAACTCGTGGGTCTTACCATCTTTCAAGCCTCCGTCTTCATCCTATATATATCGTTCGGGAAAGTAGCGGGCGGAACGGCACCCATTCTCGCAAAAGGTATTGAAGTATATTCCAACCCACTACCCCACGTCCTCATTCTCACGGCAATCGTCGTCGGTGTTGCTACTACTGCCCTCGGATTAGCATTAGTCGTCCGCATCCAGAAAGAATACGACACGATTGAAGAAGACGATATCCACGTACAGGACGAGAGCCTTTAAATGATTCTTTCGCACCTGCCAGCTCTGGTAATTGTTATCCCGCTTATCTGTGCACCGCTGTGCGTTTTGTTACGGCGCAAGGATTGGGCCTTTTCGGTCGCTCTCATAGCGACATGGGCGTCATTTGCTTGTGCCTGTCTTATCACCGAACAAGTAATGGATGGAAATGTACTTTCATACGAGATGGGTGGATGGCCGCCCCCATTTGGGATTGAGCTCAGAATTGATGCGTTAAATGCTTTTATCCTATTGATTGTTTCGGGTATCGCTTCAGTAGTAGCACCCTATTCGCGTAATTCCCTGTTGCTTGAGTACGTCCAAGACCGGGCATATATGTTTTATTCCGCTTACCTACTTTGTTTATGCGGGCTGATGGGGGTTTCAGTTACAGGCGATGCTTTTAATTTATTTGTTTTTCTCGAAATTTCCTCATTATCTTCGTACGTTTTAATCGCGCTCGGCTTTGATCGACGCGCTTTAACGGCGTCATATCAATACCTTGTGATGGGAACCATTGGTGCCACCTTCATCGTCATCGCAGTGGGACTTCTCTACCAGGCCACCGGATCGCTGAATATGGCGGACATTGCTAAAAGGTTAGAGGTCACAGGGTATGATAATACTACGGTAATAGCGGCTTTTGCCTTTCTGGTAATTGGTGCAGCTCTAAAAATAGCGCTGTTTCCACTCCACCAATGGCTACCGAATGCATACACGTACGCGCCGAGTACCGTGTCGGCGTTCCTTGCTGCCACGGCCACTAAAGTCTCCGTCTACATATTATTAAGGTTCATTTTTACAGTATTTGGTATTCGCTTCTCGTTCGAAATTTTGCCGACGGCAGCCCCGTTTCTGATACTCGCTGTTCTCGCAATGTTTATTCCCTCTATCGTTGCGTGCTTTCAGGACAACGTTAAAAGGGTCCTCGCCTATTCCTCAATTGCGCAGATCGGCTATATGATTTTAGGCCTTGGCTTCGTAAGTGTAGCCGGCTTAACAGCCAGTATCGTGCATTTGTTTAACCACGCCCTGATGAAAGGCGCACTTTTCCTGGTTTTGGGGGCCATATTTTTCAGAATTGGCTCGTGCAACCTGGACCGCATGGCGGGACTCGCACGACAAATGCCTTGGACCATGGCCGCATTTGTTGGTGGCGGACTAAGTTTAATTGGCATTCCGCTAACTGCAGGCTTCATCAGCAAGTGGTACCTAATCCTTGCAGCACTGGATAAGGGGTGGTGGTACGTGGCCATCCTTATCGTCTTGAGTTCTTTGATCGCGGTAATCTATGTCTGGCGAGTCATAGAGGCTGCATATTTTAGGGAACCACCCGACGACCTGGTTAAAGTTTCCGAAGCACCGATTAGCCTGTTGGTACCAACTTGGATTTTAGTACTGGGTAATTTTTACTTCGGAATCGACACTTCTTTATCTTTGGGTATGGCTGAAATGGCCGCTAAAGCGCTTATGGGGGCCAACTGATGGAAACCCAAGACTTCATTGCTTTAGCTCTACTGCTACCACTTTTAGGTACCCTTATGATTTGGATGTCTGGAGCACGCCCAAATCAAAGAGAGGTTGTTACGGTCGTTACGGCAGCCCTTACATTCTTATGCGTGCTTCAAGTGCTCCCGCCGGTATTGGCCGGGCAAACCCCAAGCCTGCAAATTGGGAACGTAATACCTGGTCTGTCATTTAGCTTTGTTGTGGAACCTTTGGGTATGATGTTCGCGCTTATTGCATCATTCCTTTGGATCGTAACTTCTTTCTATTCAATCGGTTACATGCGCGGACACAATGAGCCTAATCAAACCCGCTTCTACATGTGTTTTGCTATTGCGATATCGAGTGCACTGGCCGTGGCGTTCGCGGGAAATATGTTTACGCTTTTCATCGCATACGAAATTCTGACACTGTCAACCTACCCACTCGTAACCCATAATCAGAACGAGGAAGCAAAACGTGCGGGCCGGGTTTATCTCGGAATTTTGATGTCAACATCCATTGCTTTCCTATTAGTCGCTGTCCTCTGGACCTGGTGGGCAACGGGCACTCTGGAGTTCACAAAGGGCGGGATTATTAAGGGCAAAATTGATGATGCCTTCGTTATAATACTCTTATTTTTATATATGTACGGCATCGGCAAAGCCGCCTTGATGCCAATTCATAGGTGGCTTCCAGCGGCAATGGTAGCCCCCACACCCGTGAGCGCGTTACTTCACGCGGTGGCCGTTGTTAAGGCGGGTGTCTTCACTGTCTTAAAGGTCATCGTCTATATTTTCGGTGCTGATTACCTGCATGAAACAGGTGCGAGTGTGTGGTTAATGTATGTCGCGGGTGGCACCGTACTCTTAGCGTCGCTTGTAGCTCTAACCAAAGACAATCTTAAAGCGCGGCTTGCGTATTCAACAGTGAGCCAACTTTCCTACGTCGTCCTCGCGGGAGCCCTTGCAACCTCTTTCAGTATTGTTGGCGGAGCAATGCATATCGCTATGCACGCATTCGGAAAAATAACCTTATTTTTCTGTGCAGGTGCAATAATGGTTGCATCCCATAAAACAGAAATTAGCCAAATGCGGGGACTAGGCTGGCGTATGCCCTTTACATTTACGGCATTTTTAGTGGGTGCGCTTAGCGTAATCGGGCTCCCACCATTAGGGGGCTCATGGAGTAAGTGGTATATAGCGCTCGGCGCTGCAGACGCAGACCAATTAATCTTTATTGCTGTTTTGATGATATCCTCATTACTCAATGTGGCATATTTGATCCCCGTATTCGCGCGCGGATTCTTTGGTCCAAGAGAAGAAGAGGCTGCGCAGGTCGACGGGGCTCAACACGCTGAACATCATGACGGCCAAAGCCAATCAACTTCCAGGGGACATAAACGACGATTAGCGGAAGCACCAATCTTTTGTGTCGTACCCCTATGGATTACGGCAGTGGGATGTTTCCTGTTATTCCTTTATGCCGATCGCTTGTACGCAATGCTTGCGCCAATCGTGAACTAGGAAGTGAGAGGGGATTATGACTGAAAGTACTCAAAACCAAACAACTTCCGCCTCAAAAGAAAAGCGATATTGGCTTGACGACATGAAGAACGTCAACAAGGTTTACTGGTCTGTGATCGTTGTTTGTGGTCTTCTCTTCATAGCGGACGCCCTTTACCACAAGCACCCTTATTTTAGTTTGGAAACCTGGTTTGGGTTTTATGGGCTATACGGTTTCATTGCCTGCGTAGGGCTTGTGCTAGCTGCAAAAGAAATGCGCAAAATGCTACTCCGAGACGAAAACTATTATGACACCGATAACCATGACAAAGGGAACGACGCGTAATGTTGTGGGGTATTCCGCCTGGTTTACTGCTTATAGCGGGTGCTCTTTTGGTACCCCTATTTGCGGGTCCATGGCGCAAAACGTACATGACTATTCTCCCAATTGCCGGTCTTTGGGCACTTACTGGCGCCGATCATGGTAGCTTCTACACCTTTTCGTTGTTCGCATATGAAATTGAACCCGTAAGGATCGACGCGTTAAGTCTAATTTTTGGATACATCTTTCATATTGCGGCTTTATTGAGTGTCGTTTACGCGTGGCACAACGACGATATCGTTGAGCAAATGGCCGGGTTGGCCTATGCCGGGTCGGGCATTGGAGCGTTGTTCGCAGGCGATCTCATCACGCTCTTTGTTTATTGGGAAGCAATGGCGGTGACCTCCGTTTTCCTAATCTGGGCGCGCCGCACGGACGCCGCTTATAAAGCAGGCATGCGATACCTTATTATCCAGGTTGGTTCCGGCGTCTTGTTGTTATCTGGTGCCATATTGCTCGCCCATGAAACAGGTTCAATCGCCTTTGTCAAAATGTCGCTCGGGTCCCTGGCAACGTGGCTTATTTTAATCGCCTTCGGGATTAAGTGCGCATTCCCCTTCATGCACAACTGGCTACAGGATGCCTATCCAGAAGCCACAATAACGGGAACAGTATTTCTTTCAGCATTTACCACAAAGTGCGCTGTGTATGCTCTGGCTCGAGGCTTTCCTGGCACAGAACTGCTGATTTACGTCGGCGCCGCCATGACGGCGTTCCCGATCTTCTATGCGGTCATCGAAAATGACCTCCGACGGGTGCTCGCGTATTCATTGAACAATCAATTAGGCTTCATGGTTGTGGGTGTTGGTATTGGATCGGCGCTTGCCATTAACGGTGCTGCTGCCCATGCATTCGCCCATATTCTCTATAAAGCCTTACTGTTCATGTCTATGGGCGCGGTTCTTTACCGCGTTGGAACAATAAAAGGGTCTGAACTCGGGGGTCTATACAAGTCCATGCCCTTAACCACCATCTTTTGCATAGTCGGAGCCGCGTCTATTTCCGCTTTTCCGCTATTCTCAGGCTTTATTGCAAAATCTCTCACATTATCCGCCGTCGCCCATGACGGATACCTCGTAGTTTGGCTGATATTGCTCTTCGCTTCGGCAGGTGTATTCCACCATTCTGGTATTAAAATTCCCTACTTTGCATTTTTTGCACATGACTCAGGAAAACGCTGCAAGGAAGCGCCAGTCAATATGCTTATAGCGATGGGAATTACGGCGTTTCTGTGTATTGCTATTGGCGTTTATTCACCATGGCTCTACAGCCTTTTACCCCATGCTGTAGATTATGAACCCTATACTGTGAGCCACGTCATTAACCAGACACAGTTACTAATGTTTTCCGCATTAGCGTTTGCGGTTCTAATGCGATTTAAGATCTACCCACCTGAATTGAAATCCGTGAATCTCGATTTTGATATCACATACAGAAAATGGTTACCCGCGATTTATCGATGGTTCATCACTGCAACGAGCGATGGCTGGAATAGTATTCTTGAAGATCTAAGAAGTGCGGTTACTGGTCTGGTACGTCAAATGTTTCGTCACCACGGCCCCGAAGGTATTCTCGCCCGTACATGGCCCACAGGGTCTATGGCATTATGGGTTGCGGTTCTGTTAGGTGGCTTTTTGTTACTCTATTATCTCTGACGCGAACTACTTTGAAAATTTTTCCAGGTAAAATTACTGTATGCGAAAGATTTGCCGAGATCGTCCAAAAGAGAGATAACTGAGAAACATAAAATTAGCGGTGGTTAAGAGATGACCGATTACTTTCTCAACAAGCTGATATTTGACCTGCAGGGACCGGATGGCAAGGACGATTGGGCTAATCGGCGCGATGATATTATTAGCAATTATGACCTAAGCCCTGAGATCCAAAAAGCTCTAAGAGAAGATGATATCGGCGTATTACTGCCCCACGTAAACCCTTATCTAATGCGGTTTTTCCTATTGATGCTGGGCAATAACGATAAAAAATCCATCGAAATTCTCAGTCAATTTCAGTCAGACGAAGACCGGGAGAAAGTAAATGGCTAAACTCGTCGGCTGCTTCGCTGCATCCCATGCACCAAATATTGCTCGGTCTTGGAATACACTGACACCCGAAACACGAACGTGGTTATCAAGCAGGTATGGAGAAATGGGCAAGCGCCTGAAAGCCCTTGAACCCGACGTATTAATAATTCATTCAAACGATCACTGGATAAATTTCTTTCTTGATAACATTCCTGCGTTTCTCATCGGCATAGGCGATGAGCATGATCCGCCACCTGAACCCTTCATGAAAGGCTTGTTTACGCAAAGAAACCTCCCCGGGCACAACCGCCTTGGGCGGCATTTGTTGGAATTTGCGCTGGAGTCCGATTTTGACCCATCCTACTCCCACCGAGTGAAGATTGACCACGGCATCGGCATACCCATCTGGCGCATGAACTTAGATAAAGTTCCTGCAATTGTGCCGGTTTTCATCAACCTGGTAGAGAAACCCTTTCCGACGCCCAAACGTTGTATCGCGTGGGGTCACATGGTCCGAGACGCAATTGAAACTTTTCCGGACGACATACGTGTGGCTGTACTAGGAACGGGAGGATTGAGCCATTCCATTGGAGAACCGACAATGGGTTGGATAGATGAAGCGTTTGACCGGAACTGTATAGAGCTTTTTAAAACGGCCTCCGACGATGTTCTGTGCCGAGAATTGGGGCATCTCCTAAAAGAAACAGGTAACGGTGGTGCCGAATTAAGGTCTTGGTCAATAGCACACGCGGTAGCAGGCGGTCACGGTTTTGAGTTAATTGATTACACCCCTCAACCGGAAACACTAATTGGTTGTGGACTCGCCGAATGGAAACTTACTGCTTAATCAAGGACTAAGGTAAATAACCTTCCGTTTGGACGCATTTTTATACCGATTTACGGGAAAACCTTGCCCAGGCATGGGTAACCATCTAAGTTCCTCCGCAATTTAAGAATGCAAATTTACTGGAGAAGTTCGGCATGGAAATGACTGGCGAATACAAAATACCGGCGCCACGAAGTAAGGTCTGGGAGGCACTAAACGATCCCGAAACATTAGCCAAATGTATTCCCGGTTGTCAGGAACTGAATAAAGATTCCGACACCGAACTTTCCGCAACCGTTAAATCAAAGGTTGGTCCGGTATCGGCAACATTTACCGGAAAAGTTACTATAAGCGATATTGATCCCCCAAACGGATACCGTATTTCAGGTGAGGGGTCTGGGGGTGTCGCCGGCTTCGCCAAAGGCGGTGCAGAAGTAAAACTCGCCGACGACGGTGAGGATACAATTCTTACCTATGTCGCCGACGCTCAGGTTGGCGGGAAACTAGCCCAAATTGGGTCCCGGCTTATCGACTCAACGGCAAAAAAAATGGCAAACGAGTTTTTTGGCAAATTTGCGGAAGAAGTTGGCAACGCTGCGTCTGACGCAAGCGAAGAAGATAACGCCTCCGCAACCACATCAACAGAACCACAGGCGAGCACTACAGCGGCGTCTGCCGGCGGAATTAGCCCCGCCATATGGGTGGGCGGATTAATAGCCGTCGTGGTTGTTGTCTTGCTGGTATTAGCAGGGTAAGCGCTACGTTCAACCAATAAACGCAGGGAGTGCTTGACCAAAGCGATCGGTAGCGTTTTACTGCACTATCGTAAGTGGTTTAATACTAATAACGTAAAAATCTGCTGACTACATAAGTTGTATTCAGTGGCAAAATTACAGCTAAAACTGCATCTGTAGAGTAATCAAGGAGGGTCCTATGACGACAACCACTGTCTCGATGACAGTGAACGGCAAGCAGGTTTCGGCAGATGTCGAAAACCGTACGCTTTTGGTTCAATATCTGCGAGAAAACCTTGGCCTAACAGGCACACATGTCGGATGTGATACCAGCCAGTGCGGGGCTTGTACGGTTCATATAGACGGACTGCCAATTAAATCGTGCACGATATTAGCACGTCAGACGGAAAACGCTGACGTGACAACAATAGAGGGCCTTGCTGACGGCGAAACTCTGCACCCAATGCAAGAAGCATTTCGGCAAAACCACGCATTGCAATGTGGGTTCTGCACACCAGGAATGGTAATGAGTGCGATAGGTATTGTGGAACGAAACCGCGATAGTCTTGACGAAAAAACAGTTCGCGAAGAACTTGAAGGAAACTTCTGCCGGTGCACCGGCTATCATAATATCGTTAAGGCAATTCTTGCTGCCCACGAAGAAATGACCGCGTAGAAACGAGTAAACGGCCCTTTGTTATTATAACCAACGGGGAGTTCGTTATGCCAGATGGAACAATCGGGACCCCAGTTATCCGCCGTGAAGATCAACGGTTTTTAACTGGAAAAGGAAAATACGTTGACGATATAAATCGTCCAAACCAAACTTACGCATGGCTTTTACGCTCTTCAGTTGCTCACGGCGACATTGTAAATGTTGACATATCCCGCGCGGAAACAGCGCCTGGTGTGTTAAAGATTTTGACTGGTATGGACTGGGCGTCCGATGAGGTGGGCGGGCTTCCCTGCGGATGGCAAGTTATTGGAAAAAACGAAACCCCAATGCACGAACCACCACATCCTGCTCTAGTTGCAGATCGGGTCCGCCACGTTGGCGACAATTTAGCGGTAGTAATTGCTGAGACCCGTGAACAAGCTCGAGATGCTGCCGAACTCATAGATGTAGAACTGAACGAACTTTCTAGTCTCGTGACAATGGCTGCTGCGGGGACAGACGGTGCGCCTACTATTCACGATGAAGTACCTGGCAATCTGTGTTATGATTGGGAAATCGGTGACAAGGCGGAGGTGGACGCAGTATTTAATAAAGCCAACCACGTGACGAAGCTTGAACTGGTAAATACGCGCGTGGTCGCTAATCCAATAGAACCGAGATCTGCAATAGCAGAGTATGATGCAACGTCAGATTGCTACACGCTCCACACTACAACGCAAAACCCCCATGTTATTCGGCTGCTCATGGGTGCGTTTGTACTCTCTATTCCAGAACACAAATTGCGTATAATAGCCCCTGACGTGGGAGGCGGATTCGGAAGTAAAGTCTATCATTATGCTGAAGAGGCTATTCTCACTTGGGCCTCCAAAAAAGTCGGACGACCAATTAAATGGACAGCGGATCGATCTGATAGCTTTATCACAGATGCGCAAGGGCGTGATCACGTTACGATTGGCGAACTCGCCCTCGACAAAGACGGTACGTTCCTCGCGCTACGTGTTCAAACCGACGCTAATCTTGGCGCGTACCTTTCAACATTTGCGCCTGCTATTCCGACATACCTTTATGCAACCCTACTTGCAGGATTATATAAGACTCCAAGTATCTATTGTGGGGTTAAAGCTTGGTTTACAAATACCGTACCAGTGGATGCATATAGAGGAGCCGGTCGCCCGGAAGCTTGTTACCTATTAGAGAGACTTGTTGAACAAGCTGCTCGCGAGACTGGCTTAGACAAAGCAGATATTCGTCGACGAAACTTCATAGCGGCGTCAGATATGCCCTATCAAACGCCCGTCGCCCTTGAATATGATTCTGGTGACTTTATCAAAAACATGGAGGATAGACTCACGGCCTCCAACTATGATGGGTTTTCTGATCGACGGACGAAATCAGAGAATACAGGAAAAATCCGCGGCCTTGGTATGGCCACTTATATAGAAGCATGTGGGATGGCACCATCGACTATCGCTGGATCCCTAGGCGCCCGAGCAGGTCTATACGAATCTGCGGAAATTCGTATGCACCCTACCGGGTCCGTAACACTTTTTACTGGGTCTTCTGACCATGGACAGGGACACGAAACAACATTTTCTCAAATCGTTTCGGACGGACTCGGCGTACCTCTTGAAAACGTGGAGGTAGTACATGGCGATACAGATCGAATACAATTTGGTTTGGGCACTTATGGATCACGTTCTTTAGCTGTCGGGGGTGCGGCTATTGTCAAGGCTATGGACAAGGTAATCGAAAAAGGAAAGAAGATTGCTGCACATCTTATGGAAGCATCTGTTGAAGACATCGAATTTTCTACAGGCACTTTTCGCGTGACGGGAACCGACAAAGAACTGGGCATTGGCGACATTGCTTTGACGGCCTATGTGCCACATAACTACCCGCACGACGAGTTAGAACCGGGCCTAGACGAAACCGCATTCTATGATCCTAAGAATTTTACGTTCCCAAACGGTTGTCACATTGCCGAGGTAGAGATAGATCAAGATACTGGACAGGTTACACTATGTAGTCTTGATGCAATGGACGACTTTGGAAAAGTAATAAACCCAATGATAGTGGAAGGTCAGGTACACGGTGGTCTTGTACAGGGCATCGGCCAAGCGTTGATGGAACATTGCATTTACAACGATCAGGGCCAACTAATGACAGGTTCTTACAATGACTACTGCATGCCCCGAGCTGCTGACGTTCCAACATTTAACGTCGCTACAAACGAAGATGCGCTTTGTACACATAACCCACTCGGTGTTAAAGGGTGCGGTGAGGCTGGTACAATCGGCGCAACCGCCGCTGTTATAAATGCGGTTTTAGATGCACTCAATACCAAGGGAATTTCTGATTTTGATATGCCAGCTACACCGCAACGGCTGTGGAAGGCATTACAACAATAAAAGGCTAAATGGAGAGTTTTAAGCATGTACGATTTCAATTATAAGCGCGCAACGTCTAACCAGGATGCGACAGATAGCATTGCGGCCGCCGAAGAAGGTAAGTTCGTCGCCGGTGGTATGACACTGTTACCAACCCTAAAATTGCGCCTCGCAAAACCTTCTGATTTAGTTGATCTGGCTGACCTTGATGGACTCGTCGGTATCACTGTTGATGATAACACCGTCACAATTGGAGCAATGACACCCCATGCAGTAGTCAACTCATCGCCTGAAGTCCAAAAAGCTATTCCTGGTTTAGCCGAGCTGGCAGGTATGATTGGGGATCCGATGGTCCGTAATCGAGGTACGATCGGGGGGTCAATCGCGAATAACGATCCTGCTGCCGATTATCCGTCCGCCGTTGTAGGCTTGGGCGCGACGGTACATACCAATAAGCGTGAAATTGCGGGAGATGACTTTTTTACTGACCTTTTTGACACTGTCCTTGAAGACGATGAATTAGTCACTAAGGTAGTTTTTCCAATCCCGGAAAAGGCCGCTTATATGAAGTTCCCAAATCCGGCCTCCCGTTATGCAATAGTCGGTACATTTGTAAGCCAAGGCCCCCAGGGAACACGAGTAGCAGTTACAGGAGCTGGGCCATGCGTTTTCCGTCAGTCGGAAATGGAATCCGCGTTAGACGCCAATTTTGCTTCCGAAGCCGTAGAGAACATAAAGCAATCAGATGATGGTCTTAATAGCGATATTCATGCAAGCGCAGAATATCGTGCACATCTCGTCACAATAATGGCTAAACGTGCAGTCGCGAAAGCTAATGGGTAACGTCGGCTAACTGGTTAACGAAAGATAGCTTTGGAATTGCCTTTATGGGGGGGACCTAATATTTTTGGTCTCCCCATATTTTTTGTTTGTTTTAAAATTAGTTATTCAAATGAGTAAGATAACACCATCCTCCATTGATGACGTCGTAGAATTATTGCGAGCTAATAATTATGTAGCAGACCGATCGCTCTCAACGGCCCTTTATTTAGCTCTCAAACTCGGACGTCCTATTTTTTTGGAAGGAGAGGCGGGTGTTGGAAAAACGGAAATTGGCAAGGTTCTGTCAGACGCACTCGGACGAAAGCTAATCCGCCTGCAATGTTATGAGGGGCTTGATGTGGCATCGTCGGTCTACGAATGGAACTACTCAATGCAGATGATTGATATTCGCATTGCAGAAGCAGCGGGGCACGGTGATCGCGAACAGATTGAAAACAATATTTTTTCCGAACGCTTTCTTATTAAGAGGCCCCTCCTCCAGGCGTTGGAAGAAGACGGAGGCAATCCACCTGTTCTGTTGATCGACGAGTTAGATCGGACCGATGAACCTTTTGAGGCATTTCTTTTGGAGGTTTTGTCTGACTTCCAGGTGACCGTCCCTGAGATTGGAACAATTAAAGCAAAAAAGCCCCCAATCGTAATTATAACATCAAACCGAACCCGCGAGATACACGATGCGATCAAACGCCGATGTTTCTATTTCTGGGTTGACTATCCAGACGCCAAACGAGAACTCGAAATACTGAAGGTTAAGGTCCCCGAGGCCCCAGAAAAATTGACTGCGCAGGTTGTTGAGTTCGTTCAACAACTTCGCAACCGTGATCTGTTTAAGTTACCCGGTGTTGCCGAAACTATTGATTGGACTAACGCGCTAATACAACTAGATAAAATTGATCTTGACCCTGAAACAGTCAACTCCTCGTTAGGTGTATTACTGAAGTACCAGGATGACATCGAAAAGATACAAGGTTCGGAAGCCGCACAAATCCTCGAGGAGGTAAAGTCAGGGATTGCCGCGGGAGGATAATATCAGTGGCCGAGACCACGAGAAATACACATGTTACTCCTGGCATGCAGCTTTTGGAGAAGTTGGACGATAATAAACTTGCCCCCAATATCATGCATTTTGGCAGAGTATTAAGGGCCGCCGGGCTTCCCCTGGGTCCCGGAAAGATTATTGACGCAACAAATGCGGTAGTAGCCGTCGGCGTTCAAAGCCGTTCGGATTTTTATTGGGCTCTACATGCAGTATTCGTTAATCGTCGCGACCAACACGAGCTATT
>CAYPNT010000039.1:0-11961 GCA_964412235.1 uncultured Rhodospirillaceae bacterium
ACCCCCTCATTGAGCCGCAGGGTAATTTTGGCAATGTTGATGGCGATAACGCTGCTGCGATGCGTTATACAGAGGCTCGTTTAACCGAATACGCTATGGCGATGTTAGATGGTATCGGCGAAGATACTATTGATCTGCGGGAGAACTATGACGGGTCTGAGGAAGAACCTATTCTACTCCCCGCTAGCGTGCCAAACCTCCTCTGTAACGGTGCAACGGGTATCGCCGTTGGTATGGCGACAAATATCCCACCACACAATCTAGAGGAGGTGTGCGGGGCGCTGCTACATCTTATAAAATTTCCGAATACAACAAATAAAAAGCTTGTTTCGCTAATACCTGGTCCTGATTTTCCCACAGGTGGTGTGATATTTGAAGATAACGAAGTCATCGCAGAGGCATATGCCACTGGTCGAGGGTCCTTTCGGGTGCGTGCTCGTTGGGAAGTCGAAAAGCTAGGTCACGGTCAATACCAAATAGTTGTGACTGAGATGCCCTACCAAATACAAAAGGGACGACTCGTCGAAAAGATTGCCGAGCTTTTGAACGATAAAAAATTACCTCTCCTTGGAGATATTCGTGACGAAAGTGCTGATGATGTGCGGCTGGTTCTAGAACCACGCAATCGGTCAGTTGAACCTAGTGTAGTCATGGAGCAATTGTTCAGAGCCACCGAGCTCGAAAATCGGGTAGTGCTTAACATGAATGTGCTCGACAGAGATTTAATCCCCCGCGTCATGAACCTCCGCGATGTGTTGAGGTGTTTCTTGGAACACCGGGAAATTGTCTTGGTCCGAAGGAGCAAGTATCGCCTTAAAAAATTAGAACAGCGCGTTGAGGTTCTAGAAGGTTTTCGGATTGCATACTTAAACCTCGACGAGGTTATCATGATCATACGTGAGGATGACGAGCCTAAACATACTTTGATGAAAAAATGGCGCCTCAATGACGTTCAAGCCGAAGCAATCCTTAATATGCGGCTTCGTGCATTAAGAAAGTTAGAAGAACTTTCGATAAATGATGAACATAAAACACTAATGGAAGAAAGAGCGGGTCTAAGATCCTTACTTAAAAATAAAAATGAGCGGCAAAAGTTAATTGCTGATCAAATAAAAATCATTCGGAAGCGTTTTGGAAAAAAGACGGCGTTGGGCCAGCGCCGTACTGAAATCAACGCGGCGCCCCGGGAAATAGCTTTGCCGGTCGATTTATTCATAGAGCGTGAACCTGTGACCATTATATGTTCGCAGAAAGGTTGGATCCGACTGGCGAAGGGGCATCTAAAAGATCCATCCGGGCTAAAGTATAAAGAGGGTGATAAAGGTCGTTTTGTTTTGCATGCATATACGACCGATAAAATGCTTATATTTGCGAGTAATGGTCGCTTTTATACGTTAGGGGTGGACAAATTACCTAGTGCTCGGGGCCATGGGGATCCGATTAGATTAATGGTGGACCTACCGGTCGATCAGGATATTGTTGCCTCGTTTTTACACCGCCCAGGCAAAAAGGTCATAGTTGCAGCGCGTAGTGGGCGTGGCTTTATTGTGAAGGAAGAGGATGTCATCGCGCAGACAAAAAATGGAAAGAAAATTCTTAACCTTAGCATGGGAGATAAGGCTCAAGCGTGTGCCACCGTCTGTGGAGACAGTGTCGCGGTCTTAGGCGAAAATCGTAAACTATTAATATTTTCTCAGTCAGAGATACCTCAAATGGCGCGAGGAAGAGGCGTGAAACTCCAAAGTTACAAGGATGGGGGGCTGTCGGACGTTACGACACTGGATAATAAAATAGGTTTGTCCTGGAAAACTGGCGCTGGTGTCAGAACCGAGACCGACATCGGTGGTTATATTGGAAAACGAGCGCAATCGGGTCGTATGGCAATGAGGGGGTTTCCCCGCCGCAACAAGTTCGGAAACTACGAGTAGCAGACTAAAAGTTTAACGAAATATCTCGATGAATAGAGAGACAAGACGCAAGTTTTGACGCGTGTTCGCTGAGCACGCGTGGTTGTGACCGTAGTCCGATATTGTAGCGGATTGTCCTCTCATATGCGGATAGACGCGGCAATATTGTCGTTGTGGCTGGTGTGCGCCAGGCAACTTCTTGTTCGTATAGTTCTAGACCCAGTGTTAGTTGTTTCTGAGCGCGAAGAGGTTGGGGTTTTTTACGGCTTAAATAACGACGTGCTCTAGAAAATCGGGACTTCACGTGGCTGACGCCAGCAATCCTCGCAAGTGCCTTTTCTATCTTACGAATATTCCTAACTACGTCTGTGGGAGACCTTGACTTAAAAGTATTTTGTAGTTTTTTGAGTTCTACATCCAGAGCAACAAGAGCTCCTGTTTGACGTAACATCAGTACAATTTTGGCAACGGGTTCGTATGCGTCATCAACGGTCCTACGATATATGTTGCGTGCACGTTTTTCTGCATTGGCGAGGTCGAGGTATTGTTTTCGTCGAGCATTCCAATCTTTCGGCAATATTCCTCTATGAGATGCTATTTCGTTCTTTAGCTTACTTATATTTGTTTTTATGTCAGCAGTCGGTTGCCCGTCGCTCAGCCCGTCACGTGAAACTTTTCGCAATTCATTTTCATAAAACTTTATTTTGGTTTTGAGGTCACGGATTTCCCTCTCGGTCTTTCGTGCTGCTTTGTGAATGGGCGTATAAGTTGGTTTGTAAGCTTCTAGTTTTTGATACGCATCTCGTACATTAGCAACGCGATCAAAAGTGGCTAAGCCATTCTTGAATGCCTCGATCAGGTTTTTTTGGTGCTTCATGGGTAGAGCTGAGAGGTCGATACCGCGCGTAGTTGTTATGGCCGTTCGCAAAGCGTCACCGTTAGCATCAAATTCCTCGAACAGCATATCCTCGATACAGAGAGACAATTTGGGGTTTTTAGGTGGAGGGGCGGTCTCCGAGGTTAAATAAACCCGATTTGGAAGGTAGTTTACGAGGCTAGGCCAAAGTCCAACGATGGCAAGACCCAAAAGTTGAAGAACGATAAATGGTATTACACCGGCATACATTTGTATGGTTTTTACCGCCGCTGGTGCTATCCCTCGAAGATAGAAAAGGGCAAAACCAAAAGGCGGGGTAAGGAATGATGTCTGCATATTGACCCCAATCATAACTCCCAACCACACAGCGGTAATATTCGCAGTAGTGTCAGCGAGTAATATTGGAGCGATGATGGGCACGACAACTACCGCGATTTCGATAAAATCTAAAAAGAATCCCAGGATGAAAATAACGGCCATGACCACTACGAACTTCGCGATAAATCCGCCGGGTAATCCCGTCAGGAAATCCCGAACTAAATCTTCTCCCCCGAATGCTCTGAATGCAGCTGTGAGCATTGCGGCACCAAGCAGAATAATAAAAACAAGTGATGTAGTTTTAGCGGTTTCGATCATTACACCATGCAAGGTGTCGTTGGTGTTATAGATCCAACAAAAACTCCAAAATACGGAAACTAAAAGTCCGCATACGGCAAACAATGCAAATCCAACCCCTAACCAATCATCAACCGTTCTCGTGTTTTTTATATTGATGTCGTACATGCTCAACAGAATGGCCAGTATGGCGATCGACAAAATAGCTATTAGGGCAGGCCAATACGCGCCGCGCTGCCCAGTTCGGAGCCGATAACCGGCCATGATGGCTGCGCCGATTGCGCCAATCGCCCCGGCTTGGTTAACCGTAGCCACACCCATTATTATCGAGCCAAGGACAACAAATATAAGTGTGAGCGGGGGAACCAGGGCTAGGAAAACTTTTATAACAAAGCGTTGATCATATCTTCCTTTAAATTGCACAGGAGGTGCTGCTTTTGGCCGGATCAAGGCGACGATCAGAATGTAAGCCATATAAAGTGCTACAAGTACCAAACCAGGGAGGAGTGCCCCCAGAAACATGTCGCCCGCGCTCGTTGAGGTTAAGCCAAACTCCGAAGGCATTGAAAATTGCCCTGTAGCTTGCTTGTATTCCGATTGACGTATAGTGCTGGCCTGATCAGTGGCGCTTGATAGTTGGTCTGCTAGAATTATCAAGACAATCGAGGGTGGGATGATCTGCCCAAGGGTTCCTGATGCACTGATTGTACCGGTTGCCAGTGCCTTAGAATAATTGGCTCGGAGCATAACCGGCAGAGAAATAAGACCCATAGCAACAACGGTAGCGCCCACGATTCCGGTAGTTGCTGCCAAGAGTGCTCCCACAAACACCACTGCAATTCCCAACCCACCTGGTATGGGGCCAAATAATTGGGCCATAGTTACCAGAAGGTCTTCTGCCACCTTAGACCTCTCGAGCATTATTCCCATAAACACAAAAAGAGGGATCGCTATAAGCGTATCGCGTTCAACTTCCCAGTATACACCCCGAAAATTAGTAACACCCGCATCCAACCATTCGCTTGGACCACCTTGAAGAAAATACGCATCCATGTCTCCCGAAAACAAATACCCGCTTAACGCAGCTAGGCCGATAGATAGTATTGCTGAGCCAGGTAATGCGAAAGCGACTGGGTACCCTGATCCTAACGCCAGGGCCATTGTAATTATTAGAATTAGGAGAAAAACAATTTCCATCTTTTTAAGGCTATTGATGACCGTGCTGCAGGGTAACGGGTTTAGCGTCTGCGTCCCCAACCAAGACCGCCACATTTCGTAACGTGTAACCCAGGAATTGCATTAGCATCGCTAGCGCATACACTAAAAGAAAGGCAGCCATGAGGTATTTAACGTAGAGGCCGTACCCGCTTTGTGTGATTTCGAAACTGAGCAGAGGCGCATTGATTAGGTTCGATTTATCCCACATTCCTGATGTCATTATTATCCAACAAAGAGGCACACCGAGGAGAAGCGACCCCACCGTGTTGGACCATGCTTTTTGCTTCTTGTTCATACCTGCGTAAAGAATATCTACACGCACGTGCCCTTCATGCAGCAGCGTATATGCACTCGCAAAAAGAAAGAGTGCGGCATACCAAAACCTCACAAGGTCTCCCATAAAAGCTTGTTCGTAAGAGAAAACAAAACGCGAAATTACAATTTGAAATTCAGCTAAAACAATTAAAAGAGCGAGCCAAGAAAAACCCAGTGATCTGCTTCGAGAGGCAATCACCAAAGAAAGGCCGATAAGTGGAAAGTGAATGTAGTTTCCCCGATAGGACGGACGGCCTAATTGCGTGGCTAGGTATTCACCCACAACGTCTATCAATAGGTCTTCAACCCGCAAAAACGAAATTATCATGTCTACTAAGCCCACTAAAAGGACGGCCCAAAACGCGGCACGCGCGATAAACGCGGCCACATTTGCCAACAATTCAGCGTCGCTTGTCAGTGTTCTTAGCGGTAGGAGGGTGGAAAATAGGGTTACGCCAACCACGCCGCCTAAATACATACCACACTGTATAAAACCAAGAACAACACCCCAGCTTGTTAGGGGGCTTTTTAATTGTTCCGCGCCAAACCACGAAAAATGTGCAAATAAATTTATTACGCCGGGCCATCCCTCCCAAAAAATCAGGTAATTATTCACCGTGAAGATCAACGCGGTCAGGGCGGTTGTTAGCGTTACAATTCTCAGCGTCTGAGAAATAATGACAGAGTTTTCTGATGACATCGCTGAAAATACACTCTTTTCTTCAGGAAGATTTCGACAAACTATCAATTTCTTCCTTTGAAGTATTGTAGACAAAGGCGGTGCTTGACAGCTCCGCCTTTGTCACCGTTATATTTTCAAATTTGGTTCCCCAGAACTCTATTACGTTGTTGGACGTACGCCTGATCTGATATTTTTGACCAAGCTCCTAAGTCTTTTCTTGCGCGCACAAAACTTCCATGTATTTTTTTGGCGAGCGCACTATGGGACTGTACGGTTTCAAACACTTCGGCCGCTGCCTCACCAAAACTGTCGTAAATGTCGTCATTAAACCTCCGCAGTTTGACCCCATTTTCGGTAACAAGTTTCTTTAGTGCGGCACCATTTTTAGCGTTGTATTCAGCCATCATGACGTCATTTTCCATTGAGGCTGCGGCCTCAATTATGGTTTGATCAGACTTGGTTAATTTGCCCCACCAAGATGCATTCATCCCAGTGGAAAGCATTGACCCCGGCTCATGCATTCCAGGATAATAATAGTATTTGGCTGCTTCATAGAACTTCATAAAACTATCGTTCCATGGACCGACCCATTCGGTTGCATCAATAGCGCCGGATACCAAATTTTCATAAATTTGCCCGCCCGGCAAAGACACAGGGGACGCACCTAGCTTGGCCATCACGTCGCCCCCCAGGCCTGGGATACGCATTTTTAGGCCTTTTAGATCATCTGAAGAATTGATCTCCTTGCGAAACCAACCGCCCATTTGTACGCCTGTATTACCGCACATCACACATTTTAAACCAAAC
Source organism: uncultured Rhodospirillaceae bacterium (assembly GCA_964412235.1). GTDB lineage: Bacteria > Pseudomonadota > Alphaproteobacteria > MPNO01 > UBA830 > JAYZQT01. Next base: position 6,422 of record CAYPNT010000039.1, read on the forward strand.
TTACCGGCGAGTTCATCCCATAGTTGCTGACCCCCACCAAACCGGATCCACGCATTCATTTCCGTATACGTTAACCCGAATGGTACTGCGGTGAAATATGCCCAACCAGGGTGTTTGCCTTTCCAGTAATAGTCCGCAGCGTGGTATGCTTGCGCTTTACCAGAGGCAACATGGTCAAATGAATCGAAGGCTCCAACTCGCTCCTTAGCAGCAAAGTATTGAACTTTTATGCGTCCCTCGGACATCTGTTCTATGCGTTTTGCGAAGCGCTGGGCACCCGTTCCTAGCCCCGGGAAATCTCGGGGCCACGTTGCAACCATGATCATTTCCACGCGTTTTTGAGCAACCGCTGGTGCGGGAAAGCTCGAGGCAGCGGCTACCGTAGCGCCGGCACTGGCGAGTGCCGCACCTTTAATAAAGGAACGACGGTTAGAGGACTGTGTCGTCTTGGACTTTTTTACCATGTTTCCGTATCTCCCTATCAATTTGCTTGATTATACCGCGTAAATTGTACGGTTCGTCAGAATATCATAGGTTTGTAACATTACTGGCGCAATGAAAGATGCGTATGCGCACGAATTCGTCCTTATACGTCTAAAGCCCTCCATTTGCTTTTTATAAGGATTTCTACTGGCTGAAACCGAGTCTTGTAGGCCATCTTATCCGACCCATCTATCCAATAGCCAAGATAGACGTAATTCAGTTTTAACGATTGCGCTCGTTTTACCATCCACAAGATCATATATGTCCCGAGACTACGACGCGTTTTCCGACAATCGAAGAAGCTGTATACAGCTGACAAAGAGTCACCAATACGGTCCATTAACATGACAGAAAGCAGCGATCCATTAGAGTCCCTAAACTCTACTGTATAGGTTTCGACAGGAGTATCTTCAACCATAGCCCGGTAGTCCGAGAACTTCATAGTAGACATGTCACCGTCGGGATGACGTGTATGCTGGTATGTGGAGAATAGCTTGTATTGCTCTGCTGATGCTGCAGCCTCTACGGGGACAACGCATAGGTCACTGTTTAGTCTATTTATTCGTTGAAAAGATTTTGTGGTTTGAAAGCTCGTCACATTTATCCTTATGGGTACACAGGCACTACAACTGGGGCAAGCCGGCCTATAAGCAAGACTGTGGCTACGCCGAAACCCGGAACGGGTAAGACGTTCGTGCAACTCTGATGCGTTGGCTCCTGAGAGGTCCGTTACTACCTTTCTCTCTGTTTTGCCTTGGATGTATGGACAAGCTAATGACCTGGTGCCGAAAAAAAACCTATCTGGACGAAGTAGCTGTTGGTTCATAGTAAGTTTAAGATCCAGGTATTTGACTTGTCGAATATAGGCCTTTGTTTGGGGCACGAAAAGTTTTGGCAATAATTTATTTAAAGGTAATTACACATTTTTTTCGAAGTCTCCAGGGAGTGCTGGCGGCAAAAAGCATTTAGACTTAAAGTGGAGCGATCATGCGTTTTAAATCCGGTATGTACAACATTACGTCGAATAAATAGAAAATAAGTGGTGACAATGGCTAAAAACATCGCAACGCTCGATATGTTACAAGAAAGAATGAGTGCTAATCCGTTTAATCGTTGGATGGGCATGCAAATTACAGCGCTAACGGAAAATGAAATTACCGTAAAGATAACCTGGCGAAAAGAAATGATCTCGAACCCGGATGCTAAGTATACCCATGGCGGAATTTTAGGAGCTACGATAGACACAGTGGCGGACTTTATGATAGCGGCCAAGGTGGGAATCCCTGTTCCAACAGTTGATATGCGGGTGGACTTTCATAGAGCTGCTGGGCCGGGAGATCTAACTTGCGTTGGGAAAATTGTTCGACTAGGGCGCACGAATTCTGTAGCGGAGGCTGTGGTTTATGATATGGATGAAAGGCTCATTGCAAGTGGGCGTGGTACTTACTTTACCGCTATAGCACATAACTAAGTATAAAGAATGGCGCCCCTCCCATTAACAATATGTACTGGAGATTATGATCGGATACGGGCTCTGTCTGATGGCAGAATTAGGGTTGAGGGGTGTGATGTTAATTACCTAACCATGAACCCTGAACAGGTATTTTACCGGGCGTGGAATAACCACGAATTTGATGTCACGGAAATTTCAGGCTCAAGTTATATTCTTGCGCGTTCCGTGGGTTGGGATGATTACATTGCGGTGCCTGTATTCCCTTCACGGATGTTTCGTCATTCTGGAATTTATATACGCACCGATTCAGGAATAGCGTCACCGAAAGATCTCAAGGGTAAAGAAATTGGCGTTCCTGTCTATGCGATGACAGCCGCGGTGTGGATTCGCGGTATGCTTTGTGATGATTTCGGCGTGCTTCCATCGGACCTGCACTGGTTGACCGGTGGATTGGAGGAGGGTGGCAGAAAACCAAAATTTAGTCCAAGCCTCCCTCCCGAAATACGGGTGAATAATAATCCCGAAAATAAAACTCTTTCCAAAATGCTCGAAGATGGCGAAATCGATGCACTTATATCTGCGCGCGAACCCTCGTGTTTTACGTCTGGTAACTCTGATATTGAACGCCTGTTTCCTGATTTTCGTAGCGCTGAGAAAGAGTGGTATAGTCGTACCGGGCTTTTTCCAATCATGCACTTTCTTGCAATACGCACAGCGTTGGTCGAACGGGAGCCATGGTTAGCAAACAGCATCTTAAAGGCCTTTACTCAGGCTAAGGATTTATCCATTAAACAAATGTTTGATGTTACAGCCCTCAGTGTTTCAGTGCCGTGGATTGCTGCTGAATTGAGAGAAACACAGAACCTGATGGGTGAAGATTTCTGGCGTTATGGATTTGTCGAAAACATTCAAGAATTAACGACCATGTGCCGGTGGTCAAGTGAGCAGGGCATCGCGATACGTGAAATGGATCCAAAAGAACTATTTCATCCAGCCACGTTAGATAAATCTCGGATTTAATATATAAATGGCAAAGAATTTATTGCTTGTTGGCAGCATACCCTACGAGACTGTGGAAGAGGTCTTTAGGGTTTTTGGTGGTGCGCTTGATCCCCACATATCTGCGATTCCTGATGGGGAAGTGGGACCTAGAAAGCATTGGATAAGTAAAGTGCATTACCAAGTAATTGCGGGTCATCCGGACTTCGACGTGGTGCGCCACCCTGCACACGAAAATGGTGTTGAGCGCGTTAATCCGCGCGGAGTTTCGGATAGTTGGCTGTTTAGCGTTAAAAAGGGAATTGATCGGGTTCGTTTCGGTGAGCCAGGTTGGCGCCTCGGGTATGCTTCTGACGCGGTCAATTCTTATTTTGTATTCAAAACGCTACGGGAACGAGGAGTCTTTTCGTCGAACAAACGATTCCAAGTATCGCTACCATCCGTAAATAGTGTTGTTACCCCGCGGGTTTTTAGTGAACCGGGTGATTTAGAGAAAATAAAACCCGGCTATGAGCAGGCTCTTTTAGCGGAACTCAAAATGATTATACAAAAAATCCCGTCTGAAGACTTGGCCATACAATGGGATTGCGCGACGGAACTGCAAGATGCTTATGGTGCCGTTCCGGGATTTGATCCGGTGACTATGATCGAGCGAAATATAGATCAATTTCGAAGGTTAAATGCGATAATTCCAGAAAAGACTTGGCTCGGCTTTCACCTATGTTTTGGCACTTTGGGTGGCTGGCCTCGGTTTGTGCCCGATGATCTGCGGGGGGCGGTTGAGATAGCAAATGCATTTGTTGAGCATTCGCCAAGGAGAGTAGATTGGCTTCATTTGCCTATCCTAGATCGAAGCGACGTGTCATTTTTTAAGGATTTAGAAAACCTAAAGCCCGCCGGTGCTCGAGTTTATCTAGGAATGATTCATAATATGGATCGCTTTAAAGACCGTTTGGTGATGGCAAGAAAGTTTCTACCTGATTTTGGTTTGGCGGCTTATTGCGGACTTGGCAGGGAGGATCCAGAGAAATTAACTTCTCATCTCAAAGACCACCTAACTGCTGCAGAAATTGCCAAATTTTAATGACTGACGAGGTAGATAAACGAGGATTTCCCATCGGGATACAATTGATTAATATGCCAAAAAAAGTCCGACGTCCTACTACAACCATAGATTGTTAGGGAATTTGATGTCAATCGAACAAAGAGAATTTAGAAATGCGGTAGGGTGTTTTGCGACCGGCGTCACAGTCGTTACTACGCTTGATAGTAATGGAGCTAAGGTCGGAATAACCGCAAATTCTTTTTCTTCGTTATCGCTGGACCCACCACTTATTCTATTTTGCATCGATTCAAAAATTAATAGCTTTGATGCCTTTGAGAATTGCGCAAATTTTATTGTAAACGTTTTGAACGAAGAACAGCAGGATATTTCAAATAATTTTGCTCGCTCAAGCGATGAAAAATGGGAAGGTATTATGCATGACTTTGGTGAAAATGGCTGTCCAAGTTTTGCGAATGCTGTCGCTATACTAGAATGTAGGAAACATGCCATCCACGAGGGGGGTGACCATTTGATTGTGGTAGGCGAAGTGACCCACATAAAGTACGACTCTGAAAATAAACGCCCTCTTCTCTACTATAAGGGATCCTATTCAAGAATCTCGTGAACGCCCTTTAGTCCCTTCTGAGCATATTTCTGCTGAAGTTTGATCATTTTATTTGATCACCCGGACTTGCCGCGTATTATCCCCTTTTTAATCGTGTAGCCACCTCGGTAGCAGCATAAGTAAGAATACCGTCAGCGCCCGCCCGTTTAAAAGCGAGTAAACTCTCAAAGATAGTCTCTTCCCAGTCCAGCCAACCATTAAGAGCTGCAGCTTTGATCATAGAATATTCCCCTGATACCTGATATGCGAATGTTGGCATCCCAAATTGGTCTTTAACCCGCTGGACGATGTCCAGGTAAAAAATACCTGGTTTTACCATTACCATGTCAGCGCCTTCGGCAATATCCATTGCCACCTCTCGCAGCGCCTCGTCTGTGTTTGTTGGGTTCATTTGATACGTCTTCTTGTCGGCACTACCCAAACTTGAAGCAGAACCAACAGCGTCCCGAAATGGGCCATACAGTGACGACGCATATTTGGCGCTATAGGAGAGTATACGTACATTCGCATGGCCGGCTTCATCGAGGGCCGCCCGCAAGGCGCCTACACGACCGTCCATCATATCCGATGGAGCAATCACGTCACATCCCGCGTCTGCTTGCACAATAGCTTGGCGTTTGAGTATTTCTACTGTCTCATCGTTTACAACGTACCCGTCACGAATCAGTCCATCGTGCCCGTGAGTAGTAAATGGATCAAGCGCTACGTCACACATAACACCGACATCGGGATGAGCGGCTTTTAAGGCCCGTAATGCTTGGCACACGAGATTATCGGGGTTAATGGCCTCTCTTCCTTCCGGATCCTTAAGGGTCGGGTCGGTCACTGGGAATATTGCTACCAACGGAATGCCCACGCCTTTTGCTGCACCCACATTATCTATTAGCGCGTTAATTGTATGTCGAAAAATTCCCGGTAGTGAGGGAATTTCCACT
>CAYPNT010000039.1:11971-18830 GCA_964412235.1 uncultured Rhodospirillaceae bacterium
CGAAGACTGGCAGTATAAGGTCCGCAGCGGTTAACCGGTGTTCTGCAACTAGTTGTCGGTTCCATTCTTCTCGTCGGTTGCGACGCATTCGTGTCGCCGGAAACCTACCAATACCGTATTCTCCAGGTACCATTATCAGGCAACTTTCCCCATTGTTATTACCCAAGGTCGCCAGTTTTTGGGCCGAGTTAGTTAGTTTTACGCGTCCGAACAGTGGTGCTTTCGCTCAAATTATGGAAACTCATACAAAAAAGAGTGATGAGGCGGTAATAAACAATAGGTGACGGTATTTCAACGGGCGTTTCGTATTAGGTTGCACAACGTTCCATATAATCTTCAATTTTAGAACGTATTTCATCGGGAATTACTACATTTTTCATTGTTTTTTTAGATGCAACGCAAGTAACAAAACTAGCGCGTAGTATCTCTAAATTCTCATCATGGCCAATAATGTCGTAGGTGATTGAAGATTTACCAAGTTTGGTTACGAGTAGCGTTAACTCCAACTTTTGTCCCATTTTTCTGGCTTGTTTAAAGTCTGCGTTAACGTGAACAAGAGGAAACATACGCTCTTCAATCTGAAATTGGTGCGCAAAGTTAATACCTAAGCATTTTTCCAACCAATCTTCGAAAAGATCATTAAACATTCGGAAAAATTCAGCGAAAAATACGATTCCGGCTGGATCGGAATGGGAAAAGCGAATGTCGTGAGTAACTGTGTATGCCTGCTCAGGCAGATCATGTAGATTGTTTGGGCACATCTCAACAGCCTAATATTAACGTTCGGCCCTACAGCACTAGACAGGGCTTAAAGTACTAAATTCAGTCGCTTATTGGCATTTTAAAATGGTTGTCGGCGCAACCGAATCTCCATTCTATTTGTAATCCTATTCACTCTCAATATACAAAATAAGGTGTATTCAGCCAAACCTAGTGTTTAGCTGGTTTGAATTTACGAGATATGGTAGTAGACCATCTGTCTCGATATTAGAAGAAATTTATGACCACTAAACCGATTGGAATAGGCACAGATCACGGCGGTTTTCCGCTAAAGCGCTGCATTATGGATACGGTTCGTAATAAAGGCTACGCCCTGCTTGACCTGGGAACCAATAGCGATGAGCCAGTAGACTATCCTGATCATGTACATAAACTAGTTCACTCTGTTGTATTAGGAACAGTTGACACTGGAATTTTGTTATGTGGAACAGGAATTGGTGTTTCTATCGTGGCAAACCGTCACAATTTAATCCGCGCCGCTGTATGTTACGACACAGAAACTACTCGGCTAGCGAGGCAGCATAACAATGCCAACGTGCTCTGTATTGGTGGACGAAAAACGACCGAGAAATTAGCGATAGAAATGGTGGAAATCTTTCTGAGCACAGACTTCTTAGGTGGTCGCCATGCCCGCCGAGTACGAAAAATGGGTAAGACTATCTGACAGTTAAATTATCACAAAAGGAGCAAGAGGATAAATATGGCCACCCAAACTGCCATTATGTCTGAGAAGGACGAATTTTTTGCGGCACAAATAGAGGTGTCTGACCCAGAATTATATTCTGCGATAAGTGGGGAGTTGTTGCGGCAACAAGAACAAATTGAATTGATTGCCTCCGAAAACATTGTTTCGCGTGCTGTCCTTGAAGCTGCGGGTTCTGTGCTCACAAACAAGTATGCGGAGGGCTATCCTGGTCGCCGCTATTATGGTGGTTGTGAATATGTAGATATCGCAGAACAACTTGCTATCGATCGTGCCAAGGCTTTGTTTGATTGTTCGTTTGCAAATGTGCAACCGCACTCCGGGGCTCAAGCAAACGCGGCCGTATATTTTGGAATCTTAAAACCGGGGGATACAATACTTGGGTTGTCGCTTGCGGCCGGTGGTCATCTAACTCACGGCGCCCCCCCTAATATCTCGGGAAAATGGTTTAACGCTATACAATATGGGGTGAAGGAAGAAGATGCCTTGATAGATTTTGACGAGGTGGAAAACCTTGCTCAAAAATTTAAACCCAAAATCATTGTGGCCGGTGGTTCTGCGTATCCTCGGGTAATAGATTTTAAACGTTTTCGTAATATTGCAGACCAAATTGGCGCGTTTTTAATGGTCGATATGGCTCATTTTGCAGGGTTGGTGGCTGGCGGAGTACATCCTAACCCATTTCCGCACGCTCATATTGTGACGACTACAACACACAAAACGCTTCGAGGCCCACGAGGAGGCATGATCCTTACGAATGATGATGACCTGTCAAAGAAGATAAATTCCGCAATCTTTCCAGGCACGCAAGGGGGACCGTTGATGCATATTATAGCGGCTAAAGCAGCTGCATTTGCGGAGGCGTTAAAGCCGGAATTTCGAATTTATTCGGCCCAAATAATTGAAAATGCAAAGGTCCTGGCTGAAGTGTTACGTGTTGGAGGACTAGATATTGTCTCTGGTGGGACAGATACCCACCTCATGTTGGTAGATCTACGCCCGAAAGGCCTTACAGGAAAGGAAGCAGAAGCAAGTCTCGAAGCCGCAGGAATTACCTGCAATAAAAACGGTATTCCGTTCGACCCTGAGAAGCCAACGATTACTTCAGGGATAAGGCTAGGTTCTCCTGCGGCGACGACTAGGGGTTTTGGTGTATCAGAGTTTCGGAAAGTTGGCGAAATGATCGTAGAGGTGCTTGACGGCTTGTCATCAAAAAAGAATGAAAATTTTCAAATTGAAACTCGGGTGCGGGAGCGGGTGAATGAGCTGTGCGCTGAGTTTCCCATTTACGCTGATTTTTGAAATTGCCCGGAGGTTAGAGAATGAAGTGTCCATTTTGTGGTTCCGATGATACCCAGGTAAAAGACTCTCGACCGACAGAGGACAACACCGCTATACGGCGGCGGCGTTCTTGTACTGCCTGCGGTGCAAGGTTTACAACCTTTGAAAGGGTACAGCTTAGAGAACTATCAATCCTGAAGGCTGGTGGAAGAAGAGAGGTGCTAGACCGAGAAAAATTGTCTCGATCAATGAGTATCGCACTTCGCAAACGATCGGTGGAACCGGAAAGAATAGAACGAGCGATCACTGGTATAATTCGGAGACTAGAAAGTTCGGGGCAAACAGAGGTTACTTCTAAACAGGTTGGAGAATTAGTAATGGATGCACTGCTGCAACTCGATCAGGTTGCCTATATTCGTTTTGCTTCGGTGTACCGTAATTTTCGAGAGGCGCAGGACTTTGAGGACTTTGTAGAGAGCCTCGGGGACCGAGACGAAGAAAACGTTGAGTGATGAACATTTTATGCGGGTTGCCATTCAGCTTGCACGGCGCGGGCAGGGTAGCGTAGCCCCAAATCCCTCAGTTGGCTGTGTAATAGTTAAGGATGGGAAAATTTTAGGTCGTGGTTGGACCCAATTCGGGGGGCGACCGCATGCAGAAACCGAGGCTATTAGGCGCGCCCAGAAGTTGTCGGTAGGCGCGACTGCCTATGTTACACTTGAGCCGTGCGCTCACAAGGGCGAAACTCGGCCATGTGCTCAGGCGCTAGTGGATGCGGGTATATCCCGCGTCGTGGTGGGTGTGCGTGACCCTGATCCTCGAGTGGACGGTCGTGGCGTGAAACTGCTCAGTGATGCGGGTGTGATTGTTACAGAGGGTATCTGTTCCAAAGAAGCGAAGGATGTGGCCGCAGGTTTCTTTTCACGAATACTTATGGGACGTCCTCTTGTCACAGCAAAAGTTGCGACTTCTCTTGATGGTAAAATAGCGACTGTAACGGGCCATAGCAGATGGATTACGGGACCCCTGTCTCGTGCGATTGGACATGGGCTCCGAGCGCGTTATGACGCGGTGTTAGTCGGCGGGCATACAGCATACGTAGATAATCCATCTCTTACCTGCCGCTTACCGGGACTTGAACAAAGATCTCCCATTAGAATTGTTATGGATGGGCGAGACGAATTGCCCAAAACACATGTTTTGTTAGGCTCAGCGCGAGAAGTGCCAACTTGGATTATGATGCCTCACGGTTTTCGAGAGGGTCGTCAAGAGAGATACCAGGAATTAGGTGCTGAAATAATTGAAATAGACGTAGACCGGGAAAACAAAATGAGTTTGGAATTAGCGCTATCCAAAATTGGTGACCGTGGCATCACCCGTTTAATGGTTGAGGGTGGAGGTCAAATTATTTCGCGCTTGCTCCAAAAGCGACTGGTTGACAGGTTGGTTTGGTTCCGGTCACCAAAGATTATTGGTGCCGACGGCGTGTCTGTTCCCGCTTCATTAGGCGTGACAACGCTTGACGAGGCTCTAAACTTGATCAAATTATCTGACCGTTTTGCTGGGGACGACGTGGTGGAAACTTATGCATTAAGCCGTTGAGGTGTAATTATGTTTACAGGTATCGTTACTGACGTTGGGAAGGTGCGTGCAATTAAGCGTGCTGGTGACATACGAATTGAAATTGAAACATCATACGACACCGACAATATTGGTGTTGGCGCTTCAATAGCGTGCTCTGGACCGTGTTTAACGGTGATTGACAAAGGTGTGGGGTGGTTTGCAGTAGAGGCCTCTAAAGAAACTCTTAACAAGACCGCCATTGGGGATTGGAAGGTGGGTACCGCTGTAAATCTTGAAAGAGCAATGCGTATTGGCGACGAATTAGGAGGGCACATAGTGTCTGGACATGTTGATGCTGTTGTTGAAATTGTCGACGTGGTAGCTGAGGGTGATAGTAAGCGTTTCACTTTCGAGACGACGAGCGATATGGTGCCATACATTGTGACAAAAGGTTCGGTCTCTCTTGATGGTGTCTCATTAACAGTAAATGAAGTGAATGGTACCAAGTTTGGTGTCAATATTATCAGCCACACTCAGGAAATGACTTCATTTGGAAATCGAAAAGCAGGAGATCGTGTCAATATGGAAATAGATACGATAGCTCGTTACGTTGCACGTCTTATGGGTAAGGATTAACCAATGGCTGATAAGAAATTAACACTTGTTGACTTAAGCGAGACAAACGAACTGGACGACAAAATAGTGGATCGAAATCTCCGAGAGTTTCTGTCTCCAATACCAGAAGTGATCCAAGATATCAGAAACGGGCGCATGGTCGTAGTGGTCGACGACGAAGATCGGGAAAACGAGGGCGATTTGATTGTAGCGGCGCAAATGGCAACGCCAGATTCTATCAATTTTATGGCTAAATATGGGCGTGGGCTAATTTGTTTGGCGATGACTGGCGATAGAATTGATCAATTAGGATTGTCGCTCATGTCGAGCGATAATCATTCGCAGTTTGAGACCGCATTCACGACGTCGATCGAAGCACGCGAGGGGGTTACAACGGGAATTTCCGCGGCGGATCGTGCTCAAACCGTCGCTGTCGCTATTGACCCTTCAAAAGGGCGAAATGACATAGTAACGCCCGGTCATGTTTTTCCTCTGCGAGCCCAGGAGGGAGGCACACTTGTAAGGACAGGACACACAGAAGCCGCTGTAGACCTTTCGCGGCTTGCTGGCCTTAACCCATCTGGGGTTATTTGTGAAATTATGAATGAAGATGGAACTATGGCCCGGCTTCCGGATCTCGTGGAATTTGCAAATTTTCACGGTCTTAAAATAGCTACCATTGCTGACTTGATAGCCTACCGTCTTAAAAACGACTCGATCGTTGAGCGATCAATTACAACGCGAGTTAACCGGGAAAACGGGGGTGAGTTCAAACTAATAGTGTACCGAAACCGAGTGTCGGGCGCTGAGCACTTAGCGCTAGTAAAGGGTGAAATACGGTCGGATAAACCGGTGCTCGTTCGAATGCATGCAGTAAATATTCTCGATGATATGATCCACGATACAACAAACCAGCGTGACTACGAACTCGAGGGTGCTATCCGGACAATTGGTGATGAAGGAACGGGGGTCGTCGTTATAATCCGCGAACCTTGGGCTGAAAAACTTTCTAACCAAGTGCGTGCGCGACACCGTGTGCCGGGAGATCCGTTATCTGCATCAGCCGAGGTGTCTGTGTCCGGTGAAGAAGGACGGGAAATTGCTCCTCCCGCTCTACGTGATTTTGGAGTGGGTGCCCAAATATTATCAGATCTGGGTATTAAGGAGATGGTACTGCTGACCAATCGCACACGAGCAATAAAAGGGTTGGAAGGGTTTGGATTGTCGGTTTCTGATCGCCGATCTATAAAAAGACCGGGGAGCTAGGGTTTAGTGTCTGAGGCACCACACATTATGGTTGTTGATTCTCCGTATTATGAGGAGATCGCCCAACATATGATTGAGAGCGTTTTAACCGAACTAGCGGAATATGGAGCGACTTATGAGCGTTTTGAGGTTCCCGGGAGTTTTGAACTGGTAGGGGCTATACGTGCTGCAATCGAATTACGCAATAGTCGGGCGGCTGAAAAACAATTTGACGGATTTGTAGCGCTCGGATGTGTTATCCGGGGAGAGACATCACATTATGACTACGTTTGTGGCGAGAGTGCGCGGGGGCTTAACGATCTAGTAATTAAATATGGTATCGCACTTGGATACGGGGTGTTAACAACTGAGAATAAAGAACAAGCTCTTATTCGGGCAAAACGTGATGGGTATGACCGCGGCGGCGCGGCGGCGCGTGCGTGTATAGCAATGATCGAATTAAAGCGTGAATTGAAATCACCATCGTGATGGGAAAAACTCCCATTCCCGCAGTTCAGAAATCTAACAGTCGAGCAACCGAAAAGCGCAGCGCGGCGCGTCTTGCCGCAGTTCAGGCTCTTTATCAAATTGAACAGTCTGGGGAAGACCCGATTATTGTGGTGCGAGAATTTCTAACATATCGGCTGGGGCATAGTTTCGACACTGGTCACG
>CAYPNT010000039.1:18840-23770 GCA_964412235.1 uncultured Rhodospirillaceae bacterium
GAGATAGTAGACGGTGTTTTCGTTGATCGTACACAAATTGATCAGATTATCACGCGGTCACTAGCGAAAAATTGGAAGTTTGAACGGTTACAGGCCATTCTTCGTGCAATATTGCGGGCCGGTGTCTATGAAATCAGTTTGAAAGAATCAGCACCCGTTCGCGTAATTATCTCAGAATATGTAGATGTCGCGTATGCGTTTTATGACGGGCAAGAACCTGGGATGGTGAACGGTGTCCTCGATTGCGTTGCCCGATTAATCAGGCCAGACGAATTTAGTTGCGGAGATATGGGAACATGAATCGATGCGCTTTAGTGAATTTGACTTAATCAAAAATGTCTTTGCTCCTTTATGTTTTGATGACCGTGCGTTGGGCTTGTTGGATGATGGGGCAGTCATCTTACCCAAAGAGGGTTTGGAAACAATTATTTCTACGGATACCCTCGTTGAGGGTGTCCATTTTCTCTCATATGAAAAACCGGAAATTATTGCCCGACGTTTGCTGAGAGTAAATCTGTCCGATATGGCGTCAATGGCGGCGACGCCAAGTGGTTATTTTTTAAATTTAACCTTGTCGCCTGGGATTGACGATGGCTGGATAACAGCGTTCGCAGAAGGTCTTCGATACGATCAGGAAGAGTTTGGTATAACTCTGTTGGGTGGTGACACAACCCATACCCCTGGCCCGCTCACATTGTCGGTTACGATGCTCGGGGATATACCCATTGGTAAAGCGGTACTTAGAAGCAGTGCGATGGTTGGCGATGCAATTTTTGTGTCCGGTACTGTGGGCGACGCCGGGTTAGGGCTATCACATTTAAAAAAAACCCGGGATAACTCGCATCGTCTCGTTAGCCGTTATCAATTGCCACAACCGCGTGTGCAACTTGGACAGGCCTTACGTAATATAGCTACCGCCATGATTGACGTCTCGGACGGCCTTATAGCCGACCTCGCACATATTTGTGACTGTTCCAGGGTGGGAGCAACAATATGTATAGACGCCACTCCAGTTTCTGCGGAAGTCCAAGTTTTAGTTGAATCAGGCCTTGCTAAGTTAGAGGATCTAATTGTAAGCGGCGATGATTACGAGCTGATATTTACGGCTCCAGACGAGAGATTGAAGGAAATAGTTTCTCTTGCGGAGACAGCTGAAGTGGCGGTGACAAAAATAGGCGTCTTGGACGAAGAACCAGGCGCTGTGAAGATTATTGATTCCAAAGGCGCAGCAATAAATGTCGATAGAACTGGATACACGCACTTTTAGAAAGTCGAGTAATGCTGCAACTTAGTTGTTCACGCCGGGGTATTTTTTGCGAAAATTAAATTCGAGCAACGTGAGACTTGTTGTTGTATAACGTCCTAATGTCTCTCGAAGTAAACTGCCAATCGTCCGTGGATGGAGGTGCAATTGCTTTCGGGAAAATTGTGCGCGTTATTTCCTGCTAGTCTGGCAAAATTTAATAACAACGCTTGAGTTCATGAGGTGCGCCGATTGGCGTAGCAATTAACGTAATGGCCGATATATCTATTCGTAGAAATATATTTCTGCTTGCTTCATGCCAAGGTCTTTTTATGACCTCTACGTCGGCGATAATAGCAACCGGCCCCATCGTAGGCGGCATTTTACTTTCGGAAGACAAAGGTTTGGCGACCTTACCCTTGGCTTTCCAGTTTATTGCGATGGCTCTGACTACGATCCCAGCATCTCTTTATATGGCGCGTGTCGGCAGAAAGGTTGGTTTCATTACCGGCGCTAGTATCGGAGTATGTGGGGGATTGGTTGGTGCATATGCGATTACTACCGGTAGTTTCGTCGGGTTCTGTGTCGCGTGCCTACTTACCGGCAGTTTTAATGGCTTTTGTCATTATTTTCGGTTTGCAGCTGCAGATGTTTCGACGGGCGCTTTTCGAAGCAAAGCTATCTCATATGTGCTTGCTGGAAGTGTGGTGGCGGCCTTCCTGGGCCCGACATTGGCTCGAAATACAGCAGATTTTCTGCCAGTTACATACGCGGGGGTGTATCTCGCTTTGGTTGTTGTCTATTTACTTGTCGCGTGTGTCGTAAGCTTTATAGACATACCCCGGCCACCTGCAGGCCAGCGAGCAACGGGTGGACGTCCACTTCTCGAAATCGTTAAACAACCAAACTTTATAATTGCTGTTTGCGCCGCCACCTTTGGGTATCTCGTAATGTCTTTTGTGATGACGGCTACTCCTATCGCCATGGGAGTGTGCGGGTTTACGTTTTCAGATTCTTCATATGTCATTCAAGCCCACGTATTAGGCATGTACGTTCCTGCATTTTTTACGGGTCATCTCATATCCAGGTTTGGGGTTCATAATATCTTAATAGTAGGAGCCCTGCTTTGCGGCACTTGTCTTCTAATAAACTTATCCGGGGTGACCTTTCTAAACTTCGTGACCGCCCTTGTTCTGGTGGGTGTGGGTTGGAATTTTCTTTTTACAGGGGGGACTACCTTGCTAACGGAAACCTACACGCCCGAGGAAAAGGCGAAGGTTCAGGGGCTGAATGATTTTTGTATTTGGGGAGTGATTTCTATTGGCGCGGTTACGTCCGGCGCCGTTCAGCACTCAATAGGTTGGGCTGCAGTAAATATAGTAATGGCGCCACTGGTTATTATCGTTTTGTTTGCCACTTTGTGGTTAAGGTACTTTGGCCGGAAGACCTATAATTAGCGTATCATCATCCAAATTTGTATAAAAAACGCGCGAAAGCACGCGATGTCGGTATTGCTTTGAATCTCCTGATCTGGCATCTTCCGGCCACTTTTGAGGCTCCCGCAAGCTAGAGGAGTCTTTTAGCCTAATCCCAGGGTCAGAAGTCCCTAAATAACAAGGAATTATAAGATGTCTAACGCTTATTGGATCGTAATCGGCTGTGGTGTAATTGCGATTCTGTATGGTATTTACGCGAGCCGCTCGGTGCTGTCCGCGCCAGCTGGAAACGAAAAAATGCAAGAGATTGCGGGCGCAATACAAGAGGGCGCCGCGGCTTATTTAAATCGCCAGTACATGACCATCGGTATTGTAGGTATCGTCGTCGGCGTAGTGATTGGCTTGTTATTAGGTATTTACCCTGCAATTGGTTTTTTTATAGGCGCGATACTATCGGGCGCAGCTGGGTATATTGGGATGAATATTTCCGTTCGCGCGAATGTCCGTACAGCAGATGCGGCGCGTGCGGGAGGGCTTCAACCAGCGTTAACGGTGGCATTTAAGTCCGGCGCTGTGACCGGTATGCTTGTGGTGGGTCTTGGCCTCATAGGTGTCACGGCATACTACCTTATTTTGCGTAATGTGTATGACCCGGGTAACCCAGGAGGCTTGCGCCATATCCTTGAAGCGCTTGTGTCACTTGGATTTGGAGCCTCTCTTATCTCAATTTTTGCGAGACTTGGGGGTGGTATATTTACGAAAGGGGCAGACGTCGGAGCCGACGTTGTTGGAAAAATCGAAGCAGGAATTCCAGAGGATGATCCCCGAAACGCGGCCGTTATAGCCGACAATGTGGGTGATAATGTGGGTGACTGCGCTGGTATGGCGGCGGATCTTTTTGAAACCTACGCGGTCACGGTAGTTGCAACAATGTTAGTGGGAGCAGTTTTCTTTACGGGGGCGGTTCAGGAGCAGATGCTGTTGCTGCCACTATTGATTGGCGCTGTTTGTATCATAGGTTCAGTCATAGGCACATTCTTTGTGCGCCTTGGTAGTAATAACAACATTATGGCCGCCCTTTATAAAGGTTTTGTGGCGTCTGCGATTTTCTCAGCAATATTTATTGCGATCACTGTTTACCTCATTTTTGGCAATTTTTCAGCTGAAATTCCAACAGCGTCAGGCTCTATTCAGGCTATGGACCTTTTGTATTGCGGTATAGTGGGTTTGGTTGTGACCGGACTGATCATTTGGATTACCGAATACTATACAGGTACGACCTACCGGCCAGTTAAGAGCGTCGCCAAAGCTTCGGAAACTGGTCACGCGACAAACGTGATCCAGGGTTTGGCTGTTTCTATGGAGGCAACGGCACTTCCTGTGATCGTTATAGCAGCCGGTATTTTGATCGCATTTTTCACAGCTGGCTTATATGGTCTCGCTATCGCAGCGACAACTATGTTGGCTCTCGCGGGGATGGTGGTTGCGTTAGATGCCTATGGGCCGGTAACAGACAACGCCGGTGGTATTGCGGAAATGGCTGAACTACCTGAAGAAGTTCGAAAAAATACGGACGCACTCGACGCGGTCGGAAATACGACAAAAGCTGTAACTAAGGGCTACGCTATTGGGTCAGCGGGGCTCGCGGCTTTAGTTTTATTCGCAGCGTATACTGAGGATATGAAGTATTATGTGCCTGAAATTGCGTCGCAGGTAAACTTTAGTCTTCAGGACCCCTATGTGGTTATCGGTCTGTTCATTGGTGGTCTATTGCCCTATTTATTCGGTTCTTTAAGCATGATGGCGGTTGGCAGGTCTGCGGCCGCGGTTGTCGTCGAAGTTCGCCGCCAGTTTAAAGAAATACCCGGAATTATGGAGGGAACAGCGCGTCCGGAATATGGCCGAGCCGTGGACCTTCTGACTAAGGCTGCGATAAAGGAAATGATTATTCCGTCATTATTGCCGGTGTTGGCTCCGATTTTAGTTTACATAATTATAAAGTGGATCGGCGGCTCCGCGGCTGCGTTAACCACTCTTGGCGCCTTGATGCTTGGGACTATCGTTACGGGTCTTTTCGTAGCTTTGTCTATGACTGCGGGGGGCGGCGCATGGGATAACGCGAAAAAATATATTGAGGATGGCAATCATGGCGGTAAGGGCTCCGATGCACACGCTGCATCAGTGACGGGTGATACGGTCGGTGATCCCTACAAAGACACGGCGGGACCGGCGATAAACCCAATGATTAAAA
>CAYPNT010000040.1:0-277 GCA_964412235.1 uncultured Rhodospirillaceae bacterium
GTCACTCAACTGAGGATTCACCCAACCGAATGCAGCGCCAATAGCCGCGGGAGGTATCATGAGGGTATAAAGATAAAAGACCATCGCGTTTGGGTTTTCTGTATTTGTTAACATTTTGGTCCCAATTAATGCGGCAGAAAAGGTCGCGGCAGCGACAAGTGTTGCCAAGGCGGCCAAAGAAACATCTATCATCCCTGGTCTAAGTATTATTAACACCCCCACAAAACCCATAATTACCGCGGCCCATCTCTGGAAACCCGGCCGTTCGGATAAAAAA
>CAYPNT010000040.1:287-23495 GCA_964412235.1 uncultured Rhodospirillaceae bacterium
GCCATGATCACGGTGAAAAGGGGCATCGTAAAAAGTAACGCGTTAGCATCCGCTAGCGGCATCCCAGCAATTCCATACATCCATGCTAACGCTCCGACGTAACTAAATAACATACGCCAAAGATAGACCCCAATTCTCTTAGTACGTAAGCCACGTAGGCCGACAGAATAAAGCCAGGGAAGCATAAATGCGGAGCCCAACACCGCACGGAAGAAAACTATTTGATTTACAGGGAAATTATCAGCCAACCCCCGCACGACAACATAAATTAACGCATAAAAAAATGACGCCACTAACATCCAAAGGACCCCACGAACGGATCCAGGCATCATATTTCTTGCTCGCTTTAAGTAGGGCATCTAACCGCGAGTTTTAGATAATACATGAATAAAGTGTGGGTGTAAGGGAGGACAAATAGCGAGTGAAATTTAATATGTTGAAAAATAACGACTAAATTCAAGATCTAAGCGATTGGCCCGCAATTGTATACCGCCGTAACATACGGGTTTGATCAGGTGGAAAATCAGTCCGGGCATGCATTGTGCACCAATTATCCCACATTAATAGATCGCCACGACGCCATTTATGGTCATAAATCACGTTGGCAGTACGAACGTGATTATTGATTTTATCTATAATCGACCGACTTTCCGCCTCCTCATACCCCTCAATTAGAGCAGACATCAATTCATTGACGTAGAGAGCCGACCGCCCAGTTTTTGGATGCTTCACAACTATCGGTTGCCAGTGATGATCATACTTATCAATGTCCTCGCTAAGGTCGACTCTCTCTGTCGGTAAGTACTTGTATATGTGTAGAACATTTCGATCTTCAATCTTTTCTTTTAGATCAGCCGGCAGAGTATCCCACGCTGCATACATATTCGCAAAAAGCGTATGCCCGCCTACCTGAGTGACCTCCATTGCGTAAAGCATGGTCCCCCAGTCGGGCTCTGGCGCATAACATTTATCATGATGAAAGAACATTTCACCATCAGGCAAGGAACCGATCGGAACTCCGTTCTTACGCACGTTCGTAACAAGCATTATATTATCAGCGTCACGACCCTCTGGTCTATCCTTCGCCTTGCGAAGACGGCCCCCAAGGGGACCAAATTCTTGGCAAAACAACCTGTGTTCCGTGGGTGAAAGGTCTTGATCACGAAAAAGAAGAATAAGATGATCAAGCCAAGCAGAAACCAACTGCGCCTTCGTCTCAGCCTCAAGAGGTCGCGAAAGATCCAGTCCCAGAACTTCGACCCCAAGCGAATCGTGCAGCTTTCTCACGTCAAAGTTAGTCATCCCCTATTTATACGGTTGCTGAGAGCCAGCGGTCAAATTTTCCGCCGATTTTCATTTTGATATACTATCACAACTACTGTAATTCTTCCTCAGCGGGAATGTCAGCCTGAACAGGGTTAACACCGATGATGACTTCGTTAAGGTAATCCTCAACCTGCTCTGTCATTTCGTCAATCTTATCATTGAAAAAGTGGTCCGCCCCGTTAACGGCACGATAATCTATCGTAATTTCCCGCTGATGAGCTAACTTTTCAGCTAATGCAATAACGGATTCAGGTGAAACAATTTTGTCATCCGAACCATGTAAAAACAGTCCCGAGGACGGACAGGGCGCGAGAAACGAAAAGTCATATAGGCTGGCGGGAGGGGCAACGGAAATAAAGCCCGTAATCTCAGGTCTTCGCATAAGAAGTTGCATTCCTATCCATGCGCCAAAAGAAAAGCCGCCAATCCAACACTGTGGGGCATCGGGGTTGGTGGCCTGCAGCCAGTCGAGTGATGCCGCCGCATCAGACAACTCACCCACACCTTCATCATATTCACCTTGGGATCTGCCAACACCCCTAAAATTAAACCTTAAAACCGAAAACCCACGCCGAACAAAACAGTGAAATAATTGGTAATTAACACGGTTATTCATTGTCCCACCATATTGTGGGTGTGGATGCAGCATTAGGGCGATCGACGGATTTTCTTCCTTGCTGGGATGATAACGGCCTTCAATTCGGCCTTCCGGGCCGTTGAATATTACTTCCGGCATATAATGTTTCCTTTTAACTTCTCGTTATCTTCTACCACCTTGAAAGGCTGGTTTAGAATTCTTGTTGACTAACCCGCACTTGAAAGTAAATTTCAACCGGCTTTTCTACGTAGAACCTTGCTCAAGCGACGCTTTATAAGGTGGAAGTGAGCCAGCGGAATATAGACAATCGCGGGAGTGAATTTCAAGCTTACCAAAATGTGTCTTCGAGGTCATTCTTTGCATCACATTAATATATAACATTTTGGCAACCAATATGCCCAACCGTGTTTATCTCGATCATAACGCCACAACGAAAATTCGCCCGGAAGTCATCCAGGCCGTAACTGATGTCATGGTAACTGTAGGGAACGCGTCCTCGGTCCATGCGGCCGGAAAAAAAGCGAGACAAACCGTGGAACTCGCGCGAAAACAAGTTTCGATGCTTGTGAACGCTACACCAAATCAAGTTGTGTTTACAAGTGGTGGTACGGAAGCCGACAATCAAGTAATGCGCAACTGTGATCCTAAAAAAACCCTTGTAAGTGCAATAGAACATCCAGCCATTCTCGACTCCTGTCCAGGTGCAAACCAAATACCCGTAACTGAACAGGGAGTTGTCGATTTAGATGCGTTAGACCGGATGCTTTACGAAATCGATTCACCACAAATGGTGGCTATTATGCTCGCAAACAACGAAACGGGCGTCCTCCAGCCAATCAGGGAGGCAACCAAAATTGCCCACAGTCACGGCGCATTATTACATTGTGATGCCGTTCAGGCGGTGGGAAAAATTCCGGTTGATTTCGACTCTTTGGGTATGGATACAATGGCGTTGACGGCACATAAATTTGGGGGACCCCAGGGGATTGGAGCCTTGGTTACCCGAGATTCTGACACTGTCGACTGTATGATCCAAGGTGGTGGACAAGAGCGGGGCTTGCGGGGGGGCACTGAAAGTGTTGCCCAAATCGCAGCACTTGGTGTCGCTTCCCACATCGCAGGAAAAAGAATGGAGACATACACGCAGCTATCTAGACTGCGCGACATGATGGAAAACCGACTTAAGGAGGTTGCAGGGGGGCTAACCGTTTTTGGAATAGATGCGGACCGATTACCTAATACGTCAAAAATAATGATGCCTGGCGTTAGCTCTGAAACACAAGTTATCGCGCTGGATCTCGCGGGGGTAGAGGTTAGCGCAGGATCAGCCTGTTCCGCTGGGCGAATTGAACCGCCATATGTCCTAACCGCAATGGGCGTAGATGATAAAGACGCACTCTGTGCACTCCGAATTAGTCTTGGCTGGAGCACAAGCAAAGGGGATATCGAACTGCTAATTTCTGAGTGGACCAAAATCTTCAAACGCGCAGCCAGCCAATATAATGCCCCTGCTCACAAAAAATGCCCAATGTAGTTTTCAGATCTCCTAGCGGAGTAGAAACGTCTGTAATAGTTCCAACAGGAACAAGCGTTCTAGAGGCTGCTTGGACCAACAACATAGACATCGAAGGAGTTTGCGAGGGAGCCATGGCGTGTTCCACATGTCACGTTGTTGTCGATCCCACATATTTTGCTCGACTGCCGACGCCCAGCGAAGAAGAACAGGACCTTCTCGATCTTGCGTGGGGATTGCAACCAACATCGCGATTAGGGTGCCAGCTTTTGGTAACCGAAGAATTGGACGGTATTAAGTTGGTTCTGCCGTCCCAAACCAACAATCAAATGTAGAGCGCGAACAAACCACCCCCACGAAACGTACCAATCCGCCTCGGACCTAGCCTCAAAACAAAAAATTATAGAACACGAAGTACACGCCTGTATGCCGGGTCCCGCCGCAACTAGCGCTGATAAATATTCTGCAAAAATCCCGAGCCGCTGCGCAACTTCCTGATAGGCTTCTTCTGCACCACCCAAATCCTTGCGAAATCTATCTTTATCCATGATTTCGTTTGTTGAAATGTCCCACAGCCGACAATTATCTGGACTAATTTCATCAGCTAGCAAAATACTGAGCTCGTCATTATTCCACCATCGTCCAAACTCAAGTTTAAAATCCACAAGACGCAACCCCACAGCATAAAAAAGCCCAAGCAAAAAATCATTTATCCGAAGTGACATATGCGTGATCTCATCCATCTCTTGGGAGGTTGCCCAGCCAAATGTTGTTATATGCTCTTCGGAAACCATAGGATCGTCCAATTCATCTGATTTATAATAATATTCGACGATCGACCGCGGAAGCGCCATACCTTCTTCCACCCCGAACCTTTTAACAAGTGACCCCGCAGCAACATTACGAATTACAACTTCAACGGGAATAATCTCCACCGCGCGCACCAGTTGCTCTCGCATGTTAAGTCGTCGAAGAAAATGGGTCTGTATTCCAATTTCTCCAAGCCTCACCATAAGGTATTCGGAAATTCTGTTGTTAAGCACACCCTTTCCAGTTATTACGCCCTTCTTTTTGTTGTTGAAGGCTGTCGCATCATCTTTAAAATACTGCACTAACGTTCCCGGTTCGGGACCGTCAAACAATACTTTCGCTTTACCTTCATAAATGCGTCTGCGTCGCGCCATGCACTGCCTCGTTTACGACTAAACACTTATTTCTATTTACTCCTGTCGTGCAGATATAGCGAATCCGCACGCCCGGTCAATGGCATCAAACGACAGAGAATATTCAGTTTGAACAACAACAATCGTTTAATTAGGTTTAAGAGAAGGACATCCGCTTACGACCACAAATTCTGCGCTCGCCAACTTCTATAACAGATCGACAGCTTCGAACGACGCTTCGCCGGGAGGACCATTTGAAAATAGCCATAATGGCTTGACCCCTACCCGATCATCCGAGGGCAAGGCTAAAAGTGCGCTGGAGAGCGTGCCAAAACCAATGTCAGTGATAATCCGCATCCCATCGCGGGCATCCCCTTTTTCTCCGTAGTCAGTGCACGACAAAAGGTTTTCCCAATCTTTCCAATTGCCTGCATCAACATTTGGTGGTTTAGCGGCTTCAAACTTCGGTTTATAGAACTGTATTCGGGGAGACGACGGGTCATTAAGATCCAATGCGGTAATCATAGAAATTCCTGCGGGAATCGGGGCCGACAAGATGTTCCCATCACCAGCAGGACCCAAACTTTTTAACCAAAAAGCTTCTCGGTTGTCCGCAATCATCAAATTAAATGACCGATAGCTGCGGCCATCCAGCTCTATGAGCGCGTTTGCTGCGTCAACGGCATCTGCGTGATCGAGTGCCTCTAATACAATTTCACCGCGCGACCTAAGGGACGGATCTGGCCCCAGCGAATCTGGGCGATTTAGTACACAAGCGACAACACCTTCATCGTTTATTCCCATCCAACTGCCGCCTGCGAGGTGATCTATCCCGGCAACTACATTTTTTCTATCCAACCAATGCCGACCTGGCGGGGCCCATGGCCTCCCCATCATTTCATCACGATTTGCGGCAATCAGAAGCGGCCATTTATCGTTAGGCTGCCGAAGCAAGACTACAGTGCACATATATACGCGATACCAATATAATTACGCCGTTACCATACACCTGAGTAAATAATCTTGACATATTAACGACGGATCCGGATTTATGTCCTTTTTGGAGGTTATAAATGTCAGGCTTTGACGATCGCGAGAAGAGTTTTGAAGCCAAGTATAAAAGAGATCAAGAGACCAGGTTTAAAATTCTGTCGCGCCGAAACCGTCTGCTCGGGCTTTGGGCAGCTGAAAAATTTGGTTTACCTGAAAATCAAGCAATTGATTACGCAAAAGAGGTGGTTCTTTCAGACTTTGAGGAACCCGGTGATGATGACGTGGTGCGGAAGGTGCTAAACGATTTCGACGAGCGTGGCCTCGCATTGGAGGAGACAGAGCTCAGAAAAGAAATGGAGCGGCTGATAGACGAAGCAACCCAACAAATAGAAACCGAAAACCGCTAATCAAAAACTCTTTTAAAAATTGTCTCTACGTGTTTGAGGTGATAATCGAGATCAAATAGTTCTCCCAACGCTTCCTCGTTAATTAACGAAGCGACATCAGGATCCTTGCGTAACAGATCATAGAAGGATAGACCCTGAGACCAGGATTGCATTGCGTTGCGCTGAACAACCTCGTAGGCGTCATCTCGGTTCATCCCAGCATGCGTTAGACTGAGCAAAACCCGTTGAGAAAAGATTAAACCACCTAATGCGTCCAGATTCGATTGCATCTTGTCAGGATAGACCACGAGTTGTTCAACCACTCTGGTCAATCTATTCAGCAAAAAGTCGAGGGTAATTGTCGCATCTGGGCCAATTACACGTTCCACTGAAGAATGGGAGATGTCTCTTTCATGCCAAAGTGCCACATTTTCCATCGCCGGCATGCAATGCGAACGAACCAACCGAGACAAACCCGTAATATTTTCCGTTAACACTGGGTTACGTTTGTGGGGCATCGCCGAGGAGCCCTTTTGCCCTTGGGAGAAATATTCTTCCACCTCACGTACTTCGGTTCTCTGCGAGTGGCGAATTTCAGTAGCAAGGCGCTCTGCAGAGGAGGCAATAACTGCAAGAACCGAAAAATACATCGCGTGACGATCCCTAGGAATAACTTGGGTAGAAATGAGTTCGGGCGTCAACCCCATTGCCTCAGCAACATGGCTTTCAACAGCGGGGTCTACATTAGCAAATGTCCCAACGGCACCCGATATAGCGCAGGTAGAAACTTCCGCGCGCACCGCCTCCAAGCGCTGCCGATTACGTGCAAACTCCGCATAATGGCTCGCGAGTTTTAACCCAAATGTTGTGGGCTCCGCATGGATTCCGTGACTGCGGCCAATGACCGGTGTCAGCTTAAACTCCTCCGCTCTTTTCTGTAATGCTGACAACAGCGCAGTAAGATCTTCAAGCAAAACATCCGCCGCCTGCACGAGTTGCACGGCCAGGCATGTGTCCAAGACGTCAGAGGAGGTCATACCCTGATGGATAAATCTTGCTTCAGGTCCAACGTGCTCCATTAAATTAGTCAAAAATGCTATAACATCGTGTTTCGTTTCACGCTCTATTTCGTCAATCCTTCTAACCTCAAATTTTCCTCGATCCCAGACAGCTTTTGCGGCTGCTTCGGGAATAAGGCCGAGTTTGGCCTGAGCATCACAGGCGTGAGCCTCAATTTCATACCATATTTGGAATTTATTTTCTGGTTCCCAGATTGACGCCATCTTGGCGCGAGAGTATCGCGGAATAGACATATCTGGGGTTTATCAGAATTAAGCGATTCCTTAAAGAAGATGCTTTAAATTGTCCGGAACTTCCGAACTCCAGCCCAATAAACAAGAAAGGCAAAGAATGACCAAAACAAAACCCCGTTTGCCAACGCATGCTGGGTACCATCTGACAACGCGGTAACGGCTATTCCGGTCAGGGCACCTATAATTTGTTGTACAAACCCCACAAGAGAGGATGCAGAACCCGCTATTTGAGGAAATGGTTGCAAGACACCAGCAATAGATGAAGGGAAAATTAAAGCAAATGCAATCATCATCATAAACATTGGCGCTATTACGGCGAGCCAATGATGAACCGCCAACCACGCAAGAATTGCCAACAGTCCACTAAAAACGATTGCGTTGCAAACACCCCAACGCAAGACCCGGTCGGCACCGAAATGAACCGTGAGCTTCGCGCTCAATATCATGCCAATCAAACTCCCGAGCATACATCCGGCAAACATATAGCTGTACGCGGCTTCACTCTCACCAAAGGTGGTTATTATAACGTGAGAGGAATCGCTTAAAAAAGCGAAGAGAACCCCATAGGCTCCAGCAGCACAGCCAGTATACGACCAGAACGAGCCCGTTCGAAAGATTTCGGAAAAGTTACGCAGCATTGGAAGTGGGTCTAAGGCGTTCAGTATTTTGTGCTTAATGGTTTCGGTAAATGTCAAGGAGACTACCAACGCTACCAAAAATGAATACAAAGCGAGAAACCAAAACATTGCCTGCCAACCAAACGCCAAACATAGGTGCGCACCGATTATTGGCGATAGCAAAGGCGCAAGTCCGTGAAAAACTAACATCAAGGACAAAACTCTGGCAGCTCCATCTCTGTCGTGCCTATCACGAATTACAGCACGGGCTATCAACCAGCCACTTGACGCAGTAATACCATGCAAGAACCGAAAAAAGATAAGCAGTTCGATAGAATTAGAGAGTGCGCAACCTATGGTTGAAACCGACGTAAGAAAAAGTCCACCAAGAATTGCCGGTTTTCGGCCAAAACGATCAGATAGAGGGCCATGAATAAGTTGTCCCAAAGCAACCCCGAGCATGAACAGACTAAGAGAAAGTTGGACGGTTTCCTTATCCGTTTGAAAATAAATTGCGATAGAGGGCATCAACGGCAACGTCCCGTCTATTCCCATAGCGGTGGCTACCGTGGTGAGCGCTAGAAATGCGGCAAAGCCACTGTTGTCAAATGTTTTAACGTTTCTTATTTCGGATAGAGACACTAATCTACCTGATTGTCCTGATAAAAGAAAAATAAGACAAAAAAGCACCCACAGCGCAGACAAAAATTACGCCGGCCATTGGCAGTGGGGTGCCGTTATTTAATACGGCAATCAAAAACATCCCGGCCGCAGCAGCAAGAAACTGAATGAAACCAAGGAGAGAAGAAGCGGCGCCGGCAATTTTAGCGAAAGGTGACATAGCGCCAGCCGTGGTGGAGGGAACTACGAAGGCTAGCGCCACCAATATTACGACGATAGGGCTCATTAGGGTGTATATGTTTATCACCCCCAATAAGACGAAGAGTAACAGCGCTCCTGATGCAAGCGATCCAATACACGTTCCAATACGAATTAGCTTTTCAATACCAACTACATGCACAAACCGAGCGACAGTAATTTGGGCGGCACAGTAAAAAACCATGGGGATCGCCATTACGATTCCAACTACTTTGGGGGTCAGTCCCAGGTATTCGATAAAACAAACTGGAGCACCCGCATAATATGCCATCAGCGCTCCATACATAAAACTCGCACACACGGCGTGAGACCGAAAAACACTATCGTTTATTATCCCTCGAAAATTACACATCATGGATTTTAGGTTCAAAGCCCTGAGGTCTTTTTCTGAGTTTGTCTCAGATAACCCAAACAATATTGCTAGCCCCGTAAAAATGCCAAATAGGGACATTGCCCAAAATACTGACTGCCAACCAAATTCTTCGGTAATCCAACCACTAACTGCAGGAGCAATTGTTGGCATAATGCCATGTATCCCCATGATCAATGCAAACAAACGCGCACCCGCCTCCCGGTCGAATAAATCGCGTATCACCGCCCGGGCGACGATAACTCCGGAACACGCGAAAAACCCTTGAAGAAACCGCAAGAAGATGAGGCTTTCCACGTTCGGAGCCTGAGAACAAATAGCAGCAAACAGCGTGTAAAATAATATACCAAAGAGAATAATGGGTTTGCGCCCATAGCGATCAGAGAGTGGCCCATAAACTAATTGACCGACCGCCACACCAAGTACAAGGGAACTCATACTCATTTGCACTGGCTCGATTCCCGTCGAAAAGTATGTTGCAACTGCAGGCATCAAGGCAACCGACCCATCCACAGAGAGTGGCATTAGCATCGGCAATAGCCCTAACAAGATCGCTAAAAAGGCGTACCGCCCTTGGGTCATTGTCGGCACACTTAAAAGGACCCAATTTGGTTATGACCAGATGAAGCGCTGCGGCCAGACACTTTTAACTACCAGCAATATTATTGCGGATCAGCCTAATCAACTTCTTAAAAGCTTTTTGTTGGGGTTTGGACATACCGTAGAGGCATTGTGTATTCACTGTTTCAACTTCGGGGATAACTTTCCGATAAACCCTGCGCCCCTCTTTGGTGAGAAACACATTAATCTTACGCGCATCACTTTTGTTAGCTTGGCGTCGAACTAAACCACGACCCTCGAGTTTGTTTAAAGCAGCAACCGTTGTCGCCCCTTTCATACGTACCTTTTCGGATAATTCACGTTGAGTAAGGCCATCTGTTTCCCACAACGCTCGTAAAAACGGCCAAAGGCCCAGTGTCACACCGTGCCTTTCAATTCGACTAGAAAACTGCCGTGTCATCGCCCTATTTGCATCCCAAAGAAGGAACCCAACCGTATCCTCCGGATCGAAGTAGTCATCATCCACCATCCGTCGGATTTACACGGGAGAACGCTAAAGGGCAAGACCGCAACCTTGACATAACCATGGGACGGCGAGACACTTCGTTAGCAACCTAATAATCTGATTTCAGGAAAATCTAGTGCCCGAAAGTCACAAACACGCCTACGAATACGAAACCTTGATCGTGGAATTTGAAAACGGAGTTTGCGTTCTTACGTTAAATCGTCCCGAAAAACGAAACGCTATGAACCCCACCTTAGGGGAAGAAATCACCGATGCTCTTGAGCATCTGCGTAACGATGACCGCTGCGCGGTTCTTGTTATCACGGGTGCGGGGGAATCATTTTGTGCAGGAATGGACTTAAAAGAATTCTTCCTGGAACTCGAAGACAAGCCAGCCGAATATGATCGTGCGCACAGGCTTGCTGTCGAATGGCGCGGCCGTACCTTGCGCCTCTTCCCCAAACCAACAATAGCAATGGTAAATGGCCATTGTTTTGGTGGTGCATTTACCATTGTAGAGGGCTGCGATTTGGCAGTCGCCGCTGAGGACGCAAAAATGGGTCTCAGTGAGGTTAATTTTAAATTATTTCCGGGCGGAAGCGTGGGAAAATCGATGGGCAATTTGCTTCGACCTCGAGACTACATGCTTTATGCGCTCACGGGGCGCCCTATGAGCGGCCAAAACGCTGCGGAAATAGGTTTTGTAAACTATGCCGTGCCGCGTGGGGAATTGAGAGATAATGTGATGGCCCTAGCACACGAAATTGCTGGGAAGGACGCTTCAGCCTTGCAAGCTACACGGGAGGTATACCGCTTTTCATTAGACATGGAATGGGATACGGCAATGAACTACGCCTCTGCACTGCAGGCTTGGCATACAACACGGCAAGGGAATACCTTCCGGGAAGAGGGTATCGGTGATTTCCTCGATAAGAAATATAAACCGGGCCTCGGCGGCCACGAAAACGCAAAAGAATAACGGAGAAAAGTGAATGACAGGTTGTGTAGAAAGCAAAATCAAAGTACGGGATACCGCGGTGCATCTCCGCCGTGGGGGCGATGGAGACCCGATGCTTTTTTTGCATGGAGCGAGTGGTGTAGCGGGATGGATACCGTCTTTTGAAGCTTTATCTGAACGTTATGACCTCTTGGTACCTGACCATCCAACCTATGGTCTCTCCGACGAGCCTGACTGGCTCGACGGGATGGACGACCTAGCAATGTTTTACCTCGATTTCCTCGATCAAATGGAACTCGAAGGTGTCCATTTGGTGGGGAACTCGCTTGGAGGTTGGCTGGCAATGGAAATCGCGGTACGAAACAGTGCTCGATTGAAAAGCCTGACCCTCGTGGGCGCCGCAGGCATTAGAATTGCAGGCAAGCCGATCGCGGACATCTTTATGATGGATCCAGATGATTTGGTTCGGGAGATCTTTGTAGACCAATCATTTGCGGATAACATATTGAATTTGGAATTGAGCGAAGAACAGATGGACATCCAAATTCGAAATCGGGTAGCAACCGCCCGACTGGGCTGGCAGCCGAGATTGTTCAATCCAAACTTACGAAAGTGGTTACACCGGATCACGGTACCTACACACGTTATTTGGGGGGATACCGACAAAATCGTTGATCCAGCCTATGCAGTCGAATTTGGCAAAATAATAGAGGGGTCAACGGTTACGATGATTAACAAAGCAGGCCATCTGCCTCATGTAGAGCAATCTGAGCCTTTTGTTGAAGCCGTGTCTTCCTTCATACATGCGAATGCAGCTTAACCAACTGCAGCAGGGGTTTTCCTCATGAAAACATTTATGTTCCATCTAATGCCGTACGCCGCGTTGGACATGAAAGAACGGGACAAGCACGCGTCGGCTTGGGTAAAACTCCCCAATTCACTGTATGATCCAAAAATCGGGCACGAATTGTATAACCGATACCTGGACGAGCTAGAATTAGCCGCTGAGCTCGGGTTCGACGGCGTTACGGTCAATGAGCATCACCAAAATGCGTATGGTTTAATGCCCTCGCCCGTTGTAATGGCAGCGGCTTTGTCAAGACGCATAAAAGACACATGCAAGATAGCAATCCTTGGAAATGCATTTGCGTTACGGGAACATCCTCTTACCCTCGCCGAGGAACATGCAATGATCGATTGCATTACAGGCGGACGGCTTATAACGGGATTTGTTCGCGGGATTGGTGCAGAATTCTATTCATTAGCCGCAAACCCAACGTTGAGCCATGAGCGGCATATGGAAGCGCATGATCTAGTTGTCAGGGCCTGGACAGAAGAAGGTCCGTTTGCATTCGAAGGCAAGCACTATCATTTCGAATATGTGAATGTCTGGCCACGGCCCTACCAACAACCTCACCCCCCAATCTGGTGCCCCTCTCTTGGGTCTACGGAAACAATTGAATGGGCTGCACATCCAGATCGAAAATACGTCTATGCTCAAAACTACAGTCCTTTTAACAATGTATGCAAATTTCTTGATCAGTACAGAGAGGTAGCGCAGGTTCAGTATGGTTATAAAGCATCTTCTGATCAGATAGGTTGGACAGCTCCAGTCTATGTTGCAGAGACCGATGAAAAAGCAGTTGAAGAAGCTACTAAACATATGGAAGCTTTGTTCAATAAATTTCTTTACCTTCCCTTCGAACAACTCTTTCCACCCGGCTACCTTACGCTGCAGTCATACAAACGAGTAGCCGCGCATAAGCGCGGAATCATGGGTTCCCAAACTATGGAATCACTGATGGAAAATGGTGTTGTAATTGTCGGGAGCCCGGATACCGTCCGCCAAAAGATCATCGAATGCCACGAGGTTCTTGGCTTTGGAACCTTTATCGCACTGCTGCAATTTGGGACGCTTCCTGCCGACAAGACAGCTAGCAACATTAGGTATTTTGCGGAGGAAGTCATACCCGCTATACGGCCATTGGATGACCAACAATACAGAGGCTTTGAGCTGGCACGAGCCGCAGCCGAATAACCGATAATGCAGCGTATCTATCTGCTGTTTCCTTCAACCTTCACAACTAGAAGGGCGATGCATATGTGCCCTTGCTCAAACCGTTTTTCATGACTAACTCCGCAAAGCAATCCTATCTATGAAAGTATTTGCCTTTCACCTAATGCCATACGCAGCCCTGGACATGGGCTTTACAGAGAAATTTAACTCGGTTTGGCTAAAGTTACCAAATAGCTACTTCGACCCAAAAGTCGGCCACTGTCTTTATAACCGTTATTTAGACGAACTTGAGATGTGCGCGGAACTGGGTTTTGATGGCATCAGCGTCAACGAACACCATCAAAATGCATATGGACTTATGCCCTCGCCTGTCGTGATGGCGGCGGCTTTATCCAGAAGAACTAAAGACTGCAAAATTGCCATACTTGGTAACGCATTTGGTTTAAGAGAACACCCGCTAACATTAGCCGAAGAGCATGCCATGATAGATAACATCACCGGTGGCAGGCTCATCACAGGCATGGTTCGCGGTGTTGGCTGCGAGTATTTTTCTATGGGTGTAAATCCTGCTTACTCACTCGAACGCCATATAGAGGCGCACGACCTCGTTATTAGAGCCTGGACAGAACCGGGTCCATTTGCCTTTGAAGGCAAGCACTACCATTTCGAGTATGTTAATACGTGGCCCCGCCCATACCAGAAGCCACACCCTCCAATTTGGTGTCCCTCGCAGGGCTCCACCGAAACAATCGAATGGGCTGCCCACCCAGACCGTAAATATGTCTACCTGCAGGCGTATTCCGCCTTCGATTCCGTGCTACGGTATCTAAATTTATATCGAACAGTTGCGCGGGAAAAATTTGGATACGACGCCTCCTCTAATCAAATCGCGTGGAGTGTACCTGTATATTGCGCCGAAACAGATGAAAAAGCGATAAATGAGGTGCGTCCACACATTGAATCTCTATTCAATACCTTCCTTCCCAAAATTTCTCAGTCGATGTTTGTCCCACCAGGTTATATGTCGCCTAGTTCAATGAAGAAAATCTTCGCCCATAAAGCCACACTTCGGGGCGGTCAAAAAGTTGAATATTTGATGAACCGCGGTGTGATAGCGGTCGGCAGCCCAGATACGGTCCGGGAGACCTTAACCCAAAGACATCGCCAGGCAGGCTTTGAACAAATTCTAATTATGCCACAATTTGGAACGTTGCCGGCTGATCTTACCGAGACCAATCTCAGATTATTGGCTTCTGAAGTAGTACCCGCCCTGCAAGCGCTAAACGAAAAAAACTATAATGGCTTCGAATACCCTAATGTGGCCGCCCAGTAAATAAGGGAGATAACGCATGTTAAGAAAACTACAATTTAAAGGCGCACCCGTATTAGTCACTGGCGGCGGTCAAGGCATAGGCCGTTCCGCCTGTGAAGCCCTGGCTGAACTCGGGGCACACGTCATAGTTGTGAGCAAGACGGCAGAAAACGTTAAAGAAACCGAAAAAATTCTGATCGCTTCCGGCGCGTCGTGTGAGGGCCACGTGACTGACGTTTCCATAAAAGCCGAAGTTGATGCGTTAGCATCAGACATCTCTTCGCGCCACGAACACATAAAAGGATTAATCAATAACGCAGGGACTAACTTTGTTAAAAGGTTAGAAGATCTGGAAGAAGATGATTGGCATCGTATTATCGGGATTGATCTCTCGAGTGTCTATTACATGTGTAAAGCCTTTCTTCCGTTGCTTCGTAAAACGCCCACCGGTGGTTCTATCATAAATGTTGCCTCCACTTTCGGGATTATTGGACACCCTGAAATGCCAGTTTATTGTGCAGCAAAGGGTGGTGTACTCTCTCTTACTCGCCAACTGGCGGTCGATTATGGACGCGAAAACATCCGCGTCAACGGTGTTTGCCCAGGCGCCACCTTGTCGCCCCGTGTCAAAAATTACATAGATTCCGGTATGGTTGACGGGAAAATGGTCGAAGAGCTTGCCCTGCTCGGGCGATTAGCTGAATGCGAAGAAATTGGCAATGTGATCGCGTTTCTCGCTTCAGATGCCGCTTCCTACATCCACGGTACATCTTTGGTCGTTGATGGAGGTCAGACCGTGCACTAGCTGGCTTGGGTGCTTGGCTCACGGCGGAAAAACATCCTCGAGGATTTATTAACTAAAAGACAAGGCCCTCCAGCTATACATTTTTCAGTTCATAACCTCTCCACCATCAATAGTCATTATATGGCCTGTAATGTAACTGGCAGCAGGTGACAACAAGAATGCGATTGACGCCGCAACCTCGTCTGGCGTACCCAGCCGCGCCATCGGAATGATAGTGGACCGCTCAGCCATTTTGTCTTTAATGGTATCGGTATCCATGTCACATCGCCAAATTGGCGTATCGATTGGGCCAGGCGCAACAGCATTAACGCGGATTCCTTCAGGTGATTTTTCGCGTGCCAGGGACTTCGTGTATCCGAGAATTGCGCCTTTGGCAGCGGAGTAGTGTGCGGTCAGTGTTTGGCCACGTATAGGATGAATTGATGTTATGTTCACAATCGCACCGCAGCCGCGGTCAACCATACCGGGTAAAATTGTTCGACAAACAGTATGCATACCGAAAACGTGGACCCTAAACATTTCTTCAAATTCAGCATCGGATATTTCCTCAACCGGCGCCCATTGAAAAATTCCCGCCGTATTAACCAAATAATCAATTGGTCCAAGTGCGGCTTGCGCGGCATAAACAGTTTCAGAAACTGCCTCAGCATCAGTGACATCTAACGCAAACGCACACGCCTCGCCGCCCGCCGAACTAATTTGTTCCGCAACAGAATTTGCTAAGTCCGCCTTATAGTCAGTAACGGCGACCGCAACCCCGCCAGCGGCAAGCCGTTCAGCGGTAGCACTACCGATACCACCTCCGCCGCCCGTTATAAACGCTACGCCATTCGTTGGATTATTTGGCTGCATCTAACTATCCTTTTTCATATCTCTTATAGGAAAAAACCTAGAGTTGATAGGAAGGCCCCCGACATGATCAGATGGTACGTTTCTACTCGGCAGCCAAAACCGAATTCTGTGCTTATTCTTATCGCGACCGGCTTTGTTTTACTTTTATGCCATAGAATTTGGCGGGATTATGGAAAAGGATCTTCTCGCGCTGTCGTTTGGAAATATCTCTACGGGCACCTAAGTCGTCACCCGAGCCTTCCCGAGCTTCAAGGTGGGGCATATCCTCGGATACCATAATATTGTCTTCTCCAAGGTAGTCTATAACCTGCGGCAGTAACCGCTCACCGGCTTCACAGGTCGTGTAGACGCGGTCTTTATATGCTTCAGGGTTTTTAGACGTAATAGGCTCAAACCCAAACGATTCGCGGAAAAACTCAGCCACAGGATAATAATGGTCCATCCGTTCCAGATACCAGGGTATCCAACCGGCTCCACCTTCGAGAAAAACGGCTCGGAGTTTCGGATGTCGGTCTAATATTCCACCACCAACAAAAGAGTAAAAGCCCGCGAGTAATGGCAACGTAAAAGAGACATTGAGAGATGACGAATGCTCATCACACATTTGACGCATGGGGCCCGGCCAACCAACATGTACTGCGACCGGCAGGCCACATTCTTCAGCGGCTGCCCAGACACGGTCAAATTTCCTGTCGTGGAGCATCGTATCATTTACAGATCCATAGCACATTAAACTCACTGCGCCCGCGTCTTTGACACGATAAACCTCTTTTTCGGCAGCCTTTGGGCTTCTGAGTGGCAAGGAAGCGGACCATTTGAGACGATCAGGTGCTTCGGCGCATCTTTCCTCTATCCAGCGATTGTAACTAATCTCTAACGCGGCCTGAAAATCATCATCTTCTGTCATGGGAGCAAACAAAAGGGTCGAGTAGATTACCTGTACGTCAACGCCTGCACGATCCATATCAGAAAGGCGGGCCGGCACATCCATTAAAGACTGGTTTCCGACAGAAAATTCTTTCATCCCTGCGTGAATAGAGGTTAATGGACAGCCTATTTGAATTGTTCCAGACCCCCAGGTCCATTGCATAGCTCGGCCATCAACCAGCCAAAACGAATTATCGACGCCCATATAAGGAGCATCTTTTGGGGGTATCGTTACGGGGATCGGTCGACGATGGCGATATTTTTTTGGTAAATAATCCCATGTCTCCTCTACTTCATAGACATGGGAATCCGCATCAATGTAAGCCATTTTATTTCCCTAATCCTGTGGCCTTGCCATTAGCTTAATTTTTTGTACGCTAAGATTGGTAGTCGTGCAGGTCAATGGCACCTGAGCCAAAATATTGAGGCCCCCCTTGGGTGTACAATTGTGATAGCTGACTTGGATTTTTGTTGCCACAGAAAGAGTATAAATACATGGCGACGTATTGTTTAGTTCACGGCGCATGGCACGGTGGCTGGTGTTGGCGTCGGATTACTCCAATTCTTCAAAATGCTGGCCACAAGGTTTATTGCCCAACACTAACAGGCCTCGGCGACCGTGCGCATCTCGCGTCACCTGAAATTGATCTTGAATGTCACATCCAGGACGTTATTGCGGTCATTGCGACAGAAGAAGAAACGGACCTAATTTTGTGCGGCCACTCTTATGGCGGACAGGTAATTACGGGGGTTCTTGACCGGCACCCAAATTTCTTTAAGGCAGGAGTTTGGTTAGACGCTTTTGTGCCGGAGAACGGGCAATCCTTGATGGATGTGTGGCCGGACGATCGTGCTCAAGAAATCAAGGAGCAAGCAGAGGCTACAGGTGACGGATGGAAGGTAGATCCATTACCCCCAGAATATTTTGGAGTCATGAATAAGGATGATGCGGAATGGGTTAGTCGACGCTGCGTCCCCCAACCCATTAAAACATTTTCTCAACCAATCCAATTATCGGGTTCATGGGAAAACATTCCTAAAAAAATATATTTGCTAGCTTCCTTGCACCCTAACAGCCGTTTTGAACGGTTTTCGGAAAA
This sequence comes from uncultured Rhodospirillaceae bacterium, assembly GCA_964412235.1. Classification (GTDB taxonomy): domain Bacteria; phylum Pseudomonadota; class Alphaproteobacteria; order MPNO01; family UBA830; genus JAYZQT01. Next base: position 18,483 of record CAYPNT010000040.1, read on the forward strand.
ATTTCGAGAGAAGGACGACTGGGACGTTCGTTCAATAGCTTCGGGCCATGACGTGATGATCGACACACCCGCGCTCTTGGGAGATATCTTATTAGAACTTGCCTAAACACCAGTGTAATAGGTTTTTCTTAACTCCCCCTTAGACCGAGCAAAATTATAGAATGGCGACTTAAGACCGCCCCGAAAATGTCTTCTAACCAAGGACCACCATGTTTGGACGGGGTCCCCTAACAGAAATCCTCAAACCATCTTCGCCCCATCCATATAAAATCCCCAGGCCACTCATCTAAACAAAGCCGTAATAAGATATCAGCCGCAAGATATAAGGTATTGAATTCAATTTGGGGAGTACTGACGAAGCCCACCCCGTCCGTGTGTCCTTTTTGCCTTTCCCCAGCGCGGCATTTCTTGAGGGGAAAAAGACGTGGCCGGAACGGTCTGAAGGGCAGTTCGAGAGCTACTTACACCAACCTCTCCAATAACCCCACTTTGCAAATTCTTGCAAAGTGTTCTAGCCTTATTAGCTTTTTCCCTTTCATTTTCTGTCTGTGCTACACTTATAAGTCGCGTAAATAGAGTTTGGCTCGCCCCTAACAATTATAAGCTTTGGACTGCCTCCAAAACTTGCTCAACATGTCCCTTTACACGCACGTTTGTCCATACATCCGCGATGTTTCCCTTGTGATCGATCAGAAAGGTTGACCTAACAATACCCATGTATTCTCGCCCATAATTTTTTTTTAGTTGCCAAACCCCATAGGCCTCGCAGAGTTTTCCGGCTTCATCACTTATAAGCGTATAGGGAATGTCATACTTGGCCTTAAACTTTTCGTGGCGCTTGACACTGTCTTTCGACGCACCGATCACTTCTGCCCCTGCGGCATTAAACGCTCGTAGGGCGTCTCGAAAACCTTGCGCTTCTTTGGTGCACCCAGGGGTGTCATCTTTTGGATAGAAATAAAGAACGACTTTTTTACCATTAAACTCTGTAAGTGAGAGAGAATTACCAGCATCCGTGACGCCGAGAATTTCTGGTGCTTTATCGCCAGTTACAAGCATCATTATTTCATCCTATTAAATGTTTTAAGAACGGCCTGCCTAGATGCTGCCGCCACATCCGCATGATAGCCCTCCTTATAGGGCATCGAAAAGTTATGCGTTGCTCCGTCATGTAAAACTATTTCGGCGTCGACTTTGTTTTGATAGGCGGACTTTATGTCGTTGACGACGTCGATCGGTACCACTGGATCCTCCGCCCCGAAGTGAAAACTTATAGGACAATTGACTTGTCGCATTTCATCCAAATGATTTTCGATTAACGTCCCGTGAAAGGCACCAGCTGCATCCGCACCAAAACGGCTGGCAGCCACCTGGGCATATCGTCCACCAAAACAAAAGCCCAGCACTGCAACTTTACCGGAGCATCTTTGGTGTGACCGCAAGTCGGCCATGAGGTCCTGAACGTCCTTAAAACCCTGCTCCGCATCAAACGCATTATACCGAGCAAAAGCTTTTTCAATGTCCGATGTGGGGCCCGGCATAACGCGCCAAAATATATCGGGCACCGAAACAACAAATCCATCGGCCGCCCACGCGTCCGCCAATTCCTTCATTTCGGTATCAATGCCAAAAATAGCGGTTATTAAAAGTATACCAGGGGCCTTTTCTTCGCCATTCGGCTCGGAAAGATATCCGGTGAAATTCTCACCGTCACGTGTAGTATATGAAATATCAGAAGAGGCCATAAGCTTTCCCTTTCATTAAGTCTCTATTATCACTGTTGCTGGTCTAATATCGACCGATAGTGTTTGACTGTCATACCTTTAATAATTTTTATTCGCTGCTTCAGTTCGTCGAAGGTTTCCTCTCCACACGCAACAGAAATTACGTGTTTTAGCCCGAGTGACGCGCGCTCCTCGCAGAACGAACCTTCAACCGTTAACCGCAATATCCCTTGCAAATTTCGCCAAAATGTTACTCCCATAACTAAATCTTTACCTACGCTTTCTTCTATGCAGCGATTTCGAGTCGCTGCCTCCAATACAGAAACCGTATCAAGGGAATATAATTCAGGTACCTTTGCTCCGTCACGAAGTTGTATGTATTGGGCTATAAATTCTATATCAAACAATCCACCCGGTATGTGTTTGATCTTCCAGACACCGTCTTCATGATGTTTCGCTCTCAACCGCGCCGTCATGTCAACAACCTCTTTCGCCAATTCAGAATGGTCTCGAGGGGCACTGATAACTTCGCGAACCAACTCGTTGATCTTAACAATTACCTGTGCATCGCCACAGATAACCCGTGCCCTAGTCAAAGCCTGGTGTTCCCATGTCCACGCATCGGACCGCTGATAACTCGCGAAAGCGTCAAATGAGGAAGCAATGGGCCCCGCATTCCCAGCGGGTCGAAGGCGCATATCCACTTCATAAAGCTTTCCATCTTTGGTCGGCGCGGTAATTGCCCCAATCAAACGCTGACAAAGACGACTGTAATATTGCGCAACAGGTAGTCGTCGCTTTCCATCGGATTCATTCGCATTTCTGGGGCAATCGTAGACAAACAAAAGGTCGATATCGGAACCTATCGTCATTTCTTTTGACCCAAGTTTTCCGTAGGAAACAAGGGCCATCTCACCACCAGGTACCTTCCCATGCTGATCACAGAAGATTTTTGTCACAGAGGTTAATAGTGAAGACAGGCAAACGTCGGCAACGGACGTCAAAGGTTGAGATGCACTACAGGGCGAGAGCCTACCCCTTAATATGTGAGTTCCAATTTGAAAAGCTTTGTCATTTGCCCAGCGGCGTTGAATTTCGAGAATTTCCTGAAAATCATTTCCCTCTGCTTCCGCTTCAGCCAATTCTGCTGCCATTCCCCTCACATTTTCGAGGGGTTGGAAAAAATCTTGGCTCAGCACGCCATCAAGTAGGATTGGATGCCGGCTCAACCAACTAGCCAACCTTGGCGCTGTACTCATTATTTCTGCGACCAACTCGAGTAAACCCGGCTTAGCTGTAAATAGAGAAAATAACTGTATCCCGGCGGGTAAACCTTCAAGAAATCCATTGAAACGCTTTAACGCGTCATCTGGATTAGAAGACGAAGAAAATGCAGCTAAAATTTCGGGTACTAGTTCGGTTAACAACTCTCGGGCACGCGAACTACGAATTGCACGAAAACGCCCCATATGCCAATTCCGTACGATATTGGCAGCTGTTCGGGGCTCTAAAAACCCCATATCCGTGAGCGTGGAAAGGGTGTCCGGATCCTCTTCAGAACCCGTAAAAACCAAATTCCCAGCACCTGAAAGATCAGCCTCCCCCTCGAACAGCTCACGATGGTGTTTCTCTACTTTGTAGAGGTGGTTAAGAAGCTCCTTAGAAAATAGTTTAATATTTCCAAACCCCATGAAGACAGCCATATGGGCGAGCTTTTCTTGACTACTAGGAAGCGTATGAGTTTGACGGTCTCCGACCATCTGCAGCCGATGTTCAAGTTTCCTCAAAAACTTATAGGCCTCCGCCATTTCTTCGGCCGTTTCAGCCAACACATGGCCGGCTTCTCTCAGCTTTTCGATCGCGGAAAGGGTCGGTTGGACACGCAATTCTGTATCTCTTCCACCCCAGATTAGTTGTTGGGTTTGGGCATAAAACTCTATCTCGCGAATGCCTCCTCTACCAAGCTTAATATTATGGCCCTGAACAGCAATGTCGCTGCCCCCTCCATGACTATTTATTTGGCGTTTGATCGAATGAATATCCTGTATTGCGGCAAAATCGAGTGACCTTCTCCAGACAAATGGTCTAATTAATCGTAGAAAGTTGTGGCTAGCTTTTATGTCCCCTGAAACAGGCCTGGCCTTGATCATCGCCGCCCTTTCCCAGTTCTGTCCAACGCTCTCATAATAGGATTCAGCCGCGCGCACAGATATCGCCAATGGTGTTGCACCAGGATCAGGCCTAAGTCTCAGATCAGTCCGAAAAACGTAACCCGAGGAGGTACGCTTATCCATAAGTGAGACAAGGTCCTTTGCTAGACGTGTAAATACAGACTGCAAGTCAGTGGGGCCTGCATGTGGTACTAGGTCCTCATCAAATAATATTATAAGATCAATATCACTAGAATAGTTCAGCTCTCTCGCTCCGAGCTTTCCCATCCCAAGAACAATCAATCCACTATTTTTCTCTGGCTCTTCGGGGTTTTCTAACTTTAGTTCACCTTGGCGGGCCAGTTCTAAAAGCAAGTGTGAACAGCTAGCACTTAGTGCTGATTCCGCGAAGTCTGAAAGTGCACGCGTTATCTTTTGTAAACTCCATAGGTTCGCAATATCCGCCGCACCAATTGTTAAGGCTATGCGTTGTTTTGCCTTTCGGAGGCGTACCATTATCTGGTCCGTTGTTTCCGCTGGTTATGTATGAAAAGCTCCGACCGATTTTAGAATATTATGAAGAGTAGAGTCCGGGCCATTGCACACAAGCTCCCGTGCGAAATCTATATCTGAGATCAAACATTGACTTAAAAAATGGCTATTTCCGAATATCGCTTTGAATATCCGTGATGTTATCGGATCGTCTAGAACACCATTCGCAAATTCTCGGAGTGGTCCATCGGAATAACGGTCGGCGGCTTCCTGCCACCTCTGCCGGTGAGTTAATTCTTGATCAGCGTTACCGCTTTGCGGTAATAGCTGGGCGTCGCTTCCCCAAAACTTTGAATATAATGTCAAATCGGCCGTTCCCAATCGGATTTGATTCCATCACACTGCGGTCAAGGACTATAGAGTGAATACCAGCTTTGTAACCAACAAATTTATCTCGAATGCTTCGTAGAACCTCAATAATATGTCTCAAAATACTTATTGGAATTGTGCTTCTAATAATAGTCGGCGCGGGCATGTCATTATGGCGTGTATCGCAGGGTCCCGTTTCGATAAGCTTTCTATTACCATATGTTGACGAGATTCTAGGCAATACTTCTGATCCACTACGACCAGAGATTGACGATCTA
>CAYPNT010000041.1:0-23231 GCA_964412235.1 uncultured Rhodospirillaceae bacterium
TGACTTAGCTGGCATTGGAGTTTTTAGCTTTTGAAAAGGGCGCGGCTAGGGCGGGAGTTTTGTCACCGAATTGTGTCAGTTGATCCTGTATCTCCAGTTTTGTTCGGACATCATGTTTCTCATACCGCAGTGTGCATTGAATATCTGCGTGGCCTAAATAGTCCTGTGCGCCCTTTTGGTCGCCTGTCAAGGCCAGTATACGAGATCCCGCTGGACGAAAATTCCCTATAGAAAATTTATTAAAGAAAAGGGTAAAAGGACCGCTGTTGTAGGAGTTTTTGGCAAAAAGTTATACTTTGTTGTCTCAAAACCTGGACGGACGGCCCTCAAAAAAGAACTCAAAATAATTAATTCAATAATTTTATTTTATTAAAAATTTCTTGGGCAATTATAATAGAAGCCCTTGGAGTATAATGAATCCCATCAAAAACATATAATTCGTTATTTTTGAAATTTGTCATAAGGTCTCTAAAAATTTCATTATCATCGACAACTAGAGTCCTATCTTTGTCAAAGAGATTACTTAGGTTGTAAAATTTTCCTATTTTTGTATTCAGCTTATGGTAGATTGCTGCTAATTTTTTAAGGGTAAATTCTAAATCTAACCTTAAATTTTCACCAAGAATGTCTCCCCTCATATACCAATGGACAAGGACATAAGAAAGGTCAGGGACATCAAATTTAACACCCTTTGATCTATTTCTTTTGGCGATTGGTTGTAAAAAATCAAGGCTATGGGTCACGATTCCTTGGGATAGTTTCCGTCGAATATAAAGTCTATACTCAATACTATTAAATATTATTTCTTTTTCAGATTGGGACATTTCTAAAGCTTTCACGTCAGAAAAATTCGACAGACTTTTTTGAATTAACTGTCCGGATTTTATTAAATTCTTTTTTTGAATATTTTTTAATAGTTCATTTAAACTTTGGGAATGTGCAACTTTTGGGTGGTTCACAATTTCTTCTGGAACAAAAGCTCCCAAGCTTTGGGGTACCGCATAATATAAATTGTAAAACCGAACGAAGTTGTACCCGTTATTAGGAAATAATAACTTAAAAATACTTCTGTTCGATTTCATTACTTCTGACGGATGTATAAGGCCATAAAATGTTGGCAAAAATATTTTGAAAAAGTCAAAAACCCCAGCTATTTTTTTGTTTTTTTTCCTAAAGCGTTGAAAAGAATTAGAAAAATTTTGGCTGTGCTGTGATTTGTATCTGGCGATCTGCTGTGTTGCTGAGTAACGATGATCCCAGTAGATTTCTCCCCTTCGTTTAAGATTAAGAGCTGCTGCTGAATAGGCGATGTCGGTAACCCCATCAAGGCTAATAGCAGAAAATATTGTTTTTCCTCTTTTATAAAATTCATTGAAAACCCAGTTCTTAATAAGTTCTGTTTCATGAAAAAGTCCGTAGCTATTATGGGCAAAGTTGAGAACCACGTATTTTTCTGGGTGGTATTTTTGAAGTAGTCTAGATAAAGGGTTGGGCCAATTAGAATTTTGGCTACTAGCCGAGGTAGAGGACCCAAGACATAGGATTATTCTTTTGCCCTTGGAGTGCGCAAACAAAGAATCCCAAAACCCTTTTTCTTTTTGGTAATTTTTATTTTTTTTAAACCTAATAAAATTTTGAAGTCCGTTTTCCCATTTGTAGTATCCGAGCATCGATAGATTAGAATTGCCGATAATATTATCAAAAACCAAATTATTTAATGCTGTTGGTTTTCTGTCATAGCTGTAGAGTTTTACTTTGGTAGTGCTGTCCAAGAGAAATGTAGCGGGAAAATTGTTTGCTAAGATTTGCCAACGTTCATCTACCTTCTCACTATCCTTGTAGAGAATTACCGCATAGCTTCCTAACTCTAAAAAAGTTAATAAGGCTATAAAACCGAAAGTAAATATACAGAAGGATTTAAAAAGCTTTTTCAATGTAATATCAAAATTTATGTTAGAACAAATTATAGATATGAACTAAGTTTTCGGTTGAAATAAATATAGAAGTTAGTAAAATTAAAAAAAAAGCTGTAATAGCGGGAATTAGTATTATCTTAAGAAAATTTTTCATTTTAATATAACGTTATGTAGCTATCTTATTTAATTATCGTTAGTGTTTTTCAATCTAGGTTCTCCGCTTAAAACTTGGCCTCACTTTTAAAATTGGGCTTTCAAATCCATAATGAAAAATGATCGCAAAAACATGCAAAGTACAAATATAAAAGGCCCAAGACTGCTCAATGTTTAAATTCTTAATAATGGCAATTATTATTATATGAAATAGATAAATTGGATAAGAAAGTTTTGATAGAAAAATAAAGAACTTGGCGAATGTTTTATTGCTGAATCTAGATATCCTTGAAACTAGAATTAATAAAAAAGAAAAAAATAGGCCACAAGAAATGAAAAAGAAATTCTGAGAAAGTTGAGAGGCTTGCAAACTTTGATAAAAAATAACGTTACAAAGGAAGAAACCCAGTCCAAAAAATAAATATAAAAATGTTTTCGGCTGTGACAGGTAATCTTTAATGCAATATGCAATATAGCCATAGATTATTGCGTCAAAACGAAAAATTACAGACCTTCTAACATCTGAACCCCAGTTTTCTATGGAACCAAAATTTAATCTTAAAATAAAACAAAGAATAATAATTCCTAAGGAGACAAATAAATTTAGATTTTTAACTTTTTTAAATTGATAAAAAATAAATAGGGTGATTGGAAAAAGTACATAGAACCATTCTTCAATAGAAAGGCTCCAGCCAACAGGAAAGAAAGGCCATGAAGGTGTATCTGATATAAAATTTTGCAAATAAAAGACATGCAGAAAAACATTTTTATATCCACCTCCCCCAAATATTAGCATTGCGATAATTAGTGCTATTAAATAAGGAGGAATGGTCCTCAACCATCTTCGTATTAAAAAGATTTTTAAATCTGAGAATTTAAAGCCGTTTTCGATAATTAGATTTATTTGTCTGGCTAATACAAATCCAGATAAAACAAAAAATATTTCAACAGAAGTTGCTACAATAAATTCGTTTAAAAAACTTTCTGATAAAGAAAGTTTATAATGAAAAATCGCAACGGTTATTGCAGCCGCGTATCTTATTAGATCTAAGTATACAAAATGATTGGTTGGCGGCATTTGATGCCTTATAAAATGGGTTAATAATTATAGTATTTTTTAAAAAGAAAGTAATACTAAGTGGCGCATTTTTAACGCCCTATAGTTGGATTCACACCGAAATAAAAATCACCCTAGAGATATAAACTCTTCCAGGTCCTAGTTGAAATGAAGGCTTGGCGGAAAACAAAACGCCAGTCGGACAGATTGGCTCCCACCTTTTTTTATAACGACATCCAATAGAACAAAATAAGCACCCGCGAAGTAGGAGGCTTTAGGTCCAATATAGGTCCACACAATATGAAATATGGGTACCCTAGATACGAAGTGATTCACATTAAGAAGAATTTGTGTATACCTACTAGTGGAGTTTTTAATTTGGGATTGGTTACAAGTACTTAAAAAGCCAGTGATACAGTTGACTTCAGTGGGTTGGGTAGATTACACCAGCGCCACACCTAATGCGGGGGTGTAGCTCAGCTGGTTAGAGCGCTGGCCTGTCACGCCAGAGGCCGCGGGTTCGAGTCCCGTCACTCCCGCCACTTTTCCCTTCAGGTTATGGTTGGTTAGTGGTCTACGGACTGGTCTCTTTCATAATATGTGTCATGAATACGCTGCCGACTGAACTGAAATCCGGCGAAATTTGCAGTGCGCTCCGGCAGTTTCAGGGTCGTTTGTTGAAGGGCGGTAGTGTCCTCCAGGACGTGGGTATTTCCCCTTTGCCGCATTCGCGGTTAATATCGGTCGTGATATTTATGGGAGGAACAAATGAGACTTAATATGCCAAAGGCGGTGTTTTGTGGGCTGGCGCTTATAGCGGCAGCGCTCTTCTTGGGGTCGGGATCAGCGCCAGCGACGGCGCAAGCGATTAAGAAAAATGTTTGTCCGTTGAAAGGGCCGGGCAAGGCTGCAGACAAAAACAAGAACGGGATGATTGAGCGAAATGAAGCCGGCGGGCCGGTGAAGGCGGCTTTTGATTTCATAGACTGTGATAAATCCGGGACATTGTCTGGTTGTGAAATCAAGGGTTTCTTTACCGGCAAAGACTGTCCGAAATAAGCCCCAGATATGGAAGATTGACAGATTGTGATCTGGTTCGCGGAAATCACGCTGAGGTCATCAAAATAGGGTTTTGGCAATCTTATGGCTACTGACTAGCTAACGCCGGCACGAATAAAGAACCCGCGCGGGTTTTTTGTACCTGTCATTGTTTGATCCATCACTCCAGCCACTTATTTGTTTTGTTTATATTAACTAGCAGTTTGTGGGTAACGTTGGTTGCAAAATGTCACGGACTGACCTTAGCGTCGTTGCGGCGGATAACCCGCGCCATAACTTCCTCTGATGTCATGACGTCGCCGAACTGTTGGATGAATGTTTCTAGCGATGCGAGATGTTCGTCATCAGAAGAGGCAGCACAGCAATCGGACACCATGATTGATTTGAAATCGAGCATCATGGCATCTCGAGCGGTTGAGTCGCAGCATACATTGGTTTTCGTTCCACCTACCAGAACGGTGTCGATGCCCCGGCTGCGCAGCACGCGTTCGAGCGTTGATGAGCCGTGGGCGAAGGCGCTATAGCGGTTTTTGATAATTGTGACGTCACCGTCTTCGACAATGAGATCGTCCCATACTTTCTGACTTTCCGGTGCCAGGCTTTCGACCATGCGCTGGCGTATTTCAGTATTCCGGACGACGTGGTTGAAAAACACTTCCCAGTCACTGATCCCGTCATTGAGGGTATTGGTATGGAGAATCCAAAATATCGGTACCCCGAGTTGTCGGAGTTTTTCTGACAGGCCGTTTATTTCGGGAACGATATCGCGTGCCGTTGGCACCTCGCCGGGTGCGCCGGGCATGCAGAACGTGTTCTGCATATCAATGATCAGTAGCGCTGTTTTGCGTGGGTCAATCTCGTTAAACCAGTGGATGTCTCCCCGCCGAGCAACCACACGGTCAACGATATGCGGGCGGATCGAAACGTTGTGCATTTATATACCTCCTTAAGACTCTACGATCGTAGCACTGTGTTTGTGAATGTGACAATGTGGCCCCGTGGAGGGGGTGACACGGCCTGTCATCCTGCCATTATGTTTGGTTATCAGTGGGACGATGGGGAATGGTGACATGTCCGAAGATCTCAGTACTCTTGTTAAACCCGGGCGGGTGAACCGCCGGCTTTATACGGACCCGGCTATCTTCGAAGAAGAAATTAACCGCATATTCGGCAAAGTGTGGCTATGGCTGGGACATGAAAGCCAAATCAAAAACAACGGCGATTTCTTTACGACCCGAATGGGGCGCGACCGGATCATTGTCACGCGACACGCGGATGGTGAAATATACGCGGTCCACAATCGCTGCACCCATCGGGGCGCAGAAGTGTGTTCAAGACGAGCGGGTACCGCTGAACACTTCGAATGTCCCTATCACGCCTGGACATTCAACACGGACGGTTCTCTCAAATCGGTGCCCCTCCGTAAAGGCTATGATGCCAATTTTGATGAACGTGCGAAAAACCTTGGTTTGGAGCCTGTTTCCAGACTGGATAGCTATCAGGGATTTATTTTCGGTAGTCACGCAGACGGTGGCGACGATCTTAGAACCTACCTCGGCCCGGATGTTCGGGCTGCATTTGATAATTTTGTTCATCGATCGCCCGACGGGACCCTTGAAATGGCAGGGGGCACAACGGTCCAGCACTATCGTGGAAACTGGAAGCTACAGATAGAAAATTCGATTGATCTGCTGCATCCGCTGATCCTGCATAAGAGCGCCGTTGACGCTGCCGACGGCATTGATCACGGTGGGCGTGAGCCGTCCATCGAATGGGATACAGTAAAAGCAAATGGGCTTAGCTTTTCGGAATGGAATCAGTTGCAAGTCGCTGCTTTGCCACGCGGGCATTGCTGGATGGGCGGGTTCCTGACGAAATCTATCGACGAGGATGCTGAGAAAGTCGTGAGGGACGAAGACGGGTGGCGCGCCTTGCAGTCGGAGTACCGAGACATCATGGTTGAAAAACACGGCGAGGAGAGGGTCAACGAAATACTTAGCTTCAACCGCCACAACACAATCGTTTATCCCAACCTGTTCGTAAATTCTCGCCTTGCACAAATCCGTATATTGCATCCGACTGCCCAGAATAATACGGAACAACACGGCTACATCTTTCGCCGGGGAGGTGCCCCGGAGAAGATGTTCGAAGCATCTGTGCGTATGGTGAACGCTAATAATTCACCATCCTCCATTGTCACCAGCGATGATCATGAAGTGTTCGAACGTATTCAGGACGCTCTCGAGTTCGGATCAGAAGAATGGCTCGACTGGTCACGTGGGATCGATCAGGAAACGGTGACGAACGATGCGACTAGTGGGGTAGGCACGAATGAGGTCGCGATGCGTAACCAGCATCGCGCCTGGGCCAAATATATGGCAGGCGCGTAAAATGGCTGTATCAATGGAACGTTGGTTCGCGGTCCAGAAAATCCTGCTGGAGGAATCCCGCCTGTTGGATGAACGTGAATGGGACGCTTGGTTGGAGATGCTGCTACCGGAAGCGGAATATTGGATGCCCTATGAATGGGGACAGGAAAGCGCCTTGGATCATGTGTCCTTGTTTTATGAAGACGTACCGTTGTTGCGCATGCGCATCGACAGGCTGAAGAACGATCTTTCGCCACTCGAATGGCCGCCGTCGCGCACCAACCGGCATTTATCTAATATCTGCATTTTGGAGGATGAAGGTGACCTTTTGACTGTCAAGGGCTACCTGATGTTTGTCGAGTACCGGCGCAATGAACAGCGCTGGTTTTCAGGTCGCGTGACCTGGAACCTTCGGCAAACTGGGCAAACGTTTCGCATTGCTGCCAAGCGCGTCGACCTATTGAACTGTGATCAGGAAACCGGACACCTTAGGATTGCCGCACCAATGTAGTCCTGTGCTGAAAAAAGCGTAAAGTTTTATCCTGAGCATGGGTAGACGTTTTTCATTCTAATAGAAAAAATGGGAATTTTATGGAAAATAAAATCACTGAAATCTTGAATGCGTTGGTCACACTGTATATTGAGAGGAAAAAAAACTATAAGGCTATTCAGAAAAATTAATCGCTATTATTAGAGTTAGTAGATGGGCCTGGGCAGAAATTCCGAAAAAATAACGTGGCTATGATTTACATAGCAAAACCTAGAAGCCATAAATTTTCAATCAATCGGGAAAAATTTAAAGAATTATCGCCCCAATTCATTAGTGAGTTAATTGATAATCAAGCTATACGTCTATCGGCGTCTGCTAAAAATTTTGACGGTATGAGTGCGGGAACCCGGACGGCCGTTATGGATTAAGGCGCTTTCGAGCGAGTAGAACATCCCGAGGGAGCAAAGGCCACACTTATTGGGATACGTTTTCATCGGTATAAAAAAGTTGGGATACCGAAGACGAATTGGGGTCGGATCATTGGATTAATGTTAAGTCCCAAGACACCGAAAATGTAAATGAGAAAGTATCGCTTGAACGCCATCTCGAGTTAGTACGCAGTGAATTTTACAGGCGAGATATTAACAGCGAAATAGCTGGGACCGCATACACAAATATACCCATCGATGATGTCTATGAGGAGCTTAGAGAATTTTGTGAAGATGAAAATATCGCAGATGCTGAAAAGTCTCAGGCAGTTAATGCCTATGCAGAATACCTTGTGGATTCTGCGTTGTCGCTCTTGGACTTTGAGGGTGCAGCGAACGTTTTAAATTTCTTTTCAAGTTTTAGTGATGGCGTAAAAGAATTTCTTGACGGTGACATCGAAAAAACTCTCCAAGAAGCTATCGCTGATTTTGAGTGGGAAACTCAGGATCAAGATTGGCAAAAAGATTGGGAAAAGGTGCGGTCTGTTGACTAAAAAAGACGCCTTAGGAAACTATCTGTTATGAAAGATAGGTAACTTATTGTTTTTGTCTCTTGTTGAGTGCGTCGAGAACAACCTCTGGGGTCATGGGCATACGGTCTACATGGGCGTCCACCGAATGAAGTGCGTCATTGACTGCAAGTAGAATAGCTGCCGGTCCCCCAACCGTCCCCACTTCCCCGACCCCTTTTGTGCCTAATTCTGTCCCTTTTAACGGGGTTTCAACGTGAGCCACTGATATGTCGGGAAGTTCGCTGCACATGGGTACGAGGTAATCAGCCATCGTTCCATTCATGAGCTGACCGTCAGGATCATATAGGCATTCCTCCCATAACGCCGCTCCTACACCTTGTATTAGTCCGCCCCGAACCTGTTCATCCACTAATAATGGGTTTACTACACGGCCACAGTCATCAACCATCCACAAACCATCAATTGAAGTAAAACCAGTATCCTCATCAATGTGCACTGTTGCACCAACCATTCCATTTCCGACTGCCGCAGCGTTTTGATCGGGAAAATAGTGCCGTGTTACGGCTAGCTCCGGTTGGATACCCTGGGGTAGAGTGTCTTGTCGGAAATGGCCAATTTCGGACAGTTCAGACAAACTTATTCGTGTCTGACCACCCTTTTCCTCAATATCGCTCACTATTCCGCCCTTAAGGGTAAGTTGACTTGGGTCAGTTTGCAGAATTGCGGCTGCAAGGGTCAGAATATTTTCCCGTAAGGCGTTTGAGGCTTTCAATGCTGCTTCACCTCCTATCGTTAGTCCCCGCGACGCCCAGGCACCACCACCGTATGGTGTAACAGCGGTGTCACCCGCCACCACTCGCACCTCGTCTGGATTGATACCAAGCTGATCTGCCACAATTTGCGAAAGACCGGTCCACGTTCCCTGACCTTGCTCCGTAACCGAAGTTATGCAAACGACTTTACCCGATGGTTCTAGCCTGACGGTACAACCATCTTGTGTAGTTAAACGTGCTCCTGCTGGGCCATATATCGCCGGCCCGACCGCTGTAAACTCAACCACAGTTGCGATCCCGATGCCGTAGAGTTTGCCATTGGCTCTTTGTCGGACCTGTTCCTCTCGCTTTTTGTCATACTCCATCAATTTAAAGAGTGACTCGAGGCAGGCATCTAATGAAAGTGGCGTCATCATCGCGCCGCCCGGGGTAGGGCAGGGAAACTCATCTAAAGAAAGATAATTTTTACGACGAATTTCAATTGGGTCCACTTTCATTTGACGGGCGCCAATGTCAATCAATTGTTCTGTAACGGCACATGCTATGGGTTGGCCTACCCCCCGGTATACGCCGCTAGATGGTTTGTTTTGGAATGCAATCCTTAAACGCGCATCGTAATTGTCTATTCTATATGGTGCACCGGCATTCCGAATGGTCATTGCTCCATCGGCGATTCCGATGCGGCGGTGCGAAGAATATGCGCCGACGGTTCCAGTAGCATCTAATGATAACCCTTTTATCAAACCATCTTCTGTTAAACCCATTCGTGCCGTTACGGACATTTCGCGGGCATGAGTATCGGATATAAAGGCCTCTAACCGGTCCACGATGTATTTAACTGGCCGATTTAACATTATACTTGCTGCGACAGTTGCCATCTCGTCGCCGTAAACTTGGAGTTTGAGGCCGAAGCCGCCTCCCACGTCGGGAGTGATTATCCTTATTTCGTGTTCATCGAGGCCAAATTGACAAGCAATTACGTCCTTTTGTTGCCACGGTGATTGATGAGAGGCGTGGAGGGTGAGAGATTTGGTCTCCCCTCTAAAATCGGCGATCAGGCCGCGAGGCTCCAATGTGACGCCAGTTTGACGGCTAAAATAGAGTGTTCGTTCAATGACTAGTGCCGCTTTGTCGAGTGCGACTAGCCCTTTACCTTTCTCTAAGTGCTGTTCAAAAGCAAGATTACTATCGTACTCGGGGTGAGCAAGTGGCGAGTCGGGATCGAGGGCGGTCTCTAGATTTGAAACAGCTGGCGCTGGTTCCCAATCAACTATCACAGCTTGTGCAGCGTCCTCGGCCTGCGCTCTGGTTTCAGCTGCTACCAACGCAACAGGTTCACCCTGCCAAGCAACACGGTCTATCGCCAACGGATGTTGGTATGGAGACCGGAGCGCGGGCAGATGGTCAGCTATCCCCTGCCACGGTAAACAGATTTTTGACATTTCGTTGCCAGTGATAACGCCAACAACACCTTCTAGGGTTTTGGCTTTATTCGAATTAATATCAATAATTCGGGCGTGCGCGTGAGGGCTTCGGACGAAGGCAATATGAACCATTCGCGGGAGGTTTATGTCCTCTATATATTTTCCATGCCCGCCAACCAAAGTGCGGGCGTTCTTCCTGGGAAACGTGCGCCCTATAACGGAAATTTCTTCTTTATCTACCATTCTGACTGAATAACCTTATGACGGTGAATATTAAAAAGTTTTGGTTAGTGGTTTACCAGTACAGGTTTGCATGAATTTTGGCGAACGTACCATATTTGATTACTAAACATCCTTGTGGGCTAATTAACTGTTTCACAAATGTGAGGATACAAGGTCGTCAAAAATTAGTCTGAAGCTAGGGTGATTTTCAAAACCAACGCCGGGGCTTGTGGTCAGTTGAGCAACGCCATCTCTTACGTTTAAGACTGATGAGAGAGGCCCATAAGGAGTTGTCTCGTGTAGGCCTAAACCTAAACCAGCGACAGTATTAAAGGCTAATAAATGGCCAGCGTGCGGGGCGCATTGGCTACGGGGCCAACCGTGTCGCTTCAGTTCATCAAGAATTCTTAGGTATTCAACAATTCCGTAACTTAAGGAAATATCCATCTGCAAAATATCACGATTGGGCCTCAAGCCACCGTATAACAAGAGGTTGCGTGTGTCTTCAGCAGAAAACAAGTTCTCTCCTGTGGCTATAGGTATGTTCGTTGAACCTGCGACGGCTTTGGTTGCCTCGAAATCTAATGGACCGACAGGTTCTTCTATCCAAGCTAAGTCACGATCACCGATTTGCTTAATAAACAATCCCGCCTCTTCTTGAGACATCATCCCATTTAGATCAAGGGCTAATGAACCTTGTCCATCAATAATTCCAAGTGCTGTATCGATACGTCGTTCGTCCTCTGAAAGAGTAGCACCTCCCGCTTTGATCTTTATTTTAGTAAATCCACGATCAAGGCAGGTTTTCACATCGTTACCTAGTCGGGAGATATCATTCTTAGAGTGATAGTGACCCGTCGTGGCATATACTGGAACCTTTTCTTGTTCAATGTCTTCGCCGAACCGTTCGGAGAGAATATGCCATAGCGGCTTGTCCTCTAATTTGGCTACAAGGTCCCATACAGCGGCGTCTAGTAAACCAACTGCACCCGATCTATCACCATGGCCGCCCGGCTTTTCCCCCGCCATCGCGAGGTTCCATATTTTGAAGGGATCCGGACCGCTTCGCTCCTGATCTTGGTAGTCATCTGGTTTTGCGTCTAAAACACGAGGAATAAAACGTTCGCGTAAAATTCCTCCATGGCTGTACCGTCCGAACGAGTCGAATGCAAAACCGATTACCAGTTTCCCGTCACGAATTACGTCGGAAATAATTGCAACGGCGCTAGCCGTCATACCGGAAAAATCTATGCTCGCATTTCGTGTATTGGAGAATAGTGGGACAGTTTTTTCGTTAATACTTATTATTCGTACTATTGTGTTTCTCCTATTTTGATGAACCTTGATGCTAGGCTGCTAATATGGAGTGTATCGATAGGCTATAGAATTATGCCACAATTAATTTGCTGCCAAACCTGGAATTTTTTTGATGAAATGTGATGAATTTCTGCATTGATGCATTAAGATTACCTGCAATATAAATTCAGAGAGAATAAAAGAAGAAACTATCTTTTGATTTTTGACGTTTATTGTCCTACTAGCGTGACTCTGTATGGGCAAATCCGGTAGTGTTGGGCTGTCAGGGCTAATTAACGCCTGGAAAGAATGTGTACAGGGAAGGAAGGGAACGATGACCGAAATGCGCTACGAGGCCCCACAGTCACTCGACGCGGCGGTTTCTTTACTAAGCGGTACAGGTGGCGGTGGTAAAGTTGTTGCCGGTGGTACTGACGTATTGGTGCAATTGCACGCTGACATGATCGAACCGGAAATTCTTGTTGATATAAAGAATATTCCAGATGTTAAAAATATGGTCAAAGTTGATGAAGCTTGGACGGTTGGTGCGGCAGTTTCTGGAATGACGATCATAGATAATGAAGATTTTAAAAAATCTTGGCCGGGTGTTTGCGAAGGTGTTGCTCTTATTGGTTCTATACAGGTTAAGGGGCGCGCAAGCATTGGGGGGAACCTGTGCAATGCTTCTCCGGCGGCTGACAGTGTTCCGGCAATTATTGCGGCTGGTGCCGTTGCTACGATTATTGGACCCAAAGGAACTCGTGAAGAAGCGGTTGAAAATATTGTTACCGGTCCGGGTAAAACCTCGCTTAAAGAGGGTGAATTGATTGTTTCATTTGAATTTCCTCCACGCCCGGCCCATTCGGGTGATTGTTATCTGCGGTTGACGCCACGCACCGAAATGGACATCGCGGTCGTGGGAAGCGGTGTGAATATCGTTTTGGATGATAAAGGAAAATGTGTCATGGCGCGAGTTTCTGTTGGCGCCGTTGCTCCTACACCATTATTGGTTTCCGATGCGGCAGAGGCCTTAATAGGTAGTGCAGTTGATGGTCCAGCTCTCGATAGCATGGTTGAAGCAGTCCGCGCGGCTTGCGATCCGATAAGCGACAAGCGAGGCACTAAGGAATATCGAATTAAAACCGCTGGTGTAATTGCGCGTCGTTCAGCCTTGAAGGCGCTGGAAAGGGCGAAGGCAAACTAATGGCAAAAAAAGTACATGTTACAACTACCGTGAATGGTGATGAATACGAATTTCTTACTGAGCCTGGGCAGACACTCGTCGATGTGCTCCGGAATAATTTGGAACTCACCGGCACGAAAGAGGGGTGCTCAACCGGGGATTGCGGTGCTTGCAGTGTTATACTTGACGGTGAACTTGTTTGTTCGTGCCTTGTTTTGGCCCCCGAAGTAGATGGAAAATCTGTGGAGACCATTGAAGGTATGGCCGAAGGTGACACACTACACCCACTTCAACGAAACTTTCTCGAGTTTAATGGTCTTCAGTGCGGTATTTGCACACCGGGTATTTTAGTGGCAGCGAAAGCCTTGTTGGAGCGAACACCCAATCCCAGCGAAACCGAGGTACGTTTTTGGCTGGCTGGTAATTTATGTCGCTGTACTGGTTACGATAAAATTGTCCGCTCCGTTATGGCGGCGGCGGAAGAAATGAGAGGAGCATAATATGGCAACTATTCTCGAAGATTCAAAATTTGATGGTGCCCGTGATCTAAAAACCGTCGGCACAAACCCGATAAAACATGATGGCCTAGATAAAGTAACGGGCCGGGCAAAATTTGGTTCTGATTTCTTTCTTCCTGGAATGTTGTTCGGGCAAACACTTCGAAGCCCTCATGCACACGCAATTATAAAGTCTATCGACATCAGTGCTGCAGAGGCACTCCCGGGTGTTAAGGCAGTGGTAACACGTGATGATTTTCCAGAAATAGACCCAGGGAGCGTCGCGGGTGATCTAACTCGAACAGCTATGGCGCGGGAAAAAGCTTTATTTGATGGACATCCTGTCGCGGCGGTGGCCGCTACAAGTGACGCGGTCGCAAAGAGAGCTCTTAAATTGATTAAAGTCGATTATGAAGTGCTTCCTCATGTGATAGACCCCGTAGATGCGATGAAGCCTGATGCACCAATCTTGCATGACTACATTCGCACGAAGGGACTTGATGAACCAAACGATCAACCGACCAATGTCACCGAGCGTATGGTCAGTCAGATGGGAGATACAGAAAAAGGTTTTGCCGAAGCGGATTTTATCGTTGAACGAGAATTCGATTCCAAACCGATGCACCAAGGGTATATCGAACCGCAGGGCTGTGTCGCGGAATATTCGGAGGATGGGCAGGTCGAGCTTTGGTGTTGTACCCAAGGACCATATGTCTATCGGGACCGTTTGTCGGCAATTTTGAAGATTGAGTCTTCTAAGATCAATGTACGAATGTCTGAGCTTGGAGGAGGTTTTGGTGGTAAAACGGGTTTCTATCAGGAACCTCTAGCGATTTTGTTATCAAAAAAGGCTTCTAAACCTGTAAAAATGGCGTTGACCCGAAACGAGGTATTTCGGGGAACAGGACCAGTCTCAGGAACTAAGTCAAAAATAAAAATGGGTGTTCGAAAAGACGGCCGTATAACTGCAGCTCAAGCCGAGCTGATTTTCCAAACAGGAATATATACTGGGTCAATGTATTTTAATGCACCAAACGCTATGTTTACGCGATACGATTTAGAGAATGTCTATATAGAGTCCTTCGAAGTCGTTTCTAATCGTCCAAAAGTAAACGCTTTTCGAGCGCCTTGTGTTCCACAGATTGTATTTGGTGTGGAGGGTGTGATTGATGAATTAGCAAGTAAGATTGATATGGATCCGATCGACATTCGATTGAAGAACGCTGCAAAGGAGGGCTATACAACAATATATGGTGAAACGTTTGGTCCGATTGGCTTTATTGAAACACTTGAAGCTGCTAAGGCGTCAGGGCATTACCAATCTCCTGTTAAAAAAGGTGAAGGGCGGGGAATTGGCGCGGGTTTTTGGTTTAATCGAGGTGGAGAAACCTCGACGTCCATGAATATAGCGCCCGATGGTTCTGTTACAGTGATTACTGGAACGGCTGATGTTGCGGGTTCACGGATATCAATCGCGATGATGGCGGCGGAAGAGCTTGGTATCGACGTAGATAAAGTGCGAATTACGATGGCTGACACCAATTCTTTGGGGTTTAACCGTGTTACCGCCGGGAGCCGAACAACTTATTCTGTGGGCATGACAGTGGTGGACAATGCTCGCAAGTGTATAGAGGAATTTGTTAAACGGGCTGCCGAGATTTGGGATGTGCCGGAAGACGCAGTAATTTATGAAAATGGGGAATGTCGTCCGGCAGGTGCTAACGTGGGTGAGTTTGAGCCACTTTCCATCTCCGATATTACCTCTCAAACGACTATGTCTCACGGTGCAGTGACCGCTTCCGCTTCAATGAATGTAACAGGTGCGGGTCCAGGGTTTGGACTTCATATTGTTGATTTAAAGGTTGATGAAGAGACCGGCCGTACCGATATTACTCGGTATACTGTCGTGGAGGATGCCGGTAAGGCTATCCATCCTTTGCAGGTTGAAGGTCAGTTTCAAGGTGGGGCTGTCCAGGGTGTTGGTTGGGCCTTAAACGAGGAATATGTGTACGGTGAGGATGGTAGATTACAGAATGCTAGTTTCTTAGATTACCGAATGCCAGTAACTTCAGATGTTCCGATGATTGATACCGTCATAGTAGAAATACCAAACCCAAAACATCCATTCGGGCTCCGGGGTGTTGGCGAGGTGCCAGTAGTACCGACGATGGCCGCTATAGGCAATGCAATCGGAGATGCTATTGGTATTCGTCCACAGTCTCTACCAATGTCGCCCCCGAAATTACTAGAACTGATTGATAACCGTTAGTAGGGGGTCAGGTCCCCGTCTAAGGAGCAGGGAGCCATATTCTAGGTATTTGTATGGAAGAAATGCTACGAGAGTATTTACCGATATTGCTGTTTATCGGGATTGCAACGGTAATGGCGATTGCTGCCGTTGCAGCGTCGTACATTGTTGCCCGCCAACGTCCAAATCCAGAAAAAATGTCAGCCTATGAGTGCGGCTTTGACGCTTTTGATGACGCGCGTGGACAGTTTGACGTTCGATTTTATCTTGTTGCGATTCTATTTATCATTTTTGACTTGGAGATTGCCTTTCTTTTTCCATGGGCCGTCTCGCTTTCAGAAATAGGTGTGTTTGGATTCTGGTCCATGATGGCATTTCTTGGGGTTTTAACGGTGGGGTTTGTTTATGAGTGGAAGAAAGGTGCTTTGGAGTGGGAGTAAATGTTCCAGTAGAGCCAGGCGCAGAACAGGGTTCTGTTTTTACCCAGGTGACAGATGATCTGAGTGATAAGGGGTTTGTCGTTACGCAAATGGACAAACTTGTATCGTGGGCGCAGTCGGGTTCACTGTGGCCTATGACATTTGGTTTGGCGTGTTGCGCTGTTGAAATGATGCATACGGCTGCAAGTCGTTATGATTTGGATAGGTTTGGGGTGGTGTTCCGACCGAGCCCGAGGCAGTCCGATGTTATGATCGTAGCGGGAACACTCACAAATAAAATGGCGCCAGCTTTGCGAAAAGTCTATGACCAAATGGCTGAACCCCGCTGGGTGATTTCCATGGGTAGTTGTGCAAATGGTGGTGGTTACTACCATTACTCGTACTCTGTTGTCCGTGGATGCGACCGGATTGTCCCAGTGGACGTGTATGTGCCTGGATGCCCCCCAACGGCGGAGGCTCTTTTGTACGGTATTTTGCAATTACAAAAAAAAATTCGGCGTACCAGTACAATCGCCCGATAGCATTGCGGAACCTTGTCAGAGCATGGATGAAAATTTAAATGAACTTGGCGAATATATAGCCACCAGTAATGAACACGCGGGCCTATCCTGGTCTATGTCATTTGGTGAACTGGTTATTCTGACCTCCCCGGGGCAGCTTCCAGACCTGATGAAGCGATTACGTGATGATGCAAATTGCCTTTTTAAGGTCCTTGTTGACGTTACAGCGGCTGACTTTCCTGAGCGAAAAGAGCGATTTGAGATTGTTTATAATTTGTTGAGCCTTACACATAATCAAAGAATTCGGGTGAAAACTAAAACTGATGAAGAAACGCCGGTTCCTTCAATGGTCCCCTTGTTTAGCAGCGCGGGTTGGTTTGAGCGAGAAGTATGGGACATGTTCGGGGTCTTTTTCGCCGATCATCCCGACCTTCGGCGCATGTTGACTGACTACGGATTCCAAGGGCATCCCCTTCGAAAGGATTTTCCGCTTACGGGTTACGTCGAAGTACGTTACGACGAGGAACAAAAACGGGTTGTCCATGAGCCGGTTTCACTAACGCAGAATTTCCGTAATTTTGATTTCATGAGCCCGTGGGAAGGAGCCAATTATATCCTTCCTGGAGATGAAAAAGTCGAGGGAAACCCGTCCGAGGGCACAGATTGATGGCGGATTCGGAAATCAAAAATCTAACAATGAATTTTGGACCGCAACACCCTGCAGCCCACGGTGTTTTGCGGCTTGTTGTTGAGATGGATGGCGAGATTGTTGAAAGGTGTGATCCCCATATTGGATTGCTGCATCGTGGAACTGAAAAACTGATTGAGCATAAAACCTATTTACAGGCTATTCCGTATTTTGATCGCTTAGACTACGTATCACCCATGTGTCAGGAACATGCTTTTGCTTTGGCAGTTGAAAAACTAGCGGGTATAGCGGTTCCAATACGGGGTCAATTCGTTCGTGTACTGTTTTCGGAAATTACACGGATACTCAATCACATATTAAACATCAGTGCGTTTGCCCTCGACGTTGGGGCAATGACGCCCCTTTTGTGGGGATTTGAAGAACGTGAAAGGCTGATGGAATTCTACGAACGAGTTTCTGGAGCCAGGTTGCACGCGGCATATTTCAGACCGGGTGGTGTGCATCGGGATCTTCCCGAAGGTTTAATCGAAGATATTTCTGCATTCTGTGAGTCGTTCCCAGAGGTAATAGATGATATAGAGGGACTTCTAACCGAAAATAGGATTTTCCGGCAACGTACAGTGGATGTCGGGATTGTCACGCGGGAAGATGCGCTCGATTGGGGTTTTTCTGGCCCAATGTTGCGTGGAAGTGGAGTGCCATGGGATCTCAGAAAATCTCAACCCTACGATGTTTACAGTCGAGTTGAGTTTGATATACCAGTCGGTAAAAATGGAGATTGTTTTGACAGGTATCTAGTTCGTATAGAGGAAATGCGACAAAGCCTTAGGATTATCAAACAGTGTATTGATCAAATGCCTGGGGGGCCGGTGAAGACACAGGACCATAAAATATCTCCACCTCTCCGAAGTGAAATGAAGCAGTCCATGGAAGCCTTGATTCATCATTTCAAGCTTTATACCGAAGGCTACCACGTGCCCGCGGGTGAAACATATACGGCGGTCGAAGCCCCAAAAGGTGAATTTGGTGTTTATGTCGTTGCAGATGGCAGTAATAAGCCGTATCGCTGTAAAATTAGAGCGCCAGGTTTTGCATTTTTGCAGGCAACAGAATTTTTATCCAAGGGACATATGCTAGCCGATATGGTGGCCATAGTGGGCTCAATGGATATCGTGTTCGGGGAGATTGACCGGTGAGCGATAAAATCGAGTCTTTTGAGTTTAGTAGGAAGTCCAAAGCGTTAGTAGATGAACACTTACTTAAATATCCGGCAGAACGAAAAGCAAGTGCAGTTCTGCCGCTCCTTGATATAGCTCAACGACAATGTGGTGGATGGCTACCCCGATCGGCGATGGATCATGTGGCGGAAGTGCTCGAAATGGCGCCAATTCGGGTCTATGAAGTCGTTTCCTTTTATGAAATGTTTCACGATGCCCCCCGTGGAAAACACGAACTGCGCGTGTGTACTACGACGCCGTGTTGGCTTCGAGGTAGTGCGGATATCGTAGATGTCTGTGAAGATGAACTCGATTGCAAGGTAGGTGATACGACCACAGATGGTTTGTTTTCTCTCAGTGAGTTTGAGTGTTTAGGAGCGTGCGTTAACGCTCCGATTATTTGGGTGGACGATAATTATTATGAGGATGTAGATCCTGAGGGAGTGCGTAAAATCATTAATGCCTTTCGAACAGGGGCCCCCCCCACGGCGGGGAGTATCGTTTCTGGGCGCCAGAAATCTGCTCCTGTCGGAGAATTAACCACCCTGACAGGGGATAGGGATTAACGATAATGTTAAGCGACAAGGACCGCATATTTACAAACCTTTATGGAGTTCATGAATGGGGTCTCGAGGCCGCAAAGAAAAGGGGTGACTGGGACGGTACAAGGGAAATTCTCTCTAAGGGACGCGATTGGATCGTTGAAGAAATAAAAAGCTCCGGGCTCCGTGGACGTGGGGGTGCCGGCTTTCCGGCGGGCCTAAAGTGGTCCTTTATGCCAAAAGAAAATATGGGGCGGCCTGCCTATCTAGTCGTCAACGCCGATGAATCGGAACCCGGAACTTGTAAGGACCGCGACATATTGCGCCACGATCCCCACAAGCTTGTAGAGGGTTGTCTTATTGCAGGCTTCGCCATGGGCGCTTCAGCTGGCTATATCTATGTTCGGGGTGAATTTTACAATGAGGCCTCTATCTTGGATTCTGCCGTTAGGGAAGCATACGATGCTAACCTGATAGGAAAGAATGCCTGTGGGTCCGGATACGACTTTGACGTTTATGTTCATCGCGGTGCTGGTGCGTATATTTGCGGTGAGGAAACCGCACTTCTAGAAAGTTTAGAAGGCAAAAAGGGGCAACCTCGCATCAAGCCGCCGTTTCCTGCTAATACGGGCCTTTACGGTTCTCCCACGACAATTAACAATGTTGAGACAATCGCTGTTTCGCCAACGATATGTCGACGAGGTTCAGCTTGGTTTGCAGGGCTTGGTAGGGAAAACAACACCGGGACAAAGCTTTTTTGTATTTCGGGACATGTAAATAATCCATGTAACGTGGAAGAAGAGATGAGTATTCCTCTGAGGGAACTTATAGAACGACATGCGGGCGGTGTCCGGGGCGGATGGGATAACTTAAAGGCAGTGATCCCTGGAGGAGCATCCGTTCCGCTTATACCAAAAACCACCTGCGATACAGTGTTGATGGATTTTGATTCTCTACGGGACGTGAAGTCCGGTCTTGGAACCGCAGCGGTTATCGTGATGGATCAGTCTACTGACATTATTGCGGCAATCGCACGCCTTTCTAAATTTTATAAGCATGAAAGCTGCGGGCAGTGTACACCCTGTCGTGAAGGGACAGGTTGGATGTGGAGAGTAATGGAAAGGTTTGTTAAGGGAGAGGCCGAGATTGAAGAAATTGATCTTCTATTAGACGTATCATACGAAATTGAAGGGCATACGATCTGTGCTCTTGGAGATGCTGCTGCATGGCCGATTCAGGGCCTAATGCGCCATTTCCGTGACGAAGTTGAAGAACGTATTTCGATTCACCATTCGAAGACTGCGGCATAGGGATGATTTCAAGGATGTTGAAACTCACAATTGATGGTACAGAAATTGAGGTTGAAAATGGTTTAACCGTTCTTCAGGCTTGTGAGGAAGCGGGGATAGAAATACCGAGATTTTGTTATCACGAAAGATTGTCAATCGCGGGAAACTGTCGGATGTGCCTGGTGGAGATGGAGCGGGCACCCAAGCCGATAGCATCGTGCGCGATGCCGGTTGGTGATGGTATGGTTATTCGGACAAATACGGAGGCTGTTAAAAAGGCCCGTAACGGGGTCATGGAATTTCTTCTGATAAATCATCCCCTCGATTGTCCCATTTGCGACCAAGGTGGCGAATGTGATCTTCAAGACCAAGCTATGGCGTATGGCTTTGATCGATCGCGGTTCCAAGAAAATAAACGAGCAGTAACAGATAAGTATTTGGGTCCATTAATAGAGACCCACATGACACGGTGTATTCATTGCACGCGTTGTATTCGATTTTCTACCGAAGTTGCTGGTGTTGAAATTCTTGGAGCGACCGGTAGAGGCGAAAACATGGAAGTGGGTACATACGTCGAGCAAGCAATTACTTCAGAGCTCTCGGCAAATATTATTGATCTGTGTCCGGTCGGAGCACTAACTGCTAAACCTTATGCTTTTGAAGCTCGACCGTGGGAATTGAGTAAGACCGAATCTGTTGACGTAATGGATGCTGTCGGGAGCAGCATTCGTGTCGACACTCGGGGCAGAGAGGTCTTGAGGATTCTTCCTGTGCTTAATGAAGATGTTAACGAGGAGTGGATCTCTGATAAGACAAGGTATGCTTGTGATGGATTGAGCAAGCAAAGGCTGGACCAGCCCTACATCAAAACTAATGGAAAGTTACGCTCGGCTTCTTGGGAAGAAGCTTTTGAGACGATCTCCCATAAATTAACAAAGACGGATAATACAAAAATTGCTGGGCTTGTCGGCGATCTTTGTGATGCAGAATCAATGACAGCGTTTAAAGATTTAATGTCATTAGTTGGATGTAAAAACATAGATTGTCGTCAGGACGGGAGCAAATTAGACCCAACTGCCAGGGCCGGATATATTTTTAATACTACAATTTCAGGAATAGAAAGTTCAGATGCTTGTTTAATTGTGGGAGCTAATCCGCGCACAGAGGCTCCAATAATAAATGCTCGTCTTAGAAAAAGGTCGCAAGCGGGTGGCTTCAATATTGGCCTGATTGGGGAGAAAGTGGATCTCACCTATTCCTATGACCACCTCGGTGTTGATCCAAATGTTTTGTTGGAGATAGAGGGAGGTATCAGCCCTTTTAGCAAAATTTTGAATGATGCTGAACGGCCGATGATTATCCTAGGTCAAGGAGGACTGTGCCGGGATGACGGTTCCGTTATTCTTTCTACAGTGCGTTCGATTGCAGAAGCGACCGGCATGATTTTGACAGACTGGAATGGATTTAACGTTTTACATACGGCGGCAGCCCGTGTCGCGGGGCTGGATCTGGGCATAGTTCCCTCTGATGGTGGCTTAAATTTGGCTGGTATACTAGCAGCTGTTCAAATGGGAGAGATAGAACTTTTATATCTACTGGGGGTGGATGAGATACCTTTGGAAAAATTCCAAGAAGTATTTGTTGTATACCAGGGACACCACGGAGATGCAGGAGCTCACGTTGCCGATGTAATATTACCAGGTGCCGCGTACACTGAAAAAGAAGGTACCTATGTCAATACAGAGGGTCGCGTTCAACGGGCGCGGCGTGCAGCATTTCCGCCGGGAAAGGCGAAAGATGACTGGGCAATCATTCGAGCACTGTCGGACGTTTTGGGTAAACCCCTTGGTTATAATGATATTGCTGGTGTTCGGGATCGCATGGAAGAAATTAATTCCGTATTTAAGTGTGTTGACGACGTTGAGGTGGCCGATTGGAAAGAATTCGGTTCTTCAGGTAAGATCGATGACGTACCGTTCTCCAACTATATAACAAACTTTTACATGACGAATGCTATAAGTAGGGCATCGACTGTTATGGCGTCTTGTACGCGTGAATTTCTAGCTGCAACGCCAGAGAAGATTGCAACCAATGGCTGAGCTTTGGAATGGGTACCTTTGGCCTGGGATAATCATTTTCGGGCAAATTTTACTTATTGTGTTACCTGTCACGGCGGCCGTTGCATATTTAACGTTTGCGGAACGGAAGGTTATTGCAGCCATGCAGTTACGCAAGGGTCCAAATGTCGTGGGACCTTTCGGTTTACTGCAACCACTTGCGGACGGCCTGAAGCTGCTTGTTAAGGAAACGATAATACCTTCTGGTGCCAATCAGGTGGTTTTTATTTTGGCGCCAATGTTAACTTTTGTTTTGGCCCTTATCGCCTGGGCGGTTATCCCCTTTGACGCTGGTTGGGTCCTTGCCGACATTAACGTCGGTGTTCTTTACCTTTTCGCAATCTCATCGCTGGGAGTATATGGAATTATTATGGCCGGTTGGGCAAGTAATTCTAAATATGCCTTTTTAGGGGCGCTCCGTTCCGCGGCGCAAATGGTTTCGTATGAGGTGGCAATAGGATTTGTAATCATTACGGTGCTGCTATGCGTGGGTTCGTTAAATCTGACCGATATTGTGATGGCCCAGCAAGGGGATGGTTTTTGGAATTGGTATTGGTTGCCACTACTACCTATGTTTGTGATTTTCTTTGTCTCCACATTGGCTGAAACGAACCGACATCCATTT
This sequence comes from uncultured Rhodospirillaceae bacterium, assembly GCA_964412235.1. Lineage (GTDB taxonomy): Bacteria > Pseudomonadota > Alphaproteobacteria > MPNO01 > UBA830 > JAYZQT01. Next base: position 23,028 of record CAYPNT010000041.1, read on the forward strand.
GATCTTCCGGAGGCTGAGGCAGAACTGGTTTCCGGCTACAACGTTGAGTATTCATCTATGACCTTTGCTTTATTCTTTCTGGGAGAATACGCAAATATGATTTTGATGAGTGCGATGACTGCTATTCTTTTTTTGGGAGGGTGGTTGCCACCGTTTGATATTGTTCCATTTACATGGGTTCCTGGTCCATTGTGGTTCGTTATA